>NZ_CP135275.1:2543750-3179687 GCF_032302195.1 Paenibacillus sp. MMS20-IR301
CAGGAGTGATTGTTATGGTCCAAGGGCTTTCCGCCGTAGTAAACTCGTAAATTCCTACTCTTACCGTGCTGTTTCTGCTAAGATAGACTCCATATCCATGCAAAAGGAGTCATTAGCAGATGTTCAATTCCAGAAACCGCAAGCAGCTCAAAAGATACAGCTTAATCCTCTTAGCTCTTATCATTTCGTTGTTAACCGCAGTTCTATCCAAACAAGAACCGGACAGTTATTCTGAACCGCTGAACACTCATAAATTTCGCGAGGCTGAGGTGCTCTCGGTGACCGATGGTGATACCTTCAAAGTAAGGTCCGAAGATGGTTCGGTAGAGAAGGTCCGGCTTCTTCTTATTGATACTCCTGAGACCAAACGAGCCAATACATCGGTCCAGCCCTTCGGCCCTGAAGCCAGCGATTATTTGACAGAGCTTCTCACCGGGCAAACGGTCCAGCTGGAGAGTGATATGTCTGAGCGGGATCAATACGGGCGTATTCTGGCCTATGTGTACCTGGGGGATAAGATGGTAAATGAACTGATGCTCGCAGAAGGCCTGGCCCGAGTGGCCGTATACCCGCCGGATGTGAAATACGAAGCTCAGTTCAGGAGAATTGAGGAGCAGGCAAAGAGCGCGAAGCTCGGGGTTTGGAGCATTGACCATTATGTGACTGAACGGGGATTCAACTCTGCTGCTGCCACTGCCGTTCCCTCCTCCAACTGAAATACCCCGCCATCCGTCAGGACAGCAGGGCATTTTGTACATACAGGCCTTTATATGCTGGGCTTAGAATCCATCTTTTCTCGGGCCGGATTCGTAGCGTTCGCGGATTTCGAGATTCTTGGCATGGTTGTACAGGTCCAAAGCTATGATCCCTCTGCGCGCCAGCTTGACAACCAGAACGAATAAATAAATGCCCAGCCCCAGGCAGGTTAGCCAGATCAGAAGAATAAATATGCTGAAGCCTCCAAAAAATAATGTATCATGATACGTTGACATTCCTCTCACAGCCCTTCTTCTCATGATATAAGTCTATATGCTGATCATACCGGGTTTGGGACATTTTGTATATGTATGGAAGCAACCCGCTGGGCTTAAGTCTCAACGGGTTGTTCCGCTAATACGGTATTTGGTTTAGCCGATAGAGGTGCCTGAGAATGTAACAGGTCCCGTAACGCTGGCTGTATTCAGTAAAATATTCAGGCTGTTGTTCGCAACACCCAGGCTGTAGGCGTGATATCCGGCAGGTACATTTCTGTCCATAAAGGAAATGGTAATCGGCTGGATTGCAAGCAGGGCAAGCCCGCTGGAGCCCATATTAAAGATCGGCTGGCCGTCACGGTACATTGTAAATACTACACTCGGGACACCAAGCGTTGTCTGGAAGCCAACGGAAGCACTCAGCAGGACAACGCCTGATGTAACAGTTGCAAGGCCAAACTGGGCCAAGAGCAGATTGCCGGCCGGTGAAAGAATAGGAATCGAAACGGTCTGACTGCCCGTCGTCGCTGTACTGGCCCCTGTATCAATAATTATTGCCATTATTATTCCTCCTCTCCTGATTTCTGCTAATAGAATATGCCAGTGAGGAGCTATAGTTTGGACAAAATAGAGTATATTTCAAGCAAGACTAACAACAAATCTCTTTCATCTGTCCTCCTCTTTGCTATCAGGATTTAGCAGCGACTTGATCCTGGATACACGGTACTTCCTGATATATTCCTCCACTTCCGCCCACACCAGAAAGGCAATTCCCACCCAAAGTGCCGCCTTGCTGAGCTTGCGCGGTTCTTCTCCGACATAGGTAAGCATGTTGTTAAACAGCTCACTAATATACCTGATTGCATACAGCAAGGCCGAGATAGTTATAAAAATCATTCCGCTTGTTCTTCTGCTCATTGCAATGTTTCGCTCCTTTATCATTTCCTCTTATTGGTATTTTAATGAATATAGGAAATTTGACTAAGAAGCTTCTTAATTAGGATAGTAATAATAATCCATTTTTGATACACTAATTTGGGTTATCACGAATCTGGGGGAAATTATACATGTACACAAAAATAACTAGAATTGCTTTAGCAATGGCACTGCTGACGTTACCGGCAGCCTTAGCCGGATGTGGAGGATCTACTAACTCAGCACAGTCACAGACAGTCACTTCTACACCTACACAGTCACCGACTGCCACTTCTACACAGTCACCGACTGCCACTTCTGCACAGTCACCGACTGCCACTTCTGCTCTGCAGGTTGAGGGTTTCTCAGTAAAGGATCAGACATTGGAATACCTGGAGCACTTCGGAACGAATACCTGGAATTCTGGACTATCTAAAGATCTTGCCGAGAAAATCCGGGTGATAGCGAGAGAAAGCAACGGGGATAAATACACTTACCTGGAAATTGCAGATTCTATTGAAAAAGACGATATACAAAGTGTAAAGAAGCTCTACACAAAAATAGGAGGAATTGTACCAGCGTCTGTGGAAAGCCGTTATCCTGATACAACGCTTACTTCAGCTCCAACAGAAGAACCGCCCTCTGCTGAAAGTGACGCTAATCAAACGTATGCTGATTATGATCAAAAAAATATTGCTGACGCTCTTGCTACAGCCAAACTTTATTTAGATAAGGGAATCCCTGATGAGAGTAAAGACGATGCTTTAGAAATTATTTTTAACGCCAGCTCATCAGCAATTAAAGAACACGAGAATAAGTTCAAGGAAATGGGATTTGCTATTCAAAAAGATGATCGCGCCAGTGTAAAGAAGCTGTATGATGAGCTATTGAAGTTATACTCTGGCAAGCAAACCACGGCTGTCAAAACAACGGCAACTCCAGAAACTGCAGCCGCACCTGACGATATCATTCATCTCAAAGGTAAAAGTGATCAGGCAACTGATTTCTTCAATTTAAAAAGCGGCATTGCAATCGTAGAAGCAACCGATGCAGGCGATTCAAATTTCGTTATCTACCTTTACGATGAAACCGGAGCTTCCAAGGAAATGCTTGTAAATGAAATTGGACCCTACAAGGGAAAATCTCTAGTCGTCATTCCAGAAGACGGAAAATACATGCTGAATGTGGATTCAGATGGATCATGGAAGGCTGAAATTACACAATCCATACCAGATAATATAAAAAGCGCCCCGACTAAACTATCCGGCAAAGGCAATGATGTTGTTTTTGCAAAACTGCAAAGTAAGCTGACCAAATTCACTTCCAAACATGTTGGAGAATCAAATTTTGTAGTCAAAGTAAATGATAGTTTCCTGCTGGTTAACGAGATTGGGAATTATTCCGGTTCTACAGCTGAGGCCATTAAATCTGACGGAGTTTATGTATTTGCCGTTGAAGCTGATGGGCCATGGAGTATTGAGATCGAATAGGAAGCGGATGGTACATTCAAACTGCCTCCTTATGCAAATGAAAAAAACGATTGCTAACCCGGCTGAGGTAGCAATCGTTTTTTTATTTGCCGATTCAGCAGCCTTTCATCCGCATCTCCCCGCCAGCCTCCTCCAGCTCCAGGAAAATTGGCCGCTCCTCCGGGGTCTGATTCGGGGTATGAATCGCCAGCATCAGCTTCCCGTCAAAGGTCTCGAAGACCATGGCATGTCCGCCGTCATTCTGATAGAGCGCCTCTGGCTGATGAATCCACGGGCCGGTAATCTCCCCGCTCGCTGAGCGGACGATGCCCAGTGCGTATCTATTATTAATGAAGCTGGCCCACAGCAGATACAGCACGCCTTCAGCGGATCTGAACAGATAAGGTCCGTCTGTTACATAATTAATCTGATCCGGATACCGTGCGGATACAAACGGGGTTGTCCAAGGTGCTTCGGATGCCCGGAATAAAGTAACCGGCTCACCCATAGCACTCTTCAGATCCTCAGTCAGCCGCATTGCGCAGACCTCCCCGTCACCGGTTTGCTGCCACTCATGGCAGAAGATCATCCAGGGCTGGTTCCCTGCATCGACATACAGCGTCCCGTCCAGTGAGCTCCAGTCCTGCGGGGTCACAGGCCCTTCACTATGCGGCTTGAACGGGCCAAGCGGTTGGGGTGCCGTAAGAACAGCCGTGCCCAGCAGATCGTTATCCTTCCGCCGGAAAGTAGCAAACATGATGTATCCCTGCCCGTAAGCATACACCTCCGGTGCCCAGAAATTCCGCTCGGCATAGAAATCCGCCTCCGGGCGGAAGACCGGGAACGGTCCCTCCCAGTGCTCCAGATCCTTTCCTGTATATACATTGAATCCCGTGCCCCTGCCCCAGATATTGCTGTCAGTACTCCCATACAAATAGTAGATTCCCTGTTCTGCCGCCGGCAGCACAAACGGATCTCTAATCTGCAGGTTTTGATTATCAATCATACATAAGCTCTCCTTTCATGGTCTGGTCCAGTTCATCCGGAGCTTACCTGTATTCCGGAAATACCACTCCAATGTCACTGATGCTGCTGAATCCTCCGTCTGTATATTCAAGCTGTTCGTTGCCCTTAATAATGAACGGGAGGCTCTGCCCCAGATAGCTGATGCTTCCTTCAATTGTACGGACACTCATTCCGATCAGCTTCTGCAGCCGCCCGCTCCGGTCTGTCACTACGCGGACGCCAAAGGGGAAGCACATGTATTCTGCCTGATCCCGGTAGATTACAGCTGTCTCCCGGTTTGTTAACAGCTCATAGACTGTGCCGTCCACCACCCGGCGGTAGCCGGTCTCATGGGCAAGCTCCCGGCCATGATCCATATTATATGGAAGCAATCCCGTAAACCACAGCTCTTCTCCGCCTGCCGGCAGGATGCCGCATAGCCGTTCAATATAGTCGAGCAGGCAGAGAATAGCCGGAGAATAGGTGTCTGTATAACCTTCTTCTCCTGTCCATGGGCTTAACGTCTGGCCGAAGCGCTTCATGCGGGATAATGCTGACAGTATGGGCTGCATCACCCAGGTCAGCTCGACATAACGGCCATGGTGCTCGAAGGCATGCGGCGCACGGATGATACTGAGGAAATTGGAGGACCCGGCCCAGGTATTATAGCTTGAGAAAGGGTCGAACCTCGGGTCATCCATAGCAATGGAGGTGAAGGGATACTTCGCAAAAAACTTGCTGGTGTTCAGCAGGTAACGCCGGAGTGCCTGGTCAAAAAACTCCCGGTCGCCTACTTCACAGGCCAGCACCCGCAGCAGCACATCGGATTGCACCCGCACGAACCGGCCCTTCCGGTCCCGGTCATAGAAGAAGGCATCTGCTTCATCATAGCAATGGCTGAAGAGGCTCTTCACACTCGCCACCGCCTTAGCGCTCCATTCCGCCCCGCTCACTCCAAGCTCACCGGCCATCCGCGACAGATACAGCCGCTGGCAATAGACATTCGCGGTCAGATCAGGTGCCAGCAAGGGCAGCAGCGGGGAATCCGGGTTAAACTGGGCAGCATCGTCCAGATGAGGTGTATCCGGAATATGCCAGAAGCGCGGGGACAGATCATGTCCGGTATCAAAGGTACAGAAGGCCTCCACACAGCCAGTCCCGCGGGTATCACGCCTGGTTGCCAGCCAATCGTCAAACCGGCTCATGGCGTGATACATTCTGCTGAGAAAATTCCGGTCCCGGCCGTTCAGCACATAATGATTCCACACACTCCGGGCCAGCGGAGTGACCATTTGAATCTGCCGGTAAGCCGGACCTGCCGGAGTAATTTTGTAAGGAATCAGCCCGTCCTCCCGCTGATAATCGGCGAACAGCAGAAACGTAGCTTCAGCAACATCCGGCATGAACCGTGACAGCAGCTCGCTGCTAATCGTCCCTGTACTTTCCAGCCAGCTTCCGCGGTAGACCCCTCCTTCATGCAGCACATGGCTGTTTCCGGTCATCGGAACGATACAATCCATGAGCTTATGCAGTGCAGAATAATAGACATCCTCCAGCTCTTCGGACGAAGCGGTGAAGGCTGTACCCGACTGCTTCCAGCGTTCTACAGAAAGAAGATCCTCTGTTTTTTTCAAAGTGCCCACCCGGTCTTCTATATTAATATCGCGAAGCCTCTTCAGCACCTCACTGTTCATCTCTTCCCCTCCTGTATCCTTAGCCTTCTCTACAGACAAGGAAGCAGACTGCCGGGGCAGCCTGCTTCCGGTGCATACTATTTACTGCCGAAGATCTGCGCAGCCCCTTTATAGAAATCTTCTACGCCTTGTTTAACATCCTTTTGCTCGAAGCCAATCTCCTGAACGGCTGTTTCAGCCAGCTTGGTAAACTCAGTGAAGCTTGGCGGGTTATAGCTGATGGCAAACGGCTCCGTCTTTGTTGCTTCAGACACCCGGCTTGTGAAGTCATATATGGTCTGCTCAAGCGGAGAGGCATCCTTCATTAACAAATCACGCATTTTTGAAGTTACAGGAACTCCGCGGTCGCTGCCAAGAATCTGAGCCGCATCAGGATCATTAATCCAGTAATTCATCAGTGTAGCCACTTCCTCCGGATGCTCGGTCTTCGCATAACCCGACAAGCCCTGGCTGGATTCAAATACTACACCTGTTCCTTTAGGTCCGCGCGGTACCTGAACCATCGTCAGCGTATCCTGAATGAGATTCTGATGGGCAACGAACTGGTTGGACGGAATCAGGCTCATCGCTACTTTGCCGGTAACAACAAGCGATTTACTCGTGTCTCCAGGAGGATTGGATACCTGCAGTGAAGGGGTAACCATGCCGCCGGTCTTCGACATATCATTCCAGTAGTTGAACCAGTCCTCCGCATCCTGCTGCTCGAAGCCGAGAGCGTCATGCTCCATATCGTAGACCTGCTTGCCGCGCTGCTTCATATAGATATCCATGCCATCCACCGTGAAATTATAGGTGCCATAATACCCTTGCCCGAGCTTCCCGGCTATTTCCTTGCTGATCCGCGAATAATCCTCCCAGCTCCAGCCGTCGGCAGGAAGCGTCATTCCCGCTTTTTTGAACATTTCCGTGTTGATGACAATGCCTCTGGCATTTGCGCCGGCTGAGATATGCACCAGCTTCCCGTTCAGTGTGCCGTACTCCACCATCGTCTGGTCCATATCCGTCAGGTCAAGCTGCTTGCCTACATAAGGCTGGAGATCAAGCAGCACCCCTTTTTCCGCATAATCCGTTACATTCCCGCCCAGGAAAAACACATCCGGTGCTGTTCCGGAAGCAAGCTGGGTGTTCAGCTTGTCAAAATAGCCGGAGTTCGGCGCAAACTCACCGACCACCTTGATATTCGGATATTTCTCTTCAAATTTGCGCAGTGCTTCATTCGTCTTGTCCGCCCGCTTCTGATCGCCCCACCACATAATCCGCAGTTCTACCTGCTCTGCAGCCGGTTCAACAGAGTCCCCGCTGCCGGCAGCGGGCTTGGCATTATTAGTTCCGCCGGAACAGGCAGTCGTTGCTGCGAGGAGCAGTGCAGCCAGTGTGAACCCTAAGCTTTTTTTCATCGGTATCGTCCCCCAACACATATTTGTAATCGCTTGCATCCCTATCCTAACCATTTCTTGGCCGGAGTTGAATTTCATTTCTTCGGGTATCCGCTAGTGGTTTTTTCGGGTCCTTCCCGCAGCGCAGGTCTACCTCATTTCAAGCCGGTCGTAGCGATGCCCTCAAGGAAATGCTTCTGGAACAGCATAAAGATCGTCATAATCGGCACAAGCGAGAGCACCGACATCGCCAGCAGCGCACCCCAGTCGGAAGAGCCGGAAGGGTCATAGAGTGAACGGATGCCCAGCTGAACCGTAAACAGGTTGATCCGGCTTAAATAAATCATCTGGCTGAAGAAATCATCCCAGCTCCAGATGAACGTGAAGATCGCCGTTGTGATCAGCGCCGGAACGAGCAGCGGAATAATGATCCGGAAATACAGCTGACCCTGGCCGCAGCCGTCAATGGTTGCACTCTCATCCAGCTCCTTCGGGATGCCGCGGATAAACTGGATCATCAGCAGCACGAAGAACGAATCATGCGCCAGCCATTTCGGGACAATGAGCGGCAAATAGGTGTTGACCCAATCCAGCTTGCTGAAAATAATATATTGCGGGATCAGCAGAACGTGGTACGGAAGCATGATGGTCACAAGCATACAGGCGAAGAGCACACTTTTGAAGCGGAATTCCAGCCGGGCAAACGCGTACGCCGCCAGCGAGCAGGTCACAATATTACCGATAACCGACAGCACCGAGATCGTTGCCGAGTTGAGGAAGAAGCGGCTGAATGAGATGCCCTGCAGCCCTTTCCATCCGTTCACATAGTTCTCCAGCGTAAATTCTGCCGGCCACAGGCCGGGACTCGAGAAGATCAGCGCATTCGGCTTAAAGGAACTGGACAGCAGCCACAGTACCGGATAGAGCATCAGCAGCCCGAACAGAATAATGATGCCATGCCTGCCGAGTTTAACCACTGTTTTGGATTCAGTCATGATTTATCTCCCGTCCTTTCCATCGCCATAGAACACCCAGAACTTCGAGGTGATGAACACTATAGAGGTGAACAGGCCGATGATAATCAGCATGATCCAGGCCAGCGCTGCGGCATAGCCCATATCGAAGAACGAGAAGCCTTTGAGATACAGATAGAGCGTATAGAACAGCGTAGAATTGACCGGACCGCCGCGCCCGTCCCCAATGACATACCCCGGGGTGAAGACCTGGAATGAATTAATAATCCCCATAACCAGGTTGAAAAAGATGACCGGTGACAGCATCGGCAGCGTGATCCGGCCGAACTGCCGCAGCTTCCCGGCGCCGTCCACCTGAGCCGCTTCATACAGATCTGCCGGAATCTGCTTAATCCCGGCCAGGAAGATAACCATCGCGGAGCCAAACTGCCAGATCGACAGGGTGACGATTGTGGACAGAATGTAGCTCGGGTGGGCGATCCAGGCCGGTCCTTCAATCCCGAACCAGCTTAAGAAGCGGTTAACCAGCCCTTCCCCGTCAAAAATCTGCCGCCATACGATGGCGATTGCTACACTCCCGCCCAGCAGGGAAGGAATGTAATACACCGTTCTGTAAATGCCCAGCGCCCGGATGCCCTTGTTCAAGGCTACGGCAACCAGCAGGGCAAAGGCCATTTTGAGCGGGACTGAGAACAGGACATACTTAAAGGTTACTCCCAGGGATTTCGTGAAGTAGTCGTCCGCCGTAAAAATGTGCTTGTAGTTGCCAAAGCCCAGCCATGCCGGAGGATTGAGCAGGTTGTACTTGGTCAGGGACAGATAGAAGGACCCCAGCATAGGTCCAAGTGTCAGTCCGAAAAAGCCGATCAGCCAGGGAAGCAGGAACAGGTAAGCAGTCCCGCTGTTTTTCCATAAAGCCGATTTGTGTGCAGTCTTCATATGCGCCTTCTCCTTCTTAGTGGATATAGGCTCATTATAGGAATAACAGCTCCCGGCTTGAATGCTATTTCTTCGGCTGCTGACTATTGAATTTTTCAGGTGGATTCTGGCGGAAGTCTGACGGTGCCATCCCGTATATCTTCTTGAATTTGGAGCTGAAATAGCTCGCATTAGAGAATCCGGTAAGCTCCGCTATATCCCATAGACCAAGTGTAGTGTCCGTAAGCAGATGAATGGCCCGCGTCATGCGGATTTCAGTCAAATAGGCGATGAAGCTTGTCCCGACCTTAGCCTTGAACAGCTCCGAGAAATAAGAGGAGTTGTAGTTAAACCGTTTGGCCAGCTCCGTCAGATTCAGGTCATACATGTAGTTGCTGTCGATATATTGCGTGGCTGTGCGGATTACCGATTCATCGGAATCCCCTGCTCCCTGGGGGTGATGTAATGTCTGGCCGGCCAGCCCGGTAAGAAAGCTTACAGCCTTATCCACCGAGTCGAGCTTATGGACCCTTTCCGGATGCAGCCACAGCTGCTGGTCATATCCGGGCCTGCTTGCAGGAGTTCCGGCTGCTGCATCCACGAGCAGATACAGCTGGAAAATCAGCTTTACGAAGCAAGCCCGGGACCGGGAGAACGCCTGCTGCAGCTCATGTTGAGCGGTCCGGCTGAAGCATTCATGCTCCCCCTGCTGAAGCTGGCGGCGCAAAGTCCGGGACAGCTCTTCCGTCAGCACCGCTTCCGGCCCTGAATTACCTTCTCCCGGATACAAAGAATGCTCGGAGAGATTCCAGGCGAGCAGCGCCTCCATGAAGCCGTCCTTCCACTCCCGGAAGGAGAACTTACGGCTGCTGCAGCCGATCACCGGCTCAAAGCCCAGATGGGCGGTAATGCAGGCGGCCAGCTCTGTACTGAACTGCGGGAGAGCGGTATATCCTTCCTGCACGATAAAGTGAATCAGGCCGGGGTAGCTGTGATCAGTAAATACCTGGCAGCAGCTCTCCAGCCTGCCTGCAAACTCCCTGCCGAGCAGCTCGAACGGCAGCCGCAGCTTGCCGGGGGTCCGCTCCGGCGGCTGCGCGGCTGCTCCGCTCCGTTCCCGCAGTCCGGCAGTGACAAAATAAACGCCGGCGGCATCCCATTCGCCCAGCTCAAAAAGAACAGCCCGTTCCCTGAGCGCGTCCGTTTGTGCGGCATCCTCCTTGACCAGATGAACCAGGAAATGTTCCTTCATCTCCTTGTAGTACTGGGACAGCCGCCACTCTATTACTGCCTGCTGGTCACGGCTGTTACGCTCCTTATCAAGCTCCTCCTTCACCTTACGGAGTACAGCCGTCAGCTCATCTGAAGCAACTGGCTTCAGCAAATAATCACGCGCCTGATTACGGACAGCGGCTCTGGCGTAATGGAAATCCTCGTAGCCGGTAATGACGATCAGCTTCAGCTCCGGATACAGTCTGCGGCAATCCTCCAGGAAGGACACTCCGTTCATAACAGGCATATTCATGTCGGTGATCACGATATCAATGGCCTCGCAGGCCAGCCGTTCCATCGCCTCCTGCCCGTTCCCCGCCTCACCGATGACAGACAGGCGCAAGGCTGCAAAGTCTGCCTTAAGCCTGAGCCCCTGGCGGATTTCCGGTTCATCATCCACGATCAATACGCGGTACATTGTCATTCCTCCTCTGGATGGGCAGACTCAGCTCAATGCGGGTGCCTTGCCCCGGCTCTGAATCCATCTTGAATTTGAACAGTCCTCCGTAATACAGCCGGCATCTGGCCAGTACATTGCGCAGTCCGATCTGATGGGTCTGGCTCTGTAGAATCTGCTCCAGCTGCTGGCGCATCGCCTGCTCATTCCATTGCTTCAGCTGCTCAGGTGACATTCCGATGCCGTTATCAGCCACGGCAAGATACAGCCTGTCCTGATCCTGCCTGACCGAGATCAGCACTCTGGCATTCGACTGGTGGATGAAGCTGTACTTCACCGCGTTCTCAATCAGCGGCTGCAGCAGGAATTTGACAATTTCCAGATCATCAAGCTCCCCTTCCTCTTCCAGGCGCAGATCGAGACCACTCCCGAAACGGACCTCCAGGATGGACATATAATAGCGTACATACTTCAGCTCCTCGCGCAGCGGGATCAGATCCTCGCTGATCCGCAGCGAGAACCTGAGCATTTTGCCCAGCGATTCAATAACCGTAACCGTCTCCTTCGTCCGCTGCTGGATCGCCAGACTGCTCATCAGCTCCAGCGTATTGAACAGGAAATGGGGATTAATCTGCAGCAGCAGCGCTTTGTATTCAGCCTGCTGGCGCAGCAGCTTCTGTTCAAACTCGGTCCGGATCAGCACACGCAGCTGCCTGACCATATTGCGGAAGGTGTCGGTGGCATAATCCACCTCACTGCGTATCCTGCGCTCCGGCGGGGTCAGCCGCTCCGCTTGCGCGAAATCCCCCTTCTGCACATGGCGCATAGCCGACACCAGGCGGGACAACGGTTTCGTAATGCCATAAGAAATCCAATAAGCCAGCACAAATGCTGCGATTAACATCAGTGAAGCGAACACAATAATGCTGTTGCGCAGCTTGAACAGCTTAGCGTACAGATCCTGCTCCGACACGAAGCCGACCAGCAGCCAGTTGGTGATGGCCAGCTTTTTATAGACCAGAATGTGGGAAGCGCCCTGCTGATCCTTCAAGTACACAACGCCCTGCGCTGCTGCTCCTGCACGGACACGTTTCACCTCAGCCGCCGCTTCCGGGTAGGTGCTGTATTCCTTCTGGGATAATATCGGCTCCCCCTGCTGGTTCAGCAGAAAGATGGTACCGCTTTCACCAAGATGTATCCGGTTCAGCGGCTCCAGCAGAAACTCCGCTTTGATATTTACCTTCATTACGTTCTTTGCCAGCGACGGTTCAAAGATTCCGATCGGCAGCAGCAGGCTGACTACCTCATAGGGCTTAGCCCCCTTGATCTCAGCCTGATCGGGATGAGCCGGAACCCAGTGATTGCTGTGTTCTATGAAATTGCGGTACCATGACTGCTGCTTAAACGCGGCATCTGTGATCACCTGATTATCCGCACCAATCCGCATGCCCTCGTCACGGTAAATGTTAACCGAGGAAACAATCGAATAATTGTTCGTCGTCTGGGTCAGAAACTTGCTCATTGTAATATTCGCGAGCATCTTCTGCCCCTCCGATGAGGCTGGACTCGAGAGCTGCGCATCCCACTTCTGGGTAATATCGCTGTTATAGACCAGTGAGGATAAGTCATAGCTCTGCTGCAGGGCCATATTGATAAATGAACCGTACTCGTCCATTTTCTCCAGTGCCGACGATTCAATATACGACCGGATAATCGAACGCGACTGATTGAACAGCAGCAGCGACATCGTGCCGAACGACAGCACAAGCAGCACGACGAAGAATGCAATCAGCCGGTTTTTCAACGAGTAAAAAATAGCAATTCCTCCCTTTCCCTGACTCCGTTACTTGATGCATTTATTTGTAACGCAGAATGGAGAATCCGGCAAGGCATAATTCTTTGCAGAGGTGATTGATTTTCAGGTAAAAGTATTTTACAATGAGTTCATAAACGCGCGTTTACAACAGAGGGGGTACACTATGCGAAGCGAAGATATTGCCAAGCTGGCCGGGGTTTCGCGAAGCACCGTCTCCCGTGTGATCAACAACTATTCCAATGTCCCTGAGGAGACCCGGATTAAGGTGCTGAAGGTGATTGAGCAGCATCAGTATGAGCCGAACAGCTTCGCCCGGGCTCTTGCCGGCAAGAAGACCGATACCATCGGGCTGTTTGCCATCAGCATGAACGAGAAAGAGAATACGACCCGGATCTATCAGAATAACTACTTTGCACCGTTCGTTGATGCCGTAGTTGACACTTCGAATGCCCGCGGCTGTTATGTTCTGATTCACACCGTCTACTCTCCCGACGACTTCCTGAAGGTGAAGCAGGCCTTCCTGCAGAAACGGATTGACGGCGGCATTATTGTCGGCACCCAGAAGGATATCGAGATTGTGCGGGAGATGGTCGGCCTTGATTATCCGCTTGTGCTGATTGATTATGACATTTCGGAGATTATGTCGGAGCATCTGGACCGCAATCATCTGGCCATCGTGAACTCCAAGGACTATGAGGGTACGGTCGAAGCGATTGAGTATCTGATCGGTCTCGGCCATGAAGAAATTGGTATGATCCGCGGACGGATGAACACGTACTCCGGCAGGGAACGCTACATGGCATACGAGGATACGCTGAAGCGTCATGGGCTTGAACTGAATGAGAATTTCATTCTGCAGGGCGATTTCCTGAAGGAAACAGCCTATGCCGAGGTTACGAAGCTGCTGAATTCCGGCAGGCCGTTGCCTACGGCCTTCTTCTCCTCGAACGACGATATGGCCATATCGGCCATGGAAGCGTTCTCCGAGCATGGAATTTCCGTGCCGGAGGATATCTCCATCGCGGGATTTGATGATGTGCAGCTCGCTTCACGCATTCATCCCAAGCTGACCTCCGTCCGCCTGCCGATTTACGAAATGTCCAAGGCTGCAGTCGAGAAGGTGATTGAGCTGTGCGATTCACAGCAACCTACCTTCAGCACCATCAGCTTCCCGGCACGGCTCGTAGCAAGAGATTCCTGCCAGCCGCCGAAGAAGTAAAGCTTCACAGGTAATTGCCATTATCCGTTACAGAAAAATCCCTTACCCCGAGGGAATTTTTTCTCAGTCTTGTAAACGCGCGTTCACAATTGAAAGGAGACTTGTCTCTCATGAAATTCGGAAATTTTGACGACACTCGCAAAGAGTATGTAATCAATACCCCAAAAACACCTTACCCTTGGATTAACTACCTCGGGAACGAGCAATTTTTCGGCCTGATCTCTAATACTGCCGGCGGCTACACCTTCTACCGTGATGCACGCATGAGAAGACTTACCCGTTACCGGTATAACAATATTCCGCTGGATACAGGCGGACGTTACTACTATCTGTATGATGACGGCGATTTCTGGACTCCGGGCTGGATGCCGGTGAAACGTGATCTGGACTTCTACGAATGCCGCCACGGTTTGGGCTACACTTCCATTACCGGCGAGCGTAACGGAATTTCCGTGAATCAGCTTGCTTTTGTACCGATGGGCCACAATGCCGAAGTACACCGTCTGGTTGTTAAAAACACTGGCACTGCGAAAAAAACCGTTAAGCTGTTCTCTTTTGCTGAATTCTGTCTGTGGAACGCCAACGATGATATGACCAACTTCCAGCGTAACCTCAGCACCGGTGAAGTTGAAGTGAAGGATTCTGTAATCTATCACAAGACGGAATACCGTGAGCGCAGAAACCACTACGCATTCTACTCTGTAAATAAAGAAATCGCCGGCTTTGATACCGACCGCGAGTCCTTCGTAGGGATGTACAACGGTCTTGATGCTCCGCAGGCAGTGGCTGCCGGCCAAGCTACAAATTCCGTAGCCAGCGGCTGGTCGCCAATCGGCTCCCACGCGCTTGAAATCACCCTGGAACCGGGTGAAGAGCAAAGCTTCATCTTCGTACTGGGCTACATTGAGAACCCTGAGGACGAGAAATGGGAAGCACTGAATGTCATCAACAAAAAGCCTGCACAGGCTGTAATCGATCAATTCGCTACAGATGCCCAGGTGGATGCAGCCCTGGCTGTACTTGCCGCACACTGGGATAACCTGTTGTCCAAATATCAGATCCAGAGCGGTGACGACAAGCTGAACCGGATGGTTAACATCTGGAATCCGTACCAGTGTATGGTTACCTTCAACATGTCCCGTTCGGCTTCCTACTTCGAGTCCGGCATCGGCCGCGGTATGGGCTTCCGTGACTCCAACCAGGACTTGCTCGGCTTCGTTCACCAGATTCCTGAGCGTGCCAGAGAGCGTATTCTTGATATCGCCGCTACCCAGTTCCCTGACGGCAGTGCCTATCACCAGTACCAGCCGCTGACCAAAAAAGGCAACAACGAAGTCGGCTCCGGCTTCAACGATGATCCGCTCTGGCTGATCTCCGGTACTGCTGCTTACATTAAGGAAACCGGCGACTATTCGATCCTCGACGAGCAGGTTCCGTTCGACAGCAATCCGGACAACACCGCTACCCTGTTCGAGCATCTGAAGCGCTCCTTCGAGCATGTAACGAATAATCTCGGACCTCACGGCCTGCCGCTGATCGGACGCGCGGACTGGAATGACTGTCTGAACCTGAACTGCTTCTCCACTGAGCCGGGCGAATCGTTCCAGACCACTGAGAATATCGCTGGCGGCGTAGCCGAATCCGTGTTCATCGCCGGACTGTTCGTCTTCGTCGGACCGGACTATGCGGAAATCTGCCGCATGCGCGGCCTTACTGATGTCGCTGCAGATGCGGTTGCCAAAATCGAGAACATGAGTGCCATCACCCTGTCCCACGGCTTCGACGGCGACTGGTTCCTGCGCGCTTATGACCACTACGGCGACAAGATCGGCAGCAAGGAGAACGAAGAAGGCCAGATCTTCATCGAGCCGCAGGGCATGTGCGTAATGGCCGGTATCGGTGTGGAGAACGGTGAAGCTGCCAGAGCGCTGACTTCGGTTCAGGAACGTCTGGATACGGACTACGGTATCGTATTGCAGCAGCCTCCTTACTCCAAGTACTATCTGAATCTGGGTGAAATTTCTACGTACCCTCCGGGCTACAAAGAAAATGCCGGTATCTTCTGCCACAACAACCCGTGGATCATGATCGCTGAAACAGTCCTTGGACACGGCGACAGAGCCTTCGAAATTTACAAAAAAATCGCTCCGGCTTACCTGGAGGATATCAGCGAAGTGCACCGCATGGAGCCTTACGTATACTCGCAGATGATCGCCGGTAAAGATGCTGTACGCCACGGCGAAGCGAAGAATTCCTGGCTGACAGGTACTGCAGCATGGAACTATGTAGCGATTACACAGTCCATTCTCGGTATCCAGGCCGACTTCGCCGGTCTGAAGGTAGATCCTTGTATCCCTGCAGAGTGGAACGGCTTCGAGATTACCCGCGTCTTCCGCGGAGACACTTATGTGATCTCGATCCAGAACCCGAACCATGTGTCCAAAGGCGTAGCCAGCCTGACCCTTGACGGCGCTGCGGTTGAAGGCAACATTATCGCTCCTGCGGGCGATGGTGCAGTGCATCAGGTAGTTGTAGTATTGGGCTAAATTCTTATTATATAAAAAGAACCCGGTTGTCCGCCTAGGCGGTGCAACCGGGTTCTTGCTTGTTGTTCGGAAAGCAACTTGTATACCACTCACGGGAGCCGTAACTGTACGAAATTAAATGACGTTTATCCACTTACTTGGCTCAGAGAGTCCAAAATCGCAAAATTAGGATACATTTTTCCACTTATTCCCGCAGAGGGAGGTCGGCTTTAGCGTTTTATATTGCGTTACTGATCGCAAAAGATTATTCCGGAATCCAGACCTTCATCTCACCGCTTCCGCGGTTGCCCCACAGATAATAAGGGACTGCGGTTACCTTCACCGCTTCCAGCGGGGCCTTCTCCCTGCTGTACAATCCTCCGGTCCAGCCCCCTTGCGCTACCCGGAAGCCGGTACCCTCCACTACTACTGCACCGCCAAGGAGCGATTCATCATAGGTTTCGGTAAGTGTCCCTGCTTCATTCAAGGAAATGGAGCTTAGCGGCTCACTGTTATCGGCCGACTCCAGGCAATAGACCAGCGGGCCGCGCTGGATGGCTGTCTTCTGGGCATCGGCGCGCAGATTCGGATGGGCATAGACACGGTAAGCCTCCATCGGCATCGATACCCTGATTACATCACCTGCGGACCACAGCCGGCGGATGACCGCATAGCCCTGTTCCTCGCTGACGGAGTCAGAGACAAGCCCGCCGTTCACAGTGATCTCCATTCCCCGGCTCCAGGAAGGAATCCGCAGGGCAATCCCGAATTCAGCTGCCTCTGCCGGGCTGACCTTCAGCGTTACCTCGCCCTTCCAAGGATACTGGCTCTCCTGGACCAGAGCAACCTCTGTACCGCCAAGTGTTACGTTCAGCTGGCTGCCGATATACAGATTGGTATGCAGCGTGTCGCCGTGAACGGTATAAATATACTGGTTCAGTGAGGTCAGCAGCCGGGCCACGTTCGGCGGGCAGCAGGCGCAGCCGAACCAGCCCTGGCGCTCTGACTTCACATGATGCTTGCCGGGATTACAGCTGCAGGCCTGCGGCCAGACTTCCAGCGGATTCACATAGAAGTAATGCTTGCCATCCTGCGCCATCGAGCCGATCACGTTGTTATAGAGCGCCCGCTCCATCACATCGGCATACTTGGCGTCAGGAACCAGCTCCAGCATCCGCTTCGCGAAGAAGATCAGGCCGATCGAGGCGCAGGTCTCCGCGTACACCGTATCATTAGGCAGATCATAATCGAAAGTGAAGGCTTCCCCATGATGTGTCGAGCCAATTCCTCCGGTAATATACATCTGCTTCTCAGTCGTGTTCTTCCACAGCCGTTCGCAGGCTTCGCGCAGTCCAGCATCTCCGGTAAGGAGCGCAAGATCAGCCATAGCGGTGTACATATATACGGCGCGGACGGAATGGCCGAGGGCCACACTCTGCTCACGGACCGGAATATGAGCCTGATTATAGCCGGGATCTATACTGTCAGTAGCCGTACCGGTCCAGTGTGTGACCCGCCCTCTCTGTTCCCATTCCTGTACCAGGAAATTCGGCTCCTGGCCGCGCTGGTCAATGAAGAAGCTGCTGAGCTTCAAATATCTCTCTTCACCGGTCAGCCGGTACAGCTTCACAAGGGCCAGCTCAATTTCCTGATGGCCGTCATAGCCCTTCAGCTTGCCCTCCTCCGGTCCAAAGACAGTTTCAATATGGTCTACGAACCGGCACACAATGCCAAGCAGCTTGTCTTTGCCCGTGGCTTCATAATAAGCCACTGCCGCTTCAATGAAATGTCCTGCACAATACAGCTCGTGGCAGTCCATCAGGTTCGTCCAGCGTTTGCCCGGCTCCTTGAGTGTGAAGTAAGTATTCAGGTATCCGTCTTCATACTGTGCTTCCCCGACCAGATCGATCATCTCATCCGCCTGGCGCTCCAGCTCAGGATCACGTTTGATGCTGAGTGAATAACCCACAGCCTCCAGCCATTTGGCTACATCACTGTCCTGGAATACCCAGCCCTTGAACTCGCCTTCCCTCCTGCCGGCAGCAATTTCAAAATTGGCGATGGCATGGCTTGGCTCCGCCTCCGGCACCCGGTCATGCAGGGCCTCATATTGATAAGGAATAACTGTATCCTGAACCAGCCGGATATAGCGTCCCCAGAAATCATCCTGAACGGTTACCTTCTGTCCGGCGGCAGCGGCTTGCTGCTGGTCTGCTGTTTTACTCATTTTCACTTCTCCTCTTCTGTATATCTCCCTCGCTATTTGCAATTATAGACGGTAAAATAAATAAAAAACAGAATCATACACAACTCTGTTTTTGTACTATTTCACACTTGAGTTGTTAATCCGCGAAAGGAGCTGAACTGCCATGAATCCCACCTACATTCATCTGGCTGCGCCGCCTTTCCCTTATTTTCTGGAATGCGGGCATACCGTCTATGCACCCGGCGACCAGCATCCGAACCGCAGCCGTATGGGCAAATTCGATCTGATTCTGGTCGAGCAGGGCTGTCTGTTCATCGGCGAAGAGGATAAGGAATGGGCTGTTACCTCCGGACATGCCCTCCTCCTGCTTCCGGACCGCTATCATTATTCAGTCAAGCCCTGTGAGGAGGAAACCTCCTTCACATGGGTGCATTTTCACACGGTCAGCG
This sequence comes from Paenibacillus sp. MMS20-IR301, assembly GCF_032302195.1. NCBI lineage: Bacteria > Bacillati > Bacillota > Bacilli > Caryophanales > Paenibacillaceae > Paenibacillus > Paenibacillus sp. MMS20-IR301. Next base: position 2,562,960 of record NZ_CP135275.1, read on the forward strand.
AATGGCTCGAAGCTGAAGGCGAACCTGTCTACGCCAGCCGGGATGAGCACTTCAGGCATTTCCTCACCTACCCTTATACCATCCGTATTCCCCAGCTTGGCCCGCTGCCGGGCCCCTTTGCCCGGAGCGGGCAAGCAGAGCAGCTGCTGCAGCTTAGCCTGGGCCGGAGATCCAGCGCCGTCTGGCAGCAGCAGCGTATCTTCGAGGAGATGCTGCGGATGATGGATATGGCCCAGCAGGATGCTGCGGGCAGCCAGGCTGCGGAGATCGCGGAGCAGACCGAGGCCTATTTACGCAATCACTATGCAGAACCCCTGACGAACACTGCACTCGCAGATGCCCTGCATTTTCATTACAATTATCTGGCCCGCTGCATGAAGCGCGTCTATGGTCTGACCCCTATGGAATATCTGACCGACTACCGGCTGGATCAGGCTAAGCTGCTGTTACTTAAGACGGAAATTCCGATAGCGGCGATAGCTGAACGTACAGGCTTCGAGAGCACCGCTTATTTCTCCAGGCGGTTCAGCACTAAGGTGGGCATCTCCCCGCTGCGCTTCCGCAAGCGTTACTCCAGATAATAACCGCCGGCCAGTAACGATTCTGCAGAAGCTCCAGCTACTCGCACCGGAGTCTGACCCGGAATTCATACAGCTCCCGGCTGTAGGAAAGACCCCGGATGCGTACTGCATTCGGGGTATACGCGCGAATAGGCCCGCCTAATCCGGCGAGCTCTTCATCCGCAGCCTTCACCGCGATTCTGACTTCTATTTCCGAAAGTGCGGCAGCCAGCAGCTCGATATCGCTTTGCAGCACTTTATATATGAAATCCATGCTACTCTCTCCTGCAACTGTAGTTCAACCGTGGGTACCCGCTGAAATCCTGCGGACGCAGGATTTTTTGAATATCAGCTATTTTTTACCAATCGGATGCATATGATTAAGACATGCCCTTAGTCTGGAGATGTTGAATATGCGCCCATTTCAGAAGTATGTCATTATTCTGCTGTCCAGCCTGCTGATTGCAGCGGGAACCAACTTCTTTCTTGTACCTTATAAAATTCTTGATGGGGGTATTATCGGCATCGCTCTCATCATTAATTATATCTCCGGCATAAAAATCGGACTGGCTATTGTGGTCTGCAGTGTCCCGGTCTTTCTTCTGGCCTGGTTCCGGGAGCGTGAGATCTTCTATAACAGTATCGCCGGACTGCTGGCCTCCTCATTCCTGATTGAACTGCTGGGACCGCTGCAATACCACTTTCTGTATTATATTGAACTGGGGTCAGTTTCCAGTGCTATCATCGGCGGCTTCCTGATGGGCAGCGGCCTTGGGCTGATGCTGCGGTTCAAAGCCAGCACCGGCGGAACCGATCTGCTGGCTAAGTTCATGAGGCGTTATATTCCGCTTAATGTAGGGGTGCTGATCTTCCTCTCGGATGCGGTTATTATCGGCGCGGGCGGCCTGCTCATATCCAAGGAGACGTTCTTCCATTCCATTCTGACCATAGCCGCAGGAGGCGTTGCCACAGGCTTATGCACCCTGGAGCAATAACTAAATTTCAACGCCGGCAAAATTCTTTCGAATAAAGGTTGATATTTTCATACATTGCGGCGACAATCGGATATATAACATTCCCGGGGAGGATCGACGAAGTTGGATAGCACAAGCAATAACAGCAATACCTCTGCGTATGACATCACGGACCTGTGCCTGCTGGCCGGCAAAATCATGCTGCAAAGCGGCGCCGAAACTTACCGCGTAGAGGATACCATGAGCCGGATGGCCGCAGCGCTCGGCTTCCCTGGGGCGCATAGCTACGTCACACCGACGGTCATTATGTTCACCACCAGCCGGACTGAGCCGGTGAAGCTGTTTCGGATCGCCGAGCGGACCACCGACCTGCAGAAGGTGTCGGAGGTTAACGATATCTCCCGGCGGCTGAGCGAACGCCAGCTTACTGCCGCTGAAGCCCGTGAGCGCCTGGGGGCCGTCGATGATGCAGCGCATGCCTATCCAGTATGGCTGCAGATTATCGCCGCCGCGCTCACCGGAGCCTGCTTCACCGTAATGTTCAAGGGAAGCCTGTGGGATGCCCTGCCGGCACTCCCCATCTCAGGACTCGGCTTTGCTGCCGTCACTTATTTGCACCGCCTGGTGCAGATCCGCTTCTTCGCAGAGTTCACTGCGTCCTTTCTCATCGGGCTGCTGGCCTTCTTCTCAGTTAGGCTTGGCATTGGACAGGAGATGGACAAGATTATTATCGGCTGCGTGATGCCGCTCGTGCCGGGTCTGCTCATTACGAATGCTGTCCGCGACTTAATGGCCGGACATCTCGTTTCCGGACTGTCCAAGGGGGCGGATGCTTTCCTGACCGCCTTTGCCATAGGCACCGGCATCGGGCTTGTACTGTCACTGTTCTAATCACCTAAGTGAAAGAGGTTAGCCCTTCATGATTTTGCAACTTATAACGAGCTTCATCGCTGCTGCCGCCTTCTGCGTCCTGTTCAATGCGCCGGTACGCGCGCTGGTACAATGCGGATTCGCCGGTATGATCGGCTGGATGCTGTATCTGCAGCTGGATGAACGCTGGGATACCGTCATTGCCACCTTCGGGGCTACTGTAATTGTTGGCGTGATCAGCCAGTTTTTTGCCCGATCCTTTAAGATGCCGGTTATTATCTTCAGCGTCGGCGGGATTATCCCGCTTGTTCCGGGCGGCCTTGCTTATGATGCCATGCGCAAATTCGTGGAGAATGATAATAACCACGGAATTCAGTTTGCTGTGCAGGCACTGCTCCTCTCCGGAGCCATCGCTGCCGGACTGGTACTCAGCGAGGTGCTCGGGCAGATGTTCCGCCGGAAAAGCGTATAGCACCACAATACAACCCCGCAAAGCGGGGCTTTGGTGCTGATGATTACTCAGGTACTTTGCGGGACCCCGAAACACATTCTTATCCCGCAAATAAGCCCGCTTGCCGGCAAGGAGCATTCCTTGCGGCAGCGGGCTTATTCATGTTCGTTCAAATCTAACTGCCGATAATCTTCTGATAGCTGACAATGTCCAGCCAGCGGCCGAACTTGCGGCCGATCTCCTTGAATAAGGCGCTCTGCTCATAACCGTACTTCGTGAAGAGGCGGCGGCTGGGCTCATTGTCCGCACATACAGTGGCTACCAGCACATGGAATCCTAGCTCGGCTGCCCGCTCCTCAATGAATCGCAGACTCTTCCCTCCCAGTCCCTGTCCCCCGCTGCCGGGCTTCAGATAGATTGTAACCTCGCCTGAGGTATCATAAGCTTCCTTATTCTTGTGTTTGGTGATGAGCACATAACCCTGCATCACTTCATCCGCCAGTATCACATAGGATTTAAACCGCGGATCCCCATGCAGCAGCGCCTGGGCCATCTGCGGCAGCGTTTGCGGCTCGGTATGAAACGAAACCGTTGTATTCAGTACATAATAGTTATAAATGTCGAGCACTTCCGGCAGATCTTCTTCAGTAATTTCGGTGAACCGCAGTCCGCCTGCCATGATTTTCCCCATAATTAATCCTCCCAAATCGATGTTTCCAGCTGATCCACGAACCGCCGGAGCTTGCCGGCGACCTTAAGATTAATCGCCCCGTTCTGGTACATCTCCTGTACCGTGTTCCGCTGCTCCTGAATCGCCTGCAGCTTCAGCTCCAGCTTCTCATTATCAAGGACACCGTCCTTGCTCCAGCCTTCTCCCTGCGCCAGCCGGGACTCCAGCCGCTCATATTTGTCGATGACCTTCTGCGAAGCCAGGCGGTTCTCATCGCTGATTCCGGCGCTGACAGCAGATACTGCCGCCTGGCACATGGCAATCTTGGCCGTCCGCGCACTTTCGGCAATCTGCAGCGCCCGCCGTCCTTCTTCCCCGTCGATCCGACCGGAGAACAAGCCCGAGAACAGACGCTGAATCTCAGTTAATGAGAATTTGATCTGTGTATCCAGCCGTCTGCAGAGCAGCGATTCCGTATGATCCAGCAGCTCCTCCATTTTCACAGCTACCGGAGCAGGCAGCGCCCCGTTATCCAGCATCCGCCGCAGCTCCGTACGCTCTGCCTCCAGACCGCTCAGCTTCGCCTCGACTCCCAGGCGGCGGAACCTCTCCGCTTCCGGGTCATTATCCGCCTTGGGGGCACAGAGCCGGTCGATCTTGTCTGTGAATTCCAGCAGCACCGGCTGTGTCGCCCGCTCCGGATGCTCTGTTACCAGACTGCGCAGCATCGTCATTCCGGCGTCGATCACTACATTCCGGGCCGCCAGCTCCGTGCCTGAGCGGCTGCTGATAGCCTGAACCGCCGGTTCTTCCTTGTCTGCCAGCAGCGGCAGGAAGATGCTGGCGATAACCAGCGACATCAGAATTACTCCAGCAGCCAGCGCAATGATCAAATCCCGTTCAGGGAAGGGTGTAATTCCGTCACCCAGCACGAGCGGGATGGAGAAGGCGCCGGCCAGTGTCACCGCTCCGCGTACACCGGAAATCGAAGTGATGACCTGGGACTTCAGCGGTGCCTTCTCCAGCTTGAGCCTCCGGCTCTCCCAGTGCGAATAAGCATAGACCCACAGGAAGCGCAGGATGATGAGCAAAGCCGTGATTGCCAGCACATAACCGGCAACCATAAAGTTACTCACCGTCTGATCACGGTAGATAACCTCAACCACATCCGGAACCGATACACCGAGAATCAGGAAAACAAGCCCATTCAGGACCATCAGCAGTACAGACCAGGTACTGGCCGATACGAGCTGGAGCTTGTATTGCGGCGAGACAGCCCGGTCCTTCTCAATGGCAAACATAACCCCGCCGGCCACCACGGCAAGAATGCCGGATACGCCGATCTCCTCGCTGATCAGATAAATGATGAACGGAGTGAGAATCTGCAGCAGAACGTGAATCGTAACATCCTCCATGCCGAACCTGCGGATGAACACGCTGATCCGGATCAGCAGGAAGGACAGCACCGCCCCCAGCACAAGGCCGCCTGCAGCAATCAGAATGAAGCTGAACGTTGCCTTGGGGAGGGAGAATACGCCGGTTACGGCTGCTGCAATCGCAAATTTGAAGGCCACCAGGCCGGAGGCATCATTCATCAGCGATTCCCCCTCAAGAATGCGGTGGATGCTCTTCGGCAGATGGACCCTTCCGGCCAGCGCGCTGACCGCAACAGCATCTGTAGGTGACAGAATCGCTGCCAGTGCAAAAGCTGCGGCAAGCGGAATGGAAGGAATCATCCAGTGGATCGCGTAGCCCGCTACAAATACGGTTACAAAAACAAGTCCGAGTGCCAGCAGCAAAATCGGCGCCCGGAGGTTCCACAGCTCATCGCGCGGCGTCCTTCTCCCGTCATTGAACAGCAACGGGGCAATGAACAGGACAAAGAACAGCTCCGGCTCAAAGTGCATATGTATTCCAGTCGGTACAAGTGCAGCAATAACCCCAAGTCCAATCTGAATCAGCGGAACCGGAACAAACGGAATGAACCGGTTCACGATATTCGATACTGTGATCAGTCCGAGCAACAGCAGCACTGCAAGAAAAGTCTCCAAATCCCATCATCTCCCGGTATGTATTTCCCCAGTATTAACGCGAATAAACGGGAGGCACTGCGGAATTATCCGCCTGTACCTCCCGTTAATCTATAATTCAGCAATCCCTCCGGCTGTCCGGTCAGGATCTGCAGCGCGATCAGGACTCGGATACAACAGTGAACCGTTCACCGATGTGCTGCGGGTGCTCCAGCTCATCCACAATCGCAATCGCATAATCCGCATAACTTACGTAGCTCTCGCCTTTGGAGTTCACGAGCAGCTGATCCTTGCCTTTAACATAGGCACCGCGCCGCTCACCTACGGCGAAGTTGGCTGACGGACTGACGAAGGTCCAGCGGAGCCCTTGCGTGCCCTGCAGTATCTCCAGATTCTTACCCTGGTTCAACGCTGTCGGCTTCACAAAATCAGGGAATCCCGGGGTGTCTACCACCTTCATAGAGTGCGCTTCGTCAACATACAAGCTGCCCGCACCGCCGACAACGATAAGACGCGTGTCTGGCGCATTCTGCAGTGCCTGAATCAGCACATTTCCGGCATCCACATGCTGATGCTCCTGGCCGAATGGTGCAGCAAAGGCGTTAACAACGGCATCATAGCGCTGCAAATCTTCCGCCGTCAAGGCGAAGATATCTTTTTCCACCACAGATGCCTTCGTTCCCGCCGCCTTGGAAGCATCCCGTACAATCGCTGTTACCTCATGCCCTCTGCTCAGTGCTTCCTTCACAATCTTGCTGCCTGCTTTACCGCCTGCTCCGATTACTGCTATATTCATAATTACTGCCTCCTCCCACACTTATCGATTTGCACATATTATAGGGGAATTCATCCGGATGAACAAGCCGCCCGGACGCTTAGTCCTTCACCAGCAATTGGATACCGATGTTCCACGGGTCCTGCACAGTTGTAATCCCGTCGATGACATCTACACGGTATCCGGCCCGCTTCACCCGTTCTGCAGCTTCGGCCACATCCATACTTCCAGGCAGCAGCAGAGTGAAGTAATCAATGCCCGCCGCATCAGCAGGAGCTGCCGGAGCACCTTGGCCTGCCCAGATATTAAGCCCCATATGATGATGATATCCGCCGGCCGAGATGAACAGCGCTGAATTCCCGTAATGGGTAGTCGGTGCAAAACCAAGCGCATCCACATAAAACCGCTTCGCTTCTGCCAGATCGCCCACATGGAAATGTACATGCCCGATCACTGTACCCGCGGGGAGCCCGTTCCATTCCAGCCCTTCGGAAGCCGCAAGCAAGCCGTCTACATCCACAGGATCCGTAGTCATCACCACGCTGCCGTCAGCTTCATGCCTCCAGGTATCACGCGGACGGTCACGGTACAGCTCAATGCCGTTGTTGTCCGGGTCCTGAATGTACAGCGCCTCACTGACGAGGTGATCTCCCTGGCCGATCTCGATCTCCGACTGGATCAGATTGCGCAGCACCAGCCCGAGGCTCGGACGGTCCGGCAGCAGAATGGCGAAATGATACAGACCTGCTACCGAATTACGGCGCAGAACCCGGGCCTGCCCGATCTCCCGCAGAATAAGCAGCACATGCTTGCCATCCGCCGTCAGCTCCGCCACCCGTCCATGCTGGCGGAGAAGCTGAAGTCCTATTACATTCTGATAAAACTCAAGTGAGCGCTCCAGATTGCTTACTCTGATTTGTACAAGTCCAATTTCCAGCGTTTGCGGCAATGCTGCTGTTGCTGTCATGATTAATCCCTCCCGGATCATTGTTAATCTAATGGTATGCCTGCTGTAGTGCTAACATCTTAATGTTGACTGTTCATTTCATTATCATGCAGGATCATTCAAGCCTGTAACTGTTTCCGTTACACATTAACTAACTTTAGTATAGTTGCGCTCTATATGTTTGTCAATTACTTTTGAAAACAATCTGTGTACATGCGAATAAGCCCGGCCGGCGGCCAGGCTCGTTAATTCATTTTTCATTTTACGGCAGAGCCGTTATTCTTATAAACTACATCGTCTCCCCGACCGGAACGGTTTAGCAGAATATAGCGCTTCTCTATAGCCGCTTATCAATAATATGCTTGTTCTCTTTGATTTCCTTACGCAGCAGCCGGATTTCATGAATCAGCTCATCCAGCTTGTCAGTAGCTCTGGACTTGTCAATTGCCATCTTGATAATCAGCATCAGGACCAGAAGCGACGCGATCCACATCACGATTCCAAATATACCCGTAACCATCAAACCCTCCACTCCCCTGACTCAGTCTGCACATATGGTGCCAGTCTAACCTATCTGGAATAATGTGTAAAGGGTTCACTGTGAATCCAATAACCCCGCAGCATGTAAATTCTGATCTTATAAAAAAAAGGACCCCGCCGCTTTCCGGCAGGGTCAAGATCTATTCTAAGGGGGTCATGTGACTACTATACCGCCTGAAGCTTAAACGCTGATGAAAGACACCTAAAGGTTTGCTGAAATTTCGCGGAACAGGGGCTGCATACAAAGAGAAAGACCCTGCCGAGGCACGGCCGGGTCTAACATAAATGTTTCCACTGGGGGGTGGAGATCTTTAATATACTCCCCGAACCTTAAAGGCACATAAAGATACGCTGAACGTTAGCTTAAATTTTGGTGAAGGCTTAGAAAACTGAACTACACCCGGTTTACCTGAGGCTTCACTCAGGAAACAGGCATCTGATGGATAATCTGGTCCAGTGTTACTTCCTGCAGGACATTCTCCATTGCCTTCTGTGCCAGCGAGAATACAGGAACGATAGCTCCGGCGATATTCTGGCCTACCGGACATTCAGGATTCGGATGCTCATGCACAGCGAACAGTGAGTCATCCCGCGCTGCATTCACAGCCTTGTAAATCTGCAGAAGCGTAATATCAGCGGCACTGCGGGTAAGCTTCGCTCCGGCCACACCAGGGCGGACATCAACCAGGCCTGCTTTATGCAGCATTCCTGTCAGCCGGCGGATCACCACCGGGTTAGTGTTGACGCTGCCGGCGATCCACTCGGAGGTGCTTTTGCCGTCTTGTTTGCTGTCTATGAGGGTTAAAATATGAATGGCTACTGCAAACCGGGTACTGATATTCATGACAATCTCTCCTTCGTTAACACCCCCGCCGGACGTTCCCGGCAGATGCAACTATAATAGTTACATTCTAGGCAATTGTCAATCCCGCAAGGATCTCCGCTGTCTCATCAGGATACTTCCCGCTCAGCCGTTTCTTGGAGAGATTGCTCTTTACAATCCGGATCATCGTTTTATCTCCGCTGCAGGATATCCTGCGCAGAAGGGCAAACCCCGCTTCCGGCTTGCCGGCTACGAAGAGGCTCAGCGCATACTCCAGTCCCTTGGATAAGACCCGGAGATGTTCAGGATCAGCTTGTGCATGGCTGCCGGACAGCAGCCCGCTCAGGATTTCCTCAGACAGCTCCAGACAATACCCGGCATGAACCTCATCTTTAAGCAAGGGCGGATGAGCCAGCGCTGCCACAAATGCACGCTGTTCCAGCGCCGTGGCATCCCGCCGCCAGCCTTCCAGCAGATTCTGCAGCAGACTGAAGTCAAATTCGCCTATCAGCTGCAGGCTCATGGCCGCTGCCTCGCGCACCCGCCATCTGGAGTCATTCATGGCTGCCTGGAGCTTCTCCTCCACCATACTTCTATGCTCCTGCTCCCCATATCCGTAATAGGCTCCGTATGCCAGCAGCGCACAGAGCGGAAGATATTCCTCCGGATCATTAGCATCCTGCGGGTTCGGCGGAAGCTCACACCAGGAAGACAGCAGCGACAGCGCCTCTGCTGAAACCTCCGGATTCGCAAAGCACCGGGCGAAATCCCCGGCCAGCCCCAGATTTGCCCGCGGGCCGGGCAGCCCGCTCCGGCTCAGCAGGTAATCAGACAGCTGCGGCCAGTGTTCCCTTGTTCCGGCCCACAGCAGAAACGGCAGCGGTGCGTCAGACAGGTCGCTTTTTACCGGTTGTCCCTGGACCTTACTCATTGTCATACGCCTGCAGAGCTGCCGGCAATGCCTGTATCGCCACATTGCCAACAGCAGGAAGCGGCAAGAGCACTGCGCTGATGATCTCTTCACGGGTCGCTCCAAGCAGCTTGGCACGTTTGACGTGGAAAGGTAAGCCGCTCTCCAGTCTTACAGCTGCAAGCACTGAGATATAGGCAATCTCTTCGGTTTTGGCATCAAGCGCACTTGCCGCATCCAGCTTCTGTACAGCTTCTCCCCAGGCCTTCTGCTGCTCCGGGGCTTCCTTCATGAATGTCATGAATGCATTGCTGACCTGCGGTACATTTTCCATGATCCATATCCCTCCGATGGTAGCACTATCCGCTGTAACAGTTCCTATGCCCTTTTAATACAGCGTCCGTACTCCTTAGTTATTAAGCGCTTGTCAGGATAATCGGTTTACCCTTGGTCACAATAATCGTATGTTCATACTGGGCCACACGGCTGCTGTCCTGTACACTGAGTGTCCATCCGTCCGCCTGCTGCTCTACAAAGTCAGCTCCGGTGGAAAGAAACGGCTCAACCGTAATCACCTGCCCCTCTTTAAGGACCGTTGTCACCCGCGGATTATAGAAGGGAAGGATCTCGAAAGGCTTCTCATGCAGAGCTCTGCCGATGCCGTGGCTGCACAGATTACGCACTACCTTGTAGCCGCGTCTGTGGGCTTCCGACTCCATTACACGGCCGATTTCGTTCACCTTCATTCCGGCCCTGAGATGATTGATCACACTCATCATTGTCTCTTCCGTACTGCGGCAGAGCCGGACCAGCTTCTCATTATACGGCGGCAGTTGAAAAGATACCCCGGCATCGCCAAAATAACCGTTCATTTCAGCAGATACATCAATATTGATTAAATCCCCGGCCTGGATGACCCTTGGACCCGGGATGCCGTGGGCGACTTCTTCATTGATGCTGATGCAGGTGGTTCCAGGGAAATTATATGTAACCTTGGGGGCAGATTTCGCGCCAAACTGCTCCAGTATCTTTGCCCCGATCTCATCCAGCTCAGCCGTGGTCATCCCGGGAGCTACACTCTTCTTCATCTCCGCGATGGTATGACCAACTACCTTACCAATGGCTTTTAATCCTTGCAGATCCTGTACTGTCTCGCTCGTCATTTCTGTTCACATTCCTCTCGTCTGTTGTCTATGGTGCTCTACAGCAGCCTGATGCCTAAGGTGCTACCCGCTGAAAAGCAGTCCCGTTCCAGCGGTATGCTGTTTCAATCTGCTTGCCAACCGAGTTGTCATAATGGCTTGCCCGGAATCCCCCGTCTATCCTTTCAAGCTTAACCGAATACCTGTCAGGGCTGCTGATGAACAGCCCGGAGTCCGCTCCCTCAACCGGCAGCTCTTCTATAGTATGGTTTGCTTTCAGTGTGAACAGCTTGTATAAGGAGCCGTTACCGGAACCATATTGCCCGATCGTAAAGTCAGGATTGCCATCCCCGTTGTAATCCGCGAATTGAATCTGGAACAGGTCACCGAAGCTCAGCTCTTCCGGAAAATGCCGGCTCAGGGCAAATGTGCCCAGCGCCTCTCCCGCTTCATTCGTCAGCGCCAGCCGGAACTGTCCGCTCCAGCTCCGCCCGGCCAGCGGGGAAGCCGTGGACCAATTCTCATGGTAGCTCCCCTGCAGCAGCTGCAGATTGAGAAACTCCTTATTTCCTGTAACCGGGAACAGATCATTACGCGATAAGGTTACCGGTCCCTGTGTTTCTACTGCCGCCCCGTCCGCTTCCGACCTGGCCGCAGCCGCATTTCCCCGGCTGAAGATCAGCCTCCGCAGCTTGTCGGCATTCTCGGCAGAAATGGAATAGCCCTTTTCAGTGTCTTCAGCGGACAGCAGCAGCCCTTTATTCCCTTCAGTCTGTCCTAGTCCCAGAATGTATTCTTCCTTATAGCCGTCACCATACAGCAGCTCCATACTGAAATCCGCGTCGAAGTCCAGAACGCCGGGGATCCGCTTACTGGTATTCATGGCATCGGCTACCGTCTTGATGATGGCGCCGTCCGTAAAGTGCTTCGTCACAGATGCTGCTGCTCCGTCGCCTTCATAAGAATCATAGACCAGGTTAATTTCAGAGATCCATCTTGCATTAATATAGCCGTAAGCATTCTGGCAGCCGCTTATTAGTACAACCAGAAGAACAGGCAGAATCAGCCATAGCCGCCTTATGGGTGCCACCTCCAAATCATATGTATATATACATCATTCAAGTATAGCAGTCTTCTCAAGCAGAGTGAAATTGCCGCAGTGGCACGCCCCTCTGACTGTCGGCAAGACAGCGGGTATAGCAAAAACCGGCCCGCTGAAAATCCAGGAACCGGTTGCTGCAACTCAGCTGATATGTACAGGCGGGATAGCAGCCCATTGACGTTCTATCTAAGAGCGCCTACAGCTTTCAGCCAGGCTTCTGCAATCAGAGCATGGCCGGCAGGTGTCGGATGCACGCCATCGCCGGCCCAGAAGGCAGGTGCGGCCTTCACGGATGCTGCTGCGAACAATCCGTCCAGCGGAACCAGCACTGCGTTATACTCACGGGCCAGCTCACGCACTACGTGGATTTTGGGATCGAGATCCTGGCGCCAGCCCTTACGGTCTTCCGGCACCGGCAGCACAAACGGCTCCACCAGAACCAGCCTGGCGTCCAGGTTCTTCTGTGTGCGTTCAATCAGATCACGGTATGATGCCTCAAAAGCTGCAGCTGTCGTCTCCTCCCCGGAATCAAAACGGCGCCACGTATCGTTAATCCCGATATACAGGGATACCCAGGTCGGGGCAAGCTCCAGACAATCCTTCTCCCAGCGGTTCTGCAGATCGACAGCACGGTTGCCGCCGATACCGCGGTTAATAATTGTAAGATTCTTCTCCGGATATAACAGTCCCAGCCGTGCAGCCGCCATCAGCGCATAACCCGTGCCCAGTGAGGAAGGGTCGTTGCGGTCGCGTCCGCAATCCGTAATGCTGTCACCCTGGAATAAAATAATATCATTCTGTTGAAATGGCATTCTCTTAAATCTCTCCTCTGCAATAATATCAAAAACGCTTACAATCTTAACCATTATACCAGACTGGCTACTTGAGCAATATAAAATCTGGACAAATTCGGCTTAGGCGAAACAGTTCAGCATATATCCACTACTTTGCGGTCAAATTAGATTGACGACTTGCTAATATCCGCATAATTTCTTCTATTACAATGCCGGGCTCAGCCCGCTGGATATAATGGCCGCTGCCTGCGGCAATGACCTGCCGGCTTACGGCTGACATTTCCAGAAACTCCGCCTGGCTCTGTTGCTCAATCTCGAGAATGGCTTGGGCCGGCCAGTCTGCATCCGCTTCATCCGGCAGGCCCCTCGTGATTACCGACAATGGAATATCCCCGGGCATTGCAGCTTTGGCAGCAGAAACCTGCTTATAGCTAAGCAGCTTGTCAATGTGTTCACTATTGAGCAGAGGGTTCAGCAACGACTCCCTGCATGCGGCAGCATGCTGCGGAGGAAGCACCCTGGTGAAGGTCAGCTCCTTATATTCAGCTACTGCATCTACCAGAACCAGTCCCGCTACTGCAGCAGGGTAGCAGCATACGAACAGCCTGGCAACCAGTCCGCCAAAGGAGTGCCCGACCAGAATGTACGGCGGCTGCACGTCCAGCAGGGTGAGCAGCTCATGCAGCTCCAGCACCAGATTCTGGCAGGACCGGGGTTCAGTCATCACCGGTCTTCTCCCGGTGCCAGGCCGGTCGTAGACCAGCGCCGAAGTGAACCGGGAAATGTTCTCATGTACCCCATTCCAGGAATCACCTCCATCCCCAAGACCGGAGATGAAAACAACAGCCGGCGTACAGGCAGCGGAATCCGTAACTTTCCAATTATAGTTCTCATTATGATACTTCATCTCGACCTCCTGATACCTATACATCCGGATGCCCGGATATTTCCAGCTTAAAACCCTTTAAAATATTTCACTATGCCATTTAACACAAAAATCCCCTCTAGCGGCTGTAACTGCCGTTAAAGGGGATTGGGTAAATCTCTGGATATAAATTGAACTGAAAATCTTTACGCCCGAGCCAGTAAAGTGTATTTCGCTTCAAATCCAGCAAGAGGTTTGACAGCCGCCTTGGGCCAAGCACCGCGTCTTTAGAAGCAGCGTGGAGCCAATTGCGAATAATAATTGCATTTTGTGCAATTAAAAATGTTCCTGCACAGGAATGAAGCGTTATAGTTGTACAAATTACAGTTATAACATGAGCGGTAGTCCCATAGCAGGCCACCTGTAACTTACAATTCGGGCACGACGTACTGCGAAATCAGGAAGCTCTCCAGTTCAAGATAAAATAGTAAGAAATAAGCAGCAATTAATAAGCCAGGCTGAATAATCCATGAATATGCGACAGATAACGGATATTGCTGGCTTCCTTCATCAAACTTGCCGGAAGCCCCTTGAGCGGTGTTGAATTACCGCCTACAATGGCCACGCCGTCTTTGCGTCCCAGGCTGGCAAGCGTCCCGGAATTTACCGGACTGAAAGCTTCTGAAGCCTTGTCATTCAGATAAGCGAACAGATTATATCCGATCAGCTCGCCCATCTGCCAGGCAATTTGGGCTGTCGGCGGATAAGGGCGGCCGTCCGGTGCGAATACCACTGCACTGTCTCCAGCCACAAAAACATCCGGATGGGAGGTGGATTGCAGGAACTCATTAACGGTTGCCCGGCCGCGGTTCACTTCCAGCCCGGATTCACCGATCAGCGGATTGCCCTGCACCCCGCCCGTCCATACGAAGGTTCCGGCTGTAATCTGCCGGCCATCCATCAGATCAACCGTCTGACCGTCTACTTTCGTTACGGCAAGTCCGGTCAGGAACTGGACGCCTCGCTTCGCAAGGCTCGCTGTGGCCCGCTCGATCAGATGATCCGGCAGAACCGGCAGAATCTTAGGACCAGCTTCAACGAGCATGAGCTGAATTTCTTTAGGGTCTACCCCGTACTTCTTAGTCAGCTTAGGCAGCTCATCGGCAATTTCACCCGCCAGCTCCACACCGGTCAGACCGCCGCCGCCGATCAGAATCGTTGCATCTGCCGTATTACGGCTCGACGCATATTCGCGGATCCGCTCTTCAATATGTCTGCGGATGTGGTTAGCATCCGCTGCCGATTTCAGCACCATACTATGCTGCTCCAGCCCCTGGATACCGAAGAAGGCAGTGGTGCTTCCCAGACCAACAACAAGGGCATCATAGGTCAGCATTACGCCGTCCGAGAGAATTACCTGTTTGTTATTTACGGAGAAGGACTCCACCTTGGCAATCTTCAGATCAATATCCTTACCGGCAAACAGCTTTGCAAGCGGCATTGCAACAGCCTGTTCCGAAGCACTGCCTGCGGCAAGCCGGTGCAGCTCCGTAATAATCTGGTGGGTCGGATACTGATTGACCACTGTCACTCTGGCTTCTGCCTTGCTCATATATTTGCGGATGGTTAAAGCGCTCAGCAGACCGCCGTAACCCGCACCCAGAATAACTATATGTTTTGACATTATATTTCCTCCGTCCTTACTTGTAAGTGTTAAAAGTTATTACTTGCCGGACTGCCGTTCGCCGCTGACCTGCAGGTACGCGTTCATAAACCGGAGAACATGCTGCACCTGCGGGTCCTTAATCATTTTCATCATGCCGAACAGGCTTACCGTTTCATTGCTGGCATCCGCACGGTCCTTCGCTTCTATCACTGTAGCCGCCATATTCTTGACGGAACCTACTACAGGACCTGCCAGCTCTTTAATCGCACCTACCGTATCATTCTTCAGCACTTCATCTGTGGCAACCGACTGCACGAAGTCAACTGATTTGCTCAGTACGCTGACTAATTGGGTAATCTGCGGCAGCTGTCCGATCAGCAGGTTCAGCGATTCCTGGACCTCCGGCTTCAGCAGCTGCTGCAGAATGTCTTCTCCCGATCCGGCTGCTGTTTTCTCCTGTTCCACAGGCGTTTCCATAATTGTTTCTGGCATAACGAAGTCTCCTTTACACTGGCTATTTTACTTACAGTTGATCTTCTTTTACATACTATGTGATTATTATAACACCCCAATTGTTAAAAATGTCACAAAGACATCCCCTTTATAGCTTTGTTTTGTGATAATATTCACTTCTTTTCTCTCGAAATCGAATTATCTCGACTGTTTGAACAAAAATTCACAATTACTATAGTTTTCCTTATTGACGGCAACAGATGAATGTGATATTTTTAGCAAGTAACTTATAGTAAGTTAATTTATTAATATTATCAGTTTATTAATACTAACCACTATACATACAACAAATGGAGGAATCATTATTATGAGTACTTTTTCCGAATTGGTTCAATCACGCAGATCAGCTATGAATTTCGTGGAAGGCATTAAGATCCCGCAGGCCGAGCTCGAAGAGATGTTCTCGCTGGCTCGTCTTGCCCCATCAGCCTTTAACCTGCAGCACGCCCATTACAAGGTCATCAGCGACGAGACGGTCAAGGAAGCGATCCGCAAGGACGCCTACGGCCAATACAAAATCCATACCGCTTCGGCGGTCATCGTTGTACTCGGTGATAAAAACGCCTATCTGCAGGCACCTGAAATCTATAGCGGGCTTAAGATGCTGGGTGCAATGAGTGAAGATGACTTTGACCGTACGATTAAGTCGATCAACGACTCATATATTGGCAATGATGCGTTCCAGCGGGATGAAGCGATCCGCAATGCCTCGCTGTCGGCAATGCAGTTCATGCTGATTGCCAAGGACAAGGGCTGGGATACCTGCCCGATGATCGGTTTCGACCCGGAAGCGGTGAAGCAGACGCTCGGCCTTGGCGACAATTTCGTTCCGGTGATGTTGATTACGATCGGCAGAGACAACAAGCACAAGATCAGACCTCGCGGCTACCGCAAGCCGGTGAATGAGTTCGTACAGTTCATTTAAGTCGCGGCTGTCAACTGGCAACGTATAAGAGGGTCTTCCGGCAATCAGCCGGAAGACCCTCTTGTTGTATAGCATATGAACATGAACAGCCGTTGCTCAACCGTAACCGCCTGGCCCTATTTCGCATATTGCAAAATCGCTGCCGCTGCACGCTCCCGCCGCTCAGCATCGGGGCTATGCAAAGCTTCCTTAAGCACAGCCAGCGCTTCAGCTATCGTGGCCTCGTCTACTTTTACATGAGCTTGCGTTGTTTCTGCACCGCCGGGAGCAGTCTGCTCTGCAAGCCACAACTCCACTTTTGCTGCAGGCAGCACTCCTGTATATTGGGTGACTACAGCTTCTGCATGAAGCAGAGCTTCGATTGCAGGATTCACCTCCGTGCGGGGCAGGCTCTTCAGCCAGGTGACTCCGCGGCGGTGGGCAGTTCCGTCCTCCGGACTGTCGTGCAGGTCAATATAGAAATAATCACCCAGGTCACCAAGATACACCCATTCATCGTCTGCTGTCAGCACATAATCGCCATCCTGCATAACATTCACGAAGAGGTGCAGACTATCAAGTGCCTCCTCCAGCTCCTGGCCCTGATACCCGCCAGCCGTAGCCAGCTTGATGATAATCTCTTCCCTGCCCCTGTTCTCCAGGTCACCAATGCCCGGATACCCTGGACTCACATAATTATCCTCTAAAAAAGACTTAATCAGCCCGCTGCGGGTCTTCTCTGCCTTCATTCCAAACAGCCTCATATCTTCTCCCCTTTACTCACGGATGTAAGAATAACTGAGTAAATTATACAGCAAAAAACCAAGAAAACGGAAGTATAACAGCGCTTACATAACAATCCGGCTGAAAATATCCCTAAATTTAAAGTATTCAGCTTTTTACTCAAACGGCGGTTCCCGGTATAATACAGGTATCAGCTCAAGGAAATATACACTGCAGTAAGAAGAGGATGCACGGATGTATACCCGGCAGTCACTCTTAGCAGCTGTACCTCCTGAGATCTGAGACTATATCTTTGATCCTGGCTCTAAGCTTTCAATTGATCCCTAACACGAAATGGTGTGAGCTTCTTAAAGCTCCAAAGCTGAACAACCCATAAACCCGTGATCAGAGGATGAATGAGAGAGGAAGAAACAGAGCAGGATAGGCAAATTTACTGCCGCCTCGGACGATTTCTACCCGGCTGAGTACAAGGATAGGATAAGGAGTCTGAGCATAACATGGGTATAGTGGTAACAGTATAAACCTCTATTATTGATGATCTTATCAATAATAGAGGTTTATACGTGTTATAGGGGTTTGTACAATTCGTTAGCGCAGCCCTTCCGCGAATTGCAGCAGGGTTTCCTTTGATATCCCGCGCGATTCTGTACGCACCTCATGCAGGATGTTCTTCTCCTTGTCTTTGCGCAGCTCAATCCAGCGGATACAAGCATAATACCCGGTACTGCTCATCTCATACGACTGCTGATTTACAACATAGAGAGCATCAGTAAAATTAACCTTAAATTCCTCAACCTTGGTAGCCGCCGTAACATCGAATCTTATTTGCGCATCAGGACCGCTCGGTGAATACGTGACAATGATTGAATCCTGCCCCCCCTTAGATCCTTCGTATACCAGCTGGGGGCTTACGGTCCCGGCAAGCTGGTTGGGTACATTGAAGCTCTTGATCCAGGCATAATGCTCGCCCGGCTTAAGCCGTTTGGTTAGCACATTCGTATATTTCTTCAACCAGGAGTTATCTGTAATCCCAATTAGACTGTCTGACATCCCCCGGGCAAAATGATATCCTTCCGGTAAAACATCCGGGATAGCCAGCTTTCCAGTAACCGGCTCTACTGACTCTTTCCAGCTCTTTATATCGGTGAACAGCTGCGGACGGTTTACCATCAGCATGTTATAACCGCCACTTGGCTCAGACACATAAAGCATAGCAGATTCATTGACACTAAGCTGGGACTGAATATCTTCAATAACTTGACGGGTCTGCTTGCCGAAGGCTTCCGGCTCATTATATTTTGAATTAACATTCACATGAATTCCGGTAGTCCCGTATGTAACCGCCCATAACCTTTCCGCACCATAAACCGCCCCGCCGAACAGCATAATTCCGCAGAGGATAACGGCAATTCTTGCCGTTCCGCGCAGCTGTCCTATAGCTCTCCGCTTCTTCTCAGGTCTATAGGTTTGCCCGAAGCTTGCGGCTAGCCGCGTCTCGAGCTGCTCTGGCATAACTGTATTCTGCTTGAAGCTTGCGAACTCCCTTTTCAATTGACTTTCGATAGACATGCCCATTCCCCCTTCTGCTCATCTTCCTCCGTGAATCCGGCATTCTGCCGCAGCTTGCGCAGTGCCTTGTGATGCCGCGACTTCGCCGTCCCGAGCGGAATATCCAGGGCCGCTGCGATCTCGTCGAAGCTGCATTCACTATAGTAGCGCAGGACAATCACACTGCGCAGCTTAGCAGGCAGCTCTGCCACCAGCTGCAGCAGCTCCCCGCGCTGCTCCTGCGCCAGGAGCCGGGTATCTGCCCCGGGAAAAACCGCTTCTGCAGCATTCTCCTTGCTGCGGAGCTGGATCCGCAGCCGGCGCCAGCTTTTCCGGTTCCAGTTGCTGCACTGCCGGACGATCATCCCGTTCAGCCAGGCCCGGAAGGGCCGCTTCCCGTCATATTGCGGCAGGCTGCGGAACAGCTCGATATAGATTTCATTTACTACATCGGCCACATCCCCCGGCTTGCCGAGCAGCAGGGTGACCGTCCCG
Organism: Paenibacillus sp. MMS20-IR301; assembly: GCF_032302195.1. Taxonomy (NCBI): domain Bacteria; kingdom Bacillati; phylum Bacillota; class Bacilli; order Caryophanales; family Paenibacillaceae; genus Paenibacillus; species Paenibacillus sp. MMS20-IR301. Next base: position 2,582,282 of record NZ_CP135275.1, read on the forward strand.
AACACCTGCTGCTTGATACTGTTATGCAGCGCTGTGAAAGCTTCCCTGTCTCCCTCTTTCAGACGCTGCAGACAGTCCCGAAGCTCTTCGTCTGTCATCTGATTCTCTCCTCTCTGCCTTGATTTCACTCTATATTGGTCCGCAGCCGGATAAAGGTTCCCTTATGTACCAAAATTACTGCCCGGCAGCTCCTGCTTCAGGAACTGATAGAGCTTCAAGCTGGCCGGCTTCAGCGGATAATCGCTAGTCCGGCAGGCGATTCCGCAGCTCATATCAATAGCCGGACCTGACAGCTTCCGCACAACTGTACCCGCCGGAAGCGGATGCAGCATAATCTCAGGTACAAAAGCCATCCCGAGCCCGCTCTCCACATAGAATTTCAAGGCAGTCATACTGCCGATTTCCATCGTATTAAGCGGCAGACCGGAGCTTTCCTGCAGCACACTCTCCAGCTTCTTGCGGTAAGGGCAACCGGCTGCCGTAATCAGCAGACGGTGTCCGCGCAGCTGATCTGCATGAATCTCCGGTTCGCCTGCAAGCGGATGCCCCTCCGGCAGCAGCAGTGTGAACTTCTCGGTAAACAGCGGCTCAAAATACAGCTCCGCCCCGATATCCGGTGCCGAGCAGAGTATCAGATCGAGTTCACCGCGCAGCAACTGCCCGCAAAGTGCCGCCGTGCCGGCTATCTCTACAGACAGCTCTATCCGGGGATTCGCTGTCATGAATTTCTGCAATAGCTGCGGCAGACGGCAGCTGGCTGTAGGATCAGTCACCCCGATACGGACCTTCCCGGCCCCGCCGGATTGCAGCTCTGTCAGACTATTCTGCAGCCGTTCCATATCTTTCACTAGCTGCAGGCTCTGCTCCTGGAACAGCCGTCCGGCTTCGGTAAGGCTTACCTGTTGTTTGCCGCGTTCCAGCAGTTGAACCCCAAGCTCTGCTTCAAGCTTCTGAATCTGCATCGTTACTGTAGACTGGGCATAATTAAGCTCTTCAGCAGCACGGTTAAAGCTTCCTGTATGTACAATGGCCTGAAAGGTTTTTAAGGTTTTAAAGTCCATTTTTTCCTGTTCCTCCATTCATTCACTATGCTAAATTCAATATTTATGAACTGAATATTCATTTCATTCAATTATACAAAACCGGATAATCCGAATACAATTCTATACAGAACCATAAATGAAAGGTAAGGTGCAGCTATGGTGAGCTTAAGCGGAAAAGTAGCGATTGTGACCGGCGGGGGTACAGGAATCGGGCGGGCAACAAGTGTGGCATTAGCTGAACATGGAGTTAAGGTTGCCATTATTTACTCCCGTTCAGAAGCGGAAGCCCGGGAAACAGCAGAGCAAATTAATACGCAGGGCGGGCAGGCAATCGCGGTTCAAGCAGACGTATCAGCGGATTCAGAGGTCCGGGCTATGGTTGAACATGTAGTTCAAACCTACGGCACCGTGGACCTGCTGGTGAATAATGCCAGCATCACGCAGCATATCCCGCTGGATGATCTGGAGGCTGTCACTCCCGAGGTCTGGGATGAATTATACGGAGTGAATGTCAAGGGTATGTTCTTCTGCGCCCGGGCTGTTGCTCCGCATATGAAGCGCAGCGGGCAAGGTGCCATAGTCAATCTGGGCAGCATTGCCGGGAACACAGGCAACGGTTCATCCCTGCCTTACGCCGTATCCAAGGCAGCGGTTCACGGGCTCACCCGGTCGCTCGCCCGTGCGCTTGCTCCGGAGATCCGGGTGAACTGCGTTGCTCCGGGAGCTGTTGCAACCCGGTGGTGGGCCGGACGGGAAGAGCAAATGCACAGGCTCGCCCCGAATCTCCTGCTGCAGCGTATAGCCGCGCCTGAGGATATCGCCGTCTTCATTTGTTCGGCACTTGCCCAGGAGGCTATGACCGGACAGATCATTACTGTGGACAGCGGGCAGACACTGTAGCGGTGCCGCCGCATGTTGCCGGGAGCTCAAGTTTCGCGAAACGGCAAACAGCCCTCTTTTCCACAAATCAGGAGAAGGGGCTGTAGATGTCGTATACTCAATTCTATAATTAGTGCCTCAGCACGAACTCATCCAGCTTATTACCACTGGTATCATAGGCCTGATAAGTTAATGTATCCCCGCTGACTGTAATCCCCGCGAACATCGGCTGATGATTCTGGAAATGAACCTTATGGTAGAACTGGTCCTCCTTCTTCTCATTGAACTTGGCCCCGGATGCGTTCGTCACGACATAGACCGTTCCGCCTGTGGCAGCAGCAGGATCTGCTCCTTCTGTTACGATTTTGCCGCCGCGCAGCGGGTAGGACCGGGAGTATTCATGATTATGCCCCTGCAGCACAAGATCGACGTTATATTTGTCAAAAATCTCCGTCCAGTCCTCCACCTTGCTGTACATATTCCCGCCATAAGCCGGGCGGTGCATCGCTACGATAGTCCACGGCTTATCCGTGCCGGCCAGATCCTTCTTCAGCCAGTCACTCTGTTTCTTCAGATTGCTCTCCGTATTCAGCACCGCCACATGGACAGGCCCGTAATCGATCGAATAGGAGGTCCCCGGTATGGAACCCTTCGCCCCGTTATCCGGCAGATTGAAATGTGAAGTGAACAACTCCGCCTCTCCATCTACCTCATCATGATTGCCCGTTACCGGCATCAACGGCACCCTCGCTATTAGCGCTTGAACATTGCCAAAAAAGCTGTTCCACGCCGCAGAATCCTCCGGATCCTCCGTTAAGTCCCCGTTATGCACGATAACCTGCGCGGCCGGGAAGGTCTTGAACGCCTGCTCCAGCGTATCGCCCCAAACGGCAAAGTCTGCGGCGGTACTTCCCTGGGAATCCGTAACGTTAATAAAAGTCACCTGCTCACTCCCGGCCTCCGCTGTGGTGAACTCATAAGTTGGGCTCCATAGCCCTTCTGTCCGGCTGCCGACCCGGTAACTGTAGCGTGTGCCCGGTTCAAGTCCGGTAATCTCGGCTTTGTGCACGCCTTTTTTGCCGGAATCCGTCTTGATTGTTGTGCTGGCTGCCTGAACCTGAATGACATCGCCTCCGGTAAAAGCGGAAGCCCCGCCTCGGACTACCTCCAGCCATCCGTCCGCTCCGGCATCTCCGGTATACCAGGTGAACGCCCGGCCTGTGGCGGCATCCCCCTTAACCGTACTGACCAGATCAAACACGGCACCTGAGTCATCTGCTCCGCCCTCTGCGGTCTGCAGCGCTCTAAACCGCTCTGCTCCAAGCGCCAGTGCAATCAGCACGGCAACAATAATCCCAATGATGATGAACAGTTTCATGTCTTTCATGTGCTCCCTCCACACCGTCCTCTTCTTGCGTGCTGATGCGCAGCCTGCGATTCCTTTCAAGATAGACCCAAGCAGAGCCCTAAGTCAAATTTACACCAGGTTAACAAAATACCTGACATTCGCCGTGATTTGTTAACGCAGTGTAAAAACATTCAGCTGGCATTCAGTTTAATTTAAGAAAATCATAAGGTGCGTCCCTTACACTAGGATCAGCAGCCAGACGAAGCTTAACCCGAGAACGAAATGAGGTGTGAAATGAACCAGAAGCTGCAATTCCGGCACGAGCTGAAATATTTCATTAATTATCATCAATACCTGATTATCCGCCAGCGGCTGCGGAGCCTGATGGATACGGACCAGAACGCCAATCAGAGCGGTGAGTACCATATCCGCAGCCTGTATTTCGATGATATGAACAATACAGCCTTGTCCGATAAGCTGGGCGGCCTGCGCGAACGGGCCAAGTACCGCATACGTATCTACAACACGCAGGATGATGTCATTCATTTCGAGAAAAAAATCAAGATGGATGATTATATCGCCAAAATCAAAGAACCGCTGACGCGCGGCATGTACAACCAGATAATGGCTGGCAACTATGAGGTGCTGAAGGTACCGGAAAGTCCGCTGCTTATGGAGCTGTACGACCAGATGCGGCATAACCTGCTGCGCCCGAAGGTGATCGTCGATTATGTGCGCGAGCCTTATGTGTGCCACAGCGGGAACGTGCGGATTACATTTGACAAGGAGCTGCGTACAGGGCTGCATGCGGTCGATATTTTCGACAAGGAGCTGCGGCCGGTGCGGGCGCTTGATGAGGGCTTTATTATTTTCGAGGTTAAGTTCGATGAATACCTGCCCGATTATATCAAAATTGCGCTACAGCTTGAAGGGCTGAACCGGCAGTCCGCTTCCAAATACGTCATTTGCCGGAAATTCCTAAAAACCAACTCCTGGGAGGATTATTGAAATGAGCACTTTAGCAACACTGGCCGCAGCGGCGGCACAAGGCACGAACGACACGGCGACAACGTTTTCGGATATGATCAAAAGCTCGGTGGTCGATAATTTCGTCTCCGATATCAGCATCTCCAAGATTCTGATTACGCTCGGCGTGGCTTTTCTGATCGGCTTCTTCATCTACATACTCTACAAGCGGGTCTTCAGCGGCGTCCTGTATTCCAAAAGCTTCAACGTCTCCCTGATGGGCATGACTATGATTACCGCCACTGTTATCATCGCGATTAACTCAAACCTTGTGCTGTCACTCGGGATGGTCGGCGCCCTGTCTATCGTCCGTTTCAGAACTCCGATCAAAGATCCGACCGATCTGATCTTCCTCTTCTGGGCGGCTGTTGCCGGGATTGTGACTGGTGCGGGCTTCTTCACGCTGGCGATTATCGGCTCCATTATCATTGGCCTGATTCTCTTCCTGTTCATTAAACGCTCTTCGGTAGAGACTCCGTACCTGCTCGTAGTGAACTGTGACGGTGACGACAGCGAGAAGGCCATTCACAGCCATCTGAACAAATCGGTGAAACGGTATAATATGAAGCAAAAAACCGTAACCGCCGGCAACATCGAGCTGACACTGGAGCTGCGGCTGGATGACAAGGAGGGCGGATTCGTCAATACCGTCTCGGATATTACCGGTGTCAGGAATGCCCTGCTGATCAGCTACAGCGGCGATTATGTCTCATGATGAGGGCGATGAAAGGCGGTGCTCAGGATGAAAGCACAGGGTAAGCGGATTCTGCTGATTCTTTGCTGCCTGCTGCTGGTTGCCGTTACCGCGGGATGCCAGCTAGTTAGTCCCTCAGCGGAGAATAATAGCGGGCAGGCGGACACGCAGACCAAGAAGGTTTCGGGTGAGGAGCAGAGTCTTGACACGGAAGTTTTTCCGAAGGATAAGGTCGTAGATGTCAATATCACCCTCGACCCAGGCGACTTCCAGGACATGCTGGACAACGCCAGCACCGAGGAATACAAGATGGCCTCCGTCGAATACAACGGCATCAAGATGGATAATGTCGCGGTGCGGACCAAAGGGAACTTAAGCCTGCGCAGTGTGGTGCAGATGAGCGATTCCGACCGGTACAGCTTCAAGATTTCCTTCGACGAGTATGTGAACCAGAACCTGTTCGGCATCACCAAGATCAATCTTAACAACAATTACAGCGACGCCTCGTACATGCGGGAGTTCCTGACCTACGAGCTGGCAGAGACCATGGGCCTGCCTACGCCAAAATACTCCTATGTCAACGTCTACGTTAACGGGGAGCTGAAGGGCTTCTATCTGGCGGTGGAGCAGATCGGCGATGCCTATCTGGAGCGCCATTTCGGCAATGCATACGGCGCGCTCTACAAAGGCCAGATGACCGGCCAGGGCAGTGAGCTCACCTGGCTCGGCGATGACGCTTCGCTCTATACGGGCCTTGAGATGAAATCCGAGAAATCGAATAATGACATTCTCCTGAACATGCTGGATGAGCTGAACAACGGCAGCGATTACGAGAAATACATCGATGTCGACGATGCTCTCGGCTATATTGCCCTGAACGCCGTAACCGGCAATATGGACAGCTATCTCGGCAGCAATAAGCAGAACTATTATCTGTATGAGGACGACGGCGTCTTCTCCATCCTGCCTTGGGATTACAACATGGCCTTCGGCGGCATGGGCGGCTCGGATGTACTGATCGATGAGCCTACCCAAGGCGCACTCGCCGAACGTCCGCTGGTAGCGAAGCTGCTGGCGAACGAGATCTATAAGGCGAAGTATCACGAGATCGTCCGCAGCATGCTCAGCGGCTACCTGAAGGATGAGACCTTCCAGACCCGGATCAATGAGCTGAACACCATGATCTCCGGCTATGTGAAGGCCGACCCTTCCGCCTTCTACACGTTCGAGCAGTACGAAAGCGGTATCGAAGCCGTCAAGACCTTCATGTCGACCATGTCCAGCACGGTCGAGCAGCAGCTTGACGGCACGCTGCCTGCTACCAATGACGGCAACGGCAGCGGCGGCGGCATGGGCGGCGGCGGTTTCGGCGGTGCGGGCGGTGGCATGGGCGGGGGCGGTGCGTTTGGGGCGGCGCTGGGCACGGGTGGTGCAGCGGTGCAGAGTGGTACTGACGCAGCTGCAGACGCTGGCGGAACGGCAGCGGGCGGTACGGCTGGGCAGGCGACGCAAGGCACGGGTGGCGCAGCGCAGGGTGCGACAGGCAGCAATGGCGGTGCGCCGCAGGGTGCAGGCGGTGGCGGCGCGAACGCTGGCGCAGCGAGCGGGCAGGCGGCGCAAGGCGCGGATGGCGCAGCGCAGGGTGCTGCCGGTGACGACGCGAACGCTGGTGCGGCGAACGGACAGACGGCGCAAGGCGCGGATGGTGCAGCGCAGGGTGCGACAGGCACAGGCGCTGCTCCTGGCGGTGGCGGTACAATGCCGCAGGGTCAGGACCAGGCCGCACAAGGCGGAGCGCCAGGTGCGATGGGCGGACCGGCGATGCCGGAGGGCGGCAACGGCCCAGGTGGCGGCCGCAACGGCGGCGGTATGGGCGGTTTCGGCGGTGGCGGAGGTTTCCCCGGCGGTATGGGCGGCGACTTCGGTGGCCAAGGCGCTGCCCCGCAGCAGCAAGGCAGTATAAGTGAAGCCATTACTACTGGCGTAGCAATTGTACTTTTGTTGCTGGCAGCCGCATTCGTTAGCTTTTATAAGCGGAAACGGCTATAAAACTGATTTTATGTATCTTAAAAGTTACCCTCATTAGAGTCATTATTGATGTGAGTGCAGATAAGTTCGGCGTATTCACTTCCTTTCTTGCAGGCACGCTGCAGTTTCTTAAGATGTGGATTGTACTGATCATCATCAATACTTAGTATTTTTCCATTATTATCTATGGCTTCTATAAAATTATCGACACTGTCAGCCTCGCATCGGAAGGAGTAGCAAATCGCTTCATCCAAATTTCTGAGACCGCGGGCCGGTTAAAAGGGAAAAGACTTATCCTGCAGGATTCAATCAGGACAGGCACTACAACAAACAGGGATGCCCTAAGCCGTTATCGGCCGGACATCCCTGTTCGCATACACTGCTATAGTTGTTGCGGATTATTGCACATTGATGATATTGCTGATAATGACAGCGGCTTGCGCGCGGTTGGCAATTCCTTTTGGCGCAAAAGTGTCAGAGGTCATGCCTTTCACGATGCCCTCCTGGGTAAGCAGTGCAACCGCATCTTTACCATAGGAAGCGATACTTGATTTGTCTTTGAAGTTCGCAAGTGCAGCATCTGCATCAGCAACCGCTTTGCCTTTGAACTTCTTCAGTGCGTTCGCGGCGATGATCGCCATCTCTTCACGCGTGATCGGGCGGTTTGGCTCGAACTTGCCATTGCCCACACCGCTCACCAGGTCGTTCTCTACCCCGGCAGCAACATAGCTGTACGCCCAGCCGGTAGTGCTCACATCACTGAAATTAGCGGAAGCATTCTTCAGCGGCAGATTGAAGGCACGGACGATCATGGTAATGAATTCGGCCCGGGTCACTTCTTTGAGTGGTGCGAACGAGTTGCCGCCTACACCCTTAATGATGCCTTTAGCCGTCAATTCTTCAATAGCAGAGGCAGCCCATGCTGCTTTGCCAAGATCTGTGAATTTAATTGCCGGAGCAGGTGTAGCTGTAGGTTGCGTAGTTGGAGCTGGTGTTGCTGATGGTGTCGGTGTTGCTGATGGTGTCGGTGTTGCGGCTGGAGTGGCTCCGCCCGACCCCGGGTTAGCCGGTTCCGGCTCAAGCACACCATTATCCATACCATCTGCTTCCGTAGCTGCCGGAGCAGAGGCATAGATTGCATTCGCCAGCAATCTGAACTGGTTCTGCGGATGATATTTGTTCAGCAGATCATTCGCAAACAATGTTACATGAATGTTATCCGTTTGGTAATTCAGCGCCAGCACTTGATCCTTGGCAGCATCGCTGTTCGGCCACCAGCCGGCTTTGAAGAAATCTTCGCCCGTTCCGTATTTCGCCAGCACTTCAGCGCCTTCCGGAACAGCCGTGAAATAAGCGGCAGATACAGTATACAGGTATTCACTGTCTGCATAAGGAGCAGTAATTACGCTGTCTTGCGAGATGGCTGCTTTGAACAAGCCTTCATGCGCTGCGGCTCTGTTCGACTTGTTCACCGGATTGGAGTAGTCCAGGCCCGGCAGAACATTCAGAGCTTTAATACTGCTCAGAATCGTACGCCCATAGCCGATGAATGGTTTACCGCTGGCAATCAGGCCTGTGCCGGAGTTGACCAGAACGTCCGCTGCAGCCGTATCAGTAGTCACTTTAAATCCAAGGTCAGCCAAAATGAATGCAGGTGCTCCGGCAATGGCTACATTCGCCGGCTTGAGCAGCTTGCCTGTCTTGTCTCCTGCTGCGCTGAATGGCACCAGATCAAGCAAGTATTTGGAAGTTATAGTTCTCAGGTTCGATCTGGAGACGAGGAAGCTGCCTTTCTCATAGCCAGGTCCATCATTTGAGAGCAAGGTTACTGCTTTATGGTTCGCAAGCAATTCGTTAACGGCTTTGATTGCATCATTGTTGCTGTTGCGGATAACGTAATTCTGGGCAAAGGCATATTGAGTCAGGTCAGTCGTTGGAATGACGATGCTGTTAACCTGCTGTGTCTTGCCGGTGAATGCGCCAGTGCTGCGGCTGACATACCGGTCGAATCCGCGCATGTCGCCAAAGTTCTGTACGGTATCAGAATACATGGCATCAAAGTCAGATACATCCAGTCCGTCATATAGTACCAGGTTGGCATAGCCGCGCTTCGCCTGATGCATGTTCACTACATAGGTTCCAGCCGGATAGTAGACTCCATCCACGTTTACCGGCATAGTAGTCTGCTCAACCTTCACTCCGTTACGAAGCAGGTATTGCACCATTTTGTAGGTTTCCAGTGCGTTCTTCTGCAGATCCTTGGCTAACGGAAGCACATAGTATTCAGGGAAGAAGTTCGTTTCTGCAGTTGCACGCTCACGGCCGATCGATTCATATTTGGCATTTACCAGAAATTCGTCAACCGCTTTATTGTCTTCATTATTCAAACCGCGTTTGAAGATTTCGAGCTGGTTCAGGAACAGCTTCTCTTTGTTATCCTGTACATAACTGGTGGCAGCAAGTGCCGCATAATAGAACGCATCGAGCGAATCCTGATTCAGCTCCGGCACCTCAATGGTATGTCCAAGCGCACCTTGGTGCATCGCATAAACAGCGGTGTAAGCCGGTGAAGCATCATCCCATCCGGTCGCATTGCCATAAGGATCAGAGTATTTCGGATTATCTTTTAATAGCCCGGCTTCTTCATAAGGAATATGATACTTATCATATTTGGTGTTGGAAATCCCTGCCTTCCCCATTGCATTGGCCTGTTCAAGCATATTTTTCATGACCAGATCATATTCGATGTTCGGATCATGCGGCGGTGTACATGGCTCGATCAGGAAGCCGCTCACGAAACCGTGCATATCCAGGAAGCTCAGCGGGGTCCACTTGGCGATTTGTGCTGTAACCGCCTGGGTCTCCGGCTGGGTCTGGTATGAATTGTCGCGGTTCGGGTCAAGCAGCGTTGAAGTCGCACGTGTGTTCAGCGCACGGCCATCCGGATTCTCTACATAATCCAGCAGGAAAATCACATTGTCCAGCGCCTTGTCAATGTCGAGGGCAACCGGAACCACATTATCGTTAGCATCGATTGTATCGTAGTTGATGATCTTGTCGGTCATCAGTGTATTCAAAAACTTAATAATAACATCTACGCCATTGGCTTCATCCGCATGGATATTGTTCAGCCAGATTGGCACTTTATAATCCTTCAACTGGCCGCTTCTAATCATCTCCTGTAATTTTGCAGGGTCATTGTTCATAAGCGGCAGTGTTTCATTCAAATATTGGTCCACGGACGCTTTGTCCTTAGCGACAATGGAGAAGTGAATCGCCCGTCCTTGAGTAGACGTTCCGATTTGCTGATACTCCACATAACGGCCGTATTTATTGTTGCTGCCCGAGGTAATCCGGTCAATCGCCGGTTTAATCTCATCATAAGTATGATAGTCATCATACGGGTTCAGCTTCACCTGCTGCTGTGCCAGCAGATCGCCGGCAGGAGTGGCAGCTGTCAGGTTGTATACTCCGGCAAGCTTCACATATTCGGCACGGATGCCGCTGGTTGATAGATTGGAGCCGAAAGGCATATCAAAGTATACCAGAGCAGTCACCGTAGAAGGTGATTCAGGCGCATAGCTTACTTTTACGAACGGATCTCCGGTATATGCTCTAACGCTGGAGGCGTTATCCCATTTTTTCCACTGTGCCAGCGGCTTCATCTCTTCCGCTGTTCTGCCGAAGTTCCAGGTGACCTGGTCTGCTGTTACTCCTTCAGGAAGGGTCAGCGTAATCGGCAATGTTCTGGCCTCGGTCATCGAGGCTTGATAGACTTCAGTTGATACTGTAGGAGCAGTAGTTTGATAGACTTCCGAGGATACCGCCGCTGAAGCGCCGGAGTCCGTTGATACCGGTGCAGTCAGAGCTTGAGGCTGTACTTCAGCGACTGATTCACCGGCATAGGCTGCCGGAAGGATTCCGGATAACGTAAGGGTTAATGCGATTAATAAGGATAATAATTTCTTAGACATCAGTTACCTCCCAGTGGTTCTCTCTATTTATTATGGCTTGCCGGTAAAACGGACTGCTCTGCGTCTGCAGGTTCATGCATCCCCCCCTGATCGATTCGTACTGTAATACTTCATGAATATGTGAAATGCATTCTTCACATCACATGTAACGAATCAATATACGAAAAATATTATTAATATGCATTTGAAATATCATAATATAGTATTTCTTTTAAAAGTGGAAGCTTTTTTATAGATTAAGGCGTTATCTGAAAACTCGATATGGCTGCCAAAGCATATTCATAGCATAATTTCACAAGAATAAAACTCTCGGGAAGCTTGTAATAAGAGGCGAGGACGCTGCGAAATCAAAGACCAGGGCTGGAACGGATTAAGAAGTATTTCAGCTAGAAAAATTTAAAATGATACGGGTGCGGATATACGGCGTTTTTGTTCTTTCCTGTTTGCTATAGTTGTCCGCATAAATGAGAAAACAGGCCAATAAGCGGCCTGTTTTTCTTGGCTTGTATTTGTTTGTCACGCTGATTCCCGATAGAAGCGGAGTGATTTCCTGCTAGAGCAGAATACGAAAGTATGCGTAAACGTCCGCTTTCATCATACTGATACCCGAATAAGCTTCCGTTGTAATCTGTTTTCGCTGCCAGTTGGCCCAAACTGTTATACCTATAGCTTTCACTTTGCGAAAACACTTATTATGTCCTTACAACAGTTGTTCACATACAATCTGTTCAACATGAATATTTCCAAAGACTCGCAGGATTCTATCCAAATACCAGCTAAAATCAGTAATATCAGAATTATCAATTGTTTTAATTTTGCTTATATAGATTGAACTAGAAAACTTTAGAAAAAGGAGAGTCGGTGGAGGGGTGCTGAGATCTGTAGGGATGCCAGGTGACCACCTGCGTTACTGGATTTTCACCATGAACAGCGGTAATCATCAAAAAATCGGGAACAAGAGCGGCCGGAGGTCCAGAACTCATTTTTAAGCGGAAAATCATGTACAATGAGCTGCCGCGCGCAGGTAAATGGAATGAATGTGCCCTTCGTTAAGAAAAGCTGCCAGTCACGCAACGGTTGTTCAAGTGACCGGCTTAGCGTTACGGACATGAGAGACGTTAAGCCTGCAGAAAGCTACCTGAGTGTCGGTCCTACGGACATGAGCGCCGTTATTTCAGCGGAAAAGCGGAGTTTGCCCATGAAAAGCGGCGGATAAGGGCCGTCATGTCCGTAAGCCCGCCCCAATGACCTTTTTTGAGCGAATAAAGGCTGTGGTGTCCGTCCAACCCCACGTTTAGCTTCCTTAGTGGGAGTGAACGCCAACAATTGTGTAACTCTATGGTCTCTGGAGCTTCAGCTACCTCGAGCTTGAATTTCCAGGAATTCATATCTTTGTTTTAAGTCAATACAACCTAATTTATTTAAAAGCTCGAGTCAATCTCCAATGCTTTTAATTTATCTTTTGGACGAAACTAAAAAGGATCTTTATTGCCTTTAAACATTTCTACACCATCATATTCTTTTCTTCTCATCGTCATACACCAAAAATTTCATCATTTAACTTTTTAATTTCCTTTAACCTCTTATTCATAATTTCCATCTCAAACACGCCGTTTCTTTCACCGCTCAGAAAATAAAGCTTCAGCCGGTAGGCATCATACTTCGCATGTCTTCGATATTTGATAATTGTGTTGGAAATGTTATGTCTACTATTTTCACACTTAACCCCTTTTCTCATTAATTATTTTTTGGAAATTCTATGAATAACGGCTTCCTAACCATGCTTTCAAAACCTTCTTTACACACACCAATCCTCTTATAATTTTCACTGGCTTGATTTAATAAGATGTGGTTTGCCCCAAACAATAGTGAAGTAGCCACAGCAAGGACACTCCTTTCTTTCCATTGTAGCCCGTTCCTCATTTCTAAGAATGTCTGAAGTCATAGTATTTATAACTCAACCGTAATTAATATTATCTGCTCTGTTGGATGCAATAATTCAGGTTCAATAGTTGAAGCACTCAATATCTTTTCTTCTGGCACATCTTCAAGATATAACAAGAGCGCAGCCTCTGCCATTAAAATCGCCTCTTCAAGGGAATAACCACATGTGATACACCCCGGCAAGTCCGGAAATGTTACTGTAATTCCATCCTCAGCTAAATCAAATTTAGCGTAGTAGCTATATTTCTTATTTTGCAAATAGGCCCTCCTTCACTAGTTTCTCGTTGTCACTCTTAGCGACCCTTGAACTACTTATCTGCCAGAACATACTCCTCCGGTCTTTCTTCGAAACCATTCCAAAAAAACATAGCCGATTGCATTCAAGACACTTAAGAAAACTTCTCATGTTCAGATATAATTCTTCTGCATCTATCTGATTATGATAGTTATCGTATTCCTCATCGGATATAAAATTGTACTGAATTTTACAAGGAATATCTGAATATCTTAATATTTCACCGCAGCTGCATTGTATCTTTGGCATGCAAAAACTCTTTCCTCTAGATTTCATTTCCATTCTAGTATCCATACGCCTTCTCGTTATCTCACACAAATTCCTTGTCACACTTCCCAAAAGAGACTTGGTAATATCGATAATATCAGACTCACAGTGAGGTGAATTTCCTCTCACTCCAACATGTGCTAATTTCCAGAATAAAGTTAATCCTCTTCCACTCCACCAAAAGAAAGAATATGTATATCAAGTCTAACTCCTAAAAATGCTATTTTCTTTATCGTTTCAGTTGAAAGCTGTAAACCCATTTGGCCATATTCCGATCTTAGGTAACATTCAATTCCTACATCCATATATGTATCCATTAATTCATTAATTCCTTTGGCGTTTGGAGTTAAACTATCCAATAATAATTTTATCACCTCTTCTGATTTGGTTTCTTCGGTTATTGTTATTTCAAATCGCCAACTATCTAAAGGAGCTTTTGTCTTTCCACCTTCTCTTATTGCCGTTCCATTTTTTTGAATCAAAGTTGGTCCTATTTCTAACTTTCTATTGATATCATCAAAGTCTAAAGTTGTATCACGTATTACCAAAGAACAACTACCGTACATACTAGCGCTCCGTCCAATTAGTTTTGTTGTTTTAGCTCAGTCTGCTTTATCCCAAATACCAGCACTAACCTGCTTATATCCTTTTATTTCGCTTATGTCCTTCTCGATTCCACCAACCCATCTCATCACGTTATGACTATTCAGTATGATCTTATTAAAATTATCAATATAATCTACAATCACTTCGACTCCTAATGCAGAAATAAGCAGATCGTTAACCATACCAGAGCGTAACAATATGCTTGTGATTTCATCATAGACAGGCCGACTTTTATCATTAAGCGTATTATTATCTAAGTAGTCCATATTTTTTGTATCAAAAGATATACTGGTTTCGTATATGGTTTCTAACTTATTTAATATAACTACAAATTTTATTGATTGAACTGCACCAAAAATCAATGTAATTCTGCCCGAATCCATAAGCATATTAATTTCTGCTGGATCACTCTCTTGCTTATGAATTTGAAGATCTTCGAAATCCCAATTTCCTACAGATTTAATCTTAGTAAAAAGAGGATTAAATCCTTTTTCATGCACAACTCCAAGCAGCCTATTTAGATTGATTTTGCTTTTTGTAAACATAACTATATTGAAGTTTGCACTCACTAGGTTCACTCCAGCCATGTTCTAATTGAAGGTTTGTTGATCAAAGTTTTAAAATTTCATCACAAACATCCTCTGGCCCCTCTCCAGATAACTCTGCCTAGCCCATTTACAGTATAATACAAATCCAGCTATAGTTAGATTAGCGATTTCAACACTTTTCACACTATTGGAACGGAGGCGCAGCCATGAGCACTCTTTTATTAGACGAATTAGTTTCATCGGCAAACAGGCAGAATCTGCATATCCTGAACGTAGTAGTCCGGCAGGACGGCAAGCTAGTAGCCAGACATGATTTTGAGGAGGAGCAGCCGCATTTATTATATTCGGTAAGCAAAACCTTCACTTCGATGGCCGTTGGCATTGCTGTGAATGAGGGTTACTTCAAGCTGGATGACCGTGTCGCGGATTTTTTTCCGGAGTACTTACATAACTGCTCTAACCATCAGGAGTACCTGCAAAAAATTACGGTTCATGACCTGCTGTGTATGGGGGCCGGGCATGCGGAATGTCCGGTGTCGAAGGCGGATTGGAGCGGCGGGCAGAAGTGGGATATTGCTGCGCTGTTTTTTGCAGAGCCGGTTGTGTATGCGCCTGGGACTCATTTCACCTATGATAATTCCGCAACTTATATGCTCTCCAGAATCATCAGTCTTACTACGGGAACTAACCTGAATGACTATTTGTATGCTAAAATATTCCAGCCACTCGATATTCCGCAGCCTGTATGGGATGCATGTCCGCTGGGATATCCCCAAGGGTTCTCGGGCCTGCATTTAACTGCCGAGCATCTCTCCAGATTCGGACAGCTGCTGCTGGATAAGGGCGTTTGGAACGGAGAGCAGCTCATTCCATCCGGTTATATTGAGCGTGCTGCTTCCGTGCAGATTTCAACGGCTGATTTCACGCCTGATTTTGCAACCGCAGATTACCAGCAGGGTTACGGGTATCAGCTATGGATGAATGCTTACCCTAACTCCTACCGCCTCGACGGGTTATATGGCCAATATGTGATTGTCTTACCGGACAAAAATGCAGTAGTCACCTACATCTCGGATGAGCCGTCCCACATGACCGCGATTATTGAGCTTACCTGGACTACGCTGGCGGATAAACTTTAAGTGCAGCTCATTCAATTTAACTGTGATTATGGGCAGCCAGTTCACCGGAAACGCTCTTTGCCACAGCATTAGTTGGATTTATGACACTTATTTTTTCTCTCCCGGGAGTTATGTCCACAACAGTTGGATAAAAGGCACTTAATTTTGCTCCCGCACCCGGAGAACTCCATTTTCAGTAAAAATAAGTGTACTTATTCCAACTATTGTTCCGCAAATAGCGATTTCTCCGGAATTAAGTGCTGTTTTTCCACCTATCATCCACACACTCCCAAAAAACACAAAAAACCCCGCGCCGAATGGTGAAATCCACCTTCGAACACGGGTTTTTTCTACTAGCCGTAGCCGTACTTACCTTATCGCTACTTACCGTAGCCTAATTCACTCAGTTTATCTTATTCACTCCATCTTCCTAACCCGCCTACTCCTTCTTCCCCCGCAGCAAGGCAATCGCCGCCAGCAGGAAGGACAGCAAGGAAATACCCAGCGCAATGTAGATCATCGGCGAGGTGCCGGAGTTGTTGCCCTCTTCCTCCATAATTGCTTGATGCTCATCCATCGTCATGGAGCCGCCGTCCGACATATCCATTGAGCCGTGGGAGTGGCTGTCCCCGCCGGATGCCTGCACGATGGAGGTGACGGAATGCGGAGCTTCCGACCCTTCCTCGCCGGACCACTGGACCACGCTGCCGTCCGCATAATGCTGGTAGGCATTCCAGGCAATATCGCCTGCGGTGTCCGGGTTCTTGGCAGTGAAGTAGAAGCGCTGGAATTGTCCGGCCAGAATACCTTCGCCGCTTGCGGTCCAGCTGACCTTATTGCCTTCGACTGTTACATCCCAGCCGGGTGCCGGCTCGTATTGCTTGAATTCGGCGCCTTCCGGGATACGCAGGTCGACCTGCACGGTAGCGATATCCTTCTCGGACGGCACCTTTAGTGTATAAGTCTCCCAAGCCCCTGTACTGGACTCTGCCGGGCTGACGGTTACATGTGCACTCGCTACAGCAGCGAACAGCATCAGCGCTGCGGCGGCCGGTGCGGTTAATGCGGCGATTTTACGGAATAATGGATTCATCTTCATTCTCCCCTTCTCTCTTATGTAGTTTAAGTCCGCTCTCTCATACACTTATCTCTTCCTGGGGAAATCCCGCTCCCGCGAAGCCAGCCCCTGCTCCATCGCATACCTCGTAAGCTGTGTGCGGTTCTGCAGCTGGAGCTTCTGGAGGATGTTTTTGAGATGGTTTTTGACAGTGTGCTCGGAAATGCCGAGGGTGGCCGAAATCTCCTTATTGGTGGAACCTGAGGATACACAGCCCAGTATCTCCTTCTCCCGTGCCGTTAATGCCTCGCGCTCCTCCTTTATGGAGGTCACCGTGAATTCCTTCAATATCTGAAAAGCCAGCTCCCGGCTCAGCGGGACCTCCTCGCTCACAATCGCCAGCAAATATTCAATCCAGGTCGACGGAGCCAGGTTTTTCAGCAAATAGCCCTGCGCCCCCTGCTTAAGCGCTTCGAACAAATACGAAATCTCATCCGATACGGTGACGATGACAATCTTCACATACGGATATTCCAGCTTAATGCGCCGCGTAGTCTCCAGCCCGTCCATTCCCGGCATCTCAATGTCAATCAGGATCAGATCCGGCATCCATTGTCCGGTCCAGACGATTGCCTCCGCCCCGCTCGCAACAGCGCCGATGACTTCGAACCGTTCATCCATCGCCATAATCTCACTCATGGCTTCGCGCGCATGCGCGTGATCATCGACGATCAGCACCCGACAGCGTTCCATCCGGCTTCCCTCCTTTGGCAATTTCCACAATGGTTCCGGCAGCCCCGGATTGTACGGACAGCTCCCAGCCCATACTGCGTGCCCGTTCTCTCATAATTTGCAGCCCATAACTCCCCCGCACGGCAAAAGGATCAGGATGCGCGATCCCCCCGCCGTTATCGGCAACTTTTACATTCCAGCTCCGCTCATCACCTTGGCCTGCTACGGACACCTTGCCTGCACGGGTATGCTTCCGCACGTTAATAATGGCTTCGCGTATACACGATAACAGCTCCGCCTGCTCCGCTGCTGTAAGTGCCTGCTCTTCCAGATGCCAGTCCAGAGACACTTCAATCATCACCTCTGCTGCAATTACGGCAAGCTGCTCCTTGATGGAACGCTCGAGCGAGAAGCTCTCCATCCCGGTGACCGGCACCTTCAGATTCGCAATCGCCTGGCGTACATACCGGTTGACCTCGTGGACTGTTTTCTTGATCTGATCTACGTTGTCCCCGCTGATCCCGCCTGCCTGACGGTTCTGTTCCAGCCGGTCTATCCGCACTGAGAGCAGAAACAGCGACTGGGCCATTCCATCATGCAGTTCCTTGGCAAGAAGATCCCGGGCTTCCCGCGCTGCCGCCAACGCCCGCTCCTGCTCCAGCTCCCGCTGATTCCGTTCCATGATCCGGAAGAGCGGCAGCAGCAGAATGATACTGGACAGAAACACCAGCACCGGTGTTAAATAATTGCCCGTATCCATGGAGATGTAAGGCATCAGGAACTGATGCCGCACAAGCTCCCAGATGCCGACCATCACCGTGGGCAGCAGCAGAATAAGCACTTTGATTACGGTATACGTCGCTGTCCCCTCCCTAAATCCTGATTTTAACTTTAGCATTCCCCGTCGTTAAGCCGCATGACTCTTTCGGGCTATGCCCGACGATAAATGTTACAAATTTAAGTATTCAAAATATAATCTCATCTCATATACTTGCATTCCGGTCTTCCTGTAACTTCAGGTCGCTTATCCCTATCCGTTAAGGTACACTAGAAACTGCATACATTCAATGATTATCCCAAGCTGACTATACAGGAGCGACGCTGAAATGAAACGGATTACGATTCTTATCGCCGATGATGATGCGGAGATTGCCGGACTGATCGGACTGCATCTTGAGAAAGAGGGCTATCACATCATCAAGGTTACCAGCGGCACAGCTGCGGTACAAGCAGTCCAGACTCAGCATATTGACCTTGCGGTACTGGATATTATGATGCCCGGTATGGACGGGTATGAGGTGACCCGGCAGATCCGGGAGCAGCATGGGCTGCCGATTATCTTTTTGAGCGCGAAGACTTCAGATCTGGACAAAATCACCGGGCTTGTCATCGGCGCCGACGATTATATGACCAAGCCGTTTAACCCCATGGAGCTGGTGGCGAGAGTGAATGCGCAGCTCCGCCGTTCCATGCTGCTGAGCCAGCCGGTTGCAGAGCAGAAGGCCGTGCTGGAAACGGGAGGTCTGATCATCGATCCGGACCGCCGCTCGGTCATATGTTACGGCAATACAGTAGAGCTTACACCGAAGGAGTTCGACATTCTGTATCTGCTGGCCAGCTATCCGAAGAAGGTATTCAGCGCAGAGCAGCTGTTCCGGCAGGTCTGGGGCGAAGCCTATTATGAAGGCGGGAACACGGTCATGGTTCACATCCGCACCCTGCGCAAGAAGCTCGGGGAAGAGCCGAACAAGAATACCTGGATCAAAACCATCTGGGGGGTCGGGTACACATTCAATGGCTAACCTATTCCGCAGCTTCCGCTTCAAGATGATCCAGCTGCTGGTGCTGAGTATGCTTTGCTCCGGCGCTATAACTTTTACACTCTATAAAATCCTCCAGCTGTACTATACCTCGCAGGTTAAGATGGAGGATAAACTGGCCCGCTACCGCTGGATGATTGCTGACATTGGGGATTTCAACTTCTTCCTCATCTTCTTCATCCCGCTGGCGCTGCTGTTCTTCTTCCTGTTCACCAAGCCTTATGCCCGTTATTTCAAAGAGATCTCAGAGCATATCCGCCTCTTGGCAAGCGGAGATTTCACAAGCCGTATCCATATCACTTCCAGCGATGAGTTCGAGGATATTGCCGCCGACCTCAATCTGGCCAAGGATAAGCTGCAGCAGGCTGTGGAACGCGGGGATTTCGCCGAGAACAGCAAGGATAAGCTTGTGCTTAATCTGGCGCATGATCTGCGGACTCCGCTGACATCCGTGCTGGGTTATCTGGATCTCGTGCTGAAGGACGGGCAATTAAGCGCTGAACAGGTCAAGCATTATACAACCATTGCCTACACCAAATCGCAGCGGCTGGAGAAGCTGATCGACGAGCTGTTCGAGATTACCCGGATGAATTACGGCATGCTCACTGTAGAACAAACTCCACTTGATCTGAGCGAGCTGCTGGAACAGTTAAGTGAAGAAATGTACCCGATGCTGGAGAATAGCGGTCTGACTGCCCGGCTTATGCTGCCTCCGCAGCTGAAGATTACCGGCGACGGTGAGCTGCTTGCACGGGTATTCGAGAACCTGCTGACCAACGCAGTACGTTACGGCAAAGACGGCCAGTATGTCGATATCCGCTGCATGCTCGAAGGAGAGCGTGTGCTCGTCCAGATTATTAACTATGGTGAGTTCATTCCTGAGGAGGAGCAGCCCTTTCTCTTCGATATGTTCTATACCGGCGACCGGGCACGTACGCATCAGGAAGGCAGTACCGGCCTCGGCCTGTTCATTGCCAAGAACATTGTCGAGCAGCATCAAGGCACAATCTCTGTTACAAGTGATAGGATTCGTACGGTATTCGAGGTGCGTCTGCCGGCTCTTACCCAAATTTAAGAAAAACTTTAACTTTACCCCACTTCTTTTTAAAATCGCTTCCTTAAGCTTTAGACATAGAGCTAAGGGGGAAGAGGTTATGAAGAAGTGGTTTTTTTGCGTGGTGCTGCTCGGCCTGCTGGGGTATGAATGGTTTCATCAGGGCAGGGAAGCTGCAGTCCCTGAGCTTGACGGCCGGCCACAGCGGCAGGTGCTGACGGACAAGGGGGCAAAGAATCTGACGGTCCTCTCCAAAAGCCAGATTCATCAAGGCAGTCTGCTGCTCGTCAACAGGGAATATCCCATACATAAATCGGGTGTCAGCAAGGATATTGTGACTCTCTCCGAGCGGCCGGAGCTGACTCAAGGATACGCTCTGCTGGACAACAGCACGATGCTCTCGGAACAAGTAGCGGAGCAATTCTCCAAGATGGTACAGGCTGCCTCCGGGCAGGGCGTCCGGAATTTCCTGATCAGCAGCGGGTACAGGGACAATGCGAAGCAGCAGGAGCTTTTTGCGGACAAAGGGGCTGATTACGCCCTGCCGCCCGGGCACAGCGAGCATAATCTCGGCTTGTCGCTGGATATCGGCTCTTCACAGATGGCCATGAGCCGTGCTCCTGAAGGGCAATGGCTCCGGGAGCATGCCTGGGATTACGGCTTCATTCTGCGCTATCCCGAAGATAAGACGGACATTACCGGCATCAAGTATGAGCCTTGGCATTTCCGCTATGTCGGCCTGCCGCACAGCATGATTATGCGGGACAACAATTTCACCCTGGAGGAATACCTTGAATTTCTTAAGGAACAGGGCGTGATTACTACTTCCGCTAAAGGTATAGAATATAAGGTTTCGTATTTCAAAATAACGGGAAACACTCCGGTTCCGACCCCCTCCGGCAAGCATGTTGAATTCTCAGGCAACAACATTGACGGCGTGATTATGACGGTATATCCGTAACAGCAAGACCATATAACCTACAGAAGGCGGTGGTGCATAATGAACCCGGCACATAAACTCAGAATATACAGCCTGCAGGCCATTTTCGCGGTATACATCTATATCCTGTTCAAAATTATTTTATTCAAATTCGGTTCAATTAACTTCGGTTTTCTTTGGCAGCAGCTGCAGCACAGTTCAGAGAACATAGCAGCTAGTGCGCAGAGAGGCAACTTCATCCCGCTGGTCACCCTGCTGAATACGTTTGATCATCCTACAACCCATACCTTGGTCAATTTCACCGGAAATATCGCCTTATTTATCCCGTTTGGCATGTTCCTTGTCATTCTATATCCGCAGGGCACGGGCGGCGGCAGCTTCTCCGGGGTGCTGATCCGGTCACTGGGGCTGAGTGCGATGCTGGAATGTGCCCAGGCGGTTCTATATATCGGCACCTTCGACGTCGATGATCTCATTCTGAATACCTTCGGCGGTCTGCTGGGCTATATGCTGCTGCGGCCGTTCGTAAGAGCTTATTCCAGCAGAAAAGGCTCCTCCGTCACCAAAAAGTAACGGGGAGCCTTAGATAATCCTGATGCTGCTGCTGGACCCGGCCTCAGATAGGAGAAGTATACCTGCTGTAATTGATATCGAGCTCGGTGAAGGCATTCCCCTTCTGCAACAGGAAGAAGGTGTTCACGCCCTCCGCACCCCACCAGTTCAGGCCAAGCAGCAGCCCGTCTGCCGACTCTGCTGCAAACAGCAGCGAGAACATCTCCGGCCGGATCTCCCCTCCGTCATCTACCCGCCATACAGAGTATTCATTGTCCTGAATCTCGGCCGGATAATCCTGGAAGCTGAGCTTGCCGTCCTCATACAGGACAAGGCTGAACAGCATATCCTTATCCTGCCGGATGAACTGGACCAGATACAGCTCACGGCCAGTGCCCAGACCGGCCAGCTTCCAGGCTGATTGAATTTCACGCTGCTTGAGCTTAGCGATGCTCTCCCGCACCGGATCGTCTGCGCTAAGCTGCTTGGCATTGGCATCCGCAGCTGCCGGCTCTATCTCCAGCAGTGCCGCCGGCGGAAGCTTGCCGGAATCGGCCAGATAGTAGGTTTCATCCGGCTCAGCCTTGCCGCTCACTACAGTGAAGAGATAGCCGGACAGGTTGGCGATATTATTCGCCAGCTCCCGGCCATTTGTGTTATCGCTGCCCGGCTGATACTTGTCGAACTTCACAGTAAGCACCTGTCCCCCGTTGCCGATCGCTATATTCAGCGGCTTCATCTGTTCGGAATAGCCTTCATCCGGCAGGGTTGCCAGAATACGGCTGCCGGTCTCATCGGCAAATCCGAATATGGACTTGAGCTTAGCCGGATCAACGAATGCCGCAAGTTGCGGCGGCTCTGTACCCGGTGCAGGTGTATTAACAGCTGTTGCCTGCGGTTCAGCGGTCTGCACCGCTGCTGCTGACGGAGTAGCTGAAACTTCGGCACTCCCGTTATCTGTACCGCTGCCCTGCCAAGCGCAGCCGGGCAAAGCGGAGATCACAGCGGCGATAAGCATAACTAAACCGGCTGTCCTTATCCTATTCCTTGCCCTGTAACTCACTTGCTTCATCTTCATCCCCTCCAGTGGAGATTAGTCGAATATGCCCATACTAAGATACCGTTCCCCGGTATCAGGTGCTATACACAGTACCTTCTTGCCCGGACCTTGGCGGCGGGCTTCCTGCAGGGCAGTCCACACAGCGGCACCGCCGGAAGGACCGAGCAGAATGCCTTCGGTACTGGCCAGTATTCTTACCATTGCCAGTGCATCCTCGTCCGATACCTGCACAATCTCATTATAGATTCCGGTATTGAGAATTGCCGGTACGAACCCGGGGCTCGTGCCCACCAGCTTATGCGGTCCGGGCTTGCCGCCGGAGAGGACTGGTGAGCCTTCCGGCTCCACGACAACTACGCGAAGCTCCGGAAGCTGCTTACGGAGTGCCTCGCCTGTTCCGGTAATCGTGCCCCCGGTTCCCGATGTGGCAACGAATACATCCAGCCGCCCTTCCATCTGCTCCAGAATTTCCGGGGCGGTAGTGCTGCGGTGAATGTCCGGGTTGGCCTTATTCTCGAACTGCTGGGGAATGAAGCTGCCTGCGATTTCCTTCCCGAGCTCCAGCGCCTTGGCAATTGCGCCCGGCATCCGCTCCACAGCCGGAGTCAGCACAACTTCAGCGCCGTATGCCTTAAGGATATTGATCCGTTCCTTCGTCATATTGTCCGGCATGACCAGAATGGCCTTATACCCTTTCGCCGCTGCGTTCATCGCCAGGCCGATGCCGGTATTGCCGCTGGTCGGCTCGATGATCGTCCCGCCCGGCTGCAGCCGTCCGTCCAGCTCCGCCTGCAGAATCAGATTATACGCCGCCCGGTCCTTCACGCTGCCGCTCGGGTTGAACATCTCCAGCTTCACGTACAGCTCCGCATCCTCCGTTCCGGTTATCCGGTTCAGCCGGACCGCCGGGGTGCCGCCGATCAGTTCCGTAATATTATTGACTACCAGTCTTGCCATAGAAGAGCCTCCCTTATTCCTGATTCCTGTCTAAGTTATGTGTATATGTAACATTCATTGTAGCGCTACGGGAGTGCACTTGTCGATTTCGGGTATTCTGCTGGGCCTGGCGGACGGATACTACCACAATAAAGCCGCCCCCCGGACACACGGGAGGCGGCTCTTCCAGCTGCATTTTATCCTATTCAGCCGCAGATCAGCTTAATGAAGCTGTCTTACGGATTAACAGTGATCGTAAATGTCGACGTGTTATTTTTGATAGGCGTTACGGTGTTCAGAATCTTCAGATTGTTAAATACGACTGATCCCACCGCAGGACCCTGGCCGGCTTCAGCCGCTTCGTTGGCCCAAATACCGACTCCTGACTTGGCGTCAAATGCATCCCCGCTCTTCTGCGCCCCGGAAATCGTGATGTTGGTGAAGATGGTATCCGCTACAGGGAACTGCGGTGAAGAACCGACATAATTGGTCTGGAACATGATGCCGTGATAGGTCGGATCGATAATATCCACATCGCTGACCCGGATGCCCTGGAATACCTTGGAGGCGGAGAATACCCAGATGGCCGGGAAGGTCTGTGAACCCCAGAAATGCCCGCCTGCCCGGACAACGGAAATATTCTGGAAATTCGTTGTCGGGGAAGCACCGAAGCCGTTCATCGGATAACCGAAATCAAGCGAGCTGATCGTAATCCCGGAATAGCAGAGTGTATCCGCGATATAGATGTTGCGGAAGGTGTTGGCATAGCCGCCATAGACCGCCACCCCGGCTGCGCGCCAGGTCAGGATTGAGGTCAGGTTCTCGTAGACATTGTCCTTCATGTCCGCTCCGCCGGAATCAATTGCCGAGAACAGTGCGAAGCTGTCATCCCCGGTAGCCCGGGCTTCATTGTTCGAGACCAGATTGTTCGTGCTTCCGTTGGTCATGTTGATCCCGTCGGCGAAGGTGTTGCGTATACGCGAGTTGCGGATCACCATATAGTCTGTATTCGCACCCCAGTACATACATACCTGATGCTCCGTCCAAATGTTGTCGATGGTCATGTTTGCTACATTAGAGAAGTCGAACACCTTGCCGGGCCCGTCGATCCGTGAAGTGTAATTGCCGAAATAGGCAAAGCCCGAGAACGTTGAACCGTTCGCCGTATCCGTTGCTCTGAAGCCGACATCCGTATTGCTCTGATTCACTGGTGCGTAGAACCGGGTATACCAGGGGCCGGCTCCGACAATCTTGATTGCTTTGCCGTAGACCTGGAACTTGTTCGAGGTCTCATAGTTTCCGGCAGGCAGATATACGCCGACCAGATTACCGGTCGTATCCATACGGACCTTATCGATTGCATTCTGCACATCCTGATGGGTGAATCCAAGCGGAACCGTATACTTCGCCGGGTCCGGATTCGCAATCGGTGCCACCTGCTCCAGGCTGATGAAGTCAATCGCATACTGCGAAGTGTTGGCGGCATCCTTCTGCAGCCGGATTGTGCTGCCGGCCGGAATGGTGCTGTCGAACATAATATTCGCTTCATCATAAATATGGCGCGGTGAGCCTGCACTTGGTGAATTGCCCGGACTGGTCTCGGAGCCGTACAGCCAGGCGTATTTCGAGTTCAGGGTGATCGCTTTGTTGAACACGCCATTTACATAAATGTTAAGTGTAGCCGTGGTTCCGTCACCGCTGGCCGAATCCGGAATGGAGAACCGGGTAACCAGCGTATTGGTGCTGGCTTTGGTCGTGAATTCGACATAGCTGCCGGTCGTATTCAGCGTTACGGCTCTTCTGCCCGAAGCTTCGCCAGCCAGGTCGCCGATGTTGCGGTTCGGGCTTAGCTTAACTGCCCCGCCGCCGGTTACACCGTCTTCCGCCTCATACATATCATAAGGCATATTGGCCCCGCGACCGATGTAGAGCGACTGGTTCTGGATATTATTGGCCCGCTTTACGGCCAGCTCATTGGCATCGACGGCAATTTCTGTTTTCACATTGTACTTCCCGTTCACTGCCGTCCAGGTTCCTAGCGCAACCGGGGCCGTTGTAACTCCGGCAGCGATGACACCGTTATAGGAGCCGGTGAGGGTTTTGATAACTGCCCCTGTAGTTGCATCAGTAAGGGTCAAAGTGAAGTTATGGGCACCGCCGGCAGAAGCCGCAGTTCCCTGGTTCTTAACCGCAACAGTGAAATTCACTGTGTTCCCCCCTGCCGGATTACCCGGACTCCAGCTGACCGGAGAAGCGATCAGATCGGAGCTGGATACCGGCGCTACAATCAGAGCAGACGGATGACTATAGCTGTTATTGCCTTCGTTCAGCTCAATTACAGTGTTATTCTCATCCACCTTGGCACTTAGAGCATACGTTGCCGCATCCTTGGCTCCGATATTCAAGGATACCGTAGCCGAAGCTCCGGCAGCCAGTACACCGACCGGTGCTGTACCGGCAAGCGTGGTCCCCAGGTAAAAGCTGACGGTTGTGGCGGCTGAAGAAGCCGAGCCGGTATTTTTGACCGTAGCATTAAGTGTTACAGCATCGGTCTCTACCGGAGCGGAAGGACTCCAGGACATTGCCGTTACCGTCAGATCCGGGTTCGCGGCCGGTGTGCCGATGATCTGAAATTCAGCCACCTGCCCGGCGCTTGAACCTGTGTTGGCGGTAAACTTCAGCTGCAGCTCACTGGCTGTAGCCGTGACTGGTATGCTTACTGAATTGCCAGTAGCCGGATTAAAGGTATATGCCGCAGCCGGTACCAGACTGGTGAACGTTCCGGTTGACTGGTGATGTCCGAGCACTTCAACCGTTTGTGTGCGGGTAGCCCAGGCAGAAGACGGATTCAGCTTCACAACCACTGAGGTCACATTCGCATTAGCGCCGAGGTTAACCGTTAAAGTGTTCGGATAACTGCCGCCTGCACCTTCCCAGTACGTTGTCACATCCCCGTCGTTAGCATTGGCGGCCACAAAGGAGAACACGGATGAGGACGCATTAATGCTTTTGCCGATAGCCAGGTTAGATCCGGGACCTGTACTTGGCGAAGGTGTGGGTGAGACAGCAGGTGTAGGCGTTGGTGTAACTATTGGCGTAGGTGTTGGCGTAGGTGTTGGTGTGGCTGTCGGCACTGCCGTAGGTACAGGAGTAGCCGTTGGTGTCGGCACAGGTGTAGCGGTTGGCACCGCAGTCGGCGCTACGGTTGGAGCAACCGTCGGAACTGGCGTAGCGGTTGGTGTGGCTGCAGCCGTCAGCACCAGCTGATCGAGATTGACATTGCCGGAATCAGAAGCATCATATTTGTAAGCAATTGTATTACTCCCGGCAGTGAGCGCCAGAATCTCGGTCTGGGTTGACCAGGTATCCCAGTTAGCCAGATTGGCAAACGAGGTCTGCCTGATCTTCGTTCCGTTAACATAGACACTTAGTGTCTTCGTACTGCCCGAGGCATTGGCATATCTCAGCGCAGCGTTATAATTACCAGCTGCGGCAGCTGAGACAGTGAAGGTTGTGCTTGCACCCTGAGTCAGATAACCGTCAACGAAAGCCGAACCGGTGTAGCCGGAATGATCCGTGTTAGTCTTGGCACCGCCAGACAAAGCGGCAGCTTCAGCCTCATAGGTTCCAGGCGTGGAGATCACTGAACCGTATACTTCCAATTCCGAAATCTGTGCAGCCGGCCAGCCGGTGTTAGCGGTGAAGTTGATTTTGATAAACCGGGCTGATGCTGCTGTGAAATTGATAGTTACCGTATTGGAACCGCTGGAAGGATTGAAGTTATAGCTGGCTGAGGCAGCCAGATTAGTATAGGAAGCATCATCCGTGCTGCCTTGAACCGATAACGTCTGCGTTCTTGCTTCCCAGCCCGCCGGCAGCTTAAGCACCACCTGATTCACACTGCTGGCCGCTCCCAGATCAACCTTCAGCCATTGCGGAAAAGCATTACCCGCACTCTCCCAGTATGTCCCCTGATTGTTGTCGTTGGCATTCGCTGCGACATACACATCACCGACAGAGCTAGCAGTAATCGCCTTGCCCTGTGCCAGATTGCCTGCCGCTGCACCTACAGCCGGGAATAACGCCAGTTGGCCTACACACAGCGCAAGAATTAATCCGTACATTAGAAAAGTCCTTTTCAAAGATGCCTTGTAACCTGTAAACATCTCACAACCACCTCCCGTAATTTTTTGTTGCTGATTTCCGGTATGCGCTTTCATATCAATCCTCTATAACCCCGCCTCCCCGCTATTCTATCCGGCTGTGCTGCTTCTGCAGCTGTAGCTGATTAGATCATTAGCCAGCTCTGCCCAAGCTCCCTGTCCTGCAAATGAACGTCAAAAAGACGGTCCGCCTTATGCGTCAGTATGCAGAACTGCAAAACGCAAGCACAAGAAAGCGGGACCGGCCCGGAGCACGACTATGGACTAACTAATTATGGTATTAATATAATATAGATACAATCTTAGGTCGATGTCCCATTCTATGCTGACTATGTGCAAAATTACGAATTATCCGTTTTTGTGCAGCACCTCGGATAATCCAGTTGTATTCTTTTTAATTACAGAACAGGGGTGTTTCTTATGGAAGTTGTGCATGGCCAGCCGGAGCAGATTAAATTCGGAATATTCTCCGGTAAGGAATTCCGCGGATTGCTGACCGAATTCCCCAACAAACAGATCGTGGCCGTAATTGTAGTCAGTGACCGGAAAGGAACAAGAGAGTACAGATGGGAGATTACCGCCAGCCGGGAAGAAGCCTTAACCAAAATAACTGCCTGGTGGTCAGAATTAGAAAATAACGGATACAATGTCGATTCTGATATTCTCTAAATTAGCTCTGCTCTCAATAAACAACACCTCTGCCAAAGCGGCAGAGGTGTTGTTTCGATTCTCTGGGAGAGAGAATATAGTTATCATAATGCCTTAACCTGAATTTCAGCTGAAATATACAGGCTAATGTTCAGGCTACACATTGAACCGGGCAACCATGCCCTGCAGTCCTTGAGCAAGCCGGCTGAGCGCACTGGCTGAGGAGGCAATCTGCTCCACGGAAGCCATCTGCTCCTGGGAGGCGGCAGAGACCTGCTGGGTATTCGCTGCGGTCGTCTCGGAAATCTGCGTAACAGTGCGGATAGAGTCGACGATCTCCTCTGTTGCTGCCGTAATCTCCTCCACCGCCCCGGATACCTCCTGAACCTGTCCGGCCAGCGAATCAATCGAGATCCGGATTTCATTGAAGGAGTGGCCGGCCTCCTCAATGATCCGGGTTCCGCTTTGCACTTCGTTCATACTGTTCTTCATGACGACAACCGCATGGTCAGCATCCGCCTGAATACCGGTTGCCATATCAGCAATCAGCCCCGCAGAGTCTGCGGACTGCTCGGCCAGCCTGCGGACCTGATCGGCAACAACGGCGAAGCCTCTGCCCTGTTCCCCGGCCCGCGCCGCCTCGATGGTCGCATTCAATGCCAGCATATTGGTCTCGGAGGCAATCCCCTTGATCACTCCGACGATGCTGCTTATTTCCTGCGATCGTTTCACAAAGCCCATAACCTGCTGTGACAGAGACTGGATTGCTTCATTG
Source organism: Paenibacillus sp. MMS20-IR301 (assembly GCF_032302195.1). NCBI lineage: Bacteria > Bacillati > Bacillota > Bacilli > Caryophanales > Paenibacillaceae > Paenibacillus > Paenibacillus sp. MMS20-IR301. The sequence continues at coordinate 2,611,789 of NZ_CP135275.1, forward strand.
ATTGAGGCCATCTGGCGGAAGGCAGACTGCAGAGACTGGTCCCCGGCAATCGCATAATCGGCAGACCGCAGCGAAGCTTCGGAAATATCCTGGACACTGGCTGCAATCTGCTGAATACCTGCGGACATTTCAATAATTGTCGTCATATTGGTCTGCAGGTCACTCATCTGGCGGCCCGTACCGCTGGCAACCTCAGTCATGATGCCGGCAATCCGCTCGGTAGCTTCGGCGGTTAACCCGCTGTCAGAGGTGAGCTTGACCGAGGAAGCCGCCAGGCCGCTGGCTGAAGCATTAACCTGGCCAATCATCTCCGCCAGATTACCGGTCATTTTATTGAAATTATGTGCCAGCTCGCCTATTTCATCCTTACTCCGCACATTCAGCTTACGGGTCAGGTCGGCCTCGCCGTCGGCAATCTCCTTAAGCTGGTTATTCACATCACGGAGCGGCTTCAGAATCCGTGCTGAAATCACGAACGCGATTATGAGTGCCAGCAGCACCGACAATCCCGTAACCCCCATGCTGGTAATCATGGATGAGCTGCGGTGGGTGGCCGCCTGGCTCTGCTCCTTCGCGATCTCTTCATGCAGCATGTTCTCGAACACGAGCTGTGAATCGATGATCGTACCGAGCGACAGTGTCGTGAACTCCTTTTGGGCATTCGGGAAATTACCTTCCTTAGCTAAGGCAAAAGCTCCTTCCAGCACATTCAGATAGTTGTCCCACTGCGCTTCAAGATCCGTAATTCCCGCAAGCTCTGGTTCATTTAACCCGGCCGCCTTGAGCTCTGTTACAGCCGCTGTAATCTGGGGAATCATAGCCTCATAGGCCGCCAGGTTCGTATTGCGTTCTTCATCCGTGTTGCTCATCACATATCTTGCAGCCAGTCCGTCCGCTGTGCGGATATCGTCTGTCAAGCCTTGTACAAGTGACAGCTTGCTGTAATTGCGGTTGATCTGCTCTGTCAGCATCGTTACCTTCCCCTGAAACAAGGTGCTGCCTGCAATCGCAATAATAAACACAACAATTACAGCAGCGAAGCCGAACATGATTTTGGCGCGTATTCCCCGAAGTCTGTTAAACATAAGTAACTCCTCCATCTTCGTATGTAAGTTATGTATGCTGCCTAAGCCTTATCCTCTGCTCATGCCTGTATTTTACGTCTCAATCCTTAAACCAATCTGAAATGAACCTGAGCGTTCCCTGAAACGCAAAATAACCCCACAAAGTGCGGCCTTTTCATGAAGTTTACTGAAGTACTTTGCGGGGACCCCAGAACAAATAAATTCTTTTTTTTCAAAAAAAACGCCACTTCAGCCGAAGCCAAAGTGACGGTTCTATGCAAATTCAGTTCATTCGTACAAATTGCCGTTGGCCAGCCGGGCCAGCCTGTCTTCATCCAGCACAATCAGCCGCCCGCGCCTGCGCTCAATAATCCCCTCTTCGATCAGGCTCCGTACAATCCGGTTCAAATGCCGGTAGCTGGTGCCCAGCAGATCAGCCGTCTCCGTCAGACTGGAGGTCCGGATCTCTTCGACCCGCTGCGCGCCGGTATTATCCGAGAATAATGACATCAGATAGCTCGCGAACCGGTTCTCCACCGGATACAGCACATTCATCGCCGAGGTCTGGCCGAGGGTATACAGCTTATGGCTCAGCTCGCCCACCAGAAAAGTAAGCAGCGCGGTATTCTCCTCGAATTCCTTCAGCAGCAGCTTGCGTCCGGCTACCAGCAGCAGGCTGTCCCCTACCGAGACCACCTCATTCTTGACAGGATACTGTCGCAGCAGCTCGACATCCCCGATCACCGACATGGGCCGGGCGAACCGGACCAGCATGGATTTGCCGTTCGGCAGCAGCGTATGGATCTTCAGCTTCCCCTGCACCAGAATAAACATGCTCTCCAGCCTGTCACCGACCGAGCATACCGCGTCCCCGCCCTCATACCGCCGAAGCTCCATCTGAGCTATTGCACTGCTGCTGAACATTGCTGTCAGGCCATTCTGTTCCGCAAGCGTGCGTACCGCCTCCGGGTCTACTATGTAATGCATGACTTTCTTCCCTTCACGCTGTGTAATGGACAAAGGGCATGTGTCCCTTCCGTATAGAATTACTTTAACACAGCCCAAGGTTCAGGAGCCATCCTGTTCGGCTAAACCTATCTCATGCTGACATCATCCAGACGGATTTCAGCTACTGTACCAGAGGGATCACACCAGAATTCCAGAGTTATCCCCAGCTTATGGTCGATGTATCCGATGATATCTGCAGTCTGCTCATTGCTTTTGTAATATTTCGTTCCGTACAGGTCAAGCACACTTTGCTTGCTGTCGCCGAGCCCGATGCCGAAGGCGGTATGGAGCGGATCATCCGAGCGGTTAGTATCTGCAGGCGTAATCATAATCCGCATAATATCCCCTTCGTCAGGGCCGGAATGAACCGAGGCGGTAACCAGCCCGCCCTTCCAGTGGTAGTAATCATACAATTCATTATCATCCTGGCTTAACGGGCTGCCATATTGCTTAAGCAAATGGCTGTCAGTAATATGGTCGTGCAGCTTCACGCCGCCGATGGTCTCTCCGGCCAAATTGGTGGCGGGCGTCAGCCTCTCGGAATAGGCAATGAAATTATATACGCCGAAGCCGGCAACAACCAGAGCGGCCAGAATAAACAGAATCCGTCGTATACTCATCTCAATTGCCAGCGCCCTTCTCAAAATATTGCTCCAGCGCCCTGCGTTCCTGGAATCTCGCCAGATTGAAGGATGGCCAGTTGCGCAGAGGCTCCACCTGGTCTGCCAGACGATTCTGCAGCTCCTCATCCAGAATCCCCTTCTCCTGCCTGCTGAACTCAATCAGCTCCGGCATCACATCTGCAGACAGCCGGGCCAGATAGGCGGCATCGAGGCTGCCGCTGACCTCATAACGCTGAATATTTTGCCGGGCGATGATCCGGTCCATTCCGATGTAATTCATCAGCACATAGGCCAGCAGTCCAAGCACGATGTAGCACCTCAGCAGCGGAAACTGCACCCGGGTGATCCGTACCGCCGCCAGGATAAGCAGCAGCCCGAGGAAAATCATAAAGGCATGCACCAGGAACCTGATATAAGTATACCCGTACGCTTCTTCATACAGAGTCAGCCGGGAATATGCAGAATACAGCATGACCATTGAACAGAGAACCAGAATATAGAGCAGCAGCTGAATTACCCGTTTGAGACCGCCGCCCGCTTTCCGCACCGCCAGCAAGGACAGCAGCAGTATGCCGAAATTAATAGAGGTGACCATAATCAGCTCGAAAAACCCGCTCCGTGCATAATCCGCATATGTACTGTTATCCGGCAGAATACCTTCCCAGGCGCCGAACAGATAAGAGAACTGCACGCTTACGAACAGCATATAGACTACATTGACTGCCAGCAGGATCGTAGTAATAATTATCGGATCGTCGATGCCGATACCCTCCGTTTCCGGTGCAGCTGTTTGTACTGCCGGATGGGTCAAGGCGTCCGGCCCGTTCGCCGGAAGAGTCCGGGTATAGGACTTGCTGTCCACGAACCCCCATGCCAGCCCGAACATGCCAAGGCTTAGAAGCAGAATCCACAGCACTCTGAAGATCCCTTCACCGAATGAAATACTCGCAAAATACTCCGGAAGACTGCCCAGCAGCTGATTAAAGACCCCATCCGCCGTAGAGAGCAGCGAGGTGACAATCAGCAGCAGCGGCGCGGAAATCAGCAGCCCGATGACGATCCGGAGCAGCACCTGCTTGCGTTCATCCGCCATCTTGCCCTGGCCCCGGCGCAGCAGCTTCACTGCAGTGCCCCAGTGCCGGAGATTCTGGGGGAACAAATGCTCCAGCGCCGCACCGATCAGTCCGATTCCGCTCCAGGAGGGCTGGCGGTAGCTGAGCATATAAGTCATATGTAATAGAATCAGCGCAGGGATTACCAGGAAATTAAGCCCGAAGAAAAACCAGTTGGCAAACAGCACATATGTCAGCGACAACAGGAAAATGGACCCCAGCCATACATAGCTGAACCAGTTAAATTTGCGCAGTCTTTCCTTGGCGAAATAGAGCATAAAGGCATAGAACAGCACTGCAAAAATAGGGTAAGAAATGCCGGGCAGCTTGTCAAAGAACAGATACTGATGCACTATCGCAAGCAGAAACGCGGCAAACAAAACAATACGCGCGAACCCCGGCTTGGATACGGTTTGCTTCTCCATGGTAAATTCCTCCATCTTTTTGCTGTCATACCCTGATTCTAGCTGATAAAATAAGAAGAAAAAGAGAAATATATTATGATTAATTTCCTATTTTGTGAAAGGGGGCTTCTCCAGATGAAGCTGCACAGCCAATTCCTTAAGCTGCATTCGCATTACAGCGGCCCGGCAGAGATACCTGTCACCCTGGACGAGCTGGCCCAGACTCTGGGCTGCACCCACCGGAATGCCCTGCATGTGATTAATAAAATGGCCGCTTTGGGCTGGATTACCTGGACACCGAGCCGGGGAAGGGGCCGGCGCTCCCGGCTCGTCTTCCTCGCAGCCTCCGAGAATATTGCCCTGGAATCGATGATGCAGGCCATCAGCAGCAAGGATATCAGCAGTGCCCTGGAGGGCATCCGCGGACATGCCCGCACATCCTCCCTGCAGGATACGCTTCAAGGCTGGCTGCTGACTTATTTCGGCCATCATGCCGAGATGCACCGTGACAAGCGGATCGATACGCTGCGCCTGCCGGTCACCCAGCAGATGCATACCTTCGATCCGCTGTACATGAACCTGCTGGCTGAGTCCTTCGTCTCCAGCCATGTCTTCGACGGGCTGATCGGGCGCAGCGGAGAACGCGGGAAGTTCATTCCCGGTCTGGCCCATGCCTGGGAGACCGATGAGAGCCGCAGCATCTGGACCTTCCATCTGCGCAAGGAGGTGCTGTTCCATCACGGCCGGGTATTGACCGCAGAGGATGTCGTCTATTCCTTTGAACGGATGATGTCTACATCACAGCGTACACTGTACAGCTATATCTTCAAGGAAATCCGGGAAGTCACCGCACTGAGCGCCACTACTGTCCGCATTCTGCTTAAGAAGCCGAATGAACTGTTCCTGCCTTTCCTCTGCACCAGCCGGGCCGCAATTGTTCCCCGGGACCTGCAGTCCATCGGCGAGCAGGCTTTCGGACGCAGGCCGGCGGGAACCGGGCCGTTCAAGGTTGTAGAGATGAATGAGGACACCTGTGTGCTGGAGGTATTCCCTTATTATTTCCAGGGAAGGGCGCATCTCGACCGCGTAGAAATCATCTATGTCCCGTGGGGACTGGCTCCCGGCCCTGCCGAGACCGGTTCCGGCGGCTTCCATGTCATCCCGAACCCGCAGGCTGCGGAGACCGCTTCCTTAAGCAGAATTCATTCGGAATCATCCGTCCGCAAATTTGTAACCTGCAACACCAAAAAAAAGGGACCGCTTAGCGATCCCCTGCTCCGTGCCGATATTCTGTCCTGTCTGCAGGAAGCTCCCGCGAGGCCGTTCACTCATACAGCACAGGTGCCTGCGGCGGTGCTGCAGATTGCTACCATTCCGCAATATGCCGGAGATGCCGAATTCATAGCCGGCAGGCTTACGCAGCACGGGTATTCCTGCAAAGTAGTCTCCGTATCCCCGGAGGAATTCAAAGGCCCGATCCGCCTGAAATCGGATCTGATCGTCTTCTCACTGCTCCGCGATCAGGACGAGCAGCTGCGGCTGTACGATCTGTACCTGACCCTCTCACAGCATATCGAGCCGCGTACCCGCGCCGATATTGAAGGCCGGCTGCAGATGATCGCCCGCGAGCCGGATCCGGCGGTCCGCTCAGAAGGCTTCAAGGTAATCGAGGATACGCTGACGCGCGGTTATCAGCTGCATATCCTGTACGAAAAGCCTGCCGAGACGGCTTATCTGCCCTCCGTCCGCGGAGTGACCTTCAACAGCCAGGGCTGGGTAGATCTGCGGTACCTCTGGTTTCCGCCGGAGCTATAGGACTTTATATTAGCGGCAGGAACCGGCAGCAATCCATTCGGTGTAACCAGTTCGCGGATGGCCGTCCCATTTACTCCGTGCTAACCTTGGCAGCAGCGGTCACAGTCTGCGTCACCGCATTCCATAGTACATCCAGATCCAGTCCCTCGGAGATGAACCTTACCGGCACCAGTGTGCGGTTGCCGATGATCTGTGCGGGAACATCCAGGGTGAGCGCTTGTCCATTGATATAGGCTGTTTTGCTGCCAATCGTCATGGTAATTGTAGTACTCCCTTTAACCGCAGTGATTTTCCTGGTTGTCTGATCCCAAGTCACTTCTGCACCCAGTGCACTGAAGATGGCACTGACCGGAACCAGTACTCTCCCGTCTTTGTTGACCGGTTGCTGATCCTGGAAATTGACCGCCGTTCCGTTCAGCATTACAGAAATGCCCTTGCTGCCTGCTGTTCCTGCATCTGCCGCCGATCCGGCAGATGCAGCAGTGCTGCCAGCGGCAGTCTTCACAACTTCCGGCAGCGGGGTAACGGCAAGTCCCAGCTGCTCCTGCAGATTAGCCAGCCGGTTCAGCGCGAACGTCATCAGTGAGCCCGCAGCCATGGTTCCTCCCATTCCCTGCTGGCCTCCTCCGCCGGCAGGCCCCCCTTCCGGACGGGCTGCCGTTGCCGATGTGCCATCCGGACGTGCCGGAGGTGTTCCGCTTGGCATGGTCAGCCCTTCTGTCCCCGCCGGAGGTGTCATGCTTCCGCCGCCTGTACCGGCTGCATCAGCAGTGTACGCCACATTGTTCTCGAATTGCTCCATCGTGTAGAACTTGGTCGGATCAGCCTGTACATACGGCCGGATCAGGGCGGCAAGTCCGGTAATCCGGCTCTGGATGCCGCTCAGATAAGTGACCAGCTCAGATACATAATTGTTGTATCTGGCTTTGTATTCCGGCACCTCCAGCAGATTGCCGATCAGCGGAACCTGATCCACATCAATCCCAAGCGTCGGAGTGTCGATGGATGCCGTAACAGCGTTAGTGACTGAAGCCGCTGTTGTTCCCGCAGCGGCAGCTGTTCCGGTGGCTCCGGCAGTTGCAGTTCCTCTGCCTCCTCCACCGGTATAGCCGTTAAAGGACATGTTCATATCCCATGGAATCACTGAATATTTGCCTGCCGCATCACCGTACAGGAGGTAGTTATGCCCTTTATCGCCGTTATAGCTGTCATAGTTGCCCAGAACAGCATTAGCTGCGATATATCTCAGGGCGGAATCTACATCCAGCACGCTTTCAATATTGCCCTTCTCTCCGTCAGGCATAGCATTCAGTACGTTGATGAAATTCTTCAGAGAGGCTTTGTCATCCTTCGTACCGGTATCGTAAGTCAGTGTGTCATAATCACTGCCTTCCTCCGCCTTCAGGTAACTTTGCTCTTCCGTATCATATAGCACACCAGAACCGGCATCATCACCGTAATTACGCTCCAGGTAGCTGTCGTCCACAGCTTCAACGCCAATATAGAAGCCGTACAGTTCACCATTAATATACAGATTGGTGAATACAGTCAGCGGGGCATCTTCACCGATCGCGCGCAAAGCTTCATAATGCAGATACTCACGCAGGAACGACGGATCGGAATAGCTGTTGTTCAGCACCATTTTATCCAGTCCCAGCAGAGTCTGCGTCTTGTCATATTTATCGAACTTCAGCCGGAAGCTGTACCGGTCCGAATCCGTCATAGCAGCCACCGATTTCAGCGTAAGATTTCCTTTGGTTGAGAAACCTACATTCGTCAGCACGTTCCCGTCCACATCTACAGTTACACTCTTATACTCCTTATCCAGCGGACTGGCAAGAATGCTTGTCCAATCCTCAGCGGCAATCGTTACCTTAACGTTAATAATCTTGTCCGGAGTGAATAAGGACTCATAGGCCTGCGCGGTTCCCGTCTCCGCTGCATAAGCTGCGGACGGGCCAAGTGTAATCCCCGTTACGGATACCGCTACCGCCAAAGATAATGACGCCAGCATCAGCTTGTTCAACATGTTTTTCATTCGCAAAATGTGTAATCCTCCTCTTTAATCAGAATTGTATTCTGTTCATGCCTAGAGGCATTGTAAAATACAAACCTGAAAGAGGACTGAAACCGCATATTGTCACTCCGGCTTTCCTGAACTACACAATTAGCCTTTCGCTCACTGCGCCTGCTTGCGCCGGATACTATAGAATCTCATCGCTGAGGGAACGCCCTTTATCTCCAGAATGCCGCTGTAGACCAGTTCTCTCACCCTGTGCTCGAAATACGCATCGCCCACGTACTGCCCGCAATACCCGAGCGCCTCACCGACCAGCCTCGCGGATTTCAGGAATCCGTCCTGCCCGGGCGGTGGATTCAGACCGTCCAGCTTCTCCAGCAGATAGGCATCATAATAATCAGCAGGCACCTCAAGCACAGCACCGTCCTGCCAGATGCGCAGTGCCCCGGACCGCTCCGAAATGCTCTGCCATTCCCGGGCAAACCGCGAGCGGTCAGCAGCAGACAAACTGCTGCAGTCCTTGCTCCGCAGAAGCGCCTCCTGAAGCTTGTCTGCCGGAATCTCACCGGAGGATATGTACTTAATCGATGCATCCGGCCGGTTAAACAGCTCTTCACATATCATGCAGGCATCGCTCACCACAACCGGGTTAGGCCTGCTGCCCAGCAGATGAACGGCGAGGCGCAGCGCCGTCTGCTCACAAGCATTACTGCTGGTCCAGATTACGACCTTGGAGTGCCCTGCAATCTGCTCGAAATGATCCAGAAGCTCGCTATACTCTTCCTCATAATCCCCGGGAAATCTGAGATACTCCGAAATATTCCGCCGGAACCAGCGGCTCCTGGCCTCTCTGCCCCCCGGGGTGTCCAGCCCTCCCAGCGGACCTGTGGCGTAATTCTCCCGCAAGGTGATAATCTTATGACCTTCAGTCCAGCCTAATCCTCTCAGCGCCTGCTTCATGCTGCCGGCAAAGGAGTCCCCCGTCACAATATGAACATGTGTGCTGTCCGGCGCCGGGTCCCAGAAGGCCCTTTGCGCCGGGATCGCCATCAGCTCATTATAGAGCTCCATCAGTCCGGCAACAGGTCCCGCAATACCTTCTGCAAGCGGCTCTTTCAGCAGCTTACTCTGCTCCTGCAGCCGCATAATCTCAGCCAGAGCCAGCCGCAGATAGGATTTCACCTCTGCGTCCTGCAGGGTGCTCACCGCTTTTTTGATTGCCGTTAGCTCTTTCAATCTGCTTCACTCCCACTATATTAATTTTCGCCGCCGCTTTCTTTTTATTACTCATCAATTCCGCGCATTAAGTCGGTGCCCGATCATTTCCTGCAGTCCCCTTCTCTCGTTTCCTGCATTCCTCTTCTCTCATTTCTTGCAGTCCCCTTCTCTCGTTTCCCTAGTTTCTTCCTTTATGTGCACGCTCCCTTACCCATTTGCCACCCTTGCTTCATTTCCCCGTGACCCTTACGGACTGTAGAGCCGTTATTTTCTCCAAAAGAGCTATTCTCACCGCCTAACGGACCGTAGCGCCCTTATTTCCTCCCCAGCACCCGGTTTTGGAGTAAATGTCCGCAAATAAAGGCTCTGGTGGGATTAGAATGGAAAGTGGACGACTGTTAACGGACGGAGGGATAATAAGAGCAACGGAGGTGCGTCCCTATGGGAGAAAAACGACAACGGTACAACGAAGAATATAAGAAGCAAACGGTGAAGTTCATTCAAGAACAGACGAAGAGCTTAGGGGACATCGCGCAAGAGCTGGACATTCCGAAAAGTACGCTGCACCAGTGGATGGGGCAATACCGGGAGCTAAAGAATGAACCGGTCGCAAGTATGGATCGGGTACGGGAACTCGAAGCCGAGCTCCAAGAGATGCGCCGTCAGCTTCAGGAGAAAGACACTCAACTTGCTGACACGGAGGAAGAACTAGCGATCGTAAAAAAAGCAGTGCACATCTTCAGCAAACCAAGGAACTAAGATTCCAGTTCATGAAGGACCATCGCTCCGAGTTTCGCTTGGAGAAGATGTGCAATACCCTACAGGTATCCAGGAGCGGATATTACAAGTGGCTCAATGCCAAAGCCAGTTTGCAGGCACTCCGCAAGGCAGCCGTTATGGAGCGAATCCGGTACCATTTTGACGATCATAAAAAACGGTATGGAAGTCCGAAGATCACCCGCCTGCTGCATCAGGAAGGCTATACGGTCACGAAACGCACAGTGAGTGTGTACATGCGAGAAATGAAGCTCCGCTCTATTGTATCTAAGCCATACCGTGTGCAGACGACCGATTCCAAGCATAGCAATCCCGTTGCACCAAACACACTGAACCAAGAGTTTAAGGTGCTTAAGCCCAATACCGTATGGGTCACGGACATCACGTATATCCCTTGTCGTGGAGGTCGCTTATACCTAGCTAGCGTCATGGATCTATGCACGCGAGAAATCGTAGGGTGGCGGCTGTATAACCATATGGAGACGAGCCTGGTCTTAGACGCACTGCAGGCGGCTTACACGGCGAAGCGGCCCGGCGAGGGCCTACTGCATCACTCTGACCGAGGGTCTCAATATACCTCAAAAGAATATGTCGACCAACTAAAGACATACCACATGAAATCCAGCATGAGCCGTAAAGGAAACTGCTACGATAACGCCTGCATTGAGTCTTGGCACAGTATTTTAAAGAAAGAGCTCATCTACTGTAATCCGCGCTTCAAAAACCCGGAACAGGCATATGATGCTATTTTCCAATACATTGAGTTCTATTACAATCGCAAGCGAATGCACAGCTCGCTGGGGTATCTTTCCCCCGCCCGCTTTGCTAAGCAATTCACTAAAAAATCCGTTGCGTGACAGTCTACTTTCTTGACAGAAGTCCATGGTGTCCGCAAGCCTGGAGAAAAGTGGTTTTCTGGCGAAATAAGGGCTGCTGGGTCCGTTACAAAATTAGTATTACCTGTAGCCGCACCCGGAGGCTAGGTTACTGAAATAGAATAGCTGAGGCAGTGTTAGTGGTAGTGAAAGTGGTGGTTTATCCCTATCCTTCACTCTTTCTTTCTACTCCATTCCCCCTCTTCCGTTGCGCAGCCAGCTGTTCTTTCCCCCAAGCCAAAAAAGCAAGCAGCCTCTTCCATGCTGCTTGCCTTTTTGGCTTACTCTCTTCCCTGCCTCCCCCTACAAGTGAATTGAACTTGACTCCTTACTAACGAAAAGCAAAAAGGAACGAAGGGGAAATTTGGAACTGTAGGAGCGGTAGCGCCCGCCTGAAAGCTTTCCGTAGGAAAGCTACTTCGGAAGCATATGCTGTCACCGGATTTCTTCCGCTGCAAGCGGATTAAATCAGGAAATCTGGGGACAACAGCGGCCGGAAGTCCAAATGTTCACCGCAGTGACAAATGTGCTTCAAGTTCAATTCTTATGTGCGTGCAACACTGCGACCGGAGCAATAACACCGCTCAACGTAAAAGTTCAATTCACTTCACCGACCCAATCATTCCAGCCACAAACTGCTTCTGCATCAGGAAGAACACCAGCGCCGTAGGAATCGTACCAATCACAATCGCAATCATAATCATCCCGTAGTCCGGGGCATAGCCCGATCCGAGCGTGGAGATCAGCAGCGGCATCGTCTTCGTCTGCGGAGTCTGGAGCACAATCAGCGGCCAGAGGTAATTGTTCCAGCTCGACATGAAGGTGATGATTGCTCCGGCAGCGTATGTGGTCTTCATCGTCGGCAGATAGATGCGCAGGAAGATCCCCAGCTCGCTGAGCCCGTCAATCCGCCCCGCTTCCAGCAGCTCCTTCGGGAACATTTTCGTGCTCTGGCGGAAGAAGAAGATCAGGAACGCCGTAGTGACGGTAGGCAGGATCACCGAAGTCATCGTATCGATCCCCATCCACGGGAACACGTTGGAGATCTGCCCGAACATCCGGTACAGCGGAATCATCAGCGCCGCGAACGGGATCATCATCGACAGCAGCAGGATGTTGAACACCAGATCCTTCGAGCGGCTGCGGAAGACCTCGAAGCCGTACCCGGCCAGAGAGGCAATCAGCAGCGCCAGCAGGGTGGTGGTGATTGAGATTTTGGCAGAGTTCATTAGGGATAACTGCAGATCGGTCGTATCCAGCAGCTTGCGGAGATTGTCCAGCAGATGGCTGCCGGGCAGCAGCCGCCCGCGGGTCACGTCAACGGACTGGTTGGTGGAGCTGACTACCATCCACAGGAACGGAAAAACCGAGACAATGGCGGCGACACTGAGGAACAAATACATGAAGAAACGTTTGCTTTTAGCCATTTTTATCACCTGCCACTTTGAACTGGATCACCGACAGCAGCGCAATCATAATCACGATGGAATACGATACGGTAGCCGCATAGCCGAAGTCTGCGGAATATTTGAACGACAGATTGTAAATATACTGGGAGATCGTCTGGGTCGCATTCCCCGGGCCGCCCTTCGTAATGTTCATGACCTCGTCGAACAGCTGCAGGGTACCGATGGTTGAAGTAATCGAGGTAAACAGGATGATCGGCTTCAGTAAGGGCACGGTAATGCCGAAGAACTGCCGGCTTGCGGAAGCCCCGTCAATTTTGGCAGCCTCATAAATGGAATGATCAATATTTTGCAGGGCGGACAGGTAAAAGATCATATTGTAGCCCGTCCAGCGCCAGGTGATCGCGATAATGATGGTGATTTTGGCCCAGAACGGATCGGTAATCCATTCTATCGGGGCACTGATCAGCTGCAGCTTCAGCAGCATCGTATTCACCAGGCCGTTGCCGGCGAACAAATACTTGAATACTACAGAATAGGCAACCAGCGAGGTTACGCAGGGCAGGAAAATGGCCGTCCGGAACAAACCTTTGAACTTCAGCTTGCTGTCATTCAGCAGCACGGAGATAAACAGGGCCAGAATAATCATCAGCGGCACCTGGATCAGCAGATAGATGAAGGTATTCTTAACAGAGACAATGAAAGTCTTGTCAGAGAGCAGCCGTGTATAATTATCGATTCCGGTAAAGGTAAGATTGCTGCCCGTTCCGGTCTGGAAGGACAGGATGAGCGCTTGAAGCATCGGATAGAAATAGAAGACGAAGATCAGAATCACCGCAAGCAGGACGAAGGACCATCCGGTCAGCACGCTTTTGGTGCGGATACTAAAGGTTGAATTTGTTTTTTTCACATCGGCCCAGCTCCTTCGTGGTATGAATCAGGTAGAGAACAAATGAACCCCGGACGCTGTCCCGCCCTCCTGAAAGCCCGGGAGCCGCAGGTCACGCCCAGGGTTCACCTGAATGCAGACTCAGCTATTTAATCTGTGATTCGGCTTGGGCCTGAGCATCGTTCAGCACACTGTCAATGTCCTTGCCGTTCAGATAGTTCTGCATTTCCACCACGAGGATATCTTCGATCGCATACGTGTTGATGCCATAGTTTACACTAGGAATCTGTTCAGTCCAGGCTGCGAAGTCGGATACGATCTTTTGTCCGCTGAAGAAATCATTGGCCTGACTGTAAGCTTCACCGCCAGCCGCCGCTTTGAAGGTACCGATTACACCGATGTCCGTAAGCAGTTTCTGGTACATTTCCACATTGGAGCCAAAGGTCTTCGCCATGAAATCCGCCGCAGTTTCCTTGCCGTCCACATTCATTACATACCACGAGCTGCCGCCAAGGTTCGAAGCATGAACGGATTTATTCGTTGTCAGCTTAGGCAGCGGGGCAACCGCCCATTTACCCGATTGTGAAGCTTCTGCAGTAATGGAAGGTGTGATCCAGTTCCCGGTCGGAACCGAAGCGACATCCCCGTTATTCAGTGCGGCAACGAACTGGCTCCAGTCCGCATGGACATTAGCCACATTGGATTCCATAATGCCTTTATAGATTTCAAAAGCTTCCTTAAGCGGTGCATTGCCCGCAATATTTGGTGTTTTGCCGTCTTCCTTCAGATACCACTCACCGGCGGATTGAATCATCACACGGATCAGGCCAAGGTCGTTCGGGTCCAGCGTAATCAGTGCCTTGCCAGTCTTTTCTTTCACGGCTTTGCCGATTTCAATATATTTCTGCCAGTCAATATCCTGCAGATCGGCCAGCTTGTAGCCTGCCTGCTCCAAAAGATCCGTTCTGACGTACAGCCCGGTTACACCGGAGTCAAAAGGAATCCCGTACTGCTTTCCGTCCAGGCTGGTCGGCCCGGCTTTGTAATCGGCGAAGTCAGAGCCCTTAATTACGCTGCTGAGATCATAGAAGGAATCCTTGTAGGATTGAAGGAAGCTCTGTGAGCGGTAATCCTCAATCAGCACGATGTTTGGCAGTCCCTTGGTCGTCCCGGAATTGAGCCCGGTATTCAGCTTCTGGATAATATCAGCCTGTGCGTACTCCACAATATTTACTTTTACATCAGGGTTGGTCTTGGCATATTCTGTTTTGGCTACTTCAAGTGCAGCAATGTTGAATGCCGGGTCCCATGCCCAGATTGTAATCTCTTTGGCCTGGGCAGGCTCAGCAGTCGCCGTATTCTCCGCCTTCCCGGTATTCCCGGAGCTCCCGGTGTTCTTGGTACCGGAGTTCGAATTGGAACTGCAGGCAGTAAGCATAAGCAGGCAAATCAGTAATAACGCAAAGCCTTTTTTCATTTGTAATCCTCCCCTTTGATGCGCTTCTTTGAGATACGCTGCAATGTAAGCGCTTATTTCTTACATGAGTAATCTTATCATCACCATAAGGGGACCCGTTAGAACTTACTTTATGGGGATTTGTCATTTTATCGCCTCATTGTAAGCGCTACCTATCGGCTGGTTTGTTCTTTTTTTAGAAAATAGGATTAATTTTGTCCTGTGATCAGCGGCAGCCGGATTTGAACCGCCGTCCCTTCACCCATCACACTTTTGATGGTAATCCCGTACTCCTCACCGTACATCAGCACCAGCCGGTCATGCACATTTTTAATGCCGATTCCGGTGAACAGCTGGCGTCTGCCGGCCGGTCCGGACAATGCTCCACCCGGTTCTCCGGTATCCATCCCGTCCCCGTTATCCACAACCTCACAGAGCAGTCCGCCGGCATCCTGGGAGATGAGCACATGGATATAACCTTCGCTTTTCTGCGTAAACGCATGGAAAAAAGCATTCTCAATAAACGGCTGAATAATCAGCTTCGGCAAATGGAAGTCCATGCAGTCCGGCGAGATAAAGAAATTGACCCGGATCCGTTCTCCGTAGCGTACATGGTTGATGAACACATAGGATTTCAGATTCTCCAGCTCCTGCGTCACGGTAATGCTCTCACTGACGTTGCTGAGCGCATTTTGCAGCATGGAGATCAGGGCATGAATGGTATGCACCGCCTTCTCCTGACTGCCCTGCTGGACGAGAAATTTGACTGAAGCCAGCGTGTTATAGAGAAAATGCGGATTGATCTGATGCTGAAGAGCTGCCAGCTCGGCATGCCGCTGCTCCTTCTGCGTCTTCACCAGCTGCTCCACATAATCATTCAGCTCATCCAGCATATAGTTATAGGCATGCCCCAGCTCCTGAAATTCAAAGCTGCCGGTAACGGTAATGTAGTTATGGAAACCCCGCTGCGTTATCTTGGACATCTGCCGGGTCAAGAGCGTCAGCGAGCGGGTCAGGCGTCTTGAGATCAGGAAGACTACGATCAGCGCAACAATGACGATCGCCGAGCAGATCAGCACCACCATTTTACCGTTGAACATATGGCCGAGCGCAGTTTTTTTATCAATCAGATTAACAATGTAGAAGTCGTAAGAAGGCAGGTAGTCCGCGATCAGAATCGAATCCGTGCCCTGAAACTCCATATTCTTGTAATCCAGCCCCCGGTCATCAATCTCCTTCGCCATCTGCAGCAGATCGTCCGCCCGCTGTCCCATCAGCTCGCTGCGGTTGCTCGAGACAATAAGCCCGTCCTTGTTCAGAATAGCCACATCATTCCCGTTGCTGACAAAGCTTGCATAGAAGGTGCGGAAATCCTGCTCCAGAATGGAGAAGTACAAGGTCCCGTAAATATCCTCCGTTGTCCGTTCCATCAGCGCCTTGCTGGCTACAATTACCCCCTGCTGGCGGGAGCTCCCGTCCTGCTTCTCATAGTACTGGTACATCAGCCGCTTCGGCTCAGCCAGCGTACTCCTGGTCAGGTCATACTTCTGCAGTTCCTCGTCGCTGATCAGCAGATTGTTCGTATTAGTGGAATAGCTGCGGCCGTTCTTCCCCATGATCTTAATTCCGACCTGATAAGAGTCCAGTGTAGACTGGATCTTCTTCATCTGCACCGTCATGTTGTAATAGGTCCGCAGCACCCGCAGGGAATTGGAGTCCTCCTCGGTCAGGAAGCTCTTAATCGTTCCGCTCAGCTGTGTGTTATTTGTAGCCGTAACAATAGAATAATGGAAGGTCTCGAAATTGGATTTGATCTGGTTAATAACCTTGGAATTCGTAATACTGAACGTCTCCATGAACAGCTTCTCCGACATGCGGACGGTCGTCCAGGAAGAAGCTACGGCTACGGCAACTATGCTGATCAGCATTACGATGAATATTTTGATGAACAGGCTGTGGAATTTGTAACGTTCCCAATAACTGCGCATAAGCTCTACTCCTGCCCGTAATATTGACGTCTATAGCCGCTTGGGGATAAGCCTGTGTACTTCTTGAACACTTTGCAAAAATAGCTGTGATCCCCGTAGCCGACCATACTGCTGATCTCGGAAATGGCCGCCTCCCCCGCCCGCAGCAGCTCTGCCGCCTTGCCGGTACGGATGCTGTTCAGATGCTCCTTGAAGCCCTCCCGGTTATATGTGGTGAACAGACTGGACAAGTAGGACGGATTGAAGTGGAAATGACGGGCCAGCTCCGTGAGGCTCAGCGGCTCTGCGTAATGCTCCTCCATATATTGCAGCAGCTTGGCCATATTGGCATTGCTCCCCGGAGCAAGCGCTGCAGAGTGTGTCAGCTTCATGATCAGGGCCACAAAATCATCCAGAATCCGCATGGCCTCATCCGCAGACTGCGCTTCATCAACAGCCCGGAACCGCCCGTACTTGCCTTCCTCCAGCTCCCGTAAATGGCTGAACTGATTCGTCACATTGAAGATAATATTGCCGAGGAACGATTTGAATTGAAAGACATCCCCGTCATACTGGCGGCTCAGCACATCCACATACTGATGCAAATCGCCGAACGCCTCCTCCAGCTGCTGGCGCTTGAGCTGCTCGGTGAACTGGGTCAGATTGAACTTGGGCAGCTGGCCTTCCCCCTGCGGCAGCTCTTCATGCACAAGCAGCACCTGATCCGGCAAAAAGAAGCGGAACTGCTGCAGCTTCAAATCGCTCTCCTGATGAACCGCCGCCATGCTGCTGAGTGAGGTGAACGGGCGGCTCAGGCTGAGGCGCAGCTCAGGCTCCTGCCCGGCCAGCACCTGGGCCAGCGCATGTACAGTCTCCAGCAGCTGCGGCCACTCGCTCTCCGGCAGGTTGATAAGCAGCCATGCGCTGTGCCCGCCGCCGGGGAGCAGGGTCTGGATCAGCCCCGGAAGCCTGCGGGCCAGCTCCCCGGTCACCGCGGTTGTGATGGCGGTTACAGCGTCATCACTGCCGGTACCGGCATCGGGGCCGCCGGCATGTCCTGGCCGGCCGCCGGTCTCCCAGCCCAGGAGACCGAAGCAGCTGTGAGGAAGCTGCCGGCTTACAGCTGCCTCATCCTCCGGCTGCAGCCGGTAGCCGGAGATCATCCGGCCGAGCAGCGCATCCAGCGGCTGGCCCGCCGCTTCTGCAGCCCTGCCGGCTGCCGCTGACAGCGCGCCCAGGCCCGGGATGCGGGCCCGCGTCTGCTGCAGCACCTGCAGCAGGGAGCCGGCTTCCAGCTTAGGCTTCAGAATATAATCCGCTACACCGCTTTGGAACGTGGAGCGCACATAATGGAACTCGCTGAAGCTGCTCAGCACGATCACTTCCGTCTCCGGATAATCCCGCTTCACCAGCCGCGTCAATTCCTCACCGTCCATGACCGGCATAACGATATCGGTAATGATAATATGCGGCTGCAGCGCATCCAGCAGATTCAGCGCTTCCTGTCCGTTCGCCGCTTCACCCACAATTTGAAAGCCTTCCCGTTCCCAGTCCAGCACATATTTAATGCCCTGGCGGACCAGGATTTCGTCATCAACAATCAGTACCTTGCACAATGGATTCACAGTCAGCCCCGCCTTCTTTGGTTCAAATAAGGTTGCACCCGCAACTCATGAAGGGATTATAAAGCGCTATCATCAGAGAGGTCAAACGGAAATTTAGAACAGTAGAGTTCTCACTGCGCAGGTTGATCCGATTTTCCCGTGTACAAAATACAGTGGATTACTGTCCGGAAGCAAATTGGTGAGCTAAGCTATACATGGCCTATGGTCCCATCCTCCCGGAAGCTGCCAAATTAAAAAGCACCGGAAGCTGCTCCGGTGCCTGCTGTCTTAATGCGAGCTCAAATGCTTACGGTAGCCCTCCACCCGCTCCTCCTTGTACCCCATCTTCTCATAGAATACATGCGCTTCCTTCCGCTTCTCTCCCGATACGAAAATAATATAATAGCAATCCCGCTCATGGGCGATGTCTTCGAGTGCGGTCATCAGTTTTTTGCCGATCCCCTGCCGGCGTGCGCGCGAGGAGACTACAACATTCTCAATGACCATAAACGGGCGGCAATCCCCTACGATATCCTGGCAGACGATCCCCATCATCGAGCCAAGCAGCTCTCCGTCTGCAAAAGCGCCTAATAATACATACCGGCTGTCCCCGCGGATCGTCCGGAATGCCGTTTCCAGCTTCACCGGATCTGTCGGCCCGCCAATCAGCTCATGATACAGCATATTCAATGCTTCAAGGGATTCCAGTCCAATCTCTTCAATCTTAACCATCGTATAGATGCCCCGCTCTCATATAATCTCAATACCTTACTGCTTCTCATATTTGTACAAAAGCCCGTTATGCGGATAGCCCATCCGCTGACCCTTATACCCTCTGCGCCGGAGCTCATCGTCCAGCATCTTCATGAACACCCCGTGGCTGACCATCAGCACACGCCCTTCCGGCAGCGCCGATTCAGCTTCTGCCAACAGCTTGTCTATTACTGTAGCAGCACGCTGCCGGACCGCAGCTCTGCTCTCCGGCTGGGAAGGATGCCCCGCTGCCCAGGCCAGCCGTCCGAACACCAGCCAGCAGGACACCGGCAGGCGCAGTCCGCCAAGCTTCAGCTTTCCCGGACGGAATGCGGTTATACCAACTTCTCTTAACTGCCCGGAATAGATGAATTCTTTTGCCGCAAAATAGCTTGCCGTATGTACCGCCCTCGCCTGATCACTGCATAGACACAAATCCCACTGCTGCTCATTGCCGCGGGCTTCCGGTCTCCGGATTGGCGCTGTCTCATAGCCTTCATTCCACTGGTCGAACTGCTCTGCAGTCAGCCACCGTCCCGGATGCGGATGCTCCACTTTGAAATGCCTGACCAGCCCCAGCATCATTCCCTGAGTCCTCCGGCGCCAGCCGGCCCGGCATGGACGGTCCGGATTTCTGTCCCGCTGCCGCAGCTGCTGATCCGCTTCATTACTATGTTCACCGGCATTCTCTCCTCTCAAGTGACGGCGGTTACTTCCCGTTCTTCAGTTCAAACTCCTCGCTGTGCCCGTCCCACTCTACATTCACCTTAATTACAGAATCCTCATGTTCAAAAGAACCTGATCCATTGCCGCCCATCTTCAGCAGTGCCACCGGAACAGGACCCTCCATCGTCTGGCTGCCGCCGCCGCTTCTGCCTTTATACTTGTAGGTCAGCTGCTTAATTTCACCGAGATCTGACTGCTTTCCTTTATATTTAAGCTCGAATGAGTATCTTTTGCTGGAGACGGAATCCTTGACCCGGTCATTTTTGATAACCAGCTTCTGGCTCGCTTCCTGCTCGAATACTGCGGACCAGGTCTCACTCTCCCCCCGGAACGTATAATTGTAATGGGTGGTTTCCGTATTGCAGGAGGTAAGCAGCATAAGCATGATTGCGGGAAGCAGCAGCACGTGCAGAAGTTTTTTCATGTTTAGCCCTCTTTTCTGTAACAGATTAATTGAAATATTGCATGGCAGCAGCGACCCGCTCTTCCACCGTCAGATCCCCCTCCAGACGCAGCACATCACAGGTCAGCCCGGACATCCATTCCTCATGCAGCACCTTGCTCCGGACCTCGGGACCCGCTGTATCATACAACGCCGCCCAGGCCATGAATTCCTGTACATCGTCATATTTGCTTCCGCCCGGCAGAGCTTCATCTCCGTAACGCTCATATTCCCTTACCCTGAGCCGTTCCAGACGAAGCTGCGGAGGCAGCCACAGGAAGATCACCAGATCGAATTCACCCCGCAGCGCATCCCCCCAGCCACAGATGGCACCAGTTAGAATCCACGGCTCCTGCTGCTTAAGATCGTGCCCCAGCCGGTTCAGCCGCTCTGTAACATCAGTCTGTCTGCTGTATTTCTGCTCCCAAAAGTAATCGTCACTATCAAGCTGTACATGCGGCAGCCTGGCCGCCAGCGCCTTCCCGAGTGTGGTCGTTCCGGCCCCGGAGGCGCCCATGATATGAATTCTCCGTTTCATAGTTCCTCCTGATCATAGAAGCTAATACTCGTTTGTATATTTTACCATATCCAAGTTCCGATTCCCATGTTCCCCCGCTCTGGCTGCCTCTTTCCCGTTGCCTGTAGATTCCTTACGGACCTGACAGCCTCTATTGGCTGCATAATCGCCCCTCCGTCCGGTCTAACGGACACCAGCGGCCTTATTTTCCCGCCAGCGGCGCTTATTCCGGTAATTATCAGCAAATAAAGGCGCTGGTGGGATTAGAATGGAAAGTGGACGACTGTTAACGGACGGAGGGATTAATAAGAGCAACGGAGGTGCGTCCCTATGGGAGAAAAACGACAACGGTACAACGAAGAATATAAGAAGCAAACGGTAAAGTTCATTCAAGAACAGACGAAGAGCTTAGGGGACATCGCGCAAGAGCTGGACATTCCGAAAAGTACGCTGCACCAGTGGATGGGGCAATACCGGGAGCTAAAGAATGAACCGGTCGCAAGTATGGATCGTGTGCGGGAACTCGAAGCCGAGCTCCAAGAGATGCGCCGTCAGCTTCAGGAGAAAGACACTCAACTTGCTGACACGGAGGAAGAACTAGCGATCGTAAAAAAAGCAGTGCACATCTTCAGCAAACCAAGGAACTAAGATTCCAGTTCATGAAGGACCATCGCTCCGAGTTTCGCTTGGAGAAGATGTGCAATACCCTACAGGTATCCAGGAGCGGATATTACAAGTGGCTCAATGCCAAAGCCAGTTTGCAGGCACTCCGCAAGGCAGCCGTTATGGAGCGAATCCGGTACCATTTTGACGATCATAAAAAACGGTATGGAAGTCCGAAGATCACCCGCCTGCTGCATCAGGAAGGCTATACGGTCACGAAACGCACAGTGAGTGTGTACATGCGAGAAATGAAGCTCCGCTCTATTGTATCTAAGCCATACCGTGTGCAGACGACCGATTCCAAGCATAGCAATCCCGTTGCACCAAACACACTGAACCAAGAGTTTAAGGTGCTTAAGCCCAATACCGTATGGGTCACGGACATCACGTATATCCCTTGTCGTGGAGGTCGCTTATACCTAGCTAGCGTCATGGATCTATGCACGCGAGAAATCGTAGGGTGGCGGCTGTATAACCATATGGAGACGAGCCTGGTCTTAGACGCGCTGCAGGCAGCTTACACGGCGAAGCGGCCCGGCGAGGGCCTACTGCATCACTCTGACCGAGGGTCTCAATATACCTCAAAAGAATATGTCGACCAACTAAAGACATACCACATGAAATCCAGCATGAGCCGTAAAGGAAACTGTTACGATAACGCCTGCATTGAGTCTTGGCACAGTATTTTAAAGAAAGAGCTCATCTACTGTAATCCGCGCTTTAAAAACCCGGAACAGGCATATGATGCTATTTTCCAATACATTGAGTTCTATTACAATCGCAAGCGAATGCACAGCTCGCTGGGGTATCTTTCCCCCGCCCGCTTTGCTAAGCAATTCACTAAAAAATCCGTTGCGTGACAGTCTACTTTCTTGACAGAAGTCCATGGTGTCCGTTAGCACAACAAAACCGGGTTCACCGCACAAATAAGGTCCGCCTGGTCCGCAACGACCGCAAGCTGCTCTCCTTACAACGCCACAGCAAACAAGCCGCAGACTGGAAGTCTGCAGCTAATCCGCCATACCACTCTGTATGCTCAGTTGTCTCACAATCCTGCCTGCTACACGCTACACGCTTCGCGCTTCAGGTAATATCAGGCGGTAAACGCCGGGCCATCCCCGTAGCGACTGCCGCCCGGATGACGGCAAGACGTACCTGCTCGACAACCTTCTCGTTAAAAATACTCGGAATAATGTACTGCTCATTCCGCTCATCCGGATGAACCACTGCTGCAATGGCCTGCGCCGCTGCCAGCTTCATCTCCAGATTCACCGCCTTGGCCCGGCAGTCCAGCGCCCCGCGGAAAATCCCCGGGAAGCAGAGCACATTGTTAATCTGGTTGGGGTAGTCGCTTCTTCCTGTGGCGAGCACCCGCACATGCGGCTCAGCCAGCTCCGGCTCAATCTCCGGCAGCGGATTCGCCATAGCAAATACGATGTTATCCGGGGCCATGCTCTGCAGATGCTCCACCGTCAGGATGCCGCCGCCCGAGACTCCAATGAACACATCCGCACCGCGGACCGCTTCTGTAAGGCCGCCGCTGAGATTCTCCGGGTTGGTCGCATCCGCCAGCCAGCGCCACTCGGCATTGGCATATTCCCGGCCCCTGTGCAGAATCCCCTCCCGGTCTACGGCATAGATCCGCTGAGCGCCCGCTGCCAGCAGCAGACGGCAGATTGACACTCCCGCTGCGCCGATGCCGACCACGGCAATCCGGCAATCCGCCAGCTCTTTGTCTACAACCTTCAGCGCATTGAGCAGACCGGCCAGCGCCACAACCGAGGTTCCATGCTGATCATCATGAAATACGGGAATATCCAGCTCCTCCGCAAGCCGCCGCTCGATCTCGAAGCAGCGCGGGGAGGCGATATCCTCCAGGTTAATTCCGCCAAACCCGGGAGCAACCGCTTTCACAATCGAGATGATTTCGTCCGGGTCTTTCGTGTTCAGGCACAGCGGAAAAGCATCGATATCCGCCAGCTGCTTGAACAGCATCGCCTTGCCCTCCATCACTGGCATTGCCGCCTCCGGCCCGATATCGCCGAGCCCCAGCACAGCGGTACCGTCGGTAACCACGGCTACTGTATTTCTTTTCATCGTCAGGGAGTATGCCTTGCCGGGATCCTCTGCGATAGCCATACAGACACGGGCTACACCGGGCGTATAGACCAGTGACAGATCCTCGCGGTTCTTGATCGGCATCTTGGGGGTAACCTCAATTTTGCCGCCGAGATGGGCCAGGAAGGTCCGGTCCGATACATTGATTACTTTGATCCCGGGCATGGAAGTCAGCGTCTGAACGATGGCACCGTTCGCCGCATCCTGCACATTGACGGTAAGATCCCTGGTCGTTGCTTCCTTGCCGGCGCGGATTACGTCAATTGCCACAATATCCCCGCCTACAGCTGCCAGCCGTGATGCTACATCCCCGAAAGACGCTTCCGCCTTACGGATTTCCAGCCGGATAATCATCGTTGTTGCAATCGACATAGCGCTTGCCTCCTTATCGGACAGTTCTACGTCTAATATACTACATTTCACATTTTGTACATAATGACTGCTTACATCTGCTCATTCCGGAACTTCCCAGTTCTCAGCAAGCTGCAGCAGACTCTCTTCCGCAGCATCCTCATCCCCGCCGAGCACCTTTGCCTCGAGATAGTAGGTCACGGGATCGCCGCCGGCCTTAAGAGCCGGACGCTGAATACAAGCCCAGAAATAGGTGGTATCCGGAGCCGGAAATACCGCGCTCCCGCCCTGAACGAATTTGATCAGCTGTCCTTCACCAGCGGGAAGCTTAACGGGTCTCTTCCACAGCGTCTCGGAATGATTGGGAATACTGATATAACCATCCGGGTAACTCTGGTAGCCGAGTGTCAGCTCCAGCTGATCCAGTGTCACCGTCTCAGTTCCCTGCAAATATTGCGCAGGTTGAGCCGTACCTAGCCGCAGCCGGTTCTGTACAGGGTCTGCACCGGCCTCGGATAGCAATGAGTACACTCCTCCTCCCGCCGCGAGGAGACAAACCACTGCGATAAACGTAAGTATGCTCCATTTTCTTCTGTTCACTTAGTAACTCTCCCCTTATCAGACTTTTGCAAGCTGCCACACATCCTGCTTTAATGTGTGTTTCAGACCTTATACGCTAAGCATCTTCATAATTGCGGTATAACAGGACTCCTTAAATACATGATGAAGCTCATCATTATCCGCCATCAGCCACTGGATCAGGCAGCCGTCGATTACCGCCCGGATTACCGGGACCGTCACCTCCGGAGACAAGGTCCTGGAGAAGATCCCCTCCTCCTGCCCCAGCAGCAGAATCTCCGTGCTGATGCCGGCGCAGCTGTCATAGAAGCGCTGGTTAATCTCCCGGTATGCCGGAGTCCGGCTGGCCCGGGCCAGGAAATCCAGATAGACACGGTAGAACGAGCGGTTCTGCGCCGGACCGGGAAAGGCTGAATCTATATAGGCCATAAGTTTACCTGTGGCGGTGTGCTGCCCGGCTACAGCCTCCTGCTCTTTAGCCGAGATTTTACCGGTCAGCCATTCCAGAAGTTCAACCAGCACCGCTTCCTTATTCTCGAAATAGTAATGCACAACTCCTTTGCTGACCTCTGCCTGATCTGCAATGGTCTGCAACGTCACTGCATCGTACCCCCGTTCAGCTAATGCCCGGAATGCTGCCTGCAGTATCTGCTTGCGCTTCTCTTCAGATTTCTTGTATCGCATCATAAGACCTCCGTCATTTATGCATAATGTGTATTATATCATAGAAATTAAAAAGTTGACCGGTCAGAATAAATAATATATAACAGAAACAGGATTACAAATTCAGTTCGTTTGAGGAGAGATTTGAAATGGCACAGACCTTTCAGGCTTTGGTCGTAGACAACACAGAGGCTTTCTCAGTTAAGGTTGCACCTGTAACCCTGGATGAATTGCCTGCCGGTGAAGTACTCATTAAGGTAGCTTATTCCAGTGTAAACTATAAGGATGGATTAGCCAGCATCCCGAATGGCAATATTGTGCGGAATTACCCGTTCATTCCCGGCATCGATCTGTCAGGGACAGTTGTGTCTTCGGCCGACAGCCGGTTTCAGGAAGGCCAGCCAGTCATCGCTACAAGCTATGGCATCGGCGTCTCGCACTTTGGCGGCTACAGTGAATATGCACGGATCCCCGCTGACTGGGTTCTTCCACTGCCGGAAGGCTTAACGCTGCGGGAAGCGATGATCTACGGTACTGCCGGCTTCACAGCAGCAATGTCCGTCCAGGCGCTGGAGACCTCCGGAATGGCTCCGGACAAGGGCAAAGTACTCGTAACCGGCGCTACCGGAGGCGTCGGCGGTGCCGCTGTAGCCATCCTTGCCAAGCTCGGTTACCAGGTAACTGCCAGCACCGGCAGAACGGATGAAGCGGAATATCTGCAGGCTATAGGCGCAGCAGAAATCATCTCCCGCGAGGATGTGACCGGCAGCGCGGTTAAAGCGCTCGACAAACAGCTCTGGCAGGCCGCAGTAGATTCTGTAGGAGGCACTCCGCTGGCTGCTGTACTGAGTAAAATCGCCTATGGCGGAGCAGTTGCAGCGAGCGGTTTAACGGCGGGAACCGCAGTCCCAACCACGGTTATGCCGTTCATTCTGCGCGGAGTCAGCCTGCTCGGTATCGATTCCGTAGCTTGTCCTGCACAGAAGCGGAGTGAGATCTGGCAGCGCATGGCAACCGATATGAAGCCGGACGGGCTGGACCAGCTGGTGGACCGCGAGATTACCCTGCTGGAGCTGCCGGCAGCGCTTGAAGATATCCTCAATTCAAATACCCGGGGCCGGGTGCTTGTCCGTATGAACGGGTAGCGCGCGCCGTCTTTCCCGGTAAGCAGGGGCTGTCTCATAAGTAGATATTCTTACAACAGAGACAGGAATTTATTATCTTGAAAAAGTAAAATGACAGCAAAACAGCGATCCTTCGGTTATTGGAGGATCACTGTTTTGCGTTTTTGGTCATTCGCAGCTTGCTTCAGTAGATTGTGAGCAAGGGAAAGCCATCCGACCTGGGGCGTCACTTTCTCCTTGCCGCGAAGCAGAAAACGCCGGAAGCCCCGGTTGTTCTTCAGTTGTCCAAATACGCTTTCTGGCTCCGTCATTCGACGAACGGCTAAGAGGTATCCTTCCTCGATTCGCAGCATTTTCCGAGCCTGCTTTTGGTACCGTAACCGTTCCAAACTCACCACAACTTCCCGATTTCCACTTGCCTTCGTGCAGCTTTCCTTTAGCGGACATCTTTCGCAGTTCTTACTTCGGTAATGACGCTTCTGAATTTCATATCCACTCTCTAAGATTTCCTTGCTCTCTTTGCGGAAATACAGCGTTTGTCCTGCCAGGCATGTCCAGCGATCCTCGGCTTCGTCGTACGTCCAGTTCTCAATCTTTCCGGCATTCGCTTTCCAGGCTTTGCTCTTTTCCTTATGGTAGCTGCCGTATTTCACGACCGCCTGAATCTCTTTCTTTTCTAGGTAGGCGTAGTTTTCTTCGCTGCTGTAACCTGCATCCGCGATTACGGTCTTTGGAAGTTTCCCAAGGATCTGCCTTGCTTTTTCCATGTGCGGCTGTAAACAGCGGGTGTCGGTCGGTCTTTGGTGTAGACTGTAGGCTAAAATAAACTGGTTTTCGGTCCCAATCTGTACATTGTAGCCCGGTTTCAGTTGGCCATTTCGCATGTGGTCTTCTTTCATTCGCATAAACGTCGCGTCTGAATCTGTTTTACTGAAGCGATTTCGGTCGCCAAGCAGCTTTTGGTACTGTTCGTACTTCAGCAGCCGGGGAAGCAAATCCTTGCGTAGCTTCCGTACTGCCTTTTTTAGGGGCTTGTCTTAAGCTGAGCTTCAAGCTTTTGCACGGCTTGTTCGAGTTTCTCACTGCTCACTTCAGAACTTGAACCGAGTTCAACAAGATCTTTTCCTTGATTCGCCTGTTGTTCCTGCTCTTCTGCCGTTTCAATGTCAGCGAACAGGGCATGCACCTTTTCCTGCAGTTTGGCTTTGTGTTTGCTGACCGCCTTGCCCCACACAAACGTATAGCGGTTGGCGTTCGCCTCCATTTTGGTTCCGTCCACAAAGTACTGCTCCAGTGAAACGTATTTTTCGTCAGCCAGAAACTGGAGTACGGCGGTAAATACGGTTTCGAGAACGGTCTTCATCCGTTGGGAACGGAAACGATTCAACGTCCGAAAGTCTGGCCGCTGCCGACCAGCGAGCCACATGAAGGGAATATTCTCGCGTACCGCTTTGGCGATTTGGCGAGAGGAATAGATACGCTGAGTGTAGGCGTAAATAATGACTTTGGTCAGCATTTTAGGATGGTAGCTGTCACGGCCGCCCCCAGGGTAGGCAGCGTCAAAGATAGCGTCGTCCAGCCGACTAACGGCGGCATTCACGACACGAACGAGGTGGTTTTCTGGAATGTCTTCTTCTAAATCCATTGGCAGGCAAAGTTGGTCCATGGTATATAGGATGTACAAAGAAATCGCTCCTTTTGGGATGGTTGGGTGGTACCTCCATTTTACCAAAAAGGCGATTTTTTTTGTTTTTGTTGAAAAATGTGTATTATCCCGCTTAAACAGCGGAGAGGACGGAACGATTGTGGAAAAGCGGAAGCGTTCGCCTTGGTCTCCGGATTTTCACCGCTAAGGGGAATGAAAAAAATCTGGAGAGCACAGCGATTGGAACAACGGTCCGTTCACGCAGCGTCCACCCAAGTGCTCACATTGATCCAGCTCCGAAATAAAGAGCTGTCCCAAGCAGCCATTTCATGGCTTTTGGGACAGCCCCGTCTTTTATTCACATTATCTGTTTTAAAACTTGCGGGGTTATTTTTAAATCAAGAGCTATTCGTTCCCGCTTTCCTTCAATGCATCCCCCGCCCCGGGATTAGCCTGGTAATACGGCTGCTGGCGGTACATCGGGACAGAAGGCTGTGCATAATACCCGTGAACAGCCATCGGCTGATAACCAAAGGGCTGCGGAGCGGACGGATACATATACGGCGCCGCATTCATCGCGTTCATAGGCGAGACATTTGCCGGCATCATATTAACCGGATTCGTCTGGGTTCCCTTCATATTCGCTGCGGCCGCTTGAGACGGTTTACAGCAGTCAGCAGGTGGGCCGATTAAGGTTCCGGGCTGAATCCCGGCCAGTGCCTCCTTCAGCAGCGCCTCATTCAAGCAGTAGGTATGGGCCAGCACATTGGCCGGGGTCTTGCTCAGAATATCCGAACCGAGAATAACCTCCGGCGTGGGAGCATCAAATATAGCCAGCAAATGAGTACAGTCAGCAGTAGCCACTTCATAATGCCACCAGCCCTGCGGAATATTGGCTACCTGGCCCGGCAGCAGCGGGAAGTGCAGCAGCTCATTTGTAAACGGGTTAATGATGGAAACCACTACAGAACCGGAAATGCAATACACCAGCTCGGCTGCATTCTGATGATAATGCGGTTCGACCACATTGGCTTTGCTGAGAAAAATATCAAGCAGCGAGATGTTCTCCAGTGTATTCAAATTTTTGATTCCCAGCACATTAATATAATTGCATTCATCCTTCTTGAATAAGGTGCTGCCATTCAGATCAAACGTAAACTGTGTATTAGGTGAAGTATAATCCATGTAAGAGGTCACGCGCATCCATCCTTTCCCCGGGGGGCTCTGATTATTATCATGCAGTAGAGTATGTATCCGCCCAGGCCCAGGTGACGATAATTTTCAAATTCCTCTCCATTGAACAATCAACTGCTGCTTGAAATGGACGGTTCCGTTCATAAGCAAGTGAAGTGAATAAATTTCTGTTCGATCAAAAAAGCACCTTCCTCACGGAAGATGCTCTCCTAACTCTCATTCTACGCTCTCGTACACCCTTCTCATTCCCCGGCAATAACTGTCCGGTTTCTTCCGCTGAGCTTCGCGGTATACAAGGCTTCATCTGCTTGTCCCATCAGCTCTTCACGGGTGCGGCCGTTCGTAGGGTAATGGGCAATGCCCTGGGAGCAGGTCACCTGCAGCGGCAGGGAAATTTTGCTTTGCTCCAGTGTCTGGCGGATGCGTTCAGCCACATTGTAGGCATCCTCTGCTCTGGTCCGCGGAAGCAGCAGTACGAACTCCTCCCCGCCGTACCGGGCACAGACATCTCCCGGCCGGATGCTTGCAGTTAGCACTTCTGCAACCCGCCGCAGCACCTCGTCTCCGGCCAGATGGCCATAGGTATCGTTGACGAATTTGAATTTATCCACATCCATTACAACTACAGAGAACGGAACCCGCGCTGCAATCCATTTGTTCATGCTTAGCTCGAGGGCTCTGCGGTTCGTGAGTCCTGTCAGCAGATCTGTCCGTGCCTCCTGTGTCAGCTGGTCCGTCTGCTTCTGCACATCTGCCCAGGCGATAACCACCGCTTGGGTCAGCAGATCAACCTCACGGTTCCAGTGGGGCTTCAGCTCAGGAGGGTCGGCATTCTCCTTGCCGATCCGGTTCACCATGTCGGCCAGCACAACAAACGGCTTCGCCAGCCGGTGCGCCAGCACAAATGCACACAGCAGCATGACGATGAACGGAAGAATGGTGTAGGACAGGATTTTCCGCAGATGGGCGATCAGCTGGTCTTTGATTACTTTAACCGGAGAGACGACCACCACACCCCAGCCGTTAGAAGGAACCGCGGAGTAGCCGGCAAGCATCAATACCCCTTTCGTATTCTCTGCTGTCATCTCTCCGCTCTGCCCCTGCATAAGCTTCTGTACAACCTCATTGTCACTGACATCCTCATTCATTCGTGTCTTGTCCGGATGGAACAGCAAATGCCCTTCCGGGCTGACAATATAATAATAGGAGCCTGATTCATCCACTGTATTGTTCCCGAAGATCATATTCAGGATATTGTAATCCTGGAGGTAGACTGTACCGCCAAGCTGGCCGAGATAATAGTTGTCCTTGTTATAAAGCGGTTCGCTCATGAAAAAAAGAATTCTGCCTGTTGTGGATGACGTATATGGCCGGGACAGGTATGCGGTCTTCAGCCGCAGCGCTTCCAGTACTGCCGGAGAATTGATCCGCTTCCCGACCATTCCAAGCGCAGCCGGCGAATTATTGAGTACTTGTCCAGCAGCATCCACCCGGATCACCGAATTGAAATAGTTACTGCTGTTACGGATAGAATCAATATATTGGTCTACAACCTCAGGCTCAGGTGACTCCATATGGGAGATGGTCTCCGCACTATAGATCAGGCTGCTGCGCATAGAACGGAAGAGTGAATCTACCGTCTTGCTCATTCTGTCCGCATTGGAATAATTCAGACTCAGTGTTGTAGCCATCAGGGACTTCTTCTTGGACTGATATGAGCCAACGAGCAGAATTGTTGTTGTGAGCAGAAAAACCATGGTTACCAGGGCCATAAGCAGTAAAGTAAGACTAAGTTTCCGCTTTGTTCTTACTTCTGCCCCCTTGGATTTAGGCATTCCTTAACCTCCTTCTCTGCTGGAGCCCGTCTGGCACTTGCTATAATTATATACGATTAGGATATGGAATACAGAGCAGGTTCAACATTCCATTATTTCCCGTGTAAGCCTATCCTTATGGCCGTTCCGTGAAAGCGCGCCATCTGCGGCTGTACCTTACAATACATCAAGATGCACAGATTATGAACAACTGAAAAAGAGCAGACAGCGGGAAGATCGCCCGGTCCGTCTGCTCTCTTAAGTCAACCAATCTTAATTACCAGCGGCTGCGCTGGATCAATGCTGTAATCTGGGCCAGATGATGACGGTTATGCCAGACATACCTCTGCACGGCGATATCGAGGGTCATCTTCCCGAGACCGGCACTTTCAAACGATTTGCTATAATCACTTTCCTCCAGTGAATTCAGCAGTGTCACAAATCTCCGGTTAAGCAGCTCAAGCAGCTGCAGCGAGGATTCCGCCGGCTCCTCTGTATAATCGCTTTGCTCCGCCCACAGGTCCTGCCTGTAGCTTGGTACGAGCGGCGAGTCTTCTGTAAGCCCCCGTTTGAACCGCAGATAGGCATACATGCCGGTATCGGCAAGGTGGTGCACAACCTGAAGAACGGTCCAGCCTCCAGGCCGGCATGGCGTATTCAGCTGGTCAGCCGTGAGCGGCTCTACAGCAGCCGTAAGCCCAGCTGCCAGCAGCCGGATCATCTGAACCGATTCCTTCCACTGCTCTGGCGTCCGGCCGTCTGCTGCAGTAAATTTGCCAACCGGATACTTCAATTGCTCCAGTTCCTGCTCTGACACATCATTCTCCATTCCGTTCACAGCTCCCTCAACTATAGAATTGAACTAATTTAATCTTCCCGCAGTCAGCAGCTCATCGACTTCATCCAGGGTAATTACCGTGTAATCCGGTTTCACATGATGCGGCCATGCGAGCTGACTCCGGTTGATCCAGCAAGACTTGATCCCCGCTCTGGCAGCTCCCAGCACATCCGAGGCTGAGTCCCCTATATGGATAATCTGCTCCGGCTTGACACCGTATCGGGCAATGACCTCGGCAAACATCCGGTTGTGGTGATCATTTTTGTAAGAACGGTAAGTTTCTGAAGTAAATAGTTCCACTGGATAATCACGGTAGAATTCCGGGAGCATAAGCGTATCGGTGTCGCTGACAATGCATACCTGGAATTGTGCGCATATCCGGTGCAGGAAAGCTTCTGTATCAGCATACATGGCGGATAACCGGTGCTGGGCAAAGAGAATGTCCACTGCCTGCAGACTGTCATAGTTCATGTTATGCCGGAGAAATATTTGCTGAAATCCTTTTGTGTATATCTCTCTACTACTGATGAAGCTTCCAGCTTCTCTGACCTCTGCTGCCAACTCGAAATAATAACTAAGCAGCTGGCTTCCCAGTAACCTTGCTCTCTCTTCACTGAATTCTGTTTGAAGAATCGGCTTCCAGACTTCAGCAGCTCTGCCCTGTATATCTACGAGGGTCTGAAACATATCCAAACTGACGACTTTCAAAGGTAACACTCACTCACCCGCTTTTCTTTCTGAATCATAGCTTTAGGCTCTGAAATTCATTGTCATCCGGGCAGCTGAATTCAAAATAATTATGATCCGTTATGTAAATATCCGGCATATATTTATGATTTCCCCGGAAATATCAGCTTCCGTCCGGTTATTCACCAAGCAGCTTAATAAAATTAGCCGGCAGCTTAAGCTGCTGATTGTTCAGCATAATCTCCCGCAGGCCGGAGAAGGAATCCTCATCCTCCTGGGCATCCTTGATTTCCTTAATTTCGCGGTGTAATTGCTCCATCTGCAGATCCAGCGCGTTGGCTTTGTCTGCGGCATTCTTCAATTCACGGGTCAGCCGCTCAGGAACCGCCTGGCTGTATTTATAGAATATTTTGTGTTCCAGACTCGCCCAGAAATCCATGGCAATAGTGCGGATCTGCACCTCCACACAGACAAGCTCCTGGCAGTCGGACATGAAGACAGGCACCTCGATCAGCAGATGCAGACTCTGATAGCCATTTGGCTTCGGATTTTTGATATAGTCCTTAACCTCAAGCACCTTTAGGTCATCCTGCTTCTGCAGCATGGCACTGACCTGATATATATCGGAGATGAAGGAGCAGGTAATACGCAGCCCGGCAATATCCTTGATGCTGGCTCTGATCTGCGGAATCGACAGCTCGCTGTTCTTGCGCAGCATTTTATTCATGATGCTCTCCGGGGACTTAATGCGTGACTTGGTATGCTCGATTGGACTGTAGTCATGAAGCAGCTGAAATTCCTCCTTGAGGATTTCAATCTTCGTCTCCATTTCGGCCAGGGCGAATTTGTAAATCATCATAAACCGGGTAAGCTCATATTTGATTTGCTTGAACTTCTCTAATTGATTCTCGGCATTCATAGTACCTTCTCCTTTGTCCTGCTGCTAAGCATTACTATAGTAATCTCTTATTAATCATAGCCAATCTGCAGCCCGAGCACAAATTTCGCTGATTCCACGCAAAAACGGCCTAACTGCCCGGAGGGGACGGTTAAGCCGTTCATACACAATTAGTTTTCAGTTGAAAACCTCATCCACTGACAGGCTGCGTTCACGAGACAGGTCTCTGAACCCGTCATCCACTTTAACCAGCGGCTTAAACAGATCCAGCGGGTTGTTCATAATAATCTTGCCTATTTCCCCGTTACTGAGCTGAACATTCTTGCCTACGAAGCTAGGCAGCAGATGTCCGGTAAGTGCCTGGACTACCGTTTCGTTCAGCTTGCCGAAGCCCATTTCATGCACCTTGCGCAGGACGGTCACCAGACCCTGCTTGGGCCGGTTCAGCGTAGAGGTGGTCAGAGACATATAAATGTTGGCCACAGTTACAATCTGCGTGTAGGGATGAAGCTCCTGCTTGAGCAGCCCGTGCGGATAACCTGAGCCATCCTCATATTCATGATGCTGAAGGGCCACTAATGCGGTAACCTCATCCAGCTTCGAGCCGCGGATCAGATCATAGCCGTATGTGGTGTGGCGTGCCAGCTCATCCTGTTCGGCATTTGTCAGCAAACCCTGTTTATTCAAAATAGACAACGGCACCTGGCTTTTACCGATATCATGCAGATAACCGGCGCGGCTGATCTCGTAACGCTCCTCCTTGGAGTATCCGAGCCATGCTGCCAGATAGTAGGACAATAGACCGACCTGCAAAGAATGGTGATATGTATCAATATCGTCCCGGTCCAGCAGGAGCAGCAGAGCGACAACATCCTTCTGCCCGGACAATGTTTCCAGAAGCGGCTTCAGTGTCTCATCGACCATGGCCCCGGAGAAGCTGCCCTGTGTCAGTGCCTCCAGGAAAATCGTTTCATAATTCAGGATAGCA
The DNA here is from genome assembly GCF_032302195.1 of Paenibacillus sp. MMS20-IR301. Classification (NCBI taxonomy): domain Bacteria; kingdom Bacillati; phylum Bacillota; class Bacilli; order Caryophanales; family Paenibacillaceae; genus Paenibacillus; species Paenibacillus sp. MMS20-IR301. The sequence goes on from NZ_CP135275.1 coordinate 2,646,027, forward strand.
TGGTCAAAATCATCATGTAATCCATGATCAGCCTCTTCCCCGCCGCTGCCCTGCAGCAGACTGCGCGGCTCAATATCCACATAATGAATTTTGTGCCGGATCAGGATACTGATCTCCTCCCGCTGAACACAAGTCCCTTTGGGAAGAACATGCAGACCTACACCATTGAAAGTGTCTGTCAGAAGACAATCGCCGTGTTTCAGATCCGTGACATGTACTTTCAAGTTTCAGCACCCCTTAATTGTATAGGATTATTCCGATTTGCTCCACTTGATCATAGTCAATACACTTCAAAGTAACAATCCGGTGAAAGTCACAAACTGACCACAATCTAGTTCAAACGGAACCCTGTCTTTAGCCGCCTTTCTATAAAAAGTTCACATCCATTTCACAAACCTCTTATATTTGAGCTTGATTTCGTTAGCCTCTGCCCACAAGATCAGCTGTTTCATGGCCTGTTCCCGGTTATCCATAAACCTGAAGCACAGATTAACCGGGACAATTCTTTTACCTATGGGCAATATTCCTACTAACGGACCATCTATGCAAATCACCTTAATCTCTTTAGCGGCGATGCTCCGGCTGCGCACCAAAAGCGAATCATCGCCCCACTTCAGCCTGCCGGCCTTGCGCAGCACATGAAAGAGAAGGAACAACAGGGCCAGGATGCTCGCTCCTAACCAGGCAAATCTAATATAATAGATAACGGGGCTCCTATCCGGGTCAACCGCAGGCGGGAGCATCATGAAAGTGATGGACATGAGCACAGCGATAAATGTGCTGATTGACATTGGAGCCTTAATTCTGCTTTCTGAGGTATACATAGACATAGTACTTACCTTTCTGCTGGCAAATTTGTAGTATAATCGCTTCAGGTCTATCAAAGCATACTTAGTCTGACACAACTTTTCAGGAGGTCATATCTTATGTACGAGCATCTGGTAGCATTCAAATTTAACGGGCAATTCAAGCCGGGCAGTGAAGAGCCCTTAATTGCAGCACTGCTGGCGCTGAAAGAGCAGATACCGGGCATCGCGGACATCACCGCAGGCGTTAATGTCACAGAAGAAACGGATAATATTCACGGCTATACCCTGGGGCTTCGCGTAACCTTTACTGATCAGGAAGCGCTGCAGGCGTACGGGCCCCATCCGGCACACCGCGCTTTTGTAGACATGCTGGAGGGGATTATTGAGAGTGTTGTTGTGGTCGATTACCTCATTCGCCCGTAGACAGGCCTGTTCAGGTCAAAACAGATCATTAACATCGAACAGCACTTTCCCGATCAGCTTATCCTTATCTACAAACGGCGTACTCCATAAATGGGCGTCATAGCTGGCATTCCGGTTATCACCAAGGAAGAAATAGTGATCCGCGGGAACGGTAACCGGCCCGAACGTGTAGGTCATCGCTTCCTGCAGATACGGCTCAGTTACCTCCACGCTGTTGCGGTACAGCTTACTGTCCTTAATCTCGATGACATCCCCCGGCAGTCCGATCAGCCTTTTAACATATCGTTTGTGTTCATCTCCGGCAACCGGCGGGTAGAACACGACGATGTCACCATGCTTTAGCGTAGAGTTCCAGAGCATTTTGTCCACGACCAGCCGGTCGTTAATTTCAATAGTCGGAATCATCGAGCCGGTTGGCACTCTCATCGCTTCAGCGACATAGGTGCGGATGAATAAAGACAGAATAATACCGATTGCTATGCTGGGTATCCACTGTTTCATAAATTTCTTCATTTCTTCTGACTGCCTCCTCGTATTCTGATTAGCTCTCAAATCCGGCAATAATTCTCGACATCTCCCGCTCAGCGTCAACCCCGGAATGCTTCGGCAGATGAATCACCAGCAAGCCGCCGAAGATTTGCTCCCATCTGCCTCCATGTGCGTTGACACGTTCCTTGAAGCTCATTATTTCCGGCGAAGCCGCCGCCTCTTTACTAAGCAGCCAGGCATACCGGATCAGCCCGGATTTCTGTACAGTTTCAATATAATAAGCAATTCCCTCGTGCTCCCTGACCCTGATAATGTCGCCCAGCGCAATCCCCGGGTTAAAAATCGGTGTTTCCTCAATCCGGTATTTGTCCCTGGAAACCGGCGTCACATCCAGAATCTCAATCTCCCTGCCCTGCTCATCAAAACAAATATGTAACCCTACCGTCTCCGGCACTGCATTCACCCCAGTTCTATTCTATTTCATCGCCTTCAGAGATCTGGCGACGATGCTCTCCAGCAGCTTCCACGGGAGCAGCGTTTTGGCAACGATAAGCAGCCGGGAGCCTTTGCCGACAGGATACCGCAGCCTTGGCTTGCTTTTTCCGGTAATCCGGCCTATCAGTTCAGCTACCTCCTGCGGATCAGGAGCCGTCTCAGCCGACTTGCGGGAATAGCGCAGCACCTCGTCGAGCCTGGCCTGATAAGGAGAATCCTCACGGGTATGCATTCCGGCAATGCCTTTCCCCCAGATCGGCGTGCGGAAGGAGCCTGGCTCAACCAGCACTACCTTTATACCAAACGACCGCAGTTCCTGCCGCAGACTTTCGCTGAAGCCCTCCACGGCAAACTTGGAGGCCGCATAAGGAGCGTAGCCGGGAAAACCAGTCAGCCCGCTGACACTGCTAACGTTGATAATCTGCCCTTCCCCTTGCGCGCGCATTACCGGAAGCACCGCTTTCGTTACAGCGATCAGTCCGAAGAAGTTCGTCTCCATCTGCCGGCGCCACTCGTCCATGCTCACTTCCTCCACAAAACCGCCAACAGCAAAGCCGGCATTGTTGACCAGTACATCAATTCTGCCGAACTGCTCTGTAATCTTCCGGGCAGCAGCAGCTATCGAGGACTCCTCCGTTACATCTAATGTCATCAGATGAATGCGCTCCAGCACTCCGGCCTGTTCAGCCTGCTGAACCAGCCCGGTTTGGCGGCTGAGATCCCGCATGGTAGCTACTACCTTATAGCCCCTGCGGGCCAGGGTTAGGGCGGTCAGCAGGCCGAAGCCGCTGGAAGTGCCGGTAATCAGTGCGATCCGGTCAGGGTCCCGAAATAGGTTATGTTCAGCGTTCACGCCGCACCTTCTTTCACTATAATATGGTGATTGGTTCCGCTACAGCTTCAGCTTCTGAATGAGCGGCATGCCGATCCGCCAAAGCAGCATTGCAAGGAACGACCAGCCCCAGCGGTTCAGCAGGGAGGTCCCGCGGTCGTAAACTGCTGACACCTCCACTGCCCCTGCTGCTCCACGATTGCGCTTAAATTGACCGACACCGGAGCTTTCGTGCAGGAGCAGACCCTGGCTCTGGGCAAGCCCGATCAGTACGGCAGACAGCATACGGTAGAGCCCTAATGATTGCGGCAGCGTGGTATCGTAGCCGAATAGAGGCGCAGTCATGGCTCCCTCCCGCTCATAGTAGCCCAGAACAGCATCCAGCACACCGTCTTTCCGCAGACCGTAGATCTGCAGCGTCCGCCGCTCCAGTGCCAGGGCAATGAATGCCTCAGTAAACTGCGGGTTGTGGACCGAATATTTATCGATATACAGCAGCCGGTACAGCTCAGCAATCCGCGGGATATCCGCTGCTGTAATCTCATCCGGAGATACTTCAGTGTAGCCGTGTTTGGCCAGCAGACTGCGGTCCCGTTTGACCAGCCATCTGGCTTTTGAGCCGGCGCTGCCTTGCTGCAGCAGGTAAATCTGCCGGCTTGGCACCAGCTTGCAGCCGTAGCTGCGCAGCCTCTCCATGACATCCCCCGAGGTCTCTTGGCTGAGCGAGCGGTACATCAGGGTATAACCGGGGTAGGCTTGCCGCAGATAATCCAGCACTTCCGTAAGCTGCCCGGCGCTGAGTCCGGGATACAGATTGGTGGACAGCAGCCAGTTATTAATCTGGATCACCCGGTTGAACCGGGCTCGCCGCAGCAGGCGGCCCATTCCGCTCAGCACTGTGGACAGCACCCCCTCAAGCACCCGGTTATTCAGTAAAGCAAGCTCCTCACGGGCATAGCTGATGTAATGGGTATAGGGCGAGCACACATAGGAATTATTGTACTCTGCTTCGTTTATAGTAACGGGAACCGGCAATCCGTCTATCGTCAACACCTTAACATCAGTACATACATTGGTGATAAAATGTTCCGTTCCCCGCTCCAGCAGCGGCATAATGTACTCCCTGGCATATTTACCATAGTCTGTATCCGGCCAGTTAAGTTCACCTATCGTTTCGCGGTCATACATGATAATTCTTCCAGTCAAGACTTCCAGCCCCTTTCCACCCGGCGCAGCTTCTGTACTCCGGGCATGAAGCTGTAGGCAGTGAAGGTCAGCTGCGGAGGCGTACAGGACAGCCGTGTGAATAGACGCGACAGCCCGCTTGCGATCAGCGGCTCCGCATCCTCTGTGCTGCCTGGCCGTATCCGGTATGAGATCTCCAGTTCCAGCAGACTATGCTGTATTACACGGTAATGCTCGATCTCAGCGGATGCCGCCAGCACAGCTCTGGTAATAAAATCAGGAAATACAGTAACCAGGTGACCGTCTCCCGTATGCGGAAGATAGAGAATATCATCACAGCGGCCTTCAATCCGCTCGATAGCCGTAAAAAGCGATCCGCAGGGACACGGCTCAGCCGCTTCTGTCAGAATATCATTCAGCCGGTAACGGATGACAGGCTGAACAGATCTTGAGAAATCGGTCACAACCGGCACGAACCGCCGCGATTCACCGTCAAGCCATTCTTTCTCGATATGTACGATATCTTCATTGAGATGCAGAGTCCCGTGGCTGCAGGTAGCACCAAGGAAACCTTCGGTGCACTGATAAGCCTGATGTACTTTCTGCCCGAAGGTCTTCTCGATATGCTGGCGGTCCAGCGGATCCAGCACTTCAGCAACGGCGATGATTCTGCGCGGCTGCAGGTCCAGGCTGCCCGAATCCTGCGCTTCCGCCAGCAGGCGGAGCATCGACGGCGGGGCAATCCAGATATCCGGCTGATACCGGCCCATCCGCTCCAGAAGCTGCGGCTGCGGCTCCAAAAGATCGAAATACTGAAACTGCAGCCGTCCCTGCTTCACGGATTCATACAGATTGCTGTTCGCCCGCAGAAAAAAGGCAATCTTAGCCCGTTTCCAGAGCCCGCCCGGCAGCAGCTTGGCCAGCACCGTCCCTGTCCAGGCTGCCTGCTCCGCTTCACCGACAAGGAAGATGCCGCGGCTGCCCGAGGTCCCTGAGGATAACCCTACGGTTATCCCTTTCAGGGTCGGCTTGAAATTCCTGCTGTTCTCCGCTTCATAGGCCTCAGCAAAAGCCTGCTCCCTGGAGATGCCTGCAGTGTTAAGATCATCGAAATGGCCCATCATCAATGATTTCTCTATAACGGGGAATGAGCGCCACTGCTCATCCGGAATACCGGACCACAGCTCCCGGTAGAAGCGTGATTGCTTGCGTACCTTATCCACATGACGCCGGATGCGCTTCTCCTGCCACTCTGCTAGCTGCGTGCGGCTCTTCCAGTGTCTGCCCCATTTGGTCAGTATATAATGGCCAACAATAAGCAGCTTCCGCTTCATTGTGCGCCTCCAGTTCCCCACCAGACGAGCGCCTCGCGGCAATGGCTCGGCACAATCCGCAGCTGCGGAAATTGGCTGTGGATCTGGCGCAGCCGTTCAAAGTTCAGCCGGTACTCCGCGCGGCTGGACATGATCAGCGCGGCTGCCGGATGCGGCTTACGGTTCTCGCGGAAAGCCCTGCTGGACCAGACCGTATCGGCACAGAGCAGATAATCATGCTCCCCGGTTGACAGGAACAAGCCTATCATGCCGGCGGCGTGGCCGGATAATTCCACCGCCAGCAGGCTGCCGTCACCAAGCAGATCATAGGCTTCCTTGAACGGAAGACCTGGCGGAAGCAAGCGTGTTGCTGAAAATTCATCCACTGGCAGGGAGCGGATATTGAACTGCTCCGGAAGCAGCCCGGGCAGAAATCCCGCCTTAGTCGCTCTAACCGGGCCAAGTCTGCTAACCGCATCGTATGATTTCCGCAAATAAATGAATTTCGCCTGCGGGAAATCCCGCACGCCGCCGATATGATCGGCATGAAAATGCGACAGGATGATATATTGCACATCCTCCGGAGCAATCCCGCCTGCCTTGAGCTGACGGACAGCGCTCTCGTCCTCCGAATATACCACCGGGGTAATCCGGCGGTACAGCGAAGCCGGCAGGCTTGCTGTCTCTTGAAAGAAGCGGGCGCTATAGCCTGTATCGAACAGGATTGGTCCATACTGCGGATGCCGGATCAGGGCGAATCCTGCGGGAAAAGCTACCGGCTTCAGTGAGCCGCCCCGCAGTGTCAACCGCTCAGGATGCAGGCAATATCCCGCCGCCATAATCGATATACCAACCGGAATTTCTGTAATCATGACTGTTCCCTCCACCATTGTGCGAAGGATTGCAGACCCTCGTCTATTGTGATCCGCGGAAGATATCCAAGCTGTTCCCGTGCACGTGTAATATCCAGTGTCTGGGAAATGCCCAAGGCAGCTGCCGAATAACGGGTAAGCAGCGGTTCCCCCAAAGACGGCAGCAGTCTGTGAACCGCTTCCGACACTGCCGCTATGGAGTAGGCAGCTGCATAAGGCAGCGGCAGTGTACGCAGCGGAATATCCAGCAGCGCGAACAGTCTGCTGACCAGGTCCCTGAACATGACCGGCTCACCGTTCGTTATATTGTACGCCTGTCCGGCAGCAGATAGCGGGGCTTCGCAGCAGAGAAGCATAGCATCCACCACATTATCGACAAAGGTAATATCGATGCTTGCCCTGCCGTTATTCATCAGGGGAACCCCCCTGCTGTTATTCGCTGCAAGCAGCCGTGGGAATAATGCGTTATCCAGCGGACCGAAGACGGCCCTGGGCCGGAGCATATATACTGTCAGCCCGTCCCGTGCGGCCTGCTCCAGAACCCGTTCAGCGATCAGCTTCGTGGACGCATAGGCATTGGCCGGTCTTGCAGGCAGCGGATCATCCTCACGGATCCCGTAGCGGTGCTGCTGGCTGGAATAGATGCTGGGAGTTGAAATATGGATTAACCGCCGGACATCATACCGCTTGCATGCTTCTGCAATATGGCTTGTGGCCTCCACATTACTTGAATAAAAATCACGGTATTTCCCCCAGGGCGAGGACAGTGCCGCACAATGAAATACATAATCCATTCCCCGGCAGGCACGTTCGGCCGCTTCCGCATCCCGTAAGTCTCCGGCAGTAAATACCGCACCCTCTTGCTCAAGCAGCCTGCCCTGCTGCAAATCTCTGCCCAGTCCGTAGACCTCCCAGCCTAGCCGGACCAGCCTGCGGGCTGTATGCCGTCCGAGAAATCCGGTTGCCCCTGTTACGAGTGCCTTCGTCATGCCTCACCATTCCATTCTATATCTTCTGTCAGCGCTTCTGTCAGTGAAATCCCGTGCCGTCCTGCCGTCTTATAAGCAGAACAGACAATCCGCAGCTGCTCCAGGATCGGCCGGCGGTCATCCCTGCGCGAGATTACATCCGCTGCTCGGCGCATCGCCCGGTACCATCCCCTGAAGCCTGCCGGACCCGGCTTCAAGCCGCAGCCCAGCATAGGGAACATCAGCATGGCTGTGCGGCCAGAACGCGGGAGCACCGTTTCTCCGCTCTGCACAAGCCTGCCCGGATTAAGCAGAGCAGCCTCCAGTCCGTCCGCCGGTACAAACAGATGAATGCCGCTGGTTGCCCGCGGATTACATTCGATCGGATACAGCCTGCCGTCTGCAGCCTCGATGAAATCAAAGCCGATTTGGCCGCTGAAGCCTCTAGCAGCGCCGGCGAATCTCTGTATCCAGCTGTATACGGCAGGATGCTCCAGATGCTCGAAATAGACACTCGCTCCTGACTGGCCTGTACGATACCTGCTGTCGTAGGCTGCATGTGCTACAACAGCACCTTCATGAATAATGCTGTAGGTGCAGATAGCCTTGCCTCTGATATACTCCTGTGCCACCCAGGGCGCATCCGGTGAGAGTTCTGGCGGTGCCGGCGGGATTCTATGCCCGTTGCTCCGCTGCAGATCATTACCGTGCTGTGGCAGGATCACTTTGGAAGCAAACCGGGAATAAGCAGGCTTGTACACCAGCTGATTCTCTTTTGCCGCAGCATCTTCAGTCATTTGCCTCCACTCTGCTGCACTACTGATTAACGTAGTCTGCGGCACAGGTAAACCGAGTGAGCGGACCCAGGCAATGAACTCCCCCTTGTGATGCAGCCGCCGCAGCATGTCCAGATCTGAAGCAAGCACACGGCAGCCGTTGCCGTTCAAGACTTCCAGCCCGGCGGAAATATAAAATATTTCCTCACAGGTCGGAATAAGACAATCTATTTCCAGTTCGGCAATTAGTTCAGCCAGCCGCCGGATATAATCCTGCGGACTATGCCGGGGAGACGGCAGACGGAAGCTTGCTTCTACAGCCGAGGATACCCGGCACAGATGATACTTGGCGCTCTCGGCGACAAATACCCGGTGTCCGCCCTTATAGAACAGCCGTGCCAGCTCCAGTGCAACCGGAGCACGCCCGCCGGTGATCAGAATCCTGTGAGCCTGTCCATCCCTTACCGCCCCGCCAGCCTGCACGCTCCGCCCTCCGCGCTGCGGGTCAGTAATCAAGAATCAGGCCTCCCAGGGACAGCCCGGCTGCCGTGCCGATCAGCATAATCCGGTCACCGCGTGCAATCCGGTTCTGGCGGATGGCTTCATGCAGTCCCATCGGGATCGAGGCTGCAATGGTATTGCCGTGGCCTGCTGTATTGTCCAGGAACCGTTCTTCGGCGATACCCAGCTTCTTGCGCAGCAGCCGCATCGCCATCGCACTGCCCTGATGGGGAATGACCAGACGGAAGTCGCCCATCCGGTTCCCCGTTGCCGTCAGCATTTCACCGAGGAAATCCGGAAGCAGCTTGGAGGCTTTGCGGAAAATAGCCTGTCCATCCATATGAAACAAATAAGGCACCGCATTCTCCGCAGTGAACTTCTGGGCATGCAGCCTTGTGCCGCCCCCGGCGATCTCTGAGAAACGGGCACCGCTGCTGTATGTTTTGAGCGACGCATGAAGAATCTGCGAAGCGTCCCCGGCGTCTGCGGGACCAATAACAACCGCTGCCGCCCCGTCCCCGAACAGCGCCGAGCTCTCTTTATCCTGCCAGTTCAGGCCTGCCGAAGCGATTTCAGTTGCTACGAGCAGCACATTCCTGTACCTTCCTGCCTCCACCATGTAGGACATGACGTCCAAGCCTACGAGAAAACTAAGGCAGGTGGCATCCATATCAAAAGCAGGAACACCTGAATCCGCCTGCCCCATAGCCGCCTGAATGAACACCGCGGTGCTCGGCAAAGGCTGCTCCTTCGTCCCGCTCGTACAGACGAGGCAATCGATGTCGCTGAAGGTCAGGCCGGCGTCCGCCAATGCGGCCTCCGCAGCTTTGGCTCCCATAGCGGAAGCAGTCTCACCTTCACCGGCATAATGCCGGATCCCCACACCTGTTATTTTATTAACCCAGCCTGCAGGCGTACCTAGTATTACATCTAGCTCTGCATCACTAACCTCGCGTTCCGGCAAGTATTTGCCTGTCCCCTTGATCTTCACATGTCTAAGCTGCATCCTCGCATCCCCTATTCCTAATGAGTAACTAGATGTCGATGTCGAACTTTATATGAAAATGTAAACTATAGATATATTCTACTAGATTTCCTGCTCAAGTCATACTCAAAGAACGTTCGTTCTGTATAGAACGGGCAGTAGGAAGCTTGCGAGCCTGGGGAGACTGGTGTTTGTACGGACGGGTATGGGCGGGGTTGTGGTCGGGTGTACAAGCAGATAATGGCGAGCGGATTGGTTGGTAGCGGACGGATGGGCAGTTACACTGTTTACAGGCAGGTGTTTTGTTATCTGTCGCGGTGTGTTTTCAGCGTCTATTCTAGTAATTGCAATGTCATCGCTCAGACCGCTGCCCTGACATTCGCTTTCTGCTCCTGCATTCAATTTCGCAGTCACTCTCCCGTTCGCTCGACCCTTGCGGACTCCAGCGCCGTTATTTTCTCCTTTAACCGTATTTTTCAGGGCTAACGGACCGTAGTGCACTTATCTGGCTCTCAAATAGGCTTTTTGGGGGCAAATAGCACAAATAAGTGCGCTCATGTCCGTTAGCCCCAATAAATATGTTATTTTCCAAAAATAAGGTCCGCTGAGTCCGTTAATACCAGCAGCGTTTAAAACCCCTCATTTCCTGCAAACGAAGCCATACCACCAGCACCAGTATCAGCATTAATCCAGCGCCATCACCAACTTAGCACCAGCACCAACCCAGCATAACCATCACAGTGTCCATCAGAATAGGAACTAACGTTCCTTTTTCCCTTGACTATCCATTCAATACAGGTTATAGTAAATGCACAATAACACACTTTAAGCGGGAGAAGCACCTCGCAGGACAGGCAGTTCATGCCTTTCTTGGAGGTGCTTCTTTATGTTATTCGTGTGAATTGTGTTCTTTGAATGTATTATAACCAAATAATGACGGCGGGAGCGGATTAATATGTTCAATTTCACTGGTTTCACAGATCAGACTGCAGGTTTACTGCGGAAATCCATCGTTATACTGATTGTGCTGACACTCTGGGCAGGGCCGGCTCAGCAAACCTCAGCTGCGTCCGATTGGGATACCGCTCTGGATGAGATTCATAATCTCTATCCGGGTTATACAGCATTACAGGTGTCCTTGAAGTCGGATATCCAACAGAATCAGACACTGCGCAAGCAGAACAATACTGCGCTTGCCGACATTAATACCCGGCTGCTGGCAACCAATGCCGCGCAGCTCACCCGGCTCCGGACTGCAGCTGAAGCTGTGCAGAAGAAACATGCACCTCTGCTTCAGCAATACACTGATCTTGGTAAGCAGGCAACCGCTGCCCGCAAGGCAGGTACAATGCAGAATGCCGCTGTACTGGATATTAAGCGTAATAAGCTTAAATCAGCCGCAACCGCCGCACGGGCAGAAGTGAAGGCAGCGACCTCTGCACTGGCGGAAGCTAAAGCGGCGGCAGCGGCTATAAATAAACCGGCCAAGGATGCGCTTGCTCCGGTAGCCGGACTCAGGAAACAGATCACTGCCCAGAACAAGCTTGTTGCCGCTGCACAGGCTGACCGAAGTGGAGCTGACAAAAGCTACAAAGCCGCCGTCAAGGCCGGTGACGCCGGCAAAGCCGCAGCTGCGATGAAGCTGTCCTATAGCAGGATGACCGAGATTCGTACCTTGGTAGGCCGTATGTATAGCTGGGAAGGCCAAATCAGCTCAGCACTCCGTTCTGCAGAGGCAAAGCTGCCGAAATAACTGACGTGCCAAGCCGTGACACGATATTCCTCACCGTCCATCCATGAATCAAATGAGAGCAGGCTTTGCAGTCTGCAGTAACCGTCCTGCCGGCAGAACAGGTCACACAGGACAGCTGATTATAAATCCCGCCGATTGCAATCGCCGTCAGAGCAGCTTCACCAGCCAGCAGATAATATACGCCCCCGGAACAAGCAGGGCCTGGCCCAGCAGGGAGCCCAGAAACCTTGAGCCCATCAGGAGAACGTATATTTTGCCCAGCTGATCGCGGTACTTCACATTTTCAGTGGCTTTATGTGTAATTATTCCAAGCTGCGGGTCAATGAATACCGTAAGCAGAATGGTCGCCAGCCCGTTAATCAGGCCTGATGCCTGGGAGGCAGTTGTGCTGAACTCGGGCAGCAGCTTGGCCGCATACATCGAGGATAATACTCCGACAGTATAGAAAGCCGTAACGAATATATTCATAACAATGAAACGCTTGGGAATGCCGAGGTAGCGGAAGCTGCGCAGTCTGACCTTAGGCCGGCGGATATACTTACGTGTATTCTTGAGCTGGCCGACGGTTACACTGGTCAGCAGCTTCGGAATGGAGCCTTCAATCTCCAGTTTGGAAATGACTCTCCCGAACAGTCCGACGAATGTAGGAAACAAAGCGATCGCAACTAATGTTCCAAGGGACGAGGCCAGCATAATGATCCGCAGATAATTAAGCAGCGGGAAGCTGGCATCCACTTTGGCATAATCAACAAATTTGGCGGTTAAAGGGGCTTGTACCATATTGGCTGTTCTGGAGACCAGCACAATGATCCCGGTCAAGGATAAAGCGATGGCTATCTTGTTCAGTCTCACTCCGGCGTAACGAACCGAATAAGATAACGTTTCAGAGGTGTTGATGATTAAGGTCAGCAGACATACCACTAATAAACTGTTCGTCATTTCCGGGTATTCATCTCCAAGTCAAGCAGCATTTGGGCGAATTCCCGGCCAGATAGTTCCATATTATTACATACCGGGGTGCCTTACTAAATATATATTCATCACCTGATACAATCCAGAATCATTTTTGTAACAATCGGTCGAGCATATAACAAAAGAGAATACCGGCCGTATACCGGACCAGATCAATCCAGAGAAACCCCCGGCCAAGGATCAGGCTGCCTAATGTGGTAGCCCGTATACCTGTAATCCATTCAGTCTGATAGAGCTGGCTGAACTCAATTCCGAAGCAGAAGCACAGGCCGAGAACTAAAGATATACGCTTGGGCTGCGAGGTAAGCAGTGCGCGGAAGCCAAAATAAATCATGCCTGCCCATAGAGCATCTCCGAAGTGGCTGCTGACAAACTGCGGGAGCCGTTCACCATATGCCCGGGTAGCAAGTCCAAGTATAACTGGGATTATAATGGCGCCGCAGTAAAGCAACTTTAATTTTATTACAGAAGCGCGCATGAAGATTACATCTACCCCTTTGTATTGAATCTGCGAATCGATGCCGGCTGCTTAACGCAGGCTAATCAAATATGGACTTCCCTGTAGTGTAATCCCGCTGGAACAGCTTCCGCGGATATGGAATAGCCAGCTCCGGCATATCAGCTTCTGGAAAAAACACCAGCTCTTCCGTCTCCCCGTCCATATTTCTGAGTCTGCCTTTGACAATGCTGCATTGGAATACGATTACTGTGTACTCCACCTGGTCACCATTCATATATGTGTATCTGAAGTTAGTGCCCCCGAACACTCCAAGGATCTGTTCAGGTGTAACCATCAGGCCGGTTTCTTCGAATACCTCTCTGCGCAGCGCTCTTGACGGTGTTTCTCCGGGCTCTGCCGCTCCTGCCGGCAGCCCCCAGAGTGTCTCACCCGGTTTGCGGATCAGCAGAATCCGGTCCTGTTCATCCCGTATAACTGCCGCTACGGACGGCATCATTAATAATCCGCTGCCGGTCTTTCCGCGCAGGTCCCGGTAATATTCTGACATAGGCATAACGTATCCTCCTTAGATTCAATAATCTGACAGCTCGGGATTACAGTTCATCCTTACGAAAAGAAATCGGGTTAAGCTTGAAGCCTTCCGGCTGATTGTCACATTGAGACAGCTCTACTCTATAGAAATCCCCGGTTCCGTCCAGCCGGACCGCTCTGCACACATAGTCAACTTTGCTGTTATCTCCAGCCCAGTCTCTGCTGGTGTCGATCGTCCAGTGCAGCTCCCTGCCGTTACCGTAGACATCATGAATAAATGGTCCGCTGTCAACGCCCCATTGCAGTACCGTGAGATTGTCACCCTTGCCATCATTAAATCTATGTATCATTTCTGTAATTCTGTCCAGATCCAGCTGATCGAAATGTGAAATTAAATTACGCTGGTCCCGGGTTAGAGGGACGGGTCTGGTCATTTCCCGGATTAGCAATACTGAGAGCACAACTATAATCAGCGTTTGCAGAAGCAGAATAGCCGGACTGAGTTTCAAGATTCTTTTCATCATATGTCCTCCCGCGTTACGAGATCAATACTAATTAGTCATATTTGACATAACTATACAATCCCCTTTATTCGGACACAATACAAAAACATCTCCAGCCTGTACGGCGGAGATGTTCCCGGTTTCATTATTTTATCATTGCTGCAGCTTGCATATAACTCTTAGCCTTCACCCAGCTCCAGCCGTTCCAAAGGTTCTGCCTGCTTCAGCCCGCGCCGACGGCTCCGGCAGGTCCAGAGCAGATCAGCAGCTGACAGCAGCATTACACCGGGCAGCAGCAGCAGCCACACCGGCTCTATCAGAAGATACAGAAGATGCATCAGCGGCTGCAATAAATAGATGCAAGCTATGGACAGCCCCCACCAGTACAACGAGAATTTCAGGCAAATATGTCCCTTCAGCTGATATGGCATGCCGGAGTAGTCCCACCACTGCTTCTGAAACAGGCTCTTCAGCAGCCAGCCGCTGACAAACTCAACAGCCGACGGGATCAGCAGCGCCAGCAGCAGAAAGACCGGATACACCAGCTGTGCATCATGTGCAGCAAGCAGTAATAATGGTGCGAAGCCGTACATCGGCTTAAACGGGCCTTTCAGAAATCCCTCTTTGCGAAAGCTTCCTTCACTATATAGATTATAGCTGCCTTCCAGCACCCAGCCCAGAAATGAGTAAACGGTGAAATAGAAAAAATACGGTCCCGCCGCAGTCACAACACTATAACTATTCTGTAAAAGTACCGGTGTCATTACCCCTGATCCCGCCTCCAGTCCCATATCTTTACTGACGGGAGCTAGTATGCCACCTTCTGCGGGAGGTTATGACGGTAATTTTTTACTCTTTGTGCTGCTGGTCTTTAGTCATCTGGACTACCGGCGGTCCATCCTCACGCTGGCTTCTCAGTGAATCCAGCTTCAAGTCACTCCGCACGCCAAAGCCTGATCCGTACTTTTTTTCAAGGTTGCCGGACAAGGCATCCCCGCGCTTTTGCCGATACCGGCCGTTCTCGTTCCGACTACGCATTATAGGTTTCCTCCCCGCAATTTGGATTGCTTGAGACCTGTGTGGCTGCGATGATCCTGAGAATCTATTCATGCTGAGGGTAAGCCAGTACTTCTCTTCAGTATACAGCATCTGCTGAATCCATCTCAATAAATTGATTTTGAAGCTGACTCAGGTACTTTGCGGGGACCCCGAAAACCAACCCCACAAAGTGAGGTTTTAACTTCGAAGTAGACTCAGGTACTTTGCGGGGACCCCGAAACCGGAACACATCAAAAACCGGATGCTCTCCCTGTAAGGATAACATCCGGTCCTGGCACACAGACACCCCGTTAGGGTACGTCTGCATTAAATGTAAAATCCGCCTAATTCTTCGGAAGCGGGTCAGGATGTGCGGATTCGGCCGGTTTCGCTATCCACTCATCTGCTTCCGGCTCAATATCCACGCCGTTTTCCATCTTTTTACGTTCTGCGAGTGAGTCGCCGTCTTTATTCTCCTTGTTGCGGATATCTGCTTCGTTCTGGATATGGTCTGACATATGAAACTCCTCCTTATGTGCGCTGCAGGTTTGTGATTACTTAGTTATAGTTACCCGTTGACCTGGTTTGCAAACATAATCCGGACTTAAGGATATTCCTGTAAATCCCCCTGCTTCTCCAGCCACCCTCTGCGCAAATTCTCATATTGCTGAAGTGCTGTCTTCCTGTCCTTTGCCGGATAGCTGAGAATCAGGCTGTCATCCCCCGCGTCGTCTTCACCGTCTATTGAGGAATAGAAGCTGTTGCTCTTATAATCGGGGGCCGTCTCCCCCTTCTGCACAGCAAGACTCCACTCCTCGTAATCTGAATCTGCATACACCAGTCCAAGCGATGAAATTTCACCACTGCTGCCCTTTAGCACACAGATCATTACCCCTGCATCCGGTGATAAATTACAATACTCATATTGCAGCCCGTTTACCTTAAGCTCACCGGTATATGCGTTGCTTTTCTCGGCAAAAGCACCCTTAAGCGCTACTGTCACCGGTTCCGCATAATCCGCATTCTTCAGCTTATAGGCGGTTAGCTCAAATTCCCGGTCCAGCCGGATTACCTTAGGAGCACTTAAGAAGCCGTAAATTATGATCCCCGCGAGAACAAGCACGGCAATACCGCCGTAGAATAATTGTCTCATCCCGTCACTCTCCTGTTAACCACCCTAATCAAGCCCATTATTTAACATTAAAGGAAGAGTTCCAGATAGGCAACCGATATTTCATGCTACAAAAACTCTTAAGCCGCCCGCAATACCCTATTCATAATACACACGGAAGACGATATCCTGCTCGTAATTCCCAAAGCCGCGTCCGAACAGCGTTAAGCCGCCCCGCCTTCGGGTGATGTCTTCTGCGGTGAACCGGAAGCTCCACTGGTCCTGCTGCCAGCCCACCTCATCAATTGTGACTGCTGAGATTTGCTGGCCGTCTATGTAGGTGCCTCCGGCATTAATTTTCAGCACCTTCAGCAGGCCGTACTGATTCACATCGGAATTCCACCAGGCTGGGGTTAATCTTCCGCGCATCGCGCCGAAATCACCGGGACTGGTCCATTTGCCAAGCGAAATGCCATTCAGCGTAAAAGCGATATCTGAGGGCCATTTCTCATTGACATGCGGCGCTTCCGAGCCAATCTCCATGGAGATCTCGATCTCCTGCACTTTCTGATCCATGAACAGATAATTCGGAACCTTATATTCGGCGTATCCCTTGGCGAACCAGAGAATTCCCGCATCCACCCGCTCGGGGTCGAGGAAATAACGCGGGTCATCATAATATCCGATCAGCTTCTCCGTCGTGGCAATACCGCAGGTGGGTGATGCCTGCAGATCGGTATAATGACCGACCGGAACAGAGACCTCTAACACCTTGCGGGCAATGCCTCTCTCCCCCGACAATTTGATCTGCAGAAAATTAGCGGAGAGCGAGCAATATTTATAGGTGCCGCCGTCGATCCGCTTCATCTGCGAGCTGACGATACCGGCCTTCTGGAGCTTCGTTACATGGGAGCTGACAATGGCACTGCTAAGGTACAGTCTGGCTGCGAGCTCCTTGATATGCATCTCTTGCACACTGAGCAGATCGATGATCCGCAGCCGCACTTCACTGGCAAGCGCCTCATACACCTTGAGTGATTCCGAATCCGTCGTTAAATACATCCTTCAACCCCCGTCACTTAGGATTAGTTATTTAGTTAATCCTCAATTTTTATATTGCCAATTATACCGCCTAATCCGTATGATGTAACCATAAATCAACTCATTAAATTAATATTTTCATTAACCTAAAATCATAAAACGAATCCTAAAGGAGCTATCTACATGAGTATTCAATCCACGATGATTGTCGACAAGGACTTTAAACTGGCCGAAGTAGACCCAAGGCTGTACGGATCATTCATTGAGCATTTGGGCCGGGCTGTATACGGAGGAATTTATGAGCCCGGTCATCCGACGGCAGATGCCAACGGCTTCCGCGGCGACGCCCTGCAGGCGATCCGTGCGCTCCGCGTGCCGATCATCCGCTACCCCGGCGGAAACTTTGTCTCGGGCTACAACTGGGAAGACGGCGTTGGCCCCAAAGAACAGCGGAAGCGCTCTCTTGAACTCGCATGGTGGACTACCGAAACCAATCAAGTCGGCACGAATGAGTTTGCGGAATGGGCCAAGCTGGTCGGTTCGGAAGTGATGATGGCTGTCAATCTGGGCACACGCGGCATTGATGCGGCCAGAAATCTGGTGGAATACTGCAATCATCCGTCCGGCTCCTACTGGAGTGATCTGCGTATCTCTCACGGCTATACTGCACCACACGGCTTTCGTACCTGGTGCCTTGGCAATGAAATGGACGGAGTGTGGCAGATCGGTGCAAAAACAGCAGTAGAGTACGGCAGGCTCGCCAACGAGACCGCCAAGGCGATGCGCTGGGTTGACCCTACCCTTGAGCTGGTGGCCTGCGGAAGCTCGGGAAGCAGCATGAGTACTTTTGCCGAATGGGAAGCTACTGTGCTTGACCTGACCTATGACAACGTAGATTTCCTCTCACTGCACACCTACTATAACAACAATGACGGAGATACACCGAATTTCCTCGCCCAGTCCCTGGATATGGACCAGTTCATCGACAGCGTAGCGGCAGTGTGTGATTATATCAAAGCCAAGAAGAAAAGCAAGAAAAAGATTTATCTGTCCCTGGACGAATGGAATGTGTGGAAGACACAGGGAACCAGCCTTGCTAAAGAGCACTGGCAGATTGCCCCGCCTGAATTCGAGGATGTCTATAATCTGGAGGATGCGCTGGTGGTCGGCTGCTGCCTGATCAGCCTGCTGAAGCATGCGGACCGGGTCAAAATGGCCTGCATCGCCCAGCTGATCAATGTCATTGCTCCGATCATGACGGAGAACGGCGGACCGCTTTGGCTGCAGACCACCTACTATCCTTACATGCACGCATCTGTATATGGCCGGGGCACCGTGCTGCACCCGCTGATTACCAGTCCGAAATATGATTCCCGGGATTATACCGATGTCCCTTATCTGGAGGCTGTCAGTGTATATAACGAGGAACTGAACGAGGTTACGGTGTTTGCAGTCAACCGTCATCTGAGCGAGGAGCTGGCCTTAAAGGTTGACCTGCGGAGCTTCGGCAGTGTAGAGGTAATCCAGCATACGGTTCTTGAGCACGAGGATCTTCATGCATCCAACACCCGTGCGAATCCGGGAAATGTGCTCCCGCATGACCGCGGAACTGCCGCTGCAGACGGCGGGCGTGTAGACGCCCTTCTTCCGGCCGCTTCCTGGAACGTCATCCGGCTGCGGGTTAATGTCTGAGCTTCTTTAATATCATAATTCATCACTCTGCTAGTGATACATGATCCAGGCGACCAGCGGGCCGGCGATGGAGCCGACTATGGCGCAGACTGTCATGGCTACAGAGCTCATGGAAACGGACTGCTCACCGTACTCCAGCGCTTTGGCTGTGCCTAGTGCATGAGAAGCAGTACCCAGGCCGATGCCGATACCTGACTCGCTCCGGATTCTGAACAGCTTGATAATATACGGGCCGCCGATGGCGCCGGTGAACCCCGCAATCATCACGAATACGGATGTAAGCGAGGAATCTCCGCCCAGATTACTTGAAATCTGAATTGCCACAGCTGTTGTGATTGACTTGGGCAGGATCGACAGGACATACAGTTTGGAAAAGCCCAGGGCAGCGGCCATCAGCAGTCCGCTGAACATTCCGACCAGCAGGCCGGTAACCGTTCCGCCTAAGACGGCAGGGAGATTCTTCCACAGGACATGCCGCTGTTTGTACAGCGGATAGGCCAGCGAGACTACCGCAGGTCCGAGCAGCCGGTTGATCCATTCGCCGCCGATCATATAGGTATCATATGGGATATGGAAGCCCAGAAGCAGGACTACCACGGTAAATGTCGCAGTCAGCGCAGGAAGCAGGACAGGCAGACGGAAGCGTTTGTACAGCATGGACATGAAGAGATAAATTGCTACATTCATCAGGATAAAAGCAATTGCCAGCAGAACTCTCATGCTTCCTTCCCCTTCCCCTGCAGGCTGCGGGCATGAACCCGCTGCCGCGACAAGCGCTTGACAGTGCGCCCGGCAATCCACTGGCTGGAATGCGCCGTGACCACCATGGTCAGTACACTGCTGGCGACGAGGATGCCAATCAGCACAAGCCCCCTGCCGCTGAATATATCAAGATGGTTCATAATGCCGGCGGTAGCCGGAATGAAGAACATGGGCAGATAAGCCAGGATGAAGGATGATCCGTTCTCGATCAGCTTCACGGGTACAATCTTGAGCAGCAGCAGCACAAAGAGCAGCAGCAGGCCGACGATACTGCCCGGAACGGGGAGATGCAGCAGCTTTTGCAAATAATCTCCGGCCAGGAAGAACACGTACAGCAGGCCGACTTCAGCAGTGATGCGGATGATTTTCATAATGCAGGAATCCCTTCGTTCTTGAATTCATAACCACGGGCAGGCTGTTACAAGTAACACGCCGACTTTATAAGAGTATCAGAATTTTCAGCAAGTTTTCAAACTCTTTTCGAAGCTTCTATGTATTTTCATGATATGACACAAGAAACGGATGCCAGCCCGCAGGGGCAGCATCCGTTTCTTTGCGGTGACAAGGTGCTGATAGCGCCCTGTCTCCACATTTTCACAACGTATCTATTAGAACCACTTAACGACTTGATCAGCTGATTGGCGGGTTTTGCCGCGCGGCTCATTAATCCGGTAACCGAAGGCGGCCATACAAGCGATACCGAAATGCTCAGGGTCCATTATGCCTTCTTCCGTAAGCACCTGCTCAATCTTCTCCTTGTCGAAGCCTTCTATCGGACAGGAATCAATACCGATCAGCGCTGCTGCAGTCATCATATTCCCGAGTGCCAGATACGTCTGCCGTGCGCCCCACTCAAACATAGCCCGTTCGTTGCCCTCCAGCCCGAAATCGGTCTTCAGGAAGGCGGCATAGGTTTTCTTTTTGCCCTCAGCTACTTCTTGCGGCAGATTCTGTACTTCGTTCATCATTCCCTGAATATACGCTGAACCGGCAGCCATATCACGCGGCAGTCTTGCGAGAATCAGGAGAAAGTGGCTGGCGGTCGGCAGCTGCTTCTGGGCACCCCAGGCATAAGGACGCAGTTTCTCACGGAGCTCAGGATTCTGGATGACAACAAATTGCCAGGGTTCGAATCCGAACGAGCTTGGTGACAGCCGGCCGGTCTCGAGAATGAAGGAGAAATCCTCTGCGCTGATCTTTTGCTCTGCGTCGAATACTTTTGTAGCATGTCTGTACTGATAGCCTGCCAGAATTGCCTCTTTGGTTAAAGCTGCTGTTGCGGTATCCATTGTATATACTCCCTTTCTGCAGTACGTTCAATCCCGGAATTGACGTTATCCTGCTTACCTGCTTATAGTAGTGGATATACAACAAATATTAAAGTACGCACATTTTTGTGATGTAGTATACAAAATGATACTGAGGAGCGTGTTCTGTTATGCGCAATCGTAAAGGCGGCTTTGGCACTTGCCCTGAAGGCAAAGAAGCAGCCTGCCCCGTTGAGTTCACACTGGACGTTATTGGCGGCAAGTGGAAGGGAGTGCTGCTCTATCATTTGATGGATTCCGCTAAACGGTTCAATGAATTCCGCCGGATCTGCCCTGGCATTACCCAGCGCATGCTGACCCTGCAGTTACGCGAGCTGGAGGAGGACGGTGTGGTCCACCGTGAAGTCTATCATCAGGTGCCGCCGAAGGTTGAATATTCGCTGACCGAATTTGGCCGGACACTGATTCCGATCATCGTGCTGATGAAGGATTGGGGCGAGCAGTACAAAGTCCAGCAGCTGTCCGCAGACCGTGTTTCCCGGGAAGCGGAGTGAGCCAGGATCCGCATTCAGCGGTCATTGCGATATCCGGTTATCTATCCCGCTCTGTTGCAGAGTGCAGCAGACCGCTGCACCCTGTTACAGTTACTCTATGTGAAGCTATATTTATGTCTCAAAAAACTCCTCAGCCTTCTCGCGGTGCTCCTCTTTCACCTGCCCGGCAATCGCCCGGATACCGGCGGCGATAACAGCGGCATCATCCGTGAAGCCCAGTCCAATCAGCGCATCAGGTATTGCGTCTACAGGTGAAATGAAATAGGCCAGCGCACCAAAGGCAATCCCTTTGGCCCATAGCGGTGTCTTGGCATCAATTGCACAGTAATACATCGCCACCGCATCCTTCGTAAACGGAATTTTGCCTGCAACCTTCCTCGTCTTGCTCCAAAAGCTCTTCTTCACCAGCTGTTCGTTCTTCCGGCTGTATTCAAAGCTCTCCACTGCCAGCTCGGCCGGCAGCTTCCCTCTCTCCTGGTCCATCCTGCAATCTCCTCCCCGGTTGTTATAATCAGACTGCTCACGTCCAGCCGCAGCTGTGCATCCTTAATATACCCTTCACACCATATGGCTCCCGCTAATCAGTCTCCCGGTCCTTATCGGCTAGAATCCAGCTGCTCCTGCAGGAAGCGCGCCGTAACCCGCTGCTGGAACTCGCCGACCTCATGCCCGGAAAACGGGTAATCCTGCATCTGCTTCGGTGCCTGAATGCGGTTATATGCAGCGTAGATAGTTTCCGGCATACATACAGTATCCTTCCAGCCTGAAGACATCAGAACCGGTGCAGTAAACCGGTGGGCCAGGTTCACAATGTCGAAGTAGGCAAGATTATGCAGCACCTGCTCCAGCTGCTCCGGGTAGCGTTTCAGATATTCGGCAATCTCGGTGAGCGAGCTGGTTGAATTCATCACTCCGAAATCCAGCCTGCACAGATTCGGGATGTCAGCAGCCACCGCCGCAACCCGGCGGCTGAGCGCTCCGGCCAGCAGGGCAATTCCGCCGCCCTGGCTGGCTCCGGTAATAGCGATCCGCGCCGGATCAGTCCCCGGCAGCTCCGCTGCCGCTTCTATAGCCCGTACGGTATCCATCGCAACCGCCAGATAGTAGGAGTGTTCCTTCTCAAGCAGCCCCTGGGTAATCCAGCCGCGGACTACACCCTGCTCGAGCGGGAGGAGATTTCCCGTCTCGCCCAGCTGGCCCCGCACATCCACGGCAAGAACTGAATAGCCGAGCAGAATATAACGGGCATAACGTTCCGGGTAGCCCCGGTCACCGGTGTAACCCGGAAACGTCACGATGCACGGCAGTTCCTCCTGCGCCGTTGCTGATGCCGGCCGGATATACCAGGCATGAATATCGGTTTCACCGTAACCTCTATAGCTGACCTTGCTAACCACCATGCCCGGATAAGGTGTAGCTTCGGGTATCATTCTCACGCACAGCGGCCGTCCTTCACTCTCTGCCAGCTGACTGTCCCAGAAAGTATCTATGGCCACCGCATCCAGCGTCGGCTCCGGCCGGCAGTTGTTCAGCTCTTGCTTGCGCAGTTCTATCGCATTCATTACTTAATTCCCCCTGTTTCTCATAAACTTCTTTATCATTGCAAGTCTTTGTAAGCGCATTTAATATTATAAATATAAATCGGTAGAATTCCAAAGGAGATGTTCAGCATTCGGTACGGAACGTTGGCACATACTGCAGGCTGCCTGCCGCTCAAGGAGCTTACAGCCGCACTGCAAACCTACAATATCGACTTCGTCCAGCTTGCCCTGTCCAAAGCCATTCAGGATATCGACACTTCCACAGGTAAACTGAGCCCCGGCCTGGCCTCTTACATCGGTGAGCAATTCGATAAGGCCGGCATCCGCATCGGTGTGCTCGGCTGCTATATCAATCCCGTTCATCCTGACCCGGCTCTCCGCCGTGCAGAGATTGACCGCTTCAAGGAGCATTTGCGGTATGCCCGCCAGCTCGGTGCCCCTATGGTCGCGACAGAGACTGGAGCCTTGACTACTTTTCAGGAAACCGATCCTTCCCGTTATGAAGAAATTGGCTGGGATACCCTCAGAGCCACTGTGGAGGAGCTGGCCGAGGAGGCTGAGAAATGGGGCGTGTTCCTGGGTCTCGAAGGTGTCTGTACCCACACCCTGTCCACCCCGGCCAAAATGCGCCGGATGCTCGATGAGGTTCCCTCCAGCGCAATCGGTGTAGTGTTCGACCCGTGCAACTGGATCGGCCATGATATCCAGCTGCAGGACGAGATTGTAGACAGCGCCTTCAGCCTGTTCGGAGACCGGATCATCGCCGCCCATCTGAAGGATATGTATGAAGACGGCTCCCGGATTCGTCATGGAAGCGCCGGCCGCGGGCTGTTCCATACGGCTGAATTCCTGAAGAAGCTGGAAGCCTGCAAGCCGATGATCGATGTATCCCTGGAAGATATAGCCGGGCCGGAGGTCAAAGAAACGATTGATTTGTTAAACAGCCTGCATAGACGCTAATTATAATGCTTCCAGTTCAGCAGATGCTGATCCTCTTCCTGCAGCCACCTTGCTGCAAATACAATCTGACCGGTGTGGTAGGCGTAATGCTCTGCCGTACCGATCAGAATCTTCTGAATGCTCCAGCCGTAGCCCTCCATCCCCAAATTTCCGGGATAATCAACGGTGACTGTCCGCTGCAGATCCTTCTCTGACAATGCCCCGATCACTGACCAGCTTTCTTCCCGCACATCCTGCATGATCCGCAGCAGTTCATCAGGCGCAATTCCGCCCCGGGCCAGAAATTCGCCAGCTCCTTTCCAAACTCCCCATTTACTGCAATCACGCCCTGTTTCCGGTACTTTTTGTTACTCACTGAATAAAATAGTATACATAGCGCAGGTTTGCAAGCACTCTCCAGCCAGAAAGGAAGAGATCATAGATGAGATTCACGTTCCCCATTCTCACCTTATGCCACGGCGGGGCACAACGCATGCTGGTGGAGCTCACGAATGGTCTGACCGCCAGAGGGCATCAGGTCATAATCCTCATGCCGCTTGGCGGAGATGTATCCTATACGGTTCATTCCACACTGCTGATTACCGATTATCCGCTGCTGCGTGAAACGGATTATCCGGTCAGCGATGTGATCGTTTCTAATTTCTATACTACTGTTCCGGTATCCGAGGCGGCCAGCCGGAACGGTAAAGGTCTTCATGTCCGTCTGTCCCTTTGTTATGAGCCGCCGTTTTTGCCGCAGAATGAAGTATCCTTTCCCTCCTATCATATTACCGATAAGCTGATCGTCCTGTCCCGGTGGCAGCAGGAGCTGATTGAGCTGGGCCATGGCATCAGCGGGAGTATTGTACCGGTAGGGATCAGCACCGCCTTCAAAAATATGCATATCCGCCACAGGCTTCAGGAGCCGCTGAATATTACAGCCATTCTGCGCAAAGTGGAGAACGGCTTCTCCTGGCACCGGGAACAGGATTATCTGGTGCAGCAGCTCGATTCCGTCAAGGCTAACCTGCCGGAGGTAAATATCAACTTCATCAGTCCGCCGGATGAATTCTACAGCTCGGAATCACTGCAGAGCATGAAGCGCAGCGGCAAATACCGCTTCTTCACGCCCAAAGATGATCATGAGCTCTGCTATCACTATAACGGCGCTGATATTTTCGTCAGCTCCAGTATATTTGATACCGGCTCCTTGCCGGGGCTGGAAGCGATGCGCTGCGGGGCAGCACTTGTGACTGTATATTCGGGAGGCAATCTGGAGTATGCCCGCCACGAGGAGAACTGCCTGCTCTCCTTCCGGCACGAGAACCGGCTTGCTGCCGATATCATCCGGCTGATTCAGGACCCGGCTCTGCGGATTCGCCTGGCCTCCAAAGGGGAGGCGGATTCCAAACGCTGGACCTGGAATAACAGCGTACGGATTATGGAGCAGACGATACTCGGCTTCTTGAACGGGAATTCTATACACCCTCCCTTGCAATCTCCGCTCCTGCAAAGATTAGGCGGGTTCAAAATGCGCCGGAATTAATCCGGAATGAAGAAACAATCCCGGTTCCGCCTATCCGGAACAGGGACTGTTTCTTCACACGGATCGCAGATTTCGGACAAGCTTCTGGTAAAGGAAACCATGACGAATATGCATAGGCAGCCTTAACTGTATGGTTTAGACTTAGGGTATACACTGGATTATCGGAGGCGAGAGAATGAATACGGGCGAAGAATACAAAGAAACTCCCGGCTTGGAGTTCAAATATATGGTCAGCGGAGACTCCATCTCAAGGGGTGTTGTCTATGATGAAGCAAGAAGCAAATACGTCATCCTGGAAGATAACTTTGTCTCTCTACTGCAGGGCAGGCTCAAAGGAGCCATGCGCAATACGGCCAGATTCGGCAATACACTGCTGAAAGGCTTCGGCAATCTGAAGCGGGATGTTCTGAAGGAGAAGCCGGATGTCGTGCTGATCGAATACGGAGGCAATGACTGCGACTTCCACTGGGAGGAAATCGCCGTAGATCCTGAAGCGGAGCACAGCCCCAAGACGGATTTCACTGCATTTGAGGATATGCTGCTTGATATGATTAATTTCCTGAAAGCTCAGGGCATCATCCCTGTCCTGATGAGTCTTCCTCCGCTCAATGCGGACAGTTACTTCAAATGGGTCAGCGGCAGCAACCCGGCATCGGAAGTCAATATTATGAAGTGGCTCGGCAGTGTTACCAAGATCTACTGGTGGCAGGAGCGGTACAATTCTACCATTATCAAGGTTGCCGAGAGTACCCGGACGAAGATTATTGATGTCAGAGGTGCCTTTCTCCAGCACCCGGATTACACGAAGTTCATCTGCCAGGACGGCATCCATCCTAACCGGGAAGGTCACCGGATAATCTATAACAAGGTCATGGATTACATACGGGCCAGCGAACCGCAGCTGCTGCTGGATCAGGCAGGGCTGCCGGGACGGTGATTGGCCGGCTAAACGTCAGCCCTACGAACGCCTCTGGTATCTTCCCGGAGCAACGCCGTAACGCTCCCGGAAGACCCGGTGGAAATAGGTGTAGCTGCCGAAGCCGGTCTCCTCTGCAATACGCTCCAGCGTATAATTGCTGTTGTCCATCAGCCGCAGCGCCATAGCCAGCCGGATCTGCACGGCATACTGCATTACCGAATAGCCGAACTGGTCCTTGAAGAGATGCACGGCCCGGGTCACGCTGATTCCGGCATGTCGGGCCACATCCTCCAGCCGGATCAGCGAGGTCGCATGCTCCTCCACGTAGTTCTTAATCTTCAGCCCCAGCAGAAGCGAAGCTGAGGAGGCCGCCGGCGCCTCGGCAATCGCCCGGTCCAGCAGCAGGCATAACGCTTTGAACAGCGCCTCCAGAATGTCCGGACTGCCGCCGTCCAGCCGTCTCTTCTCCAGAATCAGCTGCTGCCAGAGGCTGTGCAGCTTGCTGTCCTCGGCAATTCTCGATTTCTTCGCTCTGGCCTGCTTGCTCCACCAGCTGTCCACCCACTCCCCTGTACACATTACATAGTAATCCGCACTGTAGCCCAGCGGGCTCTCCTTCTCGCCAATCCGCAAATCATAGACGTCTCCAGGCTGGAACAGCAGCAGATCTCCCGGCAGAACCGGAACCATCTCCCCGTCAATCAGCGCCTCACATTCGCCTTCAGCCTGCAGCCTGATAATATAAGTATCCAGCCCGTCGCGGAATACATGCCAGAATGGCTGAATATGCCTTGAAAATGAGCTGAGCTGTATATCTACTCCGTTTGTTTCCATCCTCTGATCTCCTTTCCCTATTTGCGTCCCAGCCATCCTGCAGATATCCTGTGACCAGATCGTTGAGGTTATTAACCATATTGTTTCTTCAAAGGGCAGCAGAATACCTTCTATAATGAGACTATTCCTACAAACCTTCAGGAGGTAACACAACCCTATGAGCAGCACTACCATTCGTGTAATTCAGACAGCCAAAGAAACCGGCGACCGGCTCAGCGAAATACAGCCTCTGGCCTTCCGCCCGGATGCCTTGGAGCAGGAAATGGAGTTAATCAATATTTATGAGGATTTGGAATATCAGGAGATCGAGGGCTTTGGCGGGGCGCTGACTGAAGCCTCGGCGGTTACGCTGGCGAAGCTCAGTCCGGACAGGCAGCAGGAGATTATCGACGCCTATTTCCATCCAGAGCACGGCATCGGCTATACCCTGTGCAGATCCCACATCCAGAGCTGCGATTTCTCCACCGGCAACTACGCTTATGTTGAAGGTGTTGACCCTGAGCTGGCTACATTCAATATCTCGCGTGACCAGGCGTCGATCCTCCCGCTGATTAAGCGTGCAGCCGATGCAGTAGGCGGGAGCTTCCGGCTGTTCTCCTCACCGTGGAGCCCTCCGGCCTTCATGAAGACGAACGGGGAGATGAATAACGGCGGCAAGCTGAAGCCGGAATACAGGGAGGCCTGGGCTAATCTGTTCGTGAAATATATTCAGGCATACGCTGAAGCAGGCATCGCTATCTGGGCGGTCAGTGTGCAGAACGAAGCCAAGGCCAGGCAGATCTGGGATTCCTGTATCTATACTGCCGAGGAAGAAAAGGATTTCGTACGCGACCATCTTGGACCTGCCCTTGAAGCTGCCGGACTCGGCCATGTCAAAGTTATGATCTGGGATCATAATAAAGAACGGGTCTATGAGCGGGCAAAGACTGCTTTCGAGGACCAGGCGGCAGCAAAATATATATGGGGGATCTGCTTCCACTGGTACTCCGGCGACCATTTCGAAGCATTGAGCGCAGTGCATGAGCGTTACCCTGACAAGAAGCTGTTCTTCAGCGAAGGCTGTCAGGAGGGCGGTGTACACCTGGGCTCCTGGAACACAGGCGAGCGTTACGGCCATGATATCATCGGCAACCTGAACAACTGGATGTCCAGCTGGACGGACTGGAATATTGTGCTTGATGAGCAGGGCGGACCGAACCATGTCGGCAACTTCTGTGATGCGCCGGTAATCGGTGATACGCAGCAGGATAAAGTGATTTATGAAAGCTCATTTTACTACATCGGCCATTTCAGCAAATATATCCGTCCGGGCGCCGTCCGCGTTGGCAGCTCCAGATATACGGACAAATTCGAGACTACCGCATTCCGTAATACTGACGGTACCTACGCCGTTGTAATTCTCAACCGGACAGACAGCGAGCTGCCGTATACGCTGCATTTCCAGGGCCAGCTGGCCGGGAATTCCATTCCGGCGCATGCGATTCAGACCTTGCTGTTCTAAGTAATAAGAACCGGGAATGCCTGTCCGCAGGCGGACTGTTTCGTCTTCATTTAACAAAAGCGCTTCTCAAGCTGCGGCCTGAGAAGCGCTTTTGTTATGCCCTTCAGCAGCATGCAGTTGATGCAGCCATGCTGCTACTCCGGCTGCTCTCCCGCAAGCTCCTTCGGCTGCAGTGAGACATATTTGTCACCCAGCAGGTTCCGGAAGTAGTTGCGGTTATACAGCATACTGGGATGGCTGGGCAGGTGGAGCAGCGCTGCTTCGTTGAACAGGTTAGCCCGCTCGTGCTGTCCCAGCCGGTCATAACAGAGTGCAAGCTGCAGATTCGGCAGCCAGGTGGCATAAGCCTCATTCTTCACGCCCATGGAAGCATTCTGCCGCGGGAGCATCAGCGCAAGCTCATACCAGTAGACAGCCTGCTG
Organism: Paenibacillus sp. MMS20-IR301; assembly: GCF_032302195.1. NCBI lineage: Bacteria > Bacillati > Bacillota > Bacilli > Caryophanales > Paenibacillaceae > Paenibacillus > Paenibacillus sp. MMS20-IR301. Next base: position 2,675,062 of record NZ_CP135275.1, read on the forward strand.
CAGCTGGCCCTTCTCTACATGCCAGGCTCCTAACCTGCAGCAGAACTCTGCACGGGGAGCGTCATACTGCAGGCTGCGGGTCATTGCCGTGAACGCTGCCCCCGTGTCTCCAAGACGTTCCCGGCACTCGGCCAGCCGCAGGCAGGCCTGAATATTATCTTCAATCCAGCCCTGTCCGCCGTCCAGGAACTGCTCGTAATACCGGCTGGCCTCAGCATGAATGCCATGATCACGCAGTTCATTGGCATAATAATACTGGTCACGCGGCGAGAAATTCTCTCTCTCAGCTGCCCGTTTCCGGTAGATCCGCAGATTGCGGTCCGTATAGGCTTTATCTTTTTCATGAGTAATACAGACCTCACTGCTGTAAGATGGCCCGTATACCTCCAAGTATTCATGCACCGGGCCAATCCATTTGAACCCGCAGGAGCGCCGGACCAGTCGGTTGCGCCTAAGCGAAGTAACCACCTTGCCCTCTCCGTCAAAAGCGAGATTATACTGCATATTCACACTGTCCACATGATCCGGAAATGACTCCTTCAGCCTGCGGAACAGCAGCTGATCCTCTTCCTTCAGGTAATCATCCGCATCCAGCCAGAAAATATATTCTTTGGTCGCCTGGCTGAAGGCGAAATTGCGGGCAGCGGAGAAATCGTCAATCCAGGTAAAATCACGGATGACCGCGCCGAAGGAACGGGCGATCTCCTTCGTCTGATCATCCGAGCCGGTATCAACGATGATGATTTCATCGGCAAGACCGCGCACGGAAGAGAGGCAGCGGGGCAGACTTTGCTCCTCATTGCGGACAATCATGCATAAACTGATTTCAATCATGGCAGCCTCCTGAGCAAAAATTCCATTTTGCTATCATGATATGCTGCACAGCAGAATTGATCCCCTGTTCAGGCCTACAGGTGAAATTGAAGTCTTGTACTTTTTTTGCGGACGATGTCCATGATATTTGGTATAATATTCGAAGTGTTATTAGCTTCAGCTTGGAATCACACTCCAAACTATCCATACACAAAAAGGGGACGTTACCTTTGTCAAAAATTATCAAGACGCTAACTATTGCCGGCAGTGACTCCAGCGGAGGCGCAGGCATTCAGGCTGACCTCAAAACCTTTGAGGAATACGGCACCTATGGCTTCAGCGCATTGACTACTATCGTTACTATGGACCCTGACCGGGGCTGGCACCATAATGTGTACCCGGTAGATGCTGCACTTGTTGCTGAACAGCTGAAAACAGTCTTCGCCGGCGGCCCCGTCGACGCTATGAAGACAGGCATGCTGGGCAGTGTAGAGATCGTTCAGGTAACTGAACAGGCAATCAAGAGCAATCTGCAGACCAATGTTGTTATCGACCCTGTTATGGTCTGCAAAGGTGAAGATGAAGTGCTCAACCCGGAAAGCGCCAACGCTATCCGTGACCTGCTGCTGCCGCTGGCTACAGTAGCTACACCAAATCTGTTCGAAGCCGGTGTCCTGTCCGGGCTGGGCAAGCTGAGCACACTGGATGACATGAAGGAAGCTGCCCGCCTGATCCATGAGCTCGGCACGAAGAATGTAGTCGTTAAAGGCGGTAAGGCGCTGGGCGGCGACATGGCGATTGATGTCTTCTATGACGGCAACGAATATACCGTGCTGGAGACAGCCAAGATTGAGCCGGCTTATAATCACGGCGCAGGCTGCACCTTCGCCGCGGCGATTACAGGCGGCCTGGCTAACGGTCTGACCGTGAAGGAAGCGGTAGTGAAGGCGAAGGATTTCGTCTCCGCAGCGATCCGTAACGGTTATGCCTTTAATCAGTATGTAGGACCTGTATTCCACGGCGGCTACCGCCTGGAGCAATAAGACATAAATACGAAACCTCTCTTCCGTAATGGCGTGTGAACAACCATTTGGAAGAGAGGTTTCTTTGTATAACTATTGGTCACCCGGCAGGGTTATTTTACTTAGCGGCCTGCTCCTCAGCAATATGCTTCACGAAGGCTAAGGTCTTGTCCTTGTTGTCCTCGCCAAGCACACTGATAATAATCGATTTCACATTATAATCAATCGGCAGTGCAGAGATGAACGGAGAGTTCATAATATCCACGCCGTACAGCTCTTTGGCGCCGGTATCTTCATTTGTTCCCCAACGCATACGGGTATCGTCAGCTGCAAGCTTGCCGTCCGCCGTAATCGTCTCGAGATTCTGGAAGCCCGCCTGTCCGCCGATCCATTCGATGGTCGCATCATCCAGAATAATGATATCCGGCCTGTTGGCTGCCAGCTCCACTATAGCTTTTTGCATATGGTTCATATCCAGCGTATCCGCGCCTTCACCCGTCTTCGGCAGATATACTATGCTGGCTTCCACCCGCTTCCACTGCGGATAAGCAGCAACGATGGCCTGCTCCAAATCTGCTGTACTCCCGCTGCTGTCCTTAGCCCCGAAATTGCCTATGAACATTATGGTCGCATCCACCGGCGGCAGAGAGGCGAGATACTGTCTATGCTGATAATTATCGTACAGTGCCTTCCCGCCGAATATCAGCACAAGCACAGCGATAATCCCCAGGATCACATGAGTTTTGTACAGCCGCATAAAGGTTTCCCATTTGCTCGCGGTGCCGGAGAACCGCCCGTATTTCGCAAGCCGCTCATCCTCGGCCTCCTGAATCTCCTGCTCATCCCATGTATCCAGAATCAGCTTGAACGCCTGGAAATCCGCCTCGTATGCAGCAATCTCTTCATCCGTTCTGAGCGTCCGTCTGCGCTTCAGCAGCAGGTCAAACCGCTTGTTGAGTTCCTCTCTGGTTACGGTTTCAGATAGTTCTAACCGCGAGTACGCTTGCTTCAGTTTTTCGTTCACATTCCATTCTCCTTTGGTATGTATAATGCCATAGTTCTATATTAACAGACTTTCCCCTGTATTCTCCACTCGCGCGCCGGAGACTCAGAATGGCCCTGCCGTTTCCATCAGCAGAAACTCTGTTTCACTGTCCCCGTATCTGTTCACGAAGCGCTGTCCGGGCAGAAATCCCGCCTTCTTGTAGAGACTTACAGCTCTAAGATTAAATGCAGCTACAGATAACCTGAACCGCCTGGCGGGATAATTCTGCTGCCCGAATTTCATCCCCGCCTGGAGAAAGGCAAGCCCCCGGCCCCCTCCCGTCAGCTCCGGTCTTAAGCCAAGGCCAATATCCAGCGCTGTGCCGTCCAGGTACAGTCCCTGCTGCACCCCGCCCCCAACCTGGGCATTCCTTCCGTAACAGAAGAATCCGATAAGCGTCCCGTCCGGAGTGCGTACACCGAAATAGGAGCCGTCCATTAGCTCTTCAATATCCTCTGAATCATCAGAATCCTCCATCATATTGTACATGGCATACGGTGCATCGTATTTCCAGTGCAGAATCTCCCTGGCTGACTGCTCGTCCATTAAACGGATCTGATAATCACTCATTGCGTATCCCCTCCTGATTCATATGAACAGGAAGCAGCTGCTTCCTGAATTCTGTAGGCGCCAGGCCGGCATGCTTCTTGAACTGCTTGGAGAAATAGAACAGATCTCCGAAGCCGAGCCGGGCGGCAATCTCGCTTACCGAGCCGGATGTCGCTGTCAGCAGCTCCTTGGCCTTCTCGATTTTCTGCCTGGTGATGTACTGCATCGGCGGCACGCCGATCTGCTGCTTGAACAGGCGCATGAAGTAATTCGGGTGCATATATGCAATTTCGGCAAGCTCATGAATGGTGATGTTACGTTCAATGTTCGCTGTGATATAGTCCAGCACAGCAGTCAGCTTGCGGGCGGAGCCGAGATTCTTATAGGTGATTTCGCCTGGCTCAAGATTCATCAGATACTGGGAGAACAGCTCCAGCAGTCTGCTCTTGGCCAGCAGCGGCGCATAGACGGCATCCGATTTGGCACTGCCGGTAATGCCTTTGAACAGCGTCTCGACCATGTCCGGGTCCTGCGGGATGCATACATGGCTCAGCTCCAGGATACGGAACAGATTGATCTCTCCCACCTTGGCACTGAAATGACACCAGTACTTGAGAAAGGGCTGCCCGCTGATGCATGAGTAGGACTGCTTCACACCTTCCGGCATCAGAATCAGCTCTCCCGGCTTAGGATAATATTCCTGATCGCCAATCTTCAGCCACCCTTCCCCGCCGATGATGTAATAGAACTTGCTGTAGTCCGGCGTATAGTCCAGATCTCTCCACCGCGTGGTGCACTGGTTGTAATCGGCCATAAGCAGATCAACCTTGAGATTGGATAAATAGCCGGTAAGCAGCGCGCGATGATCCATGGACCAGACCGCCTTAAAGGTTATTTTTGTACATCAGAAAGTTAGTGCTGTACATTCTTTATCCTCTCCGTGCCCGGTACAATGAAAGCGTTATAACCCACACGAGAGGATGGAACACATACGATGAACACTGCTGACTATTTGCAATTGATCGACGATACGATTAAGAACGGACCTTACAAGGATGACTGGAACTCACTTAGCGGTTATCCGGTGCCGGAGTGGTACCGCCAGGCCAAATTCGGGATTTTCATTCACTGGGGGCTTTATTCCATACCCGCTTTCAGCAATGAGTGGTATTCACGCAACATGTACATTCAAGGCTCGAAGGAGTATGAGCATCATCTTGCTGTCTACGGCAGCCACAAGGACTTCGGCTATAAGGATTTCATCCCCTTGTTCAAGGCTGAGCAGTTCGATCCCGGGGAATGGGCCCGGCTGTTCAAAGCTTCCGGTGCCAAATATGTTGTCCCTGTAGCAGAGCATCATGACGGCTTCCAGATGTATAAAAGCGCTGTCTCCCATTATAACACGTACGAGATGGGTCCCGGGCGGGATATTATCGGCGAGCTGAAGGCCGCCTTTGCGGAGCAGGGAATTGAGCTGGGGGTCTCCTCCCACCGGGCTGAGCACTGGTTCTTCATGTCCCACGGCAAAGAGTTTGATTCCGACATCCGGGAGCCGCTTGTACGCGGTGATTTCTACTGGCCGTCCATGCCGGAGCCGGATCATCATGATCTGCAGGGCTCACCTCCTTCCGCAGAGTATCTGGAAGACTGGCTGATCCGCTGCTGTGAGCTGGTAGACCAGTATCAGCCGAAGATGGTTTACTTTGACTGGTGGATCGAGAATCTGGTATTCAAGCCCTATCTGAAAAAATTCGCCGCCTACTATTACAACAGGGCTGCAGAATGGGGCATTACGGCAGCTATCAATTACAAGCATGACGCCTTTATGTTCGGCACAGCGATTCCGGATGTCGAGCGCGGGCAATTCGCCGAGCTGAAGCCCTATTACTGGCAGACCGATACGGCGGCGGCAAGAAACTCCTGGTGTTATACGGAGAATAATGAATACAAATCTGCGGTGGAGATTATCCGGGATCTGGCTGATATCGTCAGCAAGAACGGCAATCTGCTGCTGAATGTCGGGCCGAAGGCTGACGGCAGCTTTGCCGCAGAAGATAAAGCGATCCTGTCTGCGATTGGCAGCTGGCTTAGCATCAACGGCGAGGCTATTTACGGGACCTCCTACTGGCGCACATTTGGCGAAGGGCCGACTGTGATTGAGGAAGGGCAGTTCACGGACGGCAATGCCAAGGTGTTCACACCTGAAGATATCCGCTTTACCGTCAAAGGAAGCGCTCTGTATGCAACCGTTCTGGTATATCCTGCGGATGGTGTGGTACGCATCAAAACGTTAAGGGAAAAATCGCCATACTTCGAAGGGGTCATCCGGGAAATTACCGTATTAGGCTTCGAAGAGCAGCCGGTCTGGACACGGGATGCAGGTGCTTTAACAATAAGGACTACGGCTGTTGCCAGCGATGCACCGGTCGTATTCCGGCTTGAACTGGAGTGAGGTGACCCCATGAGCGGACGAAATGAACTTTGGAAGCAGATGATTGAGGACAGGCTTCAGTGGGATATGCAGGATACTGCCATTGAATATCAGCAGGATGGCCTGACTAACCAGAATTATATCATCAAGAACGGGCCGGACAGGCTGGCTCTGCGGATCAGCGGCAGCAATGCAGACCGGCTGGGCATCAACCGGGAGGCTGAGCTGGCGGCTATGCAGGCGGCGGCAGCTATCGGAGTAGGCGCAGAGATTGTCTATTTCTCCACCGAAACAGGGCATATGATAACGAAGGTGATTGAAGGCCGGAAGTGGAGCGATGCCGATGCGGGGACTGCGGTGAACATGAAACGGATTGCGGATACTTTGCGCAAAGTACACGAAATGCCCGCAATTCCCTTCGAATTCTCCCCCTACCGGGATATTGAAGACAGAATCCGCTATTGCGGATTGCATCAGCTTGGGCTGCCCGGAGATCTGGATAAGCTGCTGGATAAGCTCGCCGCGATTGAAGAGGCCCGGGCGGCAGAAGGCCTGCTGCATGGTGCGCTGTGCCATAATGACCCGTTCCCGAACAACTTCCTTGATGACGGAAATGTCCGGCTGATCGACTGGGAATATGCCGGCATGGGCGATATTCTGTTTGATCTGGCCTGCGTATGCGCGTCTTATTCCCCGGCGCAGAAGGAAAGCTTTCTCACGCATTATTTCGGGCAATGTGACGCGGCCACACTGCACAGCCTTGAACAGATGTCCTATGTCGTCACCTTCTGGAATGCTATGTGGGCGGTGCTGCAGACACATACACTTAAGCCGGTTGAAGCCGGGGTGTCTGCTGAGCCGCCTGCAGATTACCGCCAGATGGCAGACTGGATGTTCGCCCGGCTGCGGGAAACCTTGTGAGCCGGAGCTGTTCAGCCCTTAATCCAGACCGTGCAGGCGCCGCCATTCCTCCGGCTGCATCCCGGTAAGCCGCTTGAAAACAGCGCAGAAGTAACTGATATTCTCGAATCCGGCCTGCCGGGCGATGTCGTAAATACGCTGCCCCCGGCTGCTGAACATGAGCTGCTTGCTGCGGTTGACCCGCTGCTTGTTGACATAGGCGACAGGCCGCTCGCGGACGGTCCGCTGGAACAGCCGGCACAGGTATTGCGGCGACACTTCAGCAACCTCGGCCAGCTCCTTCAGCAGCAGCGGGCGGTGCAGCTGCTGTTCGATATACTGCAGCACCGGCTTTATCCGCTCGAGTTCATTATCCTCATTTGCAGCGGGCAGCAGATTTTTCTTCAAGTCGAGCAGCAGGGCATACAGCAGCTTTGAACGTTCCAGATTGTCATGCAGCTCATTGCCGGATGACATCGTAAGCATCTCCTCCAGCGGACCCAGGATGGGCTCTGCTCTTAACGAGCCCACCCCGGATTCGCGGATTCCGGCATAGAGCAGCATCTGGGCAGCCTCCCGGCCCTGGAATGAAATCCAGGCCAGCTCCCATTCCTTGCTGAGCGGGGTATAGGAATGGGGAATATCCGGGTAGAGAAACATGATGTCCCCGGCACCGGCAACATAACGTTTATCCCCAATCGTCAATTCACCTTTGCCCCCAAGCACCTGGTGAAGCTGGTAATCCGGAAAGCCGGCCGGCCGCACCGTTTCCTCCTGATGCTCCCAATATCCGATCGTTGTCGCATACAGCGGCAGCGGCAGTGTCTCCTCCATCTCGCAAAAAATCATTAAGCTTTGCAACTGAATCCCTCTCTCCGTGTAGCTTTCTGCGGGGCCGCCCGGCCCTCTGCCAGGTCCCTGCTTCCCTCCATCATACCTGTCTACAGTTTCAATATCCAGTTTCATATTTTGTTATAAGTGACGAATATCATTATATATACCCGGAACATTCTCCATTCTATAATATGAATATAACAATATAAGGAGATGTTAACTTGCGCCATAAACTCTCATACCAGCCGCCTGCAAACGGATATCCGGAATGGAATAATAATCCTGAGCTTTTCCAAATAAACCGGTTAGATGCACACGCCTCCATGATGTCCTACCCGGCTGTTGCTGAAGCCCTGCAGGGTGACAAATCAGCCTCCTCCCGTTATCAGTCCTTGAACGGAACCTGGAAATTCGCCTTTGCCGAAACACCGGAAGCACGGATTAAGGATTTCTATACATCCGGTTTCGACTGCGGAGACTGGGCCGATATTGCGGTCCCTTCCCACTGGCAATTCCAGGGGTATGATTACCCGCAATACACCAATGTACGCTATCCATGGGCCGTGTCCGAGCCGGACCTGAAGCCTCCCTTCGCCCCGACCGTGTATAACCCGGTCGGCTCTTATCTCCGCAGCTTCACCGTGCCGCAAGAATGGGACGGACAACCCGTGTACCTCAGCTTCCAGGGCGTAGAATCCGCCTTCTATGTCTGGGTCAACGGTGAACTCGCCGGCTACTCCGAGGATACCTTTACCCCTTCAGAATTCGATATTACAGCTTATCTGGTTCCGGGAGAGAATAAGCTGGCAGTAGAAGTCTACCGCTGGTGTGATGCGAGCTGGCTGGAGGATCAGGATTTCTGGCGGCTGAGCGGCATCTTCCGCGATGTATATCTGTACACCGCACCGCCTGTGCGGGTTGCCGACTTCTTCGTGCAGACAGAGCTGGACGAGAGCTTCACGGATGCGCAGCTGAATGTGAACGTGACAGTTGAGAATTATTTCGGCAATGCAATCAGCGCACATGCGGTACAGGCACAGCTGTATGACAGTAATGAACAGCCGTTATGGGCATTACCGCTCACAGCCGGTGTTGACTTCCTGCAGGAGGGGGTTCAGCAGCTGCAGCTGTCCGCTGATGTGAAGAGCCCGCTCAAATGGAGTGCAGAGAAGCCTAATCTGTATACACTCGTTATCTCTGTAATTAACGGCCAGGGACAGCTGCTGGAAGCAGTGAGCTCCAGAGTAGGCTTCCGCACCTTCGAGATCCGTGACGGCCTCATGAAGATCAACGGCAAGCGGATTGTGCTGAAGGGCACCAACCGTCATGAATTCTCCTGCGACACCGGACGGGCGCTCTCCAAGGAGGATATGATTACCGATATCAAGCTGATGAAGCTGCATAATATCAACGCTGTGCGGACCTCCCATTATCCGAATCAGTCCGTATGGTATGAGCTGTGCGACGAATACGGGCTCTATGTCATTGATGAGACGAATCTGGAGACCCACGGCGCCTGGCAGTACGGCCAGCAGGAGCTGAATGAAGGCAATGTTCCCGGCAGCAGACCGGAGTGGCGGGCTAACGTCATTGACCGCTGTAACTCTATGATGCAAAGAGACAAGAATCATCCGTCAGTCATCATCTGGTCACTCGGCAACGAGTCCTTCGGCGGCGATAACTTCCTGGCGATGCATGACTATCTGCGGGAAGCCGATCCGACCCGTCCGGTGCATTATGAGGGAGTCTTCCATTACAGACCGTCGGAGGCCGCAAGTGATATCGAGTCCACCATGTACATCAAACCGGTGGATGTGGAAAGATATGCACTGCTGAATCCTAAGAAACCTTATATCCTGTGCGAATACAGCCATGCGATGGGCAACTCCTGCGGCGGTCTGCATCTGTATACCGAGCTGTTTGACAAGTATGACATTATCCAGGGCGGTTTCATCTGGGACTGGGTGGATCAGGCGATCCGCACCTCTACTCCTGACGGCACCGAGTATCTGGCCTACGGCGGCGATTTCGGCGAGAATCCGCATGACGGCAACTTCAGCGGCAACGGGCTGCTGTTCGCTGACCGGACCGTAACCCCTAAGCTGTACGAGATTAAGAAATGCTACCAGAGCATCGTGATCACCGCCCTTGACCTGCAAGCAGGGCGGCTCCAGGTACGGAATAACTACCTGTTCACTAATCTGGAAGACTATCAGCTCAGCTGGAGTGTTGACCTGGACGGAGTGACCGCGCAGAAAGGTCAGCTGGCGCTTGCTGGCGTACCGGGAGAAGCTGTTGAGGTTACTATTCCATTCGATTCAAATCTGCTTGGCAACGGTAAAGAAGCTGTCCTGAAGGTTTCCTTTGTGCAGCAGGAAGAGACAGACTGGTCCGCAGCAGCGCACGAAATCGCCTGGGAGCAGTTTATACTGTCACCATACCTTCCTGCAGCCGCGCCGTTTATTCCAGGCAGCACGCTGCAGGTTCAGGAGCAGGACGGGCTGGTGAGCTTCTCCGGCGGCAGCTTTGCCCTGTCCTTCGATCCGGCAAGCGGCCTGCTCGTTTCTTACCAGTCCTCCGGCCAAGAGCTGCTGCTTGCCCCGGCAAGACCCAACTTCTGGCGGGCTGTAACCGATAATGATCTCGGCAACAAACACCAGGAGCGCTGTGCGGTCTGGAAGGACGCCTCTTACAGCCGTCAGCTCACCGGCTTCAGCTGCCGGACAGAGGGTCAGCTTGGCCTCGTAACCGCTGATTACGTGCTGGATACCAAGCCTTCGTCCACCCTGCGTATGCAGTATGAGATCTCCCCGGACGGCTCGGTGACGGTTACGCAAGAGCTGAATCCGGGCAGCAGCAAGCTGCCTGAGATTCCGGAATTCGGCATTGTCTTCGAGCTGGACAGCAGCCTCGACACGATTTCCTGGTATGGCCGCGGCCCGCATGAGAACTATTGGGACCGGCAGAGCGGCGCTCCGCTGGGTCTGTACAGCGGCAAGGTCAGCGGACAGTTCACACCTTATCTCCGTCCGCAGGAATGCGGCAACAAGACCGATGTGCGCTTCGCTGCCGTTACTGCAGGCGAAGCAGGAGCCGGCCTGCATGTGACCGGCGCTAATCCGCTGGAGGTGAATGCCCTCCCTTGGACTGCCGCTGAGCTTGAAGCAAGCGATCACGGCTACAAGCTGCCGGCCTCAGATAAAACTGTGCTGCGCGTCAACTACAAGCAAATGGGCGTAGGCGGAGACGACAGCTGGGGTGCACCTACCCACGCTGAGTTCACCCTGCCGGCCAACCGGCCGTATGCCTTCAGATTTACACTATCTTTGCTGTAAACTGCACTTAGAACTTCTTTTTTTGAACAAAGGTTGTCCCGGGCCATGTAATGGCGGCTCGGGGCAGCCTTTTTTTAAATCATAACTATATAGATTGAACTAAAAAACTTTAGAAAAAAAGAGTCGGTGGTGGTGGAGGGATATACAGGGGCACTAGCGACCTCCTGAATTACAAAATTCTCACCATAAACAGCGGTAATCATCAAAAAATTTGGAAATAACGGCGGCAGGAAGTCCAAAACTCATCTTTAAGCGGAAAATCATGTACAATGAGCTGCCGCGCGCAGGTAAATGGGTTGAATGTACCCTCCATTAAGAAAATCAGCCAGCCACGCAACGGTTGTTCAAGTGACTAGCTTAGCGTTACGGACATGAGAGACGTTAAGCCTGCGGAAAGGTACCTGAGTGCCGGACCTTAAGGACATCAGCGCCGTTATTTCACCGGAAAAGCGGAGTTTACCCGTGAAAAGCGGCGGATAAGGGCTGTCATGTCCGTAAGCCTGCCCCAATGACCTTTTTTGAGCGAATAAAGGCTGTGGCGTCCGTAAGGATCAGCTTGGGAGTGTATTTGAACCAGACAGATGGGATTGGCCCTCTATAACTTGCTCCACCCCCACGTTTGGCTTCCTTAGTGGGAGCCAGCGCCAACAATCGTGTACAATAAGCTGTCGCGCGGGTAGGCGGTGAGTATATTAGAATGAATTTCGGCTGTTTAGCAATCCTAAATCAACATATAGCTTTCCAGTTCAAGCTATATAGATATAATTAGAACACTTACTTACAGCTTGTCCCCCCTTGCTTGTTCGTCCGGGTTCATCAATGCCCCCCCTTTAATCCTTACGGACCTTAGTGCACTTATTTCCTCAAAACATGCCTTATCCATCTCAGTCCGCTACATACCGGGACAAGCTCTTCGGCTCAGAATATCCGAACTATATTATGAAGCTGATGCGAAACGGCAGGCCCTCCACATTAGTTAATTCCTCAGTTCTTTATCGTATATTTTCTCCTTGAATAAATCCCGGAATCCGGCGAAAATAGAGTCATATCAGACTATTTAAGACATTACAATAGTGTTAACCGGCAGTAAAATCATCTTTTATCCGTTCAGATGAGGAGAAGGAGTATGGCAGATACAGCGGAAAGAATCAGAGATGAGCTTATAGACTCCATAACTGACCATTTCGGAATGCATATTACAGCAGCCACCCCCATTGATCTCGGTTTCCTCAACCTGAAATGGAAGCTTGAGAGCGATCAGGGCAGCCTGTTTGTCAAGCAGTACAGCAAGGTCCGATACCCGGAACAGCTCGTGGACGGACTGGAGATTTCGCTGGCTCATCAGCATAAGCTCTACCAGCAGGGCATTCCGGTGCCGAGGTTATTTTCGCATCAGGGCAAGTATGTCCTGAGGTCCGCTTCACAGGAACGCTATGTGCTGACAGACCTCTGCAACGGGCGCAGCATTGCACCCGGTTCAGCAAGCGAGCAGCAGATGTATGAGCTGGGGACGGTGGTCGGGCAGATGCATATGCTGCTTAACACGGATGTTCCCCCCCTGCCGCTCCACTGGGATATCCGGACCAAGGAAGCCATGCTGAAGCACTGGGAGAAACGCTACCGCCAGGCTGCCGCGAGGCAATGTGCTGATACGATCGCAGCGCTGGAAATTCAGCGGAGAATTATTGATGAGACGGATACCGCGATCTTCGCCGGCTGTGAACGGGGCTGGGGGCACTGGGATTTATTCGTGGATAATATATTGTTCGATGAGGATACGGTGGCGGCCATCCTTGACTTCGACCGGCTGCATTTCGTCTATCCTGAACTTGATGTGTCGCGGGCGATTTTATCTTGCGCATTATCCGGGGGCTTAATTAGACTCGGGCAGGTCCGTGCCTTTGTGTCAGGCTACCGGCGGTACAGCCCGCTCTCTGCGGAGAAGCTGATCCGTTCAATCAAGCTGACGTGGTGGCGGGAAGCCGAATGGATTGCCGTAGCTGAAAAAGACGAATACACCCCGCTCATCCGCTTCCGTGAGGAGAATAACTGGGTTGCAGCTCACTGGGATCACCTGGACGAACTTTTCGCCGGAATCTGAGAGCGCTTACTATATCATACGTTATCATGTGCAGGAGGAATGGCTCTCAGAGCAGCATTCCTCCTGTTTGTATGTGCGGGCACCTACATATGTTCCTCACTCTGATACAGCCGGATACCGGATACCGTCATCACCGCCGGCAGCGCAGAGTGATCTACTTCTACATTGTCATACCAGCCGCCTACGGCAAGATTAAGCAGCAGATAGAACGGTTTGTCAAAAGGCATTATCCCCTGCACCAGCTCACGCTCCGCAAAACAGTACCCGTCCACCAGCCAGCGCATGATGCCCGGCTGCCAGTCCAGCGTGTACTCCCGGAATTCATTAACCGTTCCGCTCTCCAGCTCGTAAGTGAACTCTTCAACCACCTTATGTTCATGATCCGGTCCATAATGCAGCGTTCCGGCGATCTGCCGCGGCAGGCGGCCTTTAGCCTCCAGGATGTCGATCTCCCCGGAAGCCGGCCACAGGCCGTAAGCCTGTTCCTGCGGCAGCAGCCAGACCGCGGGCCAGATCCCCTGCCCTACCGGAAGCTTGGCGCGTACAACTAACCTGCCATAGCAATAAGAGAAATGGTCTCTCGTATCCAGCCGGGCCGAGGTATACGCGAAGCTCCGTCCTTCCTGCTCCACAGTTTCCCTGTGCGCGCACAGCTGCAGACCGTCTTCCCCAAAAGACAAATTATCGGGATGATCCGTATAGAACTGCTGCTCCCCGTTACCCCAGCCCGGAAATATCGCATTGCCTTCATTATCCAGCAAATCATTGCCGAGGCGGATATTCCAGGATTGCAGATCCGTCTTCCCGTCCGTAAAATCCTGTTCCCATACCAGCTTATCCATCACTACACACTCCTCTCAGGTAATCACAGCATACCTAATTTCCGGGGCAGATGAGCAGAATCCAAAATATTGGGATAGGGTCAATAATCATGGCCTTTTTTTCACCTGCCCTTTCTCCTACGATGAAAGAGGAAGGGGGCACAGACATGTTCCAATACAAAGCGGAACAAATGAAAGCGTTATTAAGACAATGGCAGCTGCAGAGCATGGTCATACCCGGTATTATCTGGATGTTTATCTTTTGCTATATCCCGATGTTCTGGCTGATTATTGCCTTCATGGACTTCAGTATTGCGAAGCCGATGCTGGAATCCCCGTTTGTCGGGCTGAAGCATTTCCAGGACTTCGTCACCGATGACAGGTTCTGGCGCTCAATCCGCAATACGCTCGGGATGAGCACGATTAAGCTTGTATTAGGATTTCCTATCCCTATCCTGTTCGCCCTGCTGCTGAATGAAATCCGCAGTCTGCGGTTCAAGCGCACAGTGCAGACGATCTCCTATCTGCCCCATTTTATCGCCTGGACGATCTTTGGCGGGATCGCCCTCAACTGGCTGGGTGAAGGCGGAGTGGTCAACCAACTGATGATGATGCTGGGGCTTCAGGAACGCGAGATCCTGTTTAACAGCGATCCGAAGTATTTTTGGTGGATCACCTTTTTCACCGATATCCTCAAAGAAACCGGCTGGAGCGCCATCATCTACATAGCAGCCATTGCCGGCATTGATCCGGGGCTGTACGAAGCCGCCGAGCTGGACGGTGCAAACCGCTGGCAGCGGATGTGGCATATTACCGTGCAGAGCATCCGCCCCACCATCGCCATTCTGTTCATCCTCGCGGTCAGCGGGATTCTCGGCAGTAATTTCGAGCAGATCTTCATGCTGAAGAACAATATGAATATGAAGATGGCGGAGAGTCTCGACCTCTACATCTATAACATGGGTCTGGTCTCCGGGCGTCACTCCTTCTCCACCGCCGTGCTGTTCGCCCGCTCGATTGTGGCGCTGATCCTGCTGCTTCTGGCCAATCAGACCTCGAAGAAGCTGACCGGCGACAGTATTTTCTAAAAGGCTATGCATAATTCACCAGGAAAGGAGAGCGCTGATTCATGGCAAGAAGCGGAAGATTCCGGCGCATTGGAGCTTTTGAAATCGGCAACACCCTGCTGATGCTGGCGGTTTGCTTTTTAACCCTGTACCCGATGTGGTTCGTCCTCGTCAACTCGCTGAATTCGCCGGAGCAGGCGTCGCTCGGGACCGTCAACTGGTTCCCCAAAGAGCTGTCGCTGGCCAGCTACAGTGTTGCTTTTAATGACAAGACTTTAATGAACGGGTTCTACATCACTACGCTGCGTACGATTATTGGAACGGTGGTGCATGTGCTGTTCACTGCAATAGTGGCTTACGGGATGAGCAAGTCCAATCTGATGGGCCGCAAAATATATCTCAAAATCTCCCTGATCACCATGCTGTTCTCAGGCGGGCTGATCCCTTCATTCATTCTCATGACCAAGCTCGGCCTGTATGACAGCTTCTGGGTGTTCATCATCCCGTCGATGTATTCTTTCTTCAACATGGTAATCTTCATGAGCTTCTTCCGCACGATACCGGACAGTCTGGAGGAATCTGCGAAGGTCGACGGCGCCTCGGACTACGGGGTTCTGTTCAGAATCGTATTGCCCAACAGCATGGCCGTCATTGCGACCATCTCGCTGTTCTCAGCAGTGTATCACTGGAATGACTATTATCAGGGTGTAATCTATATCCATTCCCAGGAGCTGCTGCCGCTGCAGACGATGCTGTACAAAATCATTGCCGAGAACTCCATGTCCTTCATGCAGCAGCAGGCGATGGCCCAATTCGGTGCAAGGCTCCCGGGCAACTCGATCAAATTCGCCTCGATGATGGTTGCTACGCTGCCGATTCTGATCTTCTATCCTTTCATCCAGCGTTATCTGGTCAAGGGTGTGATGATTGGGGCGATTAAGGGCTAGGCGCAAGCGTATACAAATCGTACAATTCTATTATGATGAAAGGATGATTATCCCGTGAAAAGCAAATCCATGAAACCGATATCAGCAGTCATTCTAGCGCTGACTCTTACTTTAACAATGGCTGCATGCAGCAATAATTCAGCAAGTAATGAAAGTGCACCTACGGCAGCACCGCAGACTGAAGCTACAACAGCACCGCAGGCTGAGACAGCACTGAATCCCGAGGAAGCTGCCTGGCCGCTCGATACGAGCCCCGTTGATCTGACCTGGTTCGTCGGAGCCAACTGGTATGCGCACTCCTGGGGGGAGAGCCTGGCCTCCAAATATGTAACAGAGAAGACAGGCGTCAATATCAAGCTCGAGGTGCCGTCCGGTGAAGCGAATGAGCAAATTACACTGATGATGACCTCCGGCAAGCTGCCGGATCTGATCTCTATGGGTTCCTGGGAGACTGCTGTCAAAAAGCTGTGGGAAGGCGACCATGTCTATGCCCTGAATGAGCTCGCTGACCAGTATGACCCTTATTTCTTCAAAGTGGCCGGCGACGGCACCCTGAAGTGGTACCGCCAGGAGAACGGCAACACCTATGGCGTACCGAATGATTCCTACAGCCCTAACCTGATGCATGAGACCGGCATGACTGCCGCCAACCAGACCTTCCTGGTCCGCAAGGATCTGTACGAAGAAATGGGCAGCCCGGACTTAAGTACCCCGGAAGGCTTCCTCAGTGCACTGCAGCTGCTGAAGGATAAGTATCCCGAATATAAAGGCCAGCCGATCAGCCCCTTCTTCGCCCAGGGGAATGTCCCTTACGGGATGTCGGAATATCTGCAGAATCTGCTGGCTGTTCCGCATGAGAAGGACGGCAAAGTATATGACCGCGTGACTGACCCTGATTATCTCACCTGGCTCAAAACATTCCGCACCGCCTACGAACGCGGGCTGATCAACGTGGATTTCCTGGTCGATTCCGATACCCAGGTTGAAGAGAAAACGAATAATGCCCGCTACTTCATGATGATCCGTGAATGGACCGGCATGTCCGCAGTCAATCCGATGCTGGCCTCAGGCGCGAACCCGGACTCTTACTACATCGCTGTCGACGGGCCGCAGAACAGCAAGGGCGACAGCGCCAAGCTCTTCCCCGGCAACATGGACGGCTGGATGGTGACGATGATCAGCAAATCCACTGAGCATCCGGAACGGGCGATCCGCTTCCTGACCTATCTGGCGAGCGAAGAAGGCCAGCGTGACCTGTTCCTCGGCAAGGAAGGCGAAACCTGGGATACGGAGGGCGGCAAGCCGCAGCTGAAGACTGAGTTCGTTGACATGCTGGGCGCAAATATTGAACAACTGGAGAAGGAATACGGCATTCTTGATACGTACTGGATGATGCGCAACCCGGTTATTGTGAACCAGTGGAGACCGGAGAAGGCACCTGTCATCAAGCAGATGGAGGACTTCGCGAACGCCCAGGCTGACATAGACAGCGGCATCTACAAAGGTCTGGACCCGCTTGGGGATTCCGATGTCGCCGTTTCGTGGTCGCGTATCTCGCAGAACTGGGAAGAAGTGATGCCTGAGCTGATTACCGCGAAGGATGAGGCTGCCTTTGACAAAATCTTCGAGAGCTTCCTCTCCCGCCGCGACAGCTACGGCTTCCAGCAGGTGATGGAATACCGCCAGACCGAGCTTGATGCACGCAAGGCCAAGATGGCAGAGTAAAGTTCTGTACCGGCAGCCGGATCTGGCTGCCGGTATTCCCTGCTTCAGAAGCAGCAATGCCTTATTCCCTACCAGCCGGTTTGTAATACATGGTATATTACTGGGATGGAGGTAATCAGATGAAGGTGAACCTGACTGCTATAAGAAGACTTTACCGGAATTCCCGTATTTCAACCAAGCTGTTTCTGGCCTTCAGCCTGATGATTGCCATCCCGGCTATTGTGATCTCCTTTTTATATATCCGTGCCCAGGAGAGCCAGCTCTACAAGGAAGCTATGACCGAGGGCAGCAATCATGTCGCCCGGCTCGATGAAAGGCTGCGCAGCAGAATGGATGTTCTTGAGAACGCTTCCGCAACCGCCCTGACCCAGAAGGCGTTTGTTGATTTCATCCACTCCAATATGCGCGGGGACGGCCTCCAGCTGGTGAAATTCAGGCAGAACCAATATGAGCAGATGCATAATATCATTCAGAGCCACGAGATGATCAGCGAGCTGAGCTTCTATGTCGATAATCCGGATCTGTATGAAATCTGGCCGGAAATCTACCACTATGACAGGTTCTGGCCGCAGGATTACTGGATCACCCTGCGGGATGAGGGCGGCGCTGCCTTCCGCTTATTCGCTTTCCGGGATGGAGAGGATACGTTAGCCTACTACCGTCTGGTACGGCTTCAAGGCAAGCAGCAGCAGTTCCCTACCCTTATGGAAATCCGTACGCTGCACCGTGTTTTTTTCAGCGATCTGCTTGAGGATACCGGACGGGATTTCTTCACCGTTGTTATGGACGGAACGAACCCCGGGCAGACGGTGTATAATCCGGAACATGCTTTTTCGCAGAATGCGGGAGAGAAGCTGGAGGGTATTCTTGCCGCGGTCCACGAACAGCTGGATGTCCTGCAGCAGAACACCCCTGTTAAAGTGCTTTCCGGGGACCAGACTTACTATGCCATCTACCGTTACATCGCCCCTCTGAATGCCTATGTGGTCGATATCGCTGCCCATCAGCTGCTGATGGAGGGCCCGCGGAGCTGGTACCTGCTGGTGATCTTTATAACTCTATCCGTTCTCCTCCTGATGCTGCTGCTCGTATCCCGCGTGACCCGGCGGATCTTCCGGCGGCTGGAAATGGTGCTCGCTTCGATGCGCAAGGTCCGCAGGGGGCAGCTGGATGCGAAGATTGATACAGGGCTTAAGGATAACGAAACCGGTGACGAAATCGATTATGTGGCTGTCAGCTATAATCATATGCTGGATGAAATCCAGGCGCTGATGACCCAGGTGGTGGATAAACAGCTGATCGCCAAAAACGCCCAGCTCCACTCCCTTCACTCGCAGATCAACTCCCATTTTCTCTACAACGCCCTGGAGTCGATCCGGATGCACGCGGAGGTTGAACGCCAGCCTGCCATTGCAGGTGCGCTGGTATCGCTCGGCTCCCTGCTCCGCTATAACATGCAGTGGCGCAGCGATACGGTTGCCCTTGGCGATGAGCTCGCCAACATACACAGCTATATTAAATTTATTAATTTCATGGAAGGCAGCAGCATTGTATTGACGGCTGACCTGCCTGTGGAAGTACAGCGCTACAGCATTCCCAAGATGTGCATGCAGCCGATCGTCGAGAATGCCGTGCACCATGCAGCTCCGGCCGGCGGCAGTGTACATATAAGGATTGAGGTGCGCGAAGAGGCTGACCGCCAGCTGCTGATCGGGATTCACGATGACGGTGCCGGGATTGACCCCGAGATGCTGGCCCGGCTGCAGTCCGTACTGCGGGGTGAATCGGATACGCCGATTGCTACCAGCAAGAACGGGCTCGGGCTAGAGAATGTACACAAGCGCCTGCAGCTGCATTACGGCCAAGACTGCGGGCTGCGGATTGAGAGCGTTCAGGGTGAATATACCTGTGTAACCATACGGCTGCCTTGGGAAAATGTGAATCTTGGAGGATGGTAACATGATCAATATTCTCGTTGTGGACGATCAAAAGCATATCCGCGACGGCCTGCAGGCGATGCTGCGCCAGTTCCCTCTGCAGCCGGGCAACGTCTACAGTGCGGCAAGCGGAATTGAGGCGCTTGAGCTGCTGCATCAGCACAGCATCCAGCTGGTGATTACCGATATCCGGATGCCGGATATGGACGGCCTGGCGCTGATGGCACAGACCAAAGCTGCGCGGATCAAGCTCGATTATCTGATTATCAGCGGCTACAGCGATTTCGCTTATGCCCAGAAGGCGATTGAGCTTGGAGCTAAAGGTTACCTGCTTAAGCCCGTGAAACGCGAGGATCTGGAGTCCTCGGTTGAGCATGTGTGGCAGGAGATTCAGACCCGGGAGGCGCTCTCGCAGAGTCTGGAGCAGATCTCCCTGCTCGCCCGGGAGACAGGCCGGAAGGAGCTGCGCATGTATATGCAGGGCGCCGCAGGGGATGACACCTGGATACAGGAGACCGAGCAGCAGAATTCCGGCCTGTGGCACAGCTACCGGCTCTGCCTGTTGCGGGAGGAGCTGTGGATTAACCAGCCCGGGGCCAGCAGCAGCCACAGCATTGAATCTGTGGCCTACCGTGTGTACGGCACAGAAGGCTGTATCTGCCTGCAGCACCGGCCGCAGCTGATCCTGGCCGTGGATGCTGCCATGGATACCGGGGCGTTCCCGGCAGCACTCAAAGCTGCCGGGCTTGAAGCCATTACAGTGATGACCAGCGTGCGGAACGGGCTGAAGGCATTGCCGGATAGCTATACTCAGGCTATGGAGCTTTACCGCCACAGCTACCTGTTTCCGGATAAGCACTGCCTTCTGCCCCTTCATCTGGAACCGCTGGAGCAGCATTGGGAGCTGCCCTATGAGCAGCTATACGCTTTGTTCCAGCTTATCGGGACTAATAACAGCGGCAGAATTACCCAGGGCCTGTCCGGCATCTTCCATAAGGATGTGCTGCAGCGTTATCACATCCGCTATACCCAGCAGCTGTGCCGCGCTGTAATCCAGATGATGGAGGAATACGAGCGGGTTGTCTCTCCGTACATGGGCGAGGAAGCGCTGGATCTGGACAGTCTGCGCAATCTCTTTGACTATCCGGGCATCCGCGATTACATCCAGGCGCTGCAGCAGCAGCTCCTCCGGCTGAACCAGTTCTATTATGAGTATAAGTGCAGCTACCGCAATTCGCAGGATTTGAACGAAGCCATCCGCTTCATCCATGAGAACTATCATAAGCCGCTGGATCTCGCCATGGTGTCCAATCATGTGTCGCTGAATTATGCGTATTTCTCCAACCAGTTCAAGAAGAATATCGGCAAGGGCTTTGCCGAATATCTGCGGGATGTGCGCCTCGACAAAGCCCGGCGGCTGCTGGCCGAGACGGATCACAAGATCGTCGATATCACCGCCATGGTAGGATACGAAAGCTACAAAAGCTTCACCCGGGCTTTCCGCGAGGTCATGGATATGCAGCCTACAGAATACCGGCAGCAGATGCGCCGCAAATTAGCCGGAGAAGGACATTACCGGGACAGCGTGCTGTAAAGCGGCTGCAGCGATTAAAGTAATGAGAAGATAGCGGGCTGGCTAAAAGAATAAAACCGCCTTTTGACAAGGGGCCAGGACAGTCTTCAGACTGCTTGGCCCCTTCTTCAGTATCATCAATAAATTTTCCGGAAACAAAATGTGACCAAATGCCGTCCTTAAGGGTGTTATAGGTAAAGGAGGGCAAAGCCTCATGCAGCGATCCATGACCCGGCCGGGCCAACATGTGATGAAAAGTTATGAACAATATGCAGAAATGCTGTTCCGGATTGCGCTGGTTCATCTGGGCAGCCGCGAGGATGCCGAAGAAGCCACCCAGGATACCTTCATCAAGCTGATGGAGAAGGCTCCCGCATTCCAGGACGAGGAGCATCAGAAGGCATGGCTGATCCGGGTGATCACCAATCATTGTAAGAATCTGCTGGGCAGAGGCTGGCGCAAGCGCGAAGTCAAGCTTGAAGGGATGGAGCCGGCGGCAGCCGGGAATCCCGAAGAGCTGGCGGTCCTGCAGCTTGTGATGGCAATGCCTGTGAAGTATAGAACCGTTATCCATTTGTATTATTACGAGGATTACCCTATCCAGAAAATCAGCGAAATTCTGCGGATCAGCGAGTCCGCCGTGAAGATGAGACTGAGGCGCGGGCGGCAGCTGTTAAAACTGGAGCTGGAAGGAGCGGAATCAGAGTGAACGAGGAACAGTTTCGCACAAACTATAAGAAAGCGGTGGATGGTATGAAAGCAAGCGATGAAATGAAACGCGGATTGGCAGATAAAATGGAGCAGAAACGGCGTCCCCGGAAGCCCGTCTATATTGCAGCGAGCGTTCTGCTCGCCGCCGGCATCGGCCTTGCCGGACCTAGTATCTGGCAGCAGCTGAACGGTCCCGCAGCGCCTGCGCAAGTGGCCCAGGTCACTCCGCAAAGTCCGGGTACTGGCGGTTCGGCTGCAGGTACAGCCGCAGGTGTTGTAATCCCCAAGATTGAGCTGCCGGATAAAGACACTGGCGCCTCAGCTGATATGGTTGCCCTTGTCGTATATAAGGGCAATGTTTACACCCAGGCGGCCACCCGCATCGACGCAGCAGATGCCGCAGCGCTGCGCGGTGAGAAGCTGGGCCGCACGAGCGGCGGCATCGATGAATGGAGCAGCCAGGAGGATTACACCGAGCTAGCCTCCAATATCGGAGAGACGGATATCTATGCCGTTAACGGATACGGCTCCGACTTTCTGGTGATGTCGTATAACGAAATTGACGGCCAGGTGTATGCAGACCTGTATGAGCATACGAACGGCATCACCATTAACAGCGGTGCCGACCTGTTCGGCAAGCTGAATCTGCAGGGCCGGGTTGCCTCTGCCGATTGGGAGAGCTTCGCCAGCTGGAACAACGGACTGCAGGAGCTCGCGCCGCTCTCTGACAGCACAGCGCTGGAAGGCTTCCTGACAGCCCTTGATACCGCCACGCCGCTGGCAGCGGAGCCGCTGACCGAGCAGGGCATCTATGACAGCGAAGACCGCAAGATTATATACCTGCAGCTTGACGATAAAGCCGAGGTGCAGCTGACGCTGTTCGGCCAGGGGCTGGTCCGCTACGGCAATGCTCCCGTATTCTTCGAGGTTGAGTCCGGTGCGTTCCAGGCGCTGTGGAACAGCATGACACCATAAGATTATTGCATTGCAGATCTTGTAATGTTTAAAGGCCATCCTTAGCGGGATGGCCTTTGTACTGCATTTAATTCCTGTACAAAGCAGGAGTCAGAATGGCGAACCTTGACCGCAGACCGTGTGTCTGCATTTATTCCATCTGTTACCGGTAAGCCCCACTCGCTCAACCCTCATCCAGTTCATACAGGGACGCATCCACCGCTTGCACAAAAGGCGTCCATTCGCCGTTCGTATACAGCTGCAGCCGGTGCATCGCGCGTGTACATGCGGTATAAAAGAGCTTGCGTTCGCTCTCCCGCTGGTACGTCTGCGGCGCGGCATCATAGATCAGTACAGCATCGAATTCCACGCCTTTGGCCAGATAAGCCGGGATTACCTGTATGCCTTGCTCAAAGTTCGGTGTCTTTTTGGTAACCAGCCGCAGTCCTGGAACACCGGCAGCTTCCAACGCCTCATAAGCTTCAACACTCTCCGCAGCCGTCTTCGTAATTACAGCAATCGAGTTATAGGCTTCAGCCTTCAGCGCAGCAAGATCCTTTGCTATACGTCCTGCCCGCTGCTCGTCGCCCTGCGTCTTTACCAGCACCGGCTTCCGGCCTCTCCGCTCAAAAGGTATAATTGCCTCACCGCCAGGCAGCAGCGGCTTCGTAAATTCCACGATTTCAAAGGTCGAGCGGTAGCTGCGGACCAGCTGGAACTGGCGGGTCTCCTCCTCCCCGTAGAGCTGAACCAGCGGCGAGCGGCTTCCTGACAGATTCGTTGCCTGCGTGAAGATTGCCTGGCCGAAATCACCGAGGACCGTCATCCGGGCACGGGGGAAGAGCTTCCGCAGAAACTCATACTGGAACATGGAGTAATCCTGCCCCTCATCAATGAACAGATGGCGCACCTGCGTGTTCGTCCGTGTCCCCTCAATCAGTTCTTTTAAATAGAGATAAGGTGTCGCATCTTCATAGAAAAGCTCGAGCCGGTCCAGCTTCGCTTTGGTCTGGTCACAGATTTCCGTCCAATGCTCCGGCACTCCGGCTTCACCCGTCATTTCCCTGTAGGCCTGTTCATCCCTGAACAGTTGACGGTACAGCCCGCTGATATCCGCAAACAGGAACTGCTTCACACTCCGCCGCAGCGGCCGGAACTGCTTCTTCACGACCATCTGGCTGAGCAGCGCTTCCTCACGCTCGGCGTAATCAAAGTCACTCTCATCCTTGCGGCGCTTGTTCTGCATCACTTCCTGAATCCGTTCGAATTTCTCGGCAAAATCAAAGACCCCCCGCTCACTGTGCAGCATCCGGAACACTTCCGCATATTGGCTGGAATCCAGATAGTTCAGCTCCTCTTCCACCCAGGCCGCCCCCTGCTCCTCTTTCTCCAGCCGGCCCAGCTCTTCAAGCAGCCATTTCTGCACCAGGGCGATGCGGTTCGCCAGACGGATGGAAGGATCCAGGCTGTATAGCTTCGATTTCATCTGCTCCCCGGAGATAATCACCCGTTCCCGGAAAATAATATCCTTAAACAGCATTCCTTCGTGTCCCAGCCACCGTGAATATCCCTGAAGTGCCTGAAGATACGTCTCCGAGGCTTTATACTCCATCGCCTGCATACGGGCCGCATAGCCTTCGCCATCAAGATCCGTCAGCACATATTCAATCTGGTCGAACGGGTCCTCCAGCCGGAAATCATCTCCCAGCCAAGTTTCCAGGTACTCCTGAAAGGTGGCCTGCTGCATGTTTTCTTCGCCAAGCTCAGGCAGCACTGTAGAAACATAGCTGTTAAACATCGGGTTCGGAGAAAATAATACAATCTGGTCCGCCGTCAGCCGCTCCCGGTGTTTATAGAGCAGGTAGGCTACGCGCTGGAGCGCTGCCGAGGTTTTACCGCTGCCGGCCGCCCCCTGTACGATGAGCATCCGGCTGCTGTCATTGCGGATAATCGCATTCTGCTCCGCCTGAATCGTGGCAACAATGCTTTTCATCTGTGAATCCGCACCTTTGCCGAGCACCTGCTGCAGCAATTCGTCACCGATCGTTACACTTGAATCGAACAGATGCTGAAGCTGGCCGTTACGGATCAGGTATTGCCGCTTCAGTTCCATCGTACCTGTGATCAGGCCGCCAGGTGTCTCAAAGGCAGCGCTGCCGGGCGGATAGTCATAATACAGGCTCGCAATGGGAGTGCGCCAGTCATAGACAATGAAGTTTAAGCCATCGGTATCTGCAAAAGAGGACACACCAATGTAGACCTGCTCCGCTGTGCTCTGGCCGTCCTCATGGAAGTCAATCCGCCCGAAATAGGGGGATGGCAGCAGCCGCTTCATATTGCGCCACTGCTGCAGCCGCCGCGCATACCGCCGTTCCCGTTCTGACAGGACCATGCTCTGCTGGTTAACCGTAAGAAAGGTTTCCTGGAAGTCCTCATCCGTGCTGGTATTGACGGTAACCTCTTCCCAGAATCTTTTGCGGATATCGGCTGCCTGCTCTTTCAATTGGCCTACTTCCGGCTCCAGTCCGGCGATTTCCGCGTGCAGCTTCTCCTTAACCTGCTCCAGCCACTGCTCCTCCTGTTGCCAGTCACTCAGATTCTTCATCCCCTGAACACTCCTTCTTCTCAAAAAAGTCCGCTTGACAAACCGGATGTACATTTGCTACAATTAAAATATAAATAAAATGCGTCACCTGTGTTAAATTACATTTAATTGTCGGCAGTTCTTCAACATTAACATATTCAATCCTCTATTGCAATTATTTTTGTGCATACTAAAAACCCTGGCGCTTCCGCCAGGGTTTTGCCGTGTCTGTATTCAAATTACCTGCATCGTTAGATCCGTTAGACAGGCCGTTCAATGGTGAAGATGTCGCCGATCCCTGCGTAATCATTTCCCGCCAGCCGGCTCACCGCCTCCAGCTTGGCCGGATCAATTCGCCCCTGCTCCAGGATGTCCTCATTTATATGAAACTGCACCACTTTTCCAATCAGCAGATCATTATTCGGCAGCTCTACATAATGCTCAAGCACACACTCCATCCGCACCTTCGCCTCTGCTACTCCCGGAACTTTAATCAGCAGGCTGTCTGCCGGTGTCATTCCCGCTAACGCTATTTCGCTATGTTCCGGCGGCAGCGGGGCAGCGGTAATATTGATCTGCCCGACATTCTGCCGGTCCACAATATGGACGACAAATTCCTTATTGTGCAGAATGTTCCGCGCTGTGTCCTTATGCCTGCCGCCGGCATGCTGAATGGAGAGGGAGATCATCGGCGGGTTCGAGGAGACAATATTGAAGAAGCTGAACGGGGCCCCGTTTAACACCCCGTCACCCGACAAGGTGGTTACAAAAGCTATTGGCCGCGGAATAATGCTTCCTATCAGCAGCTTATAGTTATCCCGCTCGGTATTTTGCACTGGATCAATCGCAATCATTATATTGTCTCCTCTTTTCCTGAATCGGAATTAGTCAAGCTCTCTTACGGTGAACGGCAGCAGTACCTGCTCAATCTGCCCCCTGTGCGGTTCATACTGGGCCGGCAGCTTCAGGCTGCTTCCCATCGTTTCCGGCGATTCGTCATGGGCAAAGCCCGGAGGATCGGTGGCAATCTCAAACAGGATCTCGCCGTGTTCTCTGAAGTAAATCGCATTGAAGTAGTTGCGGTCCCTTACAGCTGTTACCCCGTATCCATTATCATGCACATAATCCTGCCATTCAAGCTGATCCTGATCATCCTTCGCTCTCCAGGCAATATGGTGTACGGTGCCGACTCCCATTTCCCCGCGCTGAACAGCTGTTACCTTGAGATCAATCACGTTTCCGATATCGGCAGTGGACTGGTAGCGGGCGATATCGCCCTCCTGCCCGATTAAAGTAAGGCCCATCACCTTCTCCAGCAATTCTGCTGTTTGTTCAGGATGCGTGGACAAGAGGGTTGCCCCGCCAAATCCCTTAATTGCCACTTCCGGGGTTACAACGCCAAAGGTCCAGGTATTCTGCTCACCTGCCTCACGCTCTACCAGCTCCAGATGAAGTCCGTGCGGATCATCGAATTCCAGAACCTGTTCGCCAAAGCGCTCCATTTCAGTATAAGCAACCCCGAACTTCGCCAGTCTTTCCCGCCAGAAGGCCATCGCTCCCGCCGGAATCACGTATGAGGTGACACCGACCTGGCCGCCGCCAATCTTACCCTGATAGGCATCCGCCCAAGGGAAGAAGGTAATGATCGTTCCCGGCTTCCCTCCTTCATTGCCGAAGTAGAAGTGGTACGTTCCCGGATCATCAAAATTGACCGTCTGCTTCACCAGCCGCAATCCCAGCACCCCGGCATAAAAGTCCATATTTTCCTGCGGATGTCCGACGATAGCGGTGATATGATGAATGCCCATTGTTTGTTTATTCATTTGAATTCACTCCTGATTTTAGTTTTTTAAGATATCTCTACATTGTCTTTACTTTAAGATATTAGGTCAATAATTATCTTTAAATTAAGATAATTTATATTCTTACTTTACTTTTAATTTTTCGGCTTGTCAAGCACTTGTCTGTAGCTAAGCCCAGGCGCAAAAAAGCCCCTTCCAGAGAAGAGGCCCCCTATTCAGAAAATAGCCAGTCACGTAACGGTTGTACAAGTGACTGGCTACATGCTACGGACAGGAGAGACGTTAAGCCTGCGGAAAGGCACCAAAGTACCCGACTTGCGGACAGCTAATGTAAGCAGGCAATCGTGGACATTAATTAAGCTTCCTTTTCATAAAAGCACAGGGTAAGCTTGTCATTAATCTCGTGGGTTTCCCCGGTTCTTTTGTAACCCAGCTTCTCATACAAATAGCAGTTTCTTGCTTCCTGCATAATGGTATCCAGCTCCCAGGATTTTGCATCAGCATAGATTTGCTCAATGAGGGCAAACACCTGCTGGGCGATTCCTTTACCCTGGTGCTCAGGTGTAATGAAAATCCGGCCGACCCGGTATTTTTTATTCTCCTTTTCTGTTACTCTTACCGCCCCTACCGCAACTCCTGAACAACTGATAATATATTTATCCGCATGAGCCTGATTAATCCGCTCCACTGTCCGCTCTACAGTTTCATTAGCTGGGTTGGTGTCATGATCCTGATACTTCTCGAGTAAGGGCAGGAATGCCTGGGTCTGCATTGCATGAATCGCTGCCGCATCCTCCGCTTGCGCTTTAATTAATTTAACTTCCATCCTATATTCCTCCAAACTTTATGTATGAAAAATATAATCCAAATGCTCACAGGGAAACCCTGCGATATCTTCATTTTTTCTCTTCTGAACCAATGTGAACCCGGCACTTTCATACATCCGCTGTGCGGGAATCAGGTCATCATTTGTGGTCACCAGAATGGTCTTAGCACCCTTGCAGATGATCCGGTTGAATGTTTCCTGAAGCTGCAGCTTACTGTAGCCTTTACCTTTATGGATTGAGGCAATGCAGTTATGTCCGAGCTCCGCAGACTCCGGTAAGTTCCTCGGGTCCCAGACGACGAAGCCGATCGCTTCACCCTTAAGCGTTGTGATCAGCCCGTATTCATCCGCTATGGCCGGATTATCGAAGAAAAAGCTGTCCATGGCTTCCCAGTCCGCAATCCAGCTCTGTTCATACCTGCTGTCAAACGAATACGCATCCTTCAAAAGCTTGAGGAGGGTTCCCCGCTGAAAACCGCTCACTTTTTGAAACTCAATACTCATCTCATTCATTCTCCTTTCCGGTGGCAGGGCGGCACTTCACTGATGAAGACCGCCTCTGCACCCTGCTATTTGGTTATTACCGGCTCCAGCAAATTCAAGTGATACTCATTGCCGCCGCCCGCCGGAGTATCATTCCGGATATGCTCCTCTAAGCACAGCCTGGAACGGTCTGATTGGTATTTCGTGCTATGCGATAAATGATCCATTAATACAGTCCACGAGCCGCCGATATCGTCGCTGCTATCGAGCAGGGCGTATAGTCCTCCCGGCAGCATCATTTCCTTGAACGGCTCTGGAACAGCTGTGCCTTGCGGAATGGTGGCACACATGCCATAGCCATAAGGCTTGCCTGCACTTCCCGGCATCGGCTTCACATTGCCGCCGAACAGCCGCGCCGTCCCCAGCAGCTGCGCTGATTCCAGCCATTCAACTATGGGCTTAATGGCTTTGTCCTCTGGTGACAAATCCACAGCGATATTAAAGGCTACCCGCATGGGCGGTAAAGTAACGATCCTCAGTACATGTTGCTCGGTTAACTTACTCATGAATACTGCCTCCATCCTTGTCAGAATATTGTCCAGGGTCTGGCTGTCTTCGTCCTGTTGTCCAAGATACTCCATAACCCGGGTTAGCTGCTGCTCAACAAGCCATACTTCCTCCCTGCATTCCCTGAGGGAACTCAATTTGTCCGCTATCACCACGCGGAGTCCTCTAACAGAATTCTCCCGGATAACCGGCTTAATTTCTTTAATCGGAATATCCATCTTCCGTAAAACCGCCGTAATCCGGATGTTTAAGAGCGCATGCTCATCGTACACCCGCCAGCCCGAGGACGGGTCCCGGCTGCTGTCAAATAACCCTTCTGCTTCCCAGTGGCGGAGCGTGCGGCTCGTCAGCCCCAGCTGCTCCGACAAATGATGTATAGCAACAGACCTGTTCATCATGTGCTCCTTCCCGAGATCTCCTGTCTATCGTATCACTTGACGCCGCGGCAACTTCAAGGGGTATTCCGGGTGTAACCGAAAAAGTTCTTCCCGCCCTGCTCATTCTCCGTAATGGTATAGGGCTGGAACTGGTCATAGTATCTCCGGGCGAATCTCCCCTCACCAGCCGGATAAAGCTCAATATGCAGATTGCCGCAGAATCTCGTAAAATAGAGTTTTCCGTTAATAAGCTCCAGCTGAATTTTGTCCTTCAGATACGTCCCGCAGTACTCAGCCAAACCGCTCTCGCTTAAGTCCGTTTCTGCATGCCGCACCGGCTCCTCCACCTCCGCCTGATGCAGAATATCTGCGATAGCATTGCCCAGCCTGTACTGGTTGATCCCTTCGTTGTTCGACAGAATAATAATACAAATATCTTCCGCAAAAAAGTTCTGCATGTACGTGCTGGTTCCCAGATGATCCCCGCCGTGCGCATACCTGTCCTGTCCATGCACCCGGGAATACTCCAGCCCATAGCAATAGCCGTTAAGATTCTCGCTGAAGAATCTGGTATAAACCTCCGGCGAGAGCAGCTTCCGTTCGCGCAGGCAGGTATACCATTTGTACAAATCGCCGCAGCTGGAAACCACAGCCCCTGCACCTATGCTGAATTTCTCATTGTGATACGGGCATCTGATGGTTGTCCCGTAGTCTTTCACGTATTTGCCGGATTGCCCGGCAATCACAGTACAGCCGTTATCTACCGCGCTGCTCAGCATATTCAGGGGCAGAAACAGCTGGCTGCGGATGAAATCCTCATACGTCTCCCCGGAGACATGCTCAATGATCCAGGCCAGCAGATTGTAGTTGGAGTTATTGTAGTCGAATCCGCTGCCTGCCGGCTGTACAGGCTTCTTGTTAATATACTGCCGGAAGAAGTCAGTCCGCGAGTACTCCAGCCTGTTATATCCGGCAAAAAAATCATCCTCAAAATTATAAAAATTATAGAGTCCGGAGGTATGCGACAACAAATGATGAACCGTAACAGACTCATCGATCTTCAGCTCTGCCGGGAGATATAAACAGGCCGGTTTATCAATGTCCAGCATTTGCTTGTCATACAGCAGCATAACTGCAAAGGCTGTAAACTGCTTAGACATGGATGCAAGGGAGAAGCGGGAATCCATCGTATTGTGAATGCCAAACTCCAGATTTGCATAACCGCCCGCTTGCTCAAACCATATTTCTCCTTTACGGATCACTTGGATAACACCATAGAAATCCCATAGCCGGAGGTATGTAGTGATATAATCTTCCAGCTTTGCACGGATAGCCTGCATATACTCACTTCCTCACTTTTGATAATAAATAATTGACATCTGCCTGATTGTGCTGTAAAAATACAGTAATACATTATTATACAACTTTGCAATGACGAAGAGAGTACGCATAACGAATACTCCAGAGAGCTGATGGATGGTGCGAATCAGTGCAGGGATTATGCCGAAGTGGGCTTCTGAGCATCCAAACCGAACCTTTATTTAGGCAGTAGGCTTTGGCGAAGGTCTCATCGTTACAGGAGACGCGTATTCAGGCAGATAGCGATGCCGCGATACGTTTAAGCGGGTCCGGATACTTGTCCGGGCTAATTAAGGTGGTACCACGGGGTTCTCTCGTCCTTTACAGGATGAGGGGACCCCTTTTTGATTACATAGGCGGAGGGATAGTATGAGCAAGGAAATTGTATTAACCGGAATTAAGCCTACGGGCAAAGTCCATCTGGGGAATTATATCGGAGCGATCAAGCCTGCACTGCAAATGGCCGGAACGGGTAGCTGCAGCGCACTCTACTTCATCGCGGACTATCACGGGCTGAACTTCATTCAGGACAGGAAAGAATTTAACGAGCTGACTTACGGGATTGCGGCTACATGGCTGGCCCTGGGACTGGATCCGGAGCGTGTTATTTTCTATAGACAGTCGGATGTGCCGGAGATCTTCGAGCTGCAATGGATTCTGTCCTGCCTGACTCCGAAGGGTCTGATGAACCGTGCCCATGCGTACAAAGCCATTCACGAACAAAATATGCAGGCAGGCGCGGACGCCGACAGCGGTGTGAATATGGGGCTGTTCACTTATCCCGTTCTGATGGCTGCGGACATTCTGCTCTTTCAGTCCGGCAAGGTCCCTGTCGGTAAAGACCAGATTCAGCATGTGGAGATTGCCAGGGATATAGCCGAAGCCTTCAACCGCAATTATGGGGATACCTTTAGGCTGCCTGATTATATCGCCCCTGAGCATACGGCTGTAATCCCCGGACTGGACGGGAGGAAAATGAGCAAAAGCTATAACAACACCATTCCGCTCTTTGAACCGGCCGATAACCTGAAGAAGCTGATCAGCAGAATCAAAACAGACTCTACCCCTCCGCATGAACCGAAGGACCCGGATACCTCGAACATTTTCTTGTTATATCAAGAGTTCGCCACGCCCGGCCAGGTTCAGGATTTCCGGAGCAGATACTTAAGCGGAATCAGCTGGGGCGAAGCCAAACAGGAGCTGTTCCAGGTTGTAAATAGTGCACTGGAGGAGCCGCGCAAGCGATACAATGATCTGATGGCCTCTCGGGAGCAGATCGACGCGATTCTGGATGCAGGTGCCCGTAAGGCCAGAGCGATGGCCGCCCCCGTACTTGAGCAGGTCAGATACAGGATCGGGCGTTACCGGTAATCATTTCAGCCATCAAAAAGTACAGTCCTAAGAGAATAAAGTTACATTGTCCAACACCGCTGCTATGGTAAAATCAGCAAAATCCATGTTTTTGCAAATAGACAGGCGGGAGGAATACTGATGAACATCCGCAACTCCACGTATAACTTTCAGAATGTTACTAACGGGGCAGAAGCAGAGCTGCTGCGCCTGCAGGAACAAGCACAGATGGGCTGGGCCAAGGAATTCCGTACTCTTAAGCAATTTGGACTGGAAGACGGGATGAAGGTATTGGAGGCCGGAGCGGGTCCGGGATTTGTTACAGACCTATTGCTTGAGCATTTGCCGCACAGTGAAATCACCGCGCTCGACATTGATGATGCTTTGCTTGATGAAGCCAGGAGCAGGTTAAGCCGCTTCCCGCAATCCCGGCTCAAGTTCTCACATGCGTCTGTGTATGAAACCGGCTTACCTGATAATTACTATGATTTCGTAGTGGCACGCCTGATCTTCCTTCATCTGCACAATCCGCTGCAGGCAGCACTGGAGCTGCAGCGGGTGCTGAAGCCGGGCGGTAAGCTGGTCATTATCGATGTGGATGATGGTGTCTTCGGCGCGGTAACTCCTGAAATGGAAGCACTGCCCGGAATCCTGCGCAAATTAGCACAGCAGCAGGCTGCCAGAGGCGGTAACCGGCATATCGGCCGGAGCCTGCCGCGTCTGTTATCTGACTCCGGTTATGCAGATGTGGACATGGAAGCCGCCCTTCAGCATAGCGATCTCCATGGGATGGAAGGCTTCAAACGGCAGTTTGATATTAACCGGTTTAGCGGGTTCTATAAGAAAGGAATCATCACTGAACAGGAGTATGAAGATATTAATACATCCTATACGGCTTTCGACCGTTCACCTGATGCTCATGCGATGATGTTGTTCTTCATGGCTTGCGGAACCAAGACTGTGTAACAGAACGAAGAAACCCGCTCCCCTGGAAAAAGACAGCTTATACTGCCCTTCTCAGGGGGAGCGGGTTATTAACCGAATTACAGCTCGCGGAACAACCGTTCCCCGTTGCTCCGGATGTACCTGTACATCCCGGCACAGGCCGCTGCCAGCAGGATACCGTATCCTAGCAAAATGAGATTTCCATTCACCTTACCCAGCAGCAGCAGTCCTCCAGGAATAATCACACTTACAATCCCCAGAATCATCGCCACCAGAACCGCTGCGCTCTGCTTGATTACCGAAACTTCACTGGTCCATTCCAGCTTAGGCAGCTTCAGATTGACAATAACGCCCAGTATTGCGGAATAGCAGGCAAAGAGTACCGGAATTACAAGCATTAATATAGTGTCCACCCAGGCGCTCCGCAGCGTAAGCGCAAGCAGCACCCAGCTCACGGCTATAACCGGCAGGGTAATCGTGAGATTTACGGCTACCTTACTGAGCACAATGGCTGTTTTGGATACGGGCGCGCTCCGTAATATCCACAGATGATTCCCTTCAAGCGAAATGGAGCTTGATGACGTACAGCTCAAAATGACAAAGACGGATACCACAAGCGGACTCATTGTACTTAAGTAATGCGACAGCTCCGGGGCATCGACCAGCACCCCGAGCTTCTCCGGGCTGATGAACAATAAGGAAACGGACATGAGCAATAATAAAACCATGCCGATGCCGGTATTAAGCACATAATTGACTGAACTGAAATAGCGGCGCAGCTCCTTCTGGTACAATGCCTGGATGGCTGAGCTGGCCTTCAGCGGCTTCATTGTATATTTACGGCCTGCATGAGTGGTCATCAAGCCCGTGTGGATGGCCTTGTACCGGGTTGCCAGCAGCATCGAGAAGAGCACAAAGGCGAGCAAGGATCCGGCAATAAAGACAATCAATGCACTTCCCTTGTACGAGCAGACCGCATCGACGTACACCGACGCCAGAGGATAAAGCTTATAGATGCTGTCACCCAGCCCGGCACCGACATCAGCAAGCTCCTGCTTGCCGCTCTCCAGCCGGAACGAGCCCAGCATAAGCAGGACCACAAAGGCGAAAGTGCAAATCACGCTGATCATCCGGCTCGCTCTAAACCGTGAGGAGATCCAGCTGATCAACGCACCGATAACCGTGGCCGCTATAATCGGCAGTAAGGTAATGAATAAGAGCGTCATCAGAAAGAACAGATAAAACAGCAGACCCGGTTTCACTTGTATCGCATACACAGTACCTGCCGGCAGCATGACCAGCAGCGTCAGGAACAGGTTCATCACATACAGCTGAAGCACCCGGCTTGCCACCACATGACTTGTCTTCACCGGCCAGGACATCACCATATCATAATCCTTATAGCTGAATAATACGCCGCCTGCCTTATATACCGTTGTAAAGAAGCCGACAAGCGAAACAACCGCCATCATAATGGCCAGCAGCAGATCCATCCGCCCGATCACGGCAAACGCCATCCCCAGCATGTAGCTGTAACTGAATGACAATACTCCTACCATAAGTATGCCGGCAATAATACCTATGCTGAGCACAAGCGCTTTGCGCCGCTCCGCCGGATCTTTGGTATGCAGCGCCTTATTGAGGCCGAAGGAGGACAGCAGCTGCAGCTTCGTTAACCTCCAGATGTTAATCATTGTCGATCAGCTCCATGAATACATCCTCAAGGCTGTTCTTCCCCTTCACCTCTTCGGTCTTGCCATGGGCAATCAGCTGGCCCGCCTTAATGATCGCTATCTTATTGCAGAGCTTCTCAGCCGTATCCAGCACATGCGTCGAGAAGAAAATAGCTCCGCCCTTGCTGCACAAATCAGCCATGATCGTCTTCAGCGTATGCGCCGCTTTGGGGTCGAGACCGACAAACGGTTCATCTAATACCAGCAGCTTCGGCTCATGAATGAGCGCAGAGATAATGGCAAGCTTCTGCTTCATCCCATGCGAGTAGGCGGAGATCAGATCGCCCAGACTCGCCGTAAGCTGAAAGGCATCGCCGTATTCCCGGATGAGCCGTTCGCGGTCTGACTTGGACACGTTAAAGAGATCTCCAATGAAATTCAGGTATTGTATACCGGTCAGATGATCATACAGATCCGGGTTATCCGGAATGTAAGCCATCTTCGCTTTGCAGGCTAACGGGTCCTGCCGGATGGATATTCCGTCAATTTCAATTTCGCCCTCTTCAAAATCAAGCACGCCTACTACCGCACGGATTGTCGTTGTTTTCCCCGCCCCGTTATGCCCGATGAAGCCATAAATATCGCCCCGCTCAACTACCAGGCTCAAATCATTTACTGCCTTTTTCCCGCCCTTATAGCTTTTCGAAAAATGTCTGATCGTCAGCATTCCCTCTCACCTCTTCATTGGTGTCAGCAAATAACTATAATACGAACAGCATACGTCAAACGTTCATTTACGCTTGATGTTTTTTTCCTTTGCGGCGTATGGAATCACTCAGCAGATTCTCTATCTGCTGCAGGAAGTCGGTAATACTGCAAATAATAATAGAACGCTTGCTGAGCCTAAGGTTCAGCTGCTCCAGCTTATTGCCAAGCGAAGTCACTAACGCTGCTGCAGAACCTACACCGGAAGCCGCATCATTGATCTCCGAGCTTGTCTGTTCAATCCCGGTAATAATCTGACTGCTGAAGCTCTTCACTTCCGCTGTACATTCAGTCACTTCCTTGAAATCCTGCTGGACATTCTGGGCATAGCGGAAATTGTCCTGAATAGTGTCCGTAGTCTGCCGGATATTTCCCTTCAGCGAATGAATACTGTCATAAAGCGCTTCTACGCTGCTGTCGATACCATTCACTAATTTACCGGTTGAGCTGGACAGCTTCCTGATTTCTTCGGCCACAACCGCAAAGCCCCGTCCGGCTTCACCAGCCCGTGCTGCTTCAATGGATGCATTAAGCGCAAGCAGATTGGTGCTTTTGGCGATCTCCGTTATACCGGCAGACATATTCATAATATGCTTGAAGTTCTGCTCCAGGATCTGAAACGCATCGGTAATGGAATGAAGCTGCCCGCAGGTCCCGTCCAGCTTTTCGGACAATACGCCTATCTTATCGTCTGCCTGGCTGACTGCGGCTTCCGTCTGATTCATCATGCCGTCAATCTTCCGGACATACTGCCTGAACTGGTTGAAGTTGTCATCCAGCTTCGTGATCATATCCTGAATGCCGTTAATCTGTGAATAGGTAGTGCCGATATCCTGAATGGACTGGGTGACAATAACCTCTTCATTCATGAATTGGCCGAGCTTCTTCTCAATATGCATAATACCGTATAACACTTCCTGGTTATAACCAGGTACATCATCAGAGCTCACCTCCTCTATTGGCTGCGAAGTTACTGCAATTTGCCCACTCACGCCTGTTTTACCTGCTGATTTGAACCATTTCATCTATGTATACCGCCTCACTATTCGAATACAGCCAAGACCATCGTCTGGTTAAAATGCTGTTGCCCCAGCTGCTCGCCGTATCCGGCAAAGCCAGCATAATCGCCCAGGGCTGCGCTCATTTCCTGTGCGAACTCATTCAAATACCCGTCTCCTTCAAACAGCATGGACCGGGCCAGACAATTCACCATCAGCGCCAGGGAAGGCTGCGGGATATCCCGCTTTACCGTTTCAATCGTGTTATGTATTACCGCCTTGTAATCATCCGGCTCAAGCAGAACCATTTGCGAGTTGTTGTACACCTTGGCATGATAGGACATCCCTTGATCCGCTGTAACCATCTGATTGGCCGTAATGTACATTTCATTACCGATGATCCGCCCCATAGGGTAACTGTCCAGATATTTCGGCAGCTCGCTTAGCGTAGTATTCAGCGCTTCCGCCACAACCCTGGCAGCCGGCCGGTTATCGTACTCGTGGACAATCCGGTTCCGCTCATCCACCTTGGTGGCAGTGAAATGGTGAATTGTCGGTTTATAGATATTTTCCCGGTAGAGCCGGATCTTCCCGCCAAGATTCTTGATGAATACAAAAGCACAGGCATTATTGTATACGTTGCCGTTCAAGGAAATCATTGTCCGTTCCGCCCGGCCATAGTCTCCTGCCGAACCGCCGAACAAGGGGATCCCCTTCTCTTCCAGTACAGAATTCAGTGTAGAGAGCACAAGCTCCTCACAGCTTATCAAGGCTGCCGAAATTTCGAAGCAGATGATGTCCTGCAAATTATTGAATTTGTCCAGGCAGCCGTTGATCCGGTCCACATACTTCAGCGGGAAGCGGTCCGCTTCTTCAAGCACATCCGCATAACATTCAATGCCCTCGTCAATCCCCATGACAAGCAGGCCTTCCTTATAGGCTCCATCCTTACAGAAGCCGGCAAAGGTACTGGACCCCAGGAGGATGCTGTCACCAAACCGTGCCTTGATCTCTTCGTTATATTGCCCGAAATGCTCTACATCCGCGAAAAACAATAGGAGTTTTGGCGCGGAGAGTCCGGCAGTGGCTTCAGCTACAGCTTCCTTAATATCAAGCTTTGCGCTTCGGCCTACAGAATACTTCATTGATAACACCCTCTTGTTGAAATATATTCCAGGCATTGTCATGATGCCCTTGCACTATTAGTATAAAGTCCCTTTCATTTCCTCACAAATATTTATTTTTCGCATCTGGACACCATGATACCGTTCTCTAAATGCTTATATAAGACAAAAATGCGGCAAAGCCGGCTTGTCACCGGACATTTGCCGCATTGTGTCATTCCTGCCCTAGATCAGCGCATTGAAATGGCCCTCTGCATCTACTGTTGCCACCCGGGGATCGGTTTGGCCGATGCCCTTGAATCCGCCTTTCCACTCCATCCGCCACTGCGGGCTCTGATTCACGGGAACGGCAGAAGCAATATCAGCGGAAGCGGTGCTCCCGGTTTTGCGGGCCAACTGGACCTCCAGCAGCCGGATTTGCCGCTGCAGCTGCTCCCGGCGGGGGCCCTGCACCCCGCCATCCCCCGCCGCATTCACCTTATCCAGCTCGCTCATCAGCCGGCTCCGCTGCTTCTCCAGCGAGCTGACATCACTCTGTGTGCCGCCGTATGCTGTAATTGCCTGAACTGGGCTGATACCCGGTATCGTCTGTAACGCCATCACTCATCCCTCCGTTCCCCGGCTCCCTTCCCGGACCCGGAACCTTGAACTCTTCTGTTAATCTCTATTACCCCGGCATCCCTGCTATGACAACCTCCGGCCGGATTGACAAAGTAAGCCGCTTCTCTTATGTTGAAATGAGAGTAAAGGAGGATGCCCAGTGGCGCTAGAACAGAGTGAGCACGAGGTTACACCGGCGGCTATACATACAATCTCTTCTGTAGCAGAAGCAATCGCCTTGCTGTCAAGCTATGCCGTGCCTGAGCAGCATGCGTATGCACAGCATGAGCATGGGCTTATGCATCAAGCTTTATCTGCTGAATCCATTGCCTTTCTTGCCGGCTGGAGAAGCAGAAACGGCTTTGATTTCATGTATTTATATGAATTTTTTATACCGTTCCCTTATTTCAACGATTTAACGTTATTTCTGGATGAAATAGCGAAGCTCTCTGATGAAGCTTATCTGGGCTGCCTGCTGGGCGGGGAATTGACTCAGGAACAGATTGCTTCAGGCTTGCAGAATCCGGATGCAATTGCTGATTTCGGGTCTGCTGAATACTCTTCCTTCGGCGATAAACCGGAATTTATAAAGGTGTTGCTCACGGAGCTTGAGTCCATCCGCGCTTCCATCCATCTTGTATTGACGGAAATTGCCGCCTCAGAAGCTTTGCGGAGTCAGCAAGAGACCCGGCAAGGCCTGTATGAGGCTGCCCTGCAGAACGCCCGGGCTTTCGGACTGGAGCCGCTCCCGTTAGCACAGAAGCTGATGGGCAAAACTTTTCAGAGAGTCAGCAGCTATCAATCCTATTATTTCATCCCTTCTTACTACCTGTCCCCCCACCGTATCCGGCTATTCGATCACAATACTTGTATCGTAATCTATGGCTGCTACAGTGCCCAGCTGAATATACTGGAGCAAAGCCAGGAGCTGGAGAAGCAGATGAAAGCATTATCCGACCGGAACCGGATCGTGATTCTGCGGATGCTGCATCAGCGCAGGGAATACGGGGCAAGACTGGCGAACGCACTGGATATCACGACCGCGACAGTGTCGCATCATCTGGAAATTTTGAAGCAGGCTGAGCTGATTATCGAGGAGAAGGCCGGCAATATCAAATATTTCAGGCTTAACCAGGCCAGGTTTAACAAGCTGCTGAAGGATCTTAGTTTATTTATTGAAGTGGATAATATGTAGTATGGAACGATCTCCGGTGACCCCGGCGGTCGTTTTTTATTTTCGCATGAAAAATATACTTGCAAATTTTAGAAATGCAGTGCTATTTTAATATTAGATATTTATCTTATATATGAAAGGTATTGATCTTATGATTAACGAGGAAATTATTCAAGTCCGCAATTTGAAACGGACCTATCAAACCACTGAGGGGATGTTCAAGCGGAAGCGGCGGACCGTCGAAGCCTTGCAAGGGATCACATTCTCGGTTCACGAAGGGGAGATTATCGGCTTACTGGGCCCAAACGGCGCAGGCAAAACAACAACGATTAAAATTCTGACCACCATGCTTGCTCCTACCTCCGGCGAGGTGCGCATTCTCGGGCTTGACCCTGTGAAGGATTTCAAACAGCTGCGTCCCCGGATCAACTTTATCCTCGGCGGAGAACGCAATCTGTATTGGCGGTTATCCGCGTATGATAATCTTGTATATTTTGCCGATCTATACCGGGTGCCCCGCCTTGTGCAGAAGAGCAGAATTCCGCAATTGCTTGAGCTGGTAGGCTTAACAGAGGTCGCACACCGGAGAGTGGAGACCTTCTCCAAAGGGATGAAGCAAAAGCTGCAAATTGCCCGGGGTCTGATTAATGATCCGAAAATTCTGTTTCTGGATGAGCCGACGATCGGCCTCGATCCGGTAAGCGCGCGGCAGCTGCGCGATATTTTGCGCGGATTGAAGCAGCAGGGAACAACGATTCTGCTCACTACACATTATATGCCTGAAGCGGATGAGCTCTGCGACCGGATCGCTTTTATTAATCAAGGCTTAATTTCAATACTGGATACCCCTGAAGAGCTTAAGAAGAGGATCGACCAGATCTCTGTGATAGCCTGCAGCATCCCTGGACTAACGGAGGAAGAGCACGGGAATATTGCAAACCACCCGGCGGTGCTTAATCTGCAGGCCGGGGAGCCGGACCAGCTGGAGCATTTGCGCATCCAGACCCGTACACCGCAAGAGCTGGTGATGGAGCTCTACAGTATTGCAGGTGCAGCCAGAATGGCCAATTTGTCCATTACAACGCCTACCTTAGAAGATGTTTACATTCAAATGATAGGCGGTGAGGTCTCTTGAAGCTGACCGCTGCGCCAGAATTCAGATCCTATCTCCATACGATAAAGGTACATATGAAGCTCTCGCTCGCCCGTCCGATGTTCCAGTTCATTATATTCCTGTCGCCCTTCCTGTTCTCGACGATAGCTATATTAATTTACGGCAAGTCCTCTTCCGCACAGATTTTCCAGTATGTCGTGCTGGGCTCCGGGTTCATCACACTCTGGTCCTCCATTGTATTCTCCTCTGCCAGTGATGTTAACCGCGAGAAGTACTATGGAACCTTAGAGCTGTTATTTACCGCACCCGTCCCGTTCGGGCTTACACTTGCAGGTAAAATCACAGCCAACACCCTCTGGGGACTGTTGTCGATGCTGATTTCTTATGTCTATTTAGCGGTCTTTTACCGTGTTCCTATGGTCATCGGCCATCCGCTGCATTTTATCCTGGCCTACCTCTTTGTCTTATGCTCGCTCTCCGTGTTCTCTTTCTTCCTGGCCATACTCTTTACCTTATCCCGTCAGGCTTACGCCCTGATGAATATGCTGGAATATCCCGTGTATCTGCTCTGCGGATTCATGTTCCCGGTTACTCTGCTGCCGGATTGGATAAAGCCGGTATCGTGGATGCTGCCGCCTACCTGGGCCATTGAGCTGCTGCGGATGATCAGCCGGACAAGCGCAGCGCAGGGTGAGCTTATTTTAGCCTGGGGTGTGTTGCTGCTATTAACC
Source organism: Paenibacillus sp. MMS20-IR301 (assembly GCF_032302195.1). Classification (NCBI taxonomy): domain Bacteria; kingdom Bacillati; phylum Bacillota; class Bacilli; order Caryophanales; family Paenibacillaceae; genus Paenibacillus; species Paenibacillus sp. MMS20-IR301. The sequence goes on from NZ_CP135275.1 coordinate 2,716,299, forward strand.
GTCATATATCTTATTATTTCTCTTGTCTGCTACCGGCTTGTGGAGAAGCGGGCCAGAATCCATGGGAATTTGGGGGTGTTTTGAGATGGAAGCTATTGCCCGTTTTTACCGCCATGCCCACTTATCGTTCAAGGCCCTGTTCGGCTGGCTGAGTCCGGGGGTCTATCTGATGGTTATGGTGATCAATCCGTTAAGTCAATTGCTGTTCTTTGCTATGCTGGCCAAGTATGCTTACCACAGCAGCAATCTGGCCGGTTATGTCGTGTCTAACGCTCTTCTGTTATGCGTGCTGAATGCCGTCTTCGGCATGATGACCGTCATCACCGCAGACCGCCAGATGGGTACGCTGCAGCTGGTTGTGGCAAGCCCTGCAAGCAAAGCTGCTGTATTCTTTGCCCGTTCAGTATTCCACATTCTCAGCGGCCTGTTCACGGCAGTGCTTGGTCTAGCCTTCGGTATACTGGTCTTTGGACTCAGCTTCTCCTTCGGGCAGCTGGCCTGGCTTAGCCTCGTTTGGGCTGCTTCAATATTTGCCGCCTGCGGACTGGGGTTTGTCATCTCCAGCTTTGCGCTGTGGTCGCCATCCATGCATATCTGGGCCAATCTGCTCGCAAGCTTACTGCTGCTGCTCAGCGGAGCCAGCTACCCACGGTCTCATATGCCCGGCTGGATGTACAGGCTGTCTGAATTTTTCCCGCTGACAAGAGGGGTAGAGGCAACGAAAGCGCTTGTAGCCACCGAAGGAGACAGATTTACGTCACTCCTTGCCCGGATAGCCGGCGAATGTCTGCTCGGCACCGGATTTTTCCTGCTGGGCTTGCTGCTGTTCTATTTTGCAGAATATCTGGCAAGGGTGAAGGGCTCTTTGGATATGGAATAGGGATATGCAAAAGGCCTCCATCGCTGGAGGCTTATTTGTATAATAAAGCTTATCTGCTACTCATCCTTTAACCGCCGCACATACAAAACAACAGACAATAATGTTAATAGAATTGTCCATATCAGAGTAATCAGCAGAGGTTTTACTATATCCCACGCCGTATAGCCTGTATTGCTTATCCCTAAGAAATGTACAAGCTGACTGCTAGGCACATAATCCAGCACCTTAAGGACCGGATAGTCCTTCACGAATACCGCTCCCCAAGGCGCCCCCATAAATATGGTTGCTACAGGAAGTATCGATAAAGATGATTCAAGCACGGTCTTCGAGTATAAACCGCAAATCGTCCCGGCTGCTGTATAGAGAATAATCGAAAGCAAGATAACCGCTGCAAAAACCCAAATATTAACCGGCTTATAGCCAAATATCAGCGTACTGATACCCAGAATAACCACAGACATTGCAAAGACGAGGGCACTTTTACCGGCCAGAACATCCATGGTAGTCGCCGGAGTCATCATTAACGACCGCAAGGTGTTACGTTCCTTCTCCTCTGCAATCAGGCAGGCTTGAGCGAAGCATGTCAGCAGAACAAACGAAGTATTGAACAGGAAACCGCTGGCTCCCGGCAAAGAAGCGCCTGCCCCGCGAAACAGAACGGCGAGAATAACCGGGAAGACCAGCATAATGGAGAGCGCATAATTACGCGAGAACTCCTTATAATCCTTCACAAATATCGCCAGGGAACGTTTGTATGAGATATTCATAGCAGCTCACTTCCTGTCATTTTAATGAAAATATCCCCTAGACTCGGCTCTTTGGTTGCTAACCGGTCAATCAATCCCTGCCTCATCCAGTCGGCGATCTGCTCACCTGTCTTCTCACCGACCGGAAGCTCGTAAGCTTCCCCGCCAGTTAACTCAACCGAAACTACGTTCTCCCGGTGCTGCCGTTTAAGCTCCTTCGGTGAACCGATGGCCTGAATCCTTCCCTGATACAGAATCGCAACACGGCTGCACAATAATTCGGCCTCAGCCATATCATGCGTGGTCAGAAAAATCGTTGTCCCTTGCTCATTTAAATAGCGTAAGCCTTTATAAATATGTATGGAGTTCACCGGGTCGAGGGCAGAAGTAGGTTCATCCAGGAATAACAGCTCCGGTTTGTGAATGATTGCACAGGCCAGCAGCACACGCTGACGCATTCCTTTGGATAAGAGCTTGACCTTCTTTTTACGTTCTCCGCTCAAATTTACAAACTGCAGCACCTGATCGACTGAAGATTTGGGAAGATCATATAGTTTACGGTACAGCTGCAGATTCTCTTCAATGGATAAGCGCTCGTACAGGCCGCTGTTGTCTGTTAAAATACCGAAACGCATCTTCTGCGCAGACTTCTGCATCATCTCCGCCGGCTCATTAAATACATGGACCTGTCCGCTGGTCGGATTTAACTGTGCGGTAAGAAGCTTGATTAAGGTTGTTTTTCCGGCACCGCTTGGACCAAGGAACCCGAAGATTTCACCCTTTGGAATGGAAAAGGAGACATCTTCCAGAGCATCCTTGCTGCCGAATTGCTTGCGGATCCGGTTTACTTCGATAACATCCATACATTTCACTTCCTTAACGTTGATGACAATAAGATATACAAATTGTGTATTTCCTGCCATCAAAACCGGCCGAAATGTAGCTGTCCCCCCCTGAATGGTACCACTCCCCGCCAAGCTGACCCTATTTCCCCGGAAATTAAATGTTCAAAAGCGCCTTTAATTCCTGCAATTTGGACCGGGATAACGGAACCACGGAATCTTGGCCTGTATGCAGCCGCAGGCTGTAGCTGTTCTTCGTCCATGTAATGATCTCTCTTACCTTCTGCAGGTTCACAATGTAGGAACGGTGACAGCGGAAGAAGCCGAAATTCAGCAAACGGTGCTCAAGCTCAGTTAACGTAAGCGCGCAGTCATAATTCTCCCCGCCCACATGAACAAGGATGCAGCCCTCTACACTTTCTATAAAATCAATTTCCGGCGGATTAAATAGAATCACTTTGTCATTCCTTCTGGTAGAAATCTTCTGCAGGGTTATATTCGCCTCATCCGGCTTCAGCATCTCCGGCTTCCCCTCTTCGGCGTCCTGAATATCGAGCGGATGAAGTCCGGACTCGTTCAACCGGTATATCACATCACAGGAAATAAGGGCATCCTCTAAATTTGAAGTTAGAATTAAGATTTGCTTGTCCTTCGACAGTTCCTCCAGAATCCGTTTGAAATGGCGGCGCTCCTGTTCCTCCAGATAGAAGTAGGGCTCCTCCAGTACAAGTAAAGGCTGATGCGCAAAAAAGACACGCAGCAAGGTTACATATACCTTTTTGGATGAGCTTAAGTTTTTAATCTTAATCTTCCGTTCTTCCTTGAGAGCGAAATATTCCATCAGCGGCCCGATGCGTTCGCTCCTCTCCGAAACTCTGAGCAGGAAGATCATCAGCTCCTCCACGGTTAACTGCAGATATTCGTTCTGCCCGGCCTGAAGCACATAATACCGGGTATGATCCCCTAATTGGCTCAACAGGAGCTTCTTTCGCTTCACGTCTGTTATGATGCTGGTCGCCTCGTTTAATGCCGGACTAAGGTCAATCTCCGGCAGCATTACTTTCCCGTCAGCATAGATGGGTTGAAATTTCATGCGATCCTCCTGATCATTTGCGCCATAGGGTTCAGCGGCTCTCCCCCGGGGCAGCGGCCAGAATCCTGCCGGCAAACATTATCATCTGCGCTTGCTCCGTCTCTGTCAGCCCTGCCGTCAATGCTGTAATCTGCTGCTCGATCCGTTCACCGGCCTCATGAATAATCTGCCACCCTGCAGAAGTCGCCTTAACATTGAAACCCCGCTTATCTGTCTCAGATACCGTCCGCTCCACCAGTCCGCGGCGCTGGGCACGGTCGACCAGTCCGGTAATGCTGGATTTGTCGAGGCCCAGATGCCGGGCCAGCTGCAGCATGCTTGGCTCACGGTCACGCAGGATGCCAAGCAGCCGGATCTGAATAATGGAGAGATCATGCTCAGCGCCAATTCTCCCAAGGATGTTCTGAATCAGGAAGGAGACCTGCACCAGGCTGTCGACAATTGTAAGATCGTCCAGGTTATCTAAAGGTTTACCGTAATTAATCATTTGGATCACTCACTCCGGTCTTTACCAGTTTTATGTACCAGCGTGTTTGCCGCCGGCTGCCTTACATATTGTACCACAATATTTGTTGACTTTGTACGCGGAACAAACTATATTGTTTGTATTACAAACTTTTTAGTTTGTTCCACAAACAAATTTATGCCACTTGTGGCACATGGAGGCTAATCTTATGCACGCTGCTGTTGTACATTCATTTCATTCTGCTCCGAAATATGAGACTTTCGCTGCACCCCAGCCGTCAGGACAACACGAAGCTCTTGTCGAAGTGCTTGCTGCCGGACTGCATCTCCGCGTACGCGCCCAGGCGGACGGCTCGCACTATACCAGCACGGATGAGCTGCCGCTGATCCCCGGAATCGACGGGGTGGGCCGGCTGCCGGACGGCCGGCGGGTCTATTTCGTGGCCACCGATACTGCGCTGGGATCCTTTGCTGACCAAACCGTGATTGACCTGCGGCGCAGCGTGCCTATACCCGCACACGCCGATCCGGTGCTCATCGCCGCCGCAATGAACCCCGCTATGTCGTCCTGGGTGACCCTCCGCCGCAGAATCCAGGTTCAGCCCGGGTTCAAAGTGCTGGTGCTCGGCGCAACCGGCAGTTCCGGGCAAATGGCCGTCCAGATTGCCAAGCTGCTAGGCGGGAGCCAGGTCATTGCTGCCGGCCGCGACCCGGAGCGCCTCGAAGCGCTCCGCCGGCTTGGCGCCGATGCCACCGTATCACTTGCCGGTGACCCGGAAGAAGCAGCCCGGCGGCTTGGGGAGGCTGCGGCCGAAGTGGACATCGTGCTTGATTATCTGTGGGGCCAGCCCGCAGAGCTGGGCATGCTTCCGCTGCTGACCCGCCGCCCGGACCGCAGCCGGCTGCTGACCTGGATTCAGATCGGCTCCGTTGCCGGAGCCAATGCCAGCATTCCTTCCGCTGCGCTCCGTTCGGCCAACTTTCAGCTCATCGGCAGCGGCCAGGGCTCCATCACCCCCGCCGGATACTTAGCTGAGTTCCCGGCACTGATCGATCTGATCGCCAGCGGCAAGCTTATCCTGCAGCCGGCAGTCCATCCGCTGTCCAGTATTGAGGAGGTATGGAACACTCCTGAAGATAACCGGCAACGGATTGTATTCGTGCCTTCGCTCTAAATTCCTTGCACATAAGTAAAGGCAGACCCGGCGGCCATTTGCGGCTGTGCGGGTCTGCCTTCTTTTCATATTAATACTTTATTCTTCTGCCGCAACATCCGGACGGTCCGGCAGCTGCTCCAGATAGCTGTTAGACAAGCTCAGCAGCCGCTGCACGGCATTAAACTGCGCTTCGGTAGAACCTCCAGCGATAATCGAATTATCTGTTCTGCTGTAATTCGTCCCGTCCGCATAAGCTTCTCCAGTCACATAAACACTTGAGTCATTAATGAAGGAGCCTGTCGGCAGGAAATGCCGGACCGGAAGAAGATTCGTCTGCTGGTTGAGCAGATCCTCCCCGAAATGCAGCTGCTGCTCCACAGATACGCCCAGCAGATTGGCTACTGTCGGCAGAATATCGACCTGCCCGCCGGCTTGCCCGATGACCGCAGGCAGCTCTCCCGAAGGCGAATGGACAATGAACGGTATATTGAACAGGTCTGCATAGCCGTATTCATGACCGATCAGCTCCTTAAGCCCAGTCTTCTCGTCATCACCAAGCGTGTAAAGCGGAACCCCCTGATGATCACCGTAAAAGACAACCAGGCTGTCATCCCATACCCCGCTGGCCTTCAGCTCCTCCAGAAATTGTCCCATCGCATAATCAGCATAATTCTGGGCCCGGATATAATTACCCAGCAGGGTTCCTTCGTATTGTTCGGGCAGCGTCATTTGGTATTTCTCCTCAGGTATGCGGAACGGATGATGGGCACTCATGGAGATTACCATCGCATAGAACGGTTCTTCCCTTTCATCCAGCGCAGCCAGCTCCGGTACAGTCTTCGCAAACAGCACTTCATCCGAGGAGCCAAAAGCAATATGGTCATCGTCACCATAGAAGCTCTGGTCATAATATTTATCAAACCCGATCGCCTGATAAAGCGCCTTACGGTTCCAGAAATCGGCGCTGTTCGTATGGAATGTATACGTTGCATAACCGTTTGCTTTCAGCAGCCCGGGCAGGCTGGGCAAGGATTTGTTCATATAACCGGAAGACGTAGCTGGCTCGTTCTTAGGCACATAGAAGGAAGTATTGACCACAAATTCAGCATCTGAGGTAGTCCCCTGGCCCGCATTGGTATAAAAGTGATTGAAATACGTATTCTCCCGTGCCAGCTTGTTAATATTCGGAGTAATCTCCTGCCCGTCTATGGTCAGCCCGATCAGGAAATTCTGGAACGATTCCATCTGGACCATAATCAGATTCTTGCCCCGGTCAGCCGCGAAATATTGCGGGGATCCGGGTACAGTAATACCTTTTAAATCATTAACCGCACTTTGTGTAATCTCTTTGCTGTCGATAAGCTCTTCCTTCTCCGTTGTATCGGCAAATAAGGTGTACACCTCATAATTGAGGATACCCATACTCTCCGCCTTCTTAGTCTCATTCATGCTCGCATGATTCGGCCAGACATTGAAGATGCACAGCCCGAAGGAGACAGCAGTAATCACACTCAGCACCGGACGGCTGATCCGCACCGCACCTCTTTGCTTCCAGAGCGAAATATATTTTGGACGGAACATCAGGAACAGGAAGAACACCACATCTACGAAAATGAACAGATAATACGGCGTAATAAGCGAATACGTGCTCTCCCCGACCTTGGTCACTTTATCCGCCTGCTGCAGGGCGTGGTATGTAGCGATGACACCATAATATTTGTAATACATCAGTACAGCGAAATAGATCAGCGTAATGAACAGGTTCGCCACCATATAGTACAGAATCTTCCGCTTACTGGCCAGCCATTCAATCAGACTGAATACAATGAGGAAGAACGGGATCTCTGTGAGCAGTGTTCCCCAGTTAGGCCCGTCATTGAAGACAACATACCAGGCCACCGCACTTTTCAGCAGCAGGACGAAGGTAAACAGTAGTATAGGTTTATTGCGGATGTCAAAATGTTGTTTCATCTTTTGTCTCGATCTCCTTATTCCCGGTTTCCAGTTGCTTTTTGCTGATGATGCTGCAGATTCTAACGGCTAAAACGCTGATCCAGCTGTAACTATCGCTGTTTCAGAAAATAAACAACCCTTTTCAATCATATGCAGGAAAAAAGCATTTTGCCCCTGTAATTCCGACTTCTGAATTAAAACATATATTAGGTAGGTTATCAACCTAATTTATTTGTAAACAGACGGCTGCCGAGTGGCGGTCCAGGTTATATGCCCTATAGTAGTCATAATAAAAAAAGCGCGCCAGGCAGAGACTTCCGTCCCATGCACCAGGCGCGCGGTAATAATAGCGTACTTACTCTTTTATATAGTTGTTTTAACTTGCGCCATGCAAGCCCTCTCCCGCGGTCAGGAGGTATAATTCTGCCCGAGGCCCAGGCTGCTGAGCAGCTGTCTGTAGGCAATCGATGTGCGGTCTGCCGGGATATGGGCTTCCGCCTGCAGATCGAGCGGTAAATCCTCCGGCGTCTGTGATTCCACCATCTCCGCATCCTCCTGGAAGACCTGCAGATTGAACTTAATCGTATCTTCCACAGGAGCACTCTTGTCAAAGTTGCGTGAAATCGGGCAGAACAGTCTGGTATAACGTGCGGATACCGGGGAGGCGCAGTTCAGAATCTTCAATCTGCCCTCATCCGGAAAATAAACAGTCAGCATCGCTGCAAACGGAGCGAATACGCGGAATTCACGCAGCCACTCGAAGCCTTCCGGCGCAGGATTCTCTTGTCCTTTACCATAATTGCTGACCGTGCTCCAATATTCAGCCACCAGCTCCGTCTCCCCTTCCCGCCAGACTTTGTATTGCGGAACCTCTGTATTATTACGGTCCCCGAAGGTTGCCGTATGCACGTAAGCGAAATGGGACACATCCAGGAAGCCTTCCATCTGCCGCCCGGAGGAGCCGGCGATATCGAAGCTCGGAATAAGAATATTGATGTAATCGGGATCATCCCAGGCCGGGAAGGCCGGAATCTGCTCCGGCGCACCGCCGAGGCAGGTCCAGATCAGACCATAGCGCTCCACTGCGGGGTAGACGATCAATTTCAGCTTAGGCGAGATTTTGGATTTGGGATGAGCGGGAACAGCCGTACACTTCCCTTCGCAGTTATAGCGAAAGCCGTGATACGGGCACACAATTTCGCCGTTCTCAACCCAGCCTTTACTTAAGGGGGCACCGCGGTGGAAGCATAAATCCCGGGCAATGACCACCTTCCCCTCACTGCGGTACAAGACCAGCTTCATATCCAGCAGCTTGACCGCAACCGGGTCATCTTGAATCTCATCTGCCGCCGCAACCGGGTACCAGTACTGGGCCAGAATCCGCCAGTCTTCAGGCGAGAAGGTGCAGTCACGCGGCAGCTCAAGCTCAGCTGGTTTTCTTTTCTCCTCTATCATGGCCGCTCCACCTCGCAATTTGTATAGAAATATAATTTCATTAAGCAGATGTTAGAATATATAACTTATTGTGTGTATTTTATACTCGTTTTGTGATAAAAATCAATTACAATTTATGATTATTTGTTTAACCGCCCAAATCAGGCCTGTGAATGTTATGCATTATGACATAAAAGGCATTCCACTCTACAATTCAGGCTGGAATTCTTCTGGTGCGGATTCAAGTAATTTTCAATTTTTATAGTTTCAAAAAATAACTTGCTTTATTTAAGTTATAAGCTATAATAAAAGTCATAAGAGCCGCTTCAAAAAACTGTAAACCAAATTCGAGGAGGAATTACAATGTCAACTTTAAACATCGGAATTATTCTGGGAAGTACCCGCCAAGGTCGCGTAAGCCCGCAGGTAGGCGAATGGGTGAAAGGTATTGCTGATGCCCGTGGAGATGCCAACTATGAAATCGTTGATATTGCCGACTTCAAGCTGCCGCTGCTAGGGGAAAGCAACAGCTATGCTGAAGCACAGGCTTGGGCTGCCAAGCTGGCTACACTGGACGGATTCGTATTTATTGTACAGGAATATAATCACAGCCTGACCGGAGCACTCAAGAACGCCCTTGATTCTGCCCGTGAAGAATGGAACAACAAAGCTGCCGGTATTGTCAGCTACGGTTCAGCCGGAGGCGTCCGGGCCGCTGAACATCTGCGCGGAATCCTCGGCGAGCTGTCTGTGGCCGATGTGAGAGTACATCCGCTGCTCTCGCTGTTCACAGATTTCGAGAACGGCTCGGTGTTCAAGCCAGCCGATCTGCATATCGCTAACGTTAATGCGATGCTGGATCAGGTTCTGGCCTGGAGCGGTGCACTTAAGACTTTGCGCCAATAAACTGTAAATATAAACAGGGGCATCCCGAGGCAGCAATGTAACAGCTGCCTCAGGATGCCCCTGATTTGTGTTGCCGGAGTATGTATTCAGAGCACGCTACTGTGACAGCAGCCTGCGGATCAGCTCTCTGCGGCTGGACACGCCCGCTTTGGCAAAGATGGACTTCAGGTGATCCTGTACTGTATACGGTGAAATATGAAGTGATTCTGCCAGCTCTTTGGTGGATAATCCGAGCGACAGCATCCCGGCCAGCTCCCTCTCACGGGCGGTTAAGGCAAAGGCATCTGCCAGCAGGCGGAAGATATCCGAAGGCCGTGTACTGGTAAAAGAAACCGCCAGCGCAGCATCCGGACCGTCAAGCCTGCTGGCTGTTACGGTCAGATAAGCCCCATCCCCCGTGAGCAGGCAGACCTTCGCCCGTGAAGCCGGGCCAGCGTCGTCAGCCAGGCCAGCCCGCACCTGTTCCCCGGCCAATACCCGCAGGGCAACGGCACGGACCGGTCCCGGCAGGCTTCCCGCCTCCAGCCGTTCTGCCCTCCGCAGCTGCTCCAGCCAGTTATTCGCTGCAGTATTCGTACTCACCGGTATCAGCCGGTCATTCAGTACCATAATCCCGTTATCCTCCGGCTGACGTTCCATGGACCATACCTCTGCCGGCGGCGAAGAGGCATAATGTCTGAGCCCGTCAGCAATATACGGAGCAATGGAAGCTATTGCGGTACACTCCCCGGCCCCGAACAGGGGACTGCCGGATTGACGGAATAAGGTCAAGAAGCCCCAGCATACCCCTCCGGCCATAAGTGCCGCCCGCAGCTCATCACCGAACCCGGCCGGCTGCAGCACTTCACGGTAACGTTCACTTTGCTCCAGCTGCCCCCCAGTCACACCGCTTAAGCAGGCCACCGGAATTTCCGCCTGGATCAGCTGTTCATGCTTCATGTAATCCCCATGCAGATATTCATATTCAAACAATTCAGAGTGGACAGCCTCCAGTCCCTGCTCCGTCACCGCACCGGTAGTTAACAGCGTGTGCGGATCAACTGCTGTGCAGCAGGCAGCGGCAAACGGAATTACTGTCCGCAGCTTAGTAATTACCGCCTCCCTGTACTGCTGCGAATCTATGGCAGACCCTGCCCTGCCCGGGTCCAGCTGAATAATAGCCTTCATTACCTCGTTCATCCTGATGTCCTCTCTAAATCCCATAAATGTGGGATGGTCTCAAGCCCCGATCAGCGGGATAATTAATCATAATTCTTATTATATCCCAGGCAAGGCAATACTACATTCAATATTCAAGGACGGGGAGCAAATCATGAAAACAGATATAGTAGTCATCGGCGGGTATGGGCATGTAGGGTCACAGATTTGCAGGCTGCTCGGAGCAGAGCATCCGGGAAAGGTCTACGCAGCTGGGAGGAATCTGCAGCGGGCGGAAAGCTTCAGCCGTTCTACCGGCGGACAGGTGAAGCCGCTGCGCCTGGCAGCAGAGGAACCGCTGAGTCAGCAGCTGCTGGAGCGGACGAAGCTGGTAGTGATGTGCCTCGATCAGCAGGATACCCGGCTTGCGGCAGCCTGTTTACAGAGCGGCACGCATTATGTAGATGTCTCGGCGAGCGGGGAGTTTCTGCAGCAGGTACAGCTGCTGGCCCCGGTGAAGAATCATCTCCGGGCGGCTGCGGTACTAAGTGTAGGACTTGCTCCCGGGCTGACAAATCTGCTTGCGGCCAAGGCGGTGCAGGAGCTGGATCGGGCGGAGCTGATCGACATCTCCATTATGCTTGGGCTTGGTGACAGCCACGGACAGGCTGCCCTGGAGTGGACGGTAGACCAATTGGGCTCAGCCTTTGAGATTACAGAACACGGCAAGCTGCGCAATGTATCAAGCTTCAGGGACGGCAAATCCACTGAATTCGGATTCAGCCTGCGGAAGCGTACAGCCTACCGGTTTCCGTTCTCGGATCAGCAGACCTTGCCGGCCACACTGAATGTACCCTCGATCTCCACACGCCTGTGCTTCGATTCCCGCACGGCCACCGCTGCAGTTGCCCTGCTGCGCAGTCTGGGCTTGCCTGCCCTGCTGCGGATCAAAGCCTTCCGCAACCTGGCGGTCAAGGCTTTCGGCAAATTCCGTATCGGCTCCGAACAGTACGCCGTTAAGGTAGATGCTTACGGTACCCAGGCTGGCAGCCCTGTGCAGATTGAATACGGGATTGAAGGTGTGCATGAAGCAGCTGTCACAGCTGTAACTGCTGCTGGTGTTGCTCTTCATATTTACAATGCACCGCCGGAGCCCGGTGTCTACCACATTGAGCAGCTGTTCTCACTGCAATCAGACGGACAGCGACTCCTCCTGGCAGCCTCAGATAAGGGCCAGCCTGGAAGCAGCAAAGCTTATCCGCTGGAAGGTCTCCGCTTCTGGACCCGGACTGGCAGTGGCAGCAGTTCTGAATAAAATATATTAAAGATTTATTCAGTGAACGAAGCAGCGGCAGAAAAAGACGCATTTATGTCTTAGACTGCCGCTGTTGTTAAGACCTTTACTTTTCAAACCACTTGTGTTCGACCATATAGGCAACACTTTCCTCCACTGTTTCCAAGAGCGCATGTCTCGGGGAATACTCGATCAGGCGTTTTCCTTTTTCGATACTGAAATAACCGCTGCGGACAATATGATAGTAGGTGCGATCAATATAATCCTTGTCCTTCGTATAGCCGCACCATTCCTCCCACGGAAGAAAAGTGATGTTCTCCTCCTGCCCAAAGTAGCGGTACATCGCTTGGGCATACCCCAGTAAAGTAATAGATTCATCACCTACTGCATGGAAGCTCTCGCCTAATGCTGCTTTCCTATGTGTGATGCTATTAAAGAAAACCTGTGCTACATCGTCTGCATGTACATGATGCAAGGTCTCCATTCCGAAATTAGGAAGTGCAATTTCTTGTCCGCGCCGGATCTTGTCAAATATCCAATAATCATGATTGGCCGTTGGATTCATAATAACCCAGCCTGGACCTGAAATCTGGCCCGGCATAATAACGGTCTCCGGAAAACCTTCCTGCCGGTACAGATTATGCAGGTATTCCTCGCTTTTAGCCTTCTGAATTCCATATTCCTCTAATGGGAATTTAGCCTGATCTTCGATGACCGGCATCGTAGTAGCCCTTCCATGAGCCCATATAGACGAGCAGAAAAGATAATGGGACAGATTCGTCTTCTTAAGGGCTTCTGCCATACTCATTGTATCTCCCAGCGTAAAGTTGATGAGATCGACGACTACATCTGCGTTCAAGGCAGCAATTTTCCTTTCAAATTCTCCATCCGGTTCCTTAGTTCTGTCAAGGATAATTTGTTCTACCTCTCCCCAGGCCGTATCTTCCTTGTAAGGTTTACTTTGACCGCGAGTAATACTAATTACTTTATGACCTGCTCTGACTAACTTAGGAACAAGATAAGTGCCAATATGACCACTTCCACCAACGACAACAACCTTCATTGTGACTCCTCCTCTTTTTTGTTTTTACTGAAAATATCATAATGTTGCTGTAATGAGAGATATGGGATCGTTAATAAAGTTTAGCCCTTAGAGTCAACTCTAAGTCAAGGTTCTTTCAATAATATAAATCCGCTGTTTGCAGTTACCGAGAAAGCTGCTCTCTGAACGCAGCAAGGCGGCCGTATACATAACGGCCGCCTTGCTGACGTGAACAGCTATTGAATTACGGATGAGATGAACCGTGACATTTCGCTGCTGGTCTCATTCAGGGAATCGATAACATCACTGAACCGGGTGACCAGCTCGGCTTGTGCCGAAGAGGATACAGCAATCGCCTCGATCTCCTGCTCCATCTCCCGGATGGAACGCTGTACGGCAGCGAGTGAGTCTTCAATCGTTTTTGTTGCTTCCTTCGTATGTACCGACAGCTTGCGTACCTCCGCTGCTACTACCCCGAAGCCTGCACCCTGTTCTCCGACCCGCGCAGCTTCAATCGCCGCATTCAGGCCAAGCAGATTGGTCTGCTCAGATATCTCACGGATGAAGCCCGCCACCTTGTTTACCTGCTTGGATTCTTCCACCGTCTTGCGGGAATTATCCAGAATTTGCGCTGTGGTTGCCGACAGCTCTTCGGACTGGGCTGCCACATTCTGGACCATATCTACCAGCTGGCCGCTGATCTGATTAATGCTCCCGGTCAGCTCCTCCATCTTATCCTCATTCTCCAGGGTATAGGCGATCGCAAAGGCGCCGATAACCTCTCCCTCTGCATTATAAATCGGCACTGCCGATGAGATGACAGTCGCTCCATACAGCTCAGGCGACAACCGGTTCGTCGTTGCCCGTCCAGCCAGCGCGTTCCCGAGCGACGGATCATCAGGCGGTACCGGACTTCCCTTGGCAAGTCCGAAATCCAGGATTTTACTCGGGGCGTAATAATGAAAAATTTCTTTATCCGTAATTCCAATCATAATATCCTGTGCGTGAATCTGCTTAAAAAACGGTGCTGCTGCAACTAAAGCTGTCAAATTGTCCATAAGTATCTCCTAAATGTGAATGTTTATAATCATTATCGTCACATTTAGAGAGTTAGTGAAGAGACAATTCTATCCTTTCGTTAACCCTCCCGCCTTAACATGCTTAAGCTGGGCTACAATGATGACGCTGATAATGACCAGCAGAAACCATGAGCTGATCTTGCCAAGCCCAACCAGATGCCAGGCCTCGTGCTGATCCGGGTATTTCCAGGCATTGAAGAAGGTAGCAATATTCTCGGCCAGCCAGATGAAGAAGCCCACAATAACGAAGGCGAGCGTTAACGGCATCCGGTAAACCGTATCCCGGACCGTATAAATAATCCATGTCCGCCAAAAAACAACCACCACCAGCCCCGTCAGCCACCAGCGGAAATCCGGAATAAAGTGGTGGGTGAAAAAGTTCAGGTAGATCGCTCCCCCCAGCAGCCCCGCAGCCGCCAGCCCGGGCCAGCCCGTCATATCCATCTTCAGCCTGCGCCAGATCTGGCACATGAAGCTGGCCACACTTGCATACATGAATCCGCTGTAGAGCGGCACACCGAGCAGCTTCGTAAACCCCGGCTCGGGGTAAGCCCAGGAGCCCATTCTGATTTTATAAATCTCCAGCATCAGACCAATAACGTGAAAGACACAGATCACCTTAATTTCATCCAGCGTCTCAAGTCCGGTGCGGTACATCAGGTATTGCACCGTAAGCAGAATCAGAAGAATGGCATCATACCGGTGAATGAAGGGAATCTCTACGGCGCTGGTAATCACTAACGTGGAGAAAATAGCTACCGGAAATATGCAGCTCATCGCCTGATGATAACCGAAATGCAGCAGCTGGATGACTGGTTTCAATGTTCTCCCTCCTGTCCAGTACAATCTCTTATGAATCAGTAATCAGCTGAATCCGGGGTGTATTCCAGTATATCTCCGGGCTGACAGTCTAATGCCTTACAAATGGCCTCCAGTGTGGAAAAACGGACCGCCTTCGCCTTGCCGTTCTTGAGAATAGACAGATTAGCCATCGTGATTCCCACCCGCTCCGACAGCTCGGTAACGCTCATCTTCCGCTTAGCCAGCATCACATCTACATTGATAATTATCGCCATAGTAGTCACCTCAGACGGTCAGGTCATTTTCAGATTTTATTGCAATCGCTTCGGTCAGAAGCTTCTGGAGTACAGCCGCGAATACAGCAATCACCATCGCCGCCAGAATAATAATCATACCGATCACGATAATTCCCGGGGCATCGTCCCGCTCAGCCATAAGATAGAACAGCGGCATACCCAGGGCAAACATTCCGCTGATGGCGACTGCACAGTATTTAATATTCTTCAACACCTGTACCGAGGTCTCTGAGAACGCCTTGTTCCGGTCGATGTAGCCAAGCAGCTTAAAGGCCTGATAGAGGGCAATGTAAAAAGGCAGTGCCGCCCCGTACAAATCAATCATCACCAGTACCTGTATGTAGGACAGATCCGGATACAGCTCTGCCGCGAAACCAGCGATCTCGGGCACTACAAATACACATAGTGCAAGTGCAGCCAAGGCAAACAGCAGAATCACTGCCTTCAAAAAAGTGGTCGAACCCGGTTTACGTTTCATTGGCTGAAACACCTCTCTTCGTAATTATGCATTCAATTTATCACATAATTTATCGTTTATCAATATATTTAGATTGATTTAAGATACTTTATTATTGTTGTTCCAGTTTTTACACCGGGAATTGGAGTCAGCAAAAAAAAAGGTACGGAATTAATTCCGCACCCCATGTAAGCCAAAAGGCATCCTTAAGCTCTCCAGGAACCTACCCGGTAAATAGTATTTTAGGCCCGTCTCGACTTCTTCCTTCTCCCCTTCACTACAGAAACCATCCACAGAAACAGCGGAATCGCCACCATATTGACAGGCAGCACATAACGGATCCAGATGCCCTTCAGCAGCAGCCCGGCCGGAGGGTTCATTATGATCACCACCATCGTGAGGATGAATGTTAAAGGGGCCACGTATCCGAGGGTCTGCTTCCAGATGCCAGTCTTGCCGATCCACTGGGCGACCCCGTAGCTGGTAATGAACATATAAATGGACAGCTTAACGAAGATGCAGACGAGCCAGACCGCCATTACGAAGATATCCATATTCTGAATGAACTCCATGAGGTAGACCAGCTTGACCATTTCGAAAAAAGGAAACTGCAGCCGTCCGCTTACCGCCGGGCCGAAGGTCATAACAACCCACACCACACCGAGCAGCAGCAGAAACGATGAGATGGCTACACCCAGCAGCAGCGCCTTGCGCGTCCCCTTGCCGGGATGCTCCACGAAGGGAAACAGCATCATTAGCGAGACTGCTTCCCCAAGCAGTGAAGTTGGTGCAAGCGCCGCCTCCAGAATCGGCCCGGGGCCGGTATCCGCATATACAGGCAGCAGCATTTGCCAGCTGAGATTATTGAACGTCAAGCCAAAGGTCAGTGCAAGGATCAGCATCAGAATGGGCCCCCACAACTCACTGACCTTGCCGACGGCTTCAATTCCCCCATGATACACCGTGTAGAACACAACGCCAATCATGGTTCCGATGACCACCCAGGAAGGTGTTTTGTAGAGGACACTCAGGCGGATGAACAGAAATTCATCACGCAGGATCAGACTCATCACCCAGAACCACTGGAGCAGAAACGGTATGACGATCAGCTTACCGGCCCATTTTCCCAGAATAGACACGCTGAACTCAATTAAGGTCTGCCGGGGATGCCGGGAGCTCAGGCTTGCTGCAATGAAGGTAATGGTGAGTCCACCGGTGCTCGCCAGGATGTAGGAGATCCAGGCGTCCTGCTTGGCATACAATATGGTAGCTGTCATCGAGATCAGCAGGTTGATTCCGATCTCCATCATCATAATCATCCAGAACAGCTGGCGGTTCGTGATCTTCATCTACTTCTCACCACCCTCTCGCGTCGGCAGCAGGGATTCCCCGGTGATGCCTGTTCCGGTAAGATTAAGCTTCACCTTAATGTCCAGCGGGACCTCCGGGAAGATTGTCTCCCAATCGCCGGCCAGCTTCTTCCAGCGGTAAGGATGATTGCGGTGAATAAGGTCTCCCAGTCCGAAGATGTCACATTTGAACTCCTTCTGCACCTTCGTGACAACCCTTTTGACCTTCTCCTCGAGATATTGGTTCATCCGGCCTTCTACTTTATTTACATTCGCCAGCTTGGAAAGATTCAGCGGGGAGTCATTCTCTTCAATAAAACCGTTGCCTTCAAGTAAGATTTCAAACCGCGGAAGGCTGTCATCATTAAAGACAGGCTTAATATGGCTTTTGAACGAATCCACATTGACAGTGACCGCCTGTCCCTTGGTGGCTCCGGAGAGCGCATCAGCCGCCCGCTTGCCTCCGCTTTCTTCAGCATCAACCGGGTTGATGAGCGTGGTGAAGGTCCGGAACGCCAGACGGTTCGTCAGCCAGAGCCGGACCCAGTACTCATCATAGTTCAGGTAACCTGCCAGCTTAAGCGACATATTAAAAATGGCTGCACCGTACAAGCTCAGTGTCGTCTGCGGCGGACTGTCATTCTTGCTCCTCTTCTCAATCTTCCTCTCCGGTTCGACAATCGCCAGCGCCGGCATCACCCCGCAGCCTGTCCCATTAGCCATGATGAAGAAGTCGAGCAGGGAGCGGCTGATGGGAGCACCGCTTTTCTCCTGAATCTTCTGGACGGCAATCGCCGGGTTGGTCTCAAGCTGGTAAGCCAGACTCATCGCTTCCTGTGCTGTCCCTCCCTTGACGACAAAGATATTCGTCCGCGGCCTGACCATCGGACTTCTGCCGTATTCGTCCAGAATCGGAAATACACTCTGCTGTGCCAGCTTCTCCCCGATGAAGATATTCCGCCGGTGTCCCGGAAACAACACCCTGGACAGCTTTCTTTGCATATTCTGCTCGGCATCCCGGTTGTTCTTGCCGTAGGCGCTTTCCGTCAGGAAGCCGGAGCGTCCGCCTTGCTCTCCGCCCTGCTGTCCGCCGGATTTGGAGGCAAGCGGAAGGACCAGATTTGCTGTAGCCAGATAGTCACCCTCTTCTGTCAGATCCATGCCCCAGCCCAGGACAATCGCCTGGTCATTCAGCTCCTGGCGGTCCCAGCAGCCGGTCAGGACAAGCGACAGGGCAATGACGATGCAGATTAGTTTTCTGAACATACGCCCGCTTCCCCTCCCTGACTGTTATTTCCTGCGTTTCGGGAACCGCTCCCGCTTGCCTTGGGCCAGCCAGGGCATAAGCATGCGCATCTTCGGCTTGGGCGCACGCACGAACACATCACTCAGATTGTCGGTCGACAGCGGTGCATAAGGAGCCATATAAGGCACGCCGAACGGCTTCAGCATAACCATATGAACGGAAAGCGCGATAAGGAACAGCACTATACCGTAGAAGCCGAGAATGCCGGCGGCAATCAGCAGCGGGAACCGGAGCATCCGGTAGGCCGTCCCCAGGTTATACAACGGAAACGCAAATGACGCGATCCCTGTCAATGACACGATAATGACCATCGGTGTGGAGATGATGCCTGCCGCTACTACAGCTTGTCCGATAACAAGTGCTCCGGCTATGCTAACCGCAGGACCGACCTGCTGGGGCAGCCTGATTCCCGCTTCCCGCAGGCCTTCGAAAATAAATTCCATAATCAGTGCCTCAATGACTGCCGGCAGCGGGACCCCTTCCCTGGCCGAAGCAATGCTTACGACCAGAGGTGTTGGAATAACCTGCAAATGATATGTGGTCAATGCCACATATAAAGAAGGCAGGAGCAGCGAAACATGTACAAACGTATATCGGATCCAGCGGACAAAGGTGGCATACATGAATCTGTCCGTATAATCATCAACAGCCTGCAGGCCGGACCAGTAGGTCATCGGCACGATGAGCACAAATGGTGTATTGTCCGTAATAATGATGACTTTGCCCTCCAGCAGGCTGGAGACCGCGACATCAGGCCGTTCTGTATTCTGGATTTGCGGAAAAGGCGAGAATGAATCGTCCTCTATATATTCCTCAATATTGCTGGAGTGGATCACACCATCAATTTGAATTTTTTGCAGGCGTTCCCGGACTTCCTTCAAGAGGCTTTCCTTCACGATGCCTTCCATATAACCGATTACTATCTCCGTATCCGTAATACTGCCAATCGTCATACGCTCCAGCTTCAGCTTCGAGGAATGAATCCGCCGCCGCAGCAGTGAGGTATTCGTCTGCAGTGACTCCATGAACGCATCCCGCGGACCGCGGACGACCTTCTCCGAAGTGGCTTCCTCAATCGAGCGCTGCTCCATCTTGATCAGGTTTGCCAGCATCACAAAGGCATTGCCTTCGGTGAAAATTGCCGTTTCTCCGCGCAGGATCGCTTTGAGCGCTGCCTTCATTCCATATACTATGCTTACTTGCAGGCTTGGAATGAATATTTCCTTCAGCTCTACATCCCGGCCTTTATTCACTTCAGAGCTTCTGCGGAAGTGCTCAATAAGCGGCTGCAGCACGAATTCATCCACGGCTTTAATATCACACATGCCTTCGACATAGATCAGTGTTGCCCGGGTGATCCCGTCAATGCTGCAATTCCGGTACATAATATCTGAACAATTCAGGAGCTCCAGCTGCACCCGCCCGACATTGTCCTTCAGATCGGGATAGAGCACATCTGATTCATCCTGCCTGCTTCCTGTTGTCTGCTGTTCCATACGGCAATCCCCCTATGTTGGTATTTGCCGCTGCTGGTGAAATTATGCATCATGCAAGTTCAGTCCCGTTCCCGGTCTCCCGGGCTTTATTCACGTAATACACCGCTATAGCGATATCGAACACACCCATACCCATTGGACAAAAGAACACCGGCTCTGCTGAGCTTAATCCGCGGAGGCTGCCCCGGCAGACCACATCGGCAAGGGTACTTGTGCCTGAACGGGTCAGCCCCTGCCGCAGATGAAGCTGCTCAATATCTGTGTTCTCACGGCAGACTTCCTCCCAGTCATCCACGATAACCGCCTTCACCGGAGCCAGTGCCTCCGGCTTGTAATCGCGGAGCGATACATTCAGCAGCAGGCTGCCCCGGGCAGGCGGGATATCGATATAACGGTGATCCGACACGGTACAGGTAATGAAGATATCGGAGCTTACATACACTTCCTCCCATGATCCCGCCGCCTCCAGTCTATCCCTGTAGTGTTCTGGCGCTCCGGACAGATCCGCTCCTTTAATATCGTATATCCGGACCTTGCTGATCCGGTCGCCGTAAAGGGCCATAGCCATTTGGCAATGGTATTGTCCGATCGGCCCCCACCCGATAATTCCCAGCTGAATCTCCTCCTGCGGCCGTTCCCGCAGGTAATAACGGATCATCAGCCCGCTGACCGCTGCCGTTCTGACAATGCTCGGCAGCGGCGAGTTCAGCACTGCCGCAGGCTGCCCGGTATCCGGGTCATTCAATATAATGACACTATGCGCGCGCGGAAGACCGGAGTAGATGTTATCCGGGAAGCTGGCAATCCACTTGATGCCTGCCGCATTCACCGCTCCCCCTGCATAAGCAGGCATGGCAATGATCCGGTTGCGGGGATTCTTATAGCGCAGGTAAGGCTTCACCGGCTGGGCGTAGTCGCCGGAATCAATAAGGTGTACCGCTGCTTCAGCCGCATCAGCCAGCGCCGGCCAGTCAAGACCGGCTGCCCGGAGATCACGGTCATTTAAGTACAGCATGCTGCTGCCTCCTTTGTCAGGACAGGAATTCTTCGGCGCCAATCCGCACCTCCGGCCCGAACTGCTCATCACTCCAGGTATCCGAGTACACCGTATCCAGATAACGCTCGCCCTTATCATGCAGGATGGCTGCGCAGACTGCCCCGTGAGGAATCCGGTGCTTCATCTGCCGGACGGCGGCAAGGACAGCACCGGAAGAGGCGCCCGCCAGAATCCCCTCCTTACGGGCAAGGGCCCGGCAGCTCATCACCATTTCCGCGTCTGTAACATGCACAATATGATCCATCAGGTCCGGCCTGCAGAACGGCGGCACGATCCCCGCGCCAAGGCCAGGGAAGCGCCGTTTCTCCTGACTGCCGCCGAAGATGGCACTGCCCGCTGCATCTGCAGCCACAATTTTTGTCTGCAGCCCGTTATCCTTCACATATTCAGCCAGCCCGCGGATCGTCCCGCAGGTACTGACGCTGCAGAACAAATAATCCACCCGGCCCAGCTCGGCTATAATTTCTTGCATCGTGGTATGGTAGTGTGACAGATAATTGTCCGGGTTGGCATACTGGTTCGGCCAGTAGCTGCCTTGAATTTCTGCCTGCAGCGCCTGCACCCTCAGCAGCCTGGCCGGCAGGAACTCGCCTGTAACGGGATCCGGAAGGGCGACCTTATCAATGACCGCGCCTGCTGCCTTCAGAATCTGCAGATTCGTGTCCGTGGTTCTGGGGTCCACCACACAGATGAATCGAAGCCCCAGATACTGGCAGATCATCGCCAGGCTAATAGCCATATTTCCCGAACTCGATTCAATAATCACGGTTCCCGGCCCGATGCGCCCTTCCTTCCACGCCTCACGGATCATCCGCAGCGCGGGCCGGTCTTTAGCGCTTCCGCCCGGGTTCAGCAGCTCCAGCTTGGCGTACACACCGAATCCGCTGCCTTGAAACAGACGGTTCAGCTTAACCAGCGGCGTCTTGCCGATGGCCGATAATATACCGCCGCTGAAGTCCGGCTCTGCACCGCCTGCCGCTGCGCTTGTCTGAACATACAGCTTCTTGTTCTTCACCTGCCCGGCCTCAAGCGTCTCCTCTTCCGTCGCCAGAACGACGGCGATATCATCCAGCAGATGGTTGCGGATCATCAGGCCGATTTCGGGAATGCAGTCTCTGATGGCTTCCCGGATCGCCGGGACAACGGAAGGATCTGCCGATTTGCTTTTGATATACACTGCAAGTGCATTATCCCTGACCCGGACCCGGATGATTGCATCCTCGAGCTGGCGGTAGACGACCTGTTCAATATCATAAATACTGATCTTCTCTCCATGCTTCAGTTCCCGGCCTACCCGCTTCACGATGGAACCGAAGCTCTGCTTCTCCACGCCGTTTACCATTATGCTCCGGAAATCCCTTATCACATCATAGGTCACAAACCGGAGCGCAGGCAGCAGCCGGCGTACAGTTGAAGTAAGCACAAGGATGCGCTCATCCGTGCCCAGCGGCTGCAGCCCCTCTGACAAATCAGCTGTTCCGACCGCCTCCGCTGTAATGCCGTCCACAAAAATATACCGCCCGTGCTCATGGCTGTAATACGCGATGGTTCCCATTTCAATGGAGCCGTACGTGTCGGTAATGTCCTGCGGCGCAAGTCCAAACAGGCGGGCCATATTCTTCTGCCACTCCAGTGTGGCGATTTCTCCGACCAGAATAATTTTGCGGATTCCGAACGACCGCGGGTCCTCCGCCGCATGTACAATATGGTCAAGAATGGACGGCATGGTATAGAGCAGACCGGGCTTGAACGACTGGATCCGCTCGATATGCTGCTCCACCGGCAGCTCAAATGGAATGGAGTCCGGTACCAGCCCGAGCTGTTCGAATATCGCGAGTGCTGTATTCGCTGCATGTCCGGTCCCCATATCCGCAAGCGCTCTTGTACATCCGCTTCCGGCAAGCAGCTCGCCGAACAGCTTTGTTTTGATGGCGATGTAGTGCCTGTCATCTTCCTCAGAGTAAACAATAGCCTTGCGGCGCCCCGTACTTGTCCCTGATGTCCGGTAGACTGCAAGTGCAGGATCAGGGGTACTTGAATAGTAATGGGCCTCCAGTATATCTGAAGTCAGCAGCGGAAGACTCTGCAGACTGTAACTCATGGCCTCCCCGCCGATAAGCTCCTTGTACCAGGGGAAATTCGTAATGACTTCATGCACTTTATCCCGCCAATTATCCAGCAGCATCCCCGCCGCCTCCCGCTCCGGCTGCCGGCTGCAGCCCTTATATAATCAACACCTTCCATATCCATATGTAGAGGTCTCCGGATATGTTCTGCCTATGACGCTGCCCAGTCAAAATGTGATCCGTCACCGTACTATGGCCTATACAAACCATATAGACGGAGGCTCCATATGAAGAAGCAAGCAAGCCGCATATCCAATAAGCTGACCAAGACAAGGGTACTGGCCGGAAGCCGGGAGTTACAGAGGCATATTCCGGCAACGCAGAGAATGAGCAAGCATGCACTTCATCTGATGCTGAAAAAATATAAGATGGTCTACATCAAGCCCTGCTGCGGTTCACTGGGCGAGGGGGTAATCCGGGTTGAACAACGGCAGCTTAATAACAGGAGCAATCCGCAAGAACGTAATCCTGTCCGGAAGGGCAAGCTGTCCTACCGCTATCAGGCAGGTCTGAAGGTAAATACGTTTAGAGACTACGATCAGGCTTATAAGGCCATATTAGAGGAATCCGGAGGGAAGCCGTATCTGGTACAGAAAGGAATCCGTCTTCTGTCTTACAGCGGACGGCCGTTTGATATCCGCGTAATGGTACAGCGTAATTCTGAGGGAAAGTGGGAAGCTACAGGAGCGGCAGGACGCGTCGCGCATCCGCAGAAGGTGGTTACAAACGGGAGTCAGGGAGGGAGCATCTATCCGGTGGAGGAACTGCTGAGTGCATACGCCGGCATAGAGAAGCGCAGTGCACTAATCGCACAAATGAACGAGCTTGGTGTAAAAACCGCTATTCAGCTAAGCTCAGTCTATCCGGCTCTGCAGGAGATCGGGGTGGATCTGGCGGTAGACCGGCGCCTTGCCCTCTGGATACTTGAAGTCAACACCGCCCCCGATCCCTGCCCGTTCACCAAGCTGAAGGACACCCGTATGCTGGACCGGATCATCCGGTATGGTAAAGCTTACGGGCGCACCTACAATCTGAAGTGCATGAAGGCAAAGCGGGGGATGATGTGAACGGCAGTGCTTATTGATTCACTTAGGGTAGACCTCAAATTTGCGTAATCAATGACAAGGTCGTATAATAAGTTCTTAAGAACTCGAAATTTAGTTCTTAAACATTTTAGACACCGAAAGGGATGGTAAAAATTAAATGGGTATAGGACTTAGTTTGACGCTCGTGGCTATTTTGATTATTTTAACTGCTTTTTTCGTAGCAACCGAATTTGCTGTAGTGAAGCTGAGAGGCAGCCAGGTCAGCCAGATGGTCCTTGAGGGCAAGAAGAATGCACTCGCGGTGCAACGTGTAACTGCCAATCTCGACGGGTATTTATCGGCGTGTCAGCTCGGAATTACGATTACGGCTCTCGGGATCGGAGCACTGGCCGAGCCTGCCTTCGAGCAGCTGCTGATTCCGCTGTTTGATCTGGCGGATATCAGTCATAGTGTCAGTGAACCGATAGCATTTGCAATAGCCTTCATAATTGCTACATTCCTTCACGTCGTAGTCGGGGAACTGGCTCCGAAGACAGCAGCAATCAACATTCCGGAAAAAGTCAGTCAAATTACATCGCCATTGATCATTTGGTTCTACAGAATTCTCTACCCTTTAATTTGGATCATGAACGGCTCAGCCAACATGATTATCCGCTTGTTCGGAATGAAGCCGGCCAGCGAACACGGCGACGCCCCCTCTGAGGATGAAATCCGCCTGATTCTATCTGAGAGTTACGAGAGCGGCAAGATCAACAAGGCGGAATACGGCTATGTTAACCGGATTTTTGCTTTTGATGAGATGCTGGCTAAGGAAATCATGGTTCCCCGTACCGATATGGTCTGCCTGTATGCCAACCAATCGCTGCAGGACAACCTGGCGGTCATCCGCAGGGAGCAATACACCCGCTTCCCTGTTGCAGACGGCAACAAGGATAATATCATCGGCATGATCAATACCAAACAGCTCTTTCTGGAATACGATAATAATCCAGAAATGAATTTCAGCAGCCTGATTCAGCCGTTTCTCACCGTATCTGAAGTTACACCGGTCAAGAGCCTCCTGACACGCATGCAGCGGGAGCATGTGCATATTGCCCTGCTGCTGGATGAGTATGGCGGGACTTCCGGACTTGTAACGATTGAAGATATTCTTGAAGAGATTGTCGGGGAGATCCGTGACGAATTCGATGGTGACGAAGTGAAGCACGCAGAGAAAATCAGTGATGTCCACTATATCTTTAACGGCGATACGCCCTTGTCCGAGGTTCAGCAGTTCACCGGTATCCCCTTCGCAGCTGAAGAGGTGAAGACAATCGGCGGATGGCTGTACAGCCGGATGACCGATCCGGTTACGGGCCAAAGCTTCGTGAGGGATGAAATCACCTTCACCGTCCGTGAAATGCATAAGCAGCGTATCCGCAAGGTCGAAATTGTGTTCGGCCAGGCAGACACGGCTGAGTAACCGGTAATGGTAAGAGGGTGTCCCAAAGTAAACTAGCGAAGACAGGCCTCTATCTTCAAAAGTTAAAACTCAAAAAGCAGCGATTCTCCCGTTATTGGAGAATCGCTGCTCTACGTTTTTGACCGACCGACCGATCTCGAGCGTCACCTTTTTGATACCGCGAAGCAGAAAACGCCGGAAGCCCCGGTTGTTCTTCAGTTGTCCAAATACGTTTTCCGGCTCCGTCATTCGGCGAACGGCTAAGAGGTTTCCTTCCTCGCAAGTAAAGTTGGTCCATGGGATATTGAATACACAAAAGAAACCTATCCATTGAAAGGGTTATGTGGTAACTCCATTTCCCGCTTAAACAGCGGAGCGGACGGACTGATTGTGGAAAAGCGGCAGCGGTCGCCTTGGTCTCCGGATTTTCACCGCTAAGGGGAATGAAAAAAATCTGAAGAGCACAGCGATTGGAACAACGGTCCGTTCGCGGAGCGTCCTCACCACGGGCTAACGTATCTCTAACTCAAAAACGAGGGGTGTCTCAAGCAGCCATTTCATGGCTTTTGAGACACCCCCTTTGCGTATTATTGGGCTTCCTTATGGACATCACAGCCCTTATTCGCTCGAAATAGGCCTTTTGAGCGGTTTTACGGACATCACAGCCCTTATCCGCCACTTTTCATGGGCTAGCTCCACTTTTCCGGTGAAATAACGGCGATGGTGTCCTTAAGGTCCGGCACTATGCTGCCTTTCCGCAGGCTTAACGTCTCTCCTGTCCGTAACGCTTAGCCAGTCACCTGAACAAGCGTTGCGTGACCGGCTACTTTCTGGCTTCTTTGGATTTCGGCATTTTAATTCTTGGACAAGCCCTCAATCACCTTATCGATGTTCCACTTCACCATCTTGATGTAGGTGTCACCGTCCTCACCTTTTTTAGCTAGGGAATCTGTAAAAATCTTTGAATGTATAGGAACTCCCGTCTCTGCTGAGACTGTCTCCATTGTCTTGGGATTTACGCTGCTCTCGAGGAATAGAGCCGGGATCTGATTCTCTTCGATGATGCCGATGATCCGGTTCATTTGTTCAGGGGTTCCCTGGCTGTCCGTGTTGATCTCCCAGATGAATGCCGACTCGAAGCCGTATGCTTTGGAGAAATACTTGAAGGCCCCCTCACTTGTAACGAGAATCCGTTTGTCCTGCGGGATTTGCTCCACCGCCTGCTTGGCGTACTGGTCCAGCTCAGTAAGCTGCTTCACGTACTCTGTCTGGTTGTTCAAGTAATAGTCCTTGTTCTCCGGGTCCTGCTCAATCACCCGCGCCGTGATGATATCCACATACTTGACCGCATTCCGGATATCCAGCCAGGCATGCGGATCCACCTGCGTCTCCTTGCCCTTCTCGGTTAAATACATCGGGGTTACCTCATCAGAGACGGCAAAGGCGGCATCTGTCTTCTTCGTCACCTCAAGCAGATCCTGGAACCAGCCCTTCCCTGTTTCCAGATTCAGGCCGTTATAGAAGATCAGATCAGCCCTAGAGACCTTGCCTGTATCTGCCGGCAGCGGATCATACATATGCGGATCTGTCCCGATGGGCACCATGCTGTATACCTCCGCTTTGTCTCCGGTAATATTCTCGGTCATATCGGCGATAATCGAATACGTGGCGACAATCTGCAGCTTATCGCTGTCCGCTCCTCTATTACTAGTGTCTGAGCATGCGGCAAGCAGCAGCACAAATGCGCTTAATGACAGGATCTTGAATAATTTCATCCTTGCTTCAGTCCTTTCCTCAGGAAATTGTTTTTGGGTGAGAGAATAAATGAAATGCCGAACATGCTGACGCCGACCAATACAATCGTGGCACTTGTCGGCAGATTGAAGCTGAAGCTCACATAGACGCCGAGAATGCCGGATACGGCGCCTACCGCAGAGGCCAGTATAATCATGTGCAGCAATGTATGAGTCCACAGGTAAGAGGTCGCTGCCGGGATGACCAGCATGGCGATTACAAGCACAATACCCACCTGCGAAAGGGAAGAGACTGTAACCACCGAGAGCAGCATCATCAGCAGATAGTGATAGAATCCGGTCTTTAACCCGTAAGCCTTGGCTACCACCGGATCGAACGAGCTGATCAGCAATTCCTTATACAGCAGGATAATAAGTCCGATTACTACAAGCATGATGATGAAGGATTGCAGCAGCTCTGACTGCGGGACAGCCAGGATATTGCCGAACAGGATATGTGTGAGATCGAGCCCGCTCCGGGCAAAGGTAATCAGGACAATCCCGAGCGCAAAAAACGAACTAAGTATGATGCCGATTGAGGTGTCGCTCTTGATATTGCTGCGGCTGGTAATGAACTGGATGAGGATAGCTGCCAGCAGACCGAACAAGGAGGCTCCGAGCAGAATATTGATCCCCAGAATATAGGATAAAGCTACACCGGGCAGAACCGCATGAGACAAGGCATCGCCCATAAGCGACATTTTGCGGAGAACGATAAAGCTTCCCAGTGCCCCCGATACGATTCCGAGAATTACCGCAGATAAACCGGCGTTAAGCGCGTATACCGGAATATCCAGCAGATTCGATAAATAATCAAGCATGCGCCTCTCCCCCTGCCCCTCTGATGATCACATTCCCCAGCGACGTGCCGTATGCCAGCCGGATATTCTCCGTAGTAAACGTATCCTGCACATCACCGAAGGCAATCAGCCTCTTATTCAGCATAATAATCTGGTCGAAATACGCCTCCACCTCATGCAGATCATGGTGTACCACCAGAATCGTCTTGCCTTCCTCCCGCAGCTGCTTGAACAGATCCACAATAATCCGCTCGCTGACCATATCAATCCCGACAAAAGGCTCATCGAGGAAAAGAATATCCGCCTGCTGGGCGAGCGCCCTGGCGATAAAGACCCGCTGCAGCTGTCCTCCGGACAGATTACTAATCTGCTTATCCGCCAGGTCCAGAATATCCACCATGGTCATGCACCGCTGAGCCAGCTCCCGCTCTCGCTTGCCGGGGCGCTGAAACAGTCTCAGGCTCGGATAAGTTCCGGTCAGCACCGTATCCTTCACAGTAATGGGGAATGTAAGGTCAATATCATTCTTTTGCGGGACATAGGCGATCTTCCGTTTATACTGCGAGATGTCTTTCCCGTCGATCTTCACTGTGCCGCTCCGCTTCTTGATGACTTCCAGTAATGCCTTGATGAAGGTGGACTTGCCCGCTCCATTCGGTCCGATGATTCCTACAGCATGCCCGAACGGGATATCCAGCGTGACATCCTCCAGTGCTTGATTTCCGAAATAATCAACATTCAGTGCCCGGATCTCGATCATAATGCAACTCCCCGTTTCCTTAATAGGATTCCGCTGTATTTGTTTCCTTAAGGAAACATTTATTCTTATATACAATATATTTGTCCTTAGGAAAAATGTCAATAATATTTCAAATTGAAATTAATCCGTTGCAAAAATAAAAAAGCTCCACCAAACTGCCGCAAAAAGCGGACAACCTGGTGAAGCTCGGATGATTTTTTTATAAAATCGCTAATCTTGCCGACTGTTATTTTAAGTAGAATACGTCTTTCAGGCTCTTCGATACCGGGCTGTGATCCGGATGGGTCTCCATCAGCGGCTCCATATACACCCACCATTTCCGGCAAATCTCTGTCTCCGACATGTGCTCCCATCTCGCCTCGTCTTCAATCTCCACATAAGCAAACAGATTGCCTGTTTCTTCATCCAGAAAAATAGAATAGTTGTGGGCGCCATGGTTCTTCAGCTCTTCAGCCATTTCCGACCACAGCTCATCATGACGGCGTTTGTATTCCTCGTAACATTCCGGGTAAACCTGCATAAGGCTCGCTTTTCTAATCAATGGTCAGCACTCCAGACATTGTAGGTTTATAGAAAACTCAAATGAACTATAGTGAACATTATAGTAGAAAAACGAACTTTATTAAAGATAAATAAACTCAAGTGGAAACGGCTACGCCGTCCTTAAGGACAAGGCGTTTTAGCGGGAAATAGAAGGATAAGTTACCCGTGTAAAACATTTAAATTCTTATATTTTCAAATAAACATCACTATTGATGAGCTGTATTCATCCCTTCAGCAGCATAGCTGACCCGGTGCACTCCCTCTGTAAAAATCTCCTCCAGCGCTCTGCCGTCCCCCTGGCTGAACTCCACACCCAGAATCCTGCCCATCGTCGGGGCAATATCAACCATCTCCAGCTCGCCGAAGGTATAACCCTCCTTAATCCCTGCACCGGAAACGACAATATTGCAGCGGTAGCCGCTCTTCTCGGGGGAATAGCCGTGGGTGGCATAACGGATGCCGTGGGCTTCCAGGTCAACAACCAGCGGGTCCTTCAGGCTCTCGTCAAAGCAATATCCGCGCCGCGCTTCAAGCATAACGTTCGTGCAGGTACTGGCATGCATCCGGTCCAACTTATCCCGGGTATATACACTTTCAATGCCTGGGGCGTAGCCCTGCATATACTCCGCAACCGCCGCCAGGGCGAGCTGCTCCGCTTCCTCATCGCCCGGCCGGATATGCAGGTAAGCAGACCCGCCGCCGCACTGGAAGAATGCCCGCCAGTTCAGTACCCCGTTCTCTTCATAGATCAGCCCTTTAGCCTGCAAAAGATTATTCAGATGCAGCTTATACCGGACATTGAATTGCCCGTGGTCACCCTGCACCATAATTACCGTATCCTCTGAGATTCCGGCATCCTCCACCGCCTGCATAATCCGTCCCAGCCTGAGGTCCATGCGGCGGATCACCTGCTTCACTTCCTCGCTGTCTGTTCCGTACATATGCTTCGCATCATCCAGATCAATCAGATGCATCATGAGCAGATTAGGCTTCTTGCGCTTAATCGTATCGGTTGCACACTCGGTTGTGAAATCATCCAGATGCGGCTGGCTGATGCCCTGCCGGATCCGCCCGTATCTCAGCTCCATTCCAATGCAGTACAGCGGACTGCCGCTGCGCAGCACCTTCAGCGCCTGATTCTCGCCCTTTAGCGCCCGGACCTCGGGAATATTATATTTCAGCGAGGATTTGCCGGAGACCGGCCAGAGAATCCCGGCGGTAGTCATTCCCTGCTGCAGCACGGCATCGTAAATGGTCGGGACCTTAATGGCATCCTGGAACCAGAACCAGGCCTGATCCTCCTCTTTGACGAAGGGCTGCAGCGGATTGTTATGATGTATGCCGTGCTTGTCCGGGTACACGCCGGTGGCAATCGTTGTATGTACCACGTAGGTAAGTGTTGGATACACACTCTTTAAGCGGTTGCTGCTGGCTCCCTGCTTAATCAGTTTAGCCAGATTAGGCTGTCGTCTGGCCATCTCCCAGTTATCCTCTGAGAAGGCGTCGTAGGAGATAACAATCAGATGTTTGGCTTTTGCTCTGGCTCGTGATGCATGCGGCACTTGCGGCGTAGTCAATTCCATATCAGTTCCCCTTAGGCAGAGTGATGAAGACGAAGAAGCCAATCAGAAACAGCGGGATGATCGCCAGGATACTATAGCTGGCATTGCCGGTCATTGTCGTGGTCAGCGACATTAATGCAGGACCGAGAATCGCCGCAAATTTACCGAAAATATTATAGAATCCGAAGAATTCATTCGAATTCTCCTTCGGAATGATTTTGGCGAAATACGACCGGCTAAGTGCCTGGATACCGCCTTGGGCCGAACCGATCAGCGCTCCCAGTATAAATATATGCCACACAGAGGTAATAAAGTAAGCGGCAATACAAGAGATGATATAGGTGAAGATTCCGGTAATAATCATTGTCCGGGCGGAGTAGGTCTTGGCCAGATTACCGTAGAGGATTGCGCATGGGAAAGCAATGATCTGGATAATGAGCAGAATCCCCAGCAGTGTAAAGGTATCGAGTGAGTCTGCTCCCAGCACTGCTGTAGCGTAAGGCACGACCATCTTGATAATCGTATCTACTCCGTCAATATAGAAGAAGTAGGCAAGCAGGAACAGGAACACCACCTTGTGCTGGCGGATATTAGAGAAGGTAACGGCAAGCCGTTTGAAGCTGTTTGCGATGGGTCTCGGTTCTGGCTCAATATAGAATCTCTGCTTCACATCCTTGATCATCGGTACGGTCAGCAGTCCCCACCACAGGGCCGTGATGATGAACCCGATCTGATAGCCGATAGCCTTATCCATTCCCATAACGAAAATGAGCAGCAGGCTGATTCCGAACGGAATGACGCTGAAGATATAGCCGAACGCAAAACCTCTGGTGGACACTTTGTCCATCCGGTCATCATCCGTTATATCCACCAGGAAGGAATCATAGAAGATGTTGGACCCGGCAAAGCCGATCGCGGATAAAATATAAAAGGCTATCAGCAGCTGCCATTGCCCGCTGTCCGGTGAAACAAAGGCCAGAGACAGTGTAGCCAGCACGCCGACCGCCGCGAAAAAAATAAAAAAGCGTTTCTTCCGGTCCTTATAATCCGCAATGGTCCCCAGGATCGGACTCAGGACGGCAACCAGAATGCTGGCAATTGAATTGAAGTATCCCAAATCCATACTGTTGTCCACATTCGTGAACATGCCGAACACAATGGGCAGCAATGCCGTGGTTACTGCCATTGAATAGGCTGAATTGCCGCAGTCATACAAAATCCATGATCTCTCTTCTTTGCTCAGCTTCATCTATTCTTCTCCTCTTGTAACCGATTGTTTCAGTTATATCATATAAACATATCAGGCATGTTAAATCGGTGTAAAAATACAGAATAAGTCAGAGCTTCTCCCGCTAATAGCGCTCACAATACCCTTCTGTGCAGTATTTCAAATTTCAAAAAGCCCCTAGCGCGATCATGTGATCAGCTAAGGGCTTACTCTCAGAATTCCTTCTATACATATGGAAGCAGCTTCCCTGTATATCTATAATCTTTATCTGGCCAGGAAGCTGCGCCAGCCTCCATAGGCTGTAATATCTTCGGCACCGCCGGCGGCATATCCTTCGCAGATAAAGCCGCTGACCTCCTCGCCGCCCGAAAGCTCCACCTTGCCGATCCCGAGCGGTGCCGGAATCAAGGCGGTAAACCCGCCAAACGAAGCCTCCGGCATCTCCCACAGCTCCAGCCTGATAGCGGCACCGCCCTCGGATTGCCTGATCATGCCCGGTTTAGCCGGAACTGCAGGAAGCTTATAGAGCTTATATTTGGCTGCAGATTCCGCTTCCCGGATAAAGCGGGCGCCGCAGTCGTTCATCTGCTGCTCCAGCGGCAGCCCCCGCATATGAAGTCCGCAGACGGCAACTGTTATTGTTTTCTGCTGCTGCTCCATCAGCCTCTTCCTCCTTCATTTCCCGAATACAGCTTGGCAAACGCCCGCAGCTGTCCTTCTTTCTCCGCCGGTGTGAACACACTGATGCCGAATGGCAGCAGTTCTGCGGCTTCACCCGCAGGGAGCGCCACGGCGCACAGGTCCAGCAGATTGCAGTGATTCGTGTACAGCCCCATCTGGCTGTTCGTCGCTACCGGATCTTCCCTGACCTGATCCCGGGTCCAGGTTCCGCCCGCTGTCGGCAGCACAAGCACGGCGTCCTTCAGCAGCTTCCGGGCTTCAAGCTTAAACCGCTGCAGCTTGTGCATCGCCTGGAATACAGAGGCAGCATCATACTCCGCCGCCGCACCGGAGCGAAGGACCGTCTCTGTCACCGGGAAGGCTATTCCCGGATGTTCTTCAATGAAGCTCCCGAGGTCTGCCCAGCGCTCGGCTACCCAAGGCCCGCCGTAGAGAATTGCAGCAGCTTCCGAGAATAGCTGTGTATCCACCGGCACCAGAGGAATCCCCATTCCGGCAAGAGCCTCTAATGAGGATGCCCAGGCCGCTCTATAGCTGTCCGCGAACGGGCCGTAGAAGACCGGAGCCTCCGCAGGAACAGCTATATACTGCGGCTGTTTCTCTTCCGGCAGCGGCAAGCGGCGCGACCAGGGATCCCCGCTGTGATAGCCTGCAGCCTGCTTGTCGACCTGAAGGACATCCTCAAGTGTATGAGCCATCACGGTCACGCAGTCGAGACTGGCGCAGGCCGGCACAACACCGAGGGTTGGCCATGAGCCCAGACTCGGCTTCCAGCCGACCAGTCCGTGCAGCGCCGCCGGGATACGGCCTGAACCGGCAGTGTCGGTGCCAAGCGCGAAGGCCGCCTGCCCCCGGGCAACCGCCACCGAGGAGCCTGAGCTGGACCCGCCGCTGATCAGGCCGGGACGAAGCGCATTATGCGCTTCGCCGTAAGGGCTGCGGGTGCCCACCAGCCCTGTGGCGAACTGGTCCAGATTACTTTTGCCGACCGGGACCGCTCCCGCTGCGACCAGCCGTTCGACTACCCCCGCATGCTCCGCTGGTGTATAGGCATACTCAGCACAGCCGGCTGTAGTCGGAATCCCTGCCAGATCAATGTTATCCTTAATAGCAAACGGGATGCCCCACAGCGGATAATCCAGCGGATTAAGCGCAGCCAGGCGGTCAAGATATGGCTGAATAAACTCCAGGTCCGGGGCTGTAATCCAGATGTTCATCTCCTTGTCCCTGTCCGCGCGGATGATAATCTCCCGGATAATTTCATGCGGTGTGGTCTCTCCGCTTAAGTACTCCGTCCGTAATCCGGCTACCGTTAATTGATACGGTATTTCATGCTTAGCCATAGCTTGAACCTCTCCTCTCTTAAATGACGATACTTACCAGCAGCTGTCCTGCCTGTACCGTTTCTCCCTGCTGCACATATACGGAGGCAACCGTACCTGTGGCGGTCGCCTTCTGATTGAATTCCATCTTCATACTCTCCTGAATGACCAGAGTATCCCCTTCTTCAATCCGCTGGCCGGGATGCACCATGATTTTCCATACACTGCCCGGCATGTCGCTTCTTACAGCCACAGAGCCCGGAGGAATCTCCTGTTCAGCTTCCGGCAACGCATGCTCCTGCTCCGACATATATTCCGCCAGTCCAAGCCTCTTCCAGTTCTCACGTTCCTCCCTGAAAGCATTCTGCTGCCTGGTGCGGAATTCAGCCGCGCTTTCTTCAATCGAGTCTAAGAATTCCAGATATTCGCCCAGATCAAAGGTTGTATCCTCAATCCTGGCTTCGAAACGTCCCAGGAGAAAATCCTCACGGAGCGTTAACAGCTCCTCTGCGCTGACCGGGTAGAAGCGGATCTGGTCGAAGAAGCGCAGGAGCCAGGGCTTGCCGGGCCGGAAACTCTTCGTAGAGCGCAGCCGGTTCCACATTTGCACGGTACGGCCGACAAACTGATAGCCGCCCGGTCCCTCCATGCCGTACACACACATATAGGCTCCGCCAATGCCGACTGCATTCTCCGGGGTCCAGGTGCGGGCAGGGTTGTATTTGGTCGTAACCAGACGGTGGCGCGGGTCGGTAGGTGTGGCTACGGGGGCACCGAGATAGACGTCACCTAATCCCAGTACCAGATAATTGGCTTCGAAAATAATTCTTTTGACCTCTTCGATACTGTCCAGGCCGTTGATCCGGCGGATAAAATCAATATTACTGGGACACCAGGGGGCATCCGGCCGCACGGTCTTCTGATACCGGTCAATGGCTATGCGGGTAGCCGGATCATCCCAGGACAGCGGCAAATGTACAATCCGGGACGGGACCCGGATCGATTCCAGCGGCGGCAGGGTACGGTCAATTTCCGCTATGATGCCTGCCGCTTCTCTGACTGTCATGCGCGAGGCATCCAGGTGAACCTGCAGGGATCGGATTCCCGGAGTCAGATCCATAAACGGAACTCCGCCATGCTCCTGAATGGCCTGCATCAGCGCATGCACCTGGAAGCGGAGGGCCAGATCAAGCTCCATCTCCCCGTATTCCACCAGCAGGTTGGAATCCCCGCTGGCACGGATTGTGACTGCAAACTGGCGGTTCTCCTCTGCATGGTGCAAAACCGGATAATTTTGTCCGACAGCTGTGACATGAAGCGGCATCTCCGGTAACAACAGCTCTTCCTGCTGTCCGCCGAGCCCTTGCAGGAACCGCTCCTGCTCTTCCCTTAACGCTTCCGCTTCTTCCAGCGTAAGCAGCCGGAACGTGACCTTGTCACCCGGCCGCAGCTGCCCGAGCTTCCAGAATTCCGCTGAAGCCGTCGTTACCGGGCATACGAATCCGCCCAGCGAAGGCCCGTCCGGGCCAAGCAGAATGGGCATATCCCCCGTAAGATCAAGCGCGCCCACCGCATAGGCATTATCGTGGACATTCGAGGGATGCAGGCCGGCATCTCCGCCATCCTCGCGGGCCCACAGCGGTGCCGGGCCAATCAGGCGTACTCCGGTACGGGAGCTGTTGAAATGCACTTCCCATTCCGTGCCTGTCAGCTGCTCCATATATGCGGGCTTCAGGAATTCTTCGGTACTGAGGGGGCCGGGTACGGCACCTATGGTCCAGTGCCGGGTAAGCACCGGACGGTTCTGCGGCTGCAGCTCCGCCTCAGCGGGCGGCGCCGCTGCAGGACAGACCCCAAGCACATCGCCTGTCCGCAGCGCCCTCCCGCCATGCCCGCCGAAGCCGCCCAGTGTAAATGTAGCCGCACTGTCCAGTACACGGGGCATATCCAGACCGCCGCCCAGCAGCAGGTAAGAACGGATGCCCCCGTCCGCTTCACCGAAGGTCAGCGTCTGTCCCTGCCGGGCCAGGACGGGCCGGAACATCGGCACCGGAGCGCCGTCCAGCACAGGCTTCATATCCGCTCCGGTAAGGCAGAACCACATCTCCCCCCGGAAGCGGTAGCTGCCGCCGCGCAGCGTCAGCTCAAGCCCCGGGGCGTCCTCCCGATTGCCCAGCAGCTTGTTGCCGATGCGGAAGGAGAACGGGTCCATCGGGCCGCAGGGAGGAACCCCAACATCCCAGTAGCCTGTCCGGCCGGGATAATCCTGGACTGTGGACTGCACACCGCCGTCCAGCACCTCCAGCGCATGCTCAGCAGGTGCAAAGCCGTCCAGCAGCCGGGTGTACACCCGGCCCGCAAGGAATTCCTGCTCCCGAAGCAGTCCGCTGATATAAGCCAGATTCGTTGTTACCCCGTAGAAACGGCTTGCATTCAGCGCCTGCGCCAGCCGCTGAACGGCCTCTTCCCGGTTCCGGCCGTGTACGATGATTTTGGCCAGCATCGGATCATAGAGTGTGGTAACCTCCACCCCGTCCGTGACCCAGGTCTCGTTGCGGGAATCCGGTGAGAAGACGACCTGATCCAGCCTTCCGGCACTGGGACGGAAATCACGCAGGCAATCCTCTGCATAGATACGGGCCTGGATACTGTGCCCTTGCGCTTCCGGCACAAGCGCCTGCAGCCCGTGAAGCTCATCCGCCGCTTCCCGGACCATCCATTCCACAAGATCAATACCCAGCACTTCCTCAGTGACACCATGCTCCACCTGCAGCCGCGTGTTCACTTCAAGGAAATAGAAAGCTTCCGCTGCAGGATCATACAGGAATTCAACGGTTCCGGCACTGCGGTAGCCAGCAGCTTCCGCCAGCTTACGGGCGGCATCCAGCAGCTCGGCCCGCACCTGCGGCGGCAGGAGCGGAGCAGGTGTCTCTTCAACCACCTTCTGGTTGCGCCGCTGGATAGAGCAATCCCGTTCACCAAGCACGGCAACCTCCCCGAAGCGGTTCCCGAAGATCTGCACCTCGATATGGCGGGCTTTGGCGATGTACTTCTCCACAAAGACACCGCCGTTATTGAAGTTGGACGCTGCCAGATGGGTAACCGAAGCGTAAGCCTCCTGAAGCTCGGAAGCTTCATAGCAGATCCGCATCCCGATCCCGCCGCCGCCGGCTGTGCTTTTAAGCATTACGGGATATCCGATTTCCCCTGCCGCCCCCAGTGCATCTGCAAGCGAGCTTACCAGAGGGGTTCCTGGAAGCAGCGGAACCCCTGCCGCTTCTGCGAGCTCCCGGGCAGAGTGCTTCAGCCCGAACATTTCCATCTGCTCCGGCGAAGGACCGATGAAGACAATTCCCTGCTCCCTGCACGCCCGGGCGAATCCGGCATTCTCGCTTAAGAATCCGTAGCCGGGATGAATCGCCTGGGCCCCTGCCTCCCTGGCAACCTGAAGTATCCGTTCTGCATGGAGATAACTGGACTGCGGGGCTCCCTCTCCGATAAGCACGGCTTCGTCTGCGCCGCCGACATGAAGGCTGGCCTGATCCGCCTTGGTATAGACAGCCACAGACGCCACCCCCATTGCCCGCAGTGTACGTTCAATCCGGACGGCAATTGCCCCTCTGTTGGCTATTAGAACTTTAGTAAACATAGCTGTCCTCCTCCCCTGATGTCACATTCTCATTTATCCCAGATCAGCACTTGCACCGGTGTCGGATTATAGGCATTACAAGGATTGTTCAGCTGCGGGCAGTTGCTGATCAGCACCATGGTCCGGCGCTCC
Organism: Paenibacillus sp. MMS20-IR301; assembly: GCF_032302195.1. Taxonomy (NCBI): domain Bacteria; kingdom Bacillati; phylum Bacillota; class Bacilli; order Caryophanales; family Paenibacillaceae; genus Paenibacillus; species Paenibacillus sp. MMS20-IR301. The sequence goes on from NZ_CP135275.1 coordinate 2,754,172, forward strand.
GCCTGCAGTTCCACATAGGCCCCGGGCGAGGATACGCCTTCTTCAAAGGTCAGCCCCCCCGACGGAGTGACAGGCACATTCATGAAGAAATTGATATTGGGCGCCAAATCGCGTTTTCCGTACTTGCTCCCTTCCGGATGCCGTGACAGCTCCAGCATGAAGGTGTCGCGGCAATTATGCATATGTCCCTTTTCATGGGCATACCGCACGGTATTGCTCTGTGACGAGCAGGCTCCGCCGAGCGTGTCATGGCGGCCGCAGGTATCGGCAACAATTACCGCGAGCGGCTGGCCGGATTCAGTCCTCAGCACTGAACCTGTGGTCAGATAAATGTTCTTCTGGGCAGTAATGGACTGCACTGCGCTGTAATGATCCTCAGGGTGCTCTGCGTCATACAGCAGAGTATCCGCTGCCTGGTTTCCATCCAAATCTACAATCCGCAGCACCTGGCCCGGAAGCAGCTCCTGCATCCAGCCTTCACCTGCTGGTATGATGTTGTCGTAGATCGCCTCATCTGCCTTCCGGCGGCTCTCCACCCGGCGAAATGAACTCATGTTTGTATCCTCCCTGTTTTTCTATTTCCAGGCTCAGTTCTGAAGCGCATAATATTTCCATGTATTTTCAAAAGCACGGAGATTCTCCGGATGGCTGTTTACACATTCATCATCTGCTTCCAGCGGTTCAGCGTTTAGAATTTCGATTTGGACCGGAACCGCAGGATAAGGAAGGCTCGGGTCCAGCGGACTCGGCGTGTTGGATGCCAGAAGCAGGATGTCCATTTCTGTACGCAGCGTAATGCTGGCATTAGCCGGGCAATGCCCTTCGGCAAAATGCATCCCGCCCTCTTCATCACAGCGGATTTTGGAGAACAGGTTCAGCGAAGGGGACAGATCTCTGGCTGCCAGTCCGCTGCGGACCAGCTCAATAGAGAAATTGTCCTGGGCATTACGGTACCGGTTATTCCGCACCTCCTGATAACGGCTGAGGCCATACTTCTCTTCTGTGCCGGAACGCAGACTGTAGCCGCCGATCGGATCATGCCAGCCCAGACTGTCCCGGACAATGCTCACCATGGCGCGGCCGTTGTCGCTCATCAGGATATGCCCCCGGGTCAAATGCGCCGTGTGCTGCGCCTTCAAGGTGTCCGGCATGTTGTAACGCTCCGTCAAATCCTGCACGTTATATAGAAGCAGCGAAACACCCGCCCCCTTCTCCAGGGCCGTAAAGCGGATCAGCCTGCCCCTTCCGATCCGGCCTGACCATTTGCCTCCCGGAGTCATCGTTTCACTCCAGTATTGCTGTGAACTCATCCCGCTCATCTCCTCTATGTCTGTTTTTTTGGGAAAAATAAAAGGGAGACATCACAAGACTTCGCGTCTTGATGATATCTCCCAGGTTTTTATCCTTCCGTGTCCGCCTGCCGCTGCGGCAAGCTGTCTACTCTCGGACCAGTCCCGGCAAGTGCTGCCGGCGGAACCCTAGTAAACTATAAATATTCAATTAGGATTACGCTATCTATTACGTCAGTTAATATAACATCAGTTTCTTTGATATGTCAAACAAATAATCCATTATGACATTTTTCAACATTTTTCATCACATTACACTGCTTTTTTTCACTTTTTTCAAAGAATTACTTGTCAGAATAAAAAAATGTATGTTAGTATACGTAACATAATTAAATACAAAACAGTTTACTAGGGTTCCGCTTCTGTGAAGGCCAGGTCCGAGAGTAAACCATGCGGTGCATATTTATGCATCACGTGACACGGAGGGATAAAAACCCGGGAGATTATTACCAAATAATCTTCCGGGTTTTTCTTTTTACCCATCAGGCAGAAAACAATACTACAAGGAGGCGCCCCGATTGGAATTTAACGGATAGGACAGTAAATAATACATTAAACGGAGGGTTACCAAATGAAAAACAACCAAAAGGGATTTCTAACACTCGCTATGTCCACTCTGCTGTTCATCGCCGGCTGTGGAGCCGGCAATACTAATACATCCAATACTGATGCCGCCGCCGCAACAGCAGCGCCGACTGCTGAAGCTGCAAGCCAGGCTGCTCCTGCCGCAGATGATGTCAATATCCGCTTTGGCTACAGCCCTTGGCTTGGATCTGCCGGTGCAATTGTAGCCAACGAGAAAAATATTTTCGCCGCTAAAGGTGCGAATGTAGAATTTGTGCAAATGGAAGGCAATACGAGGGATGCCTTCATGTCAGGCAAGCTTGATGCTGTGGTCCAGTCTCTGGACGCAGTCGTTCAGATGAAAGCTAATGAAGATGCTAAAGACCCGGTTCAGGTCATTGCCGTCATTGACAGATCCAAAGGAGCGGACGGAATCATCGCCAGGAAAGATATTGCCGCACTGCAGGACCTGAAAGGCAAAGACATTGCCGTATCCATCGGCTCTGTAGCCCACTTCCTGCTGCTGCACGCCCTGCAGACGGTGGATCTGCGGGAATCCGATATGAACATTGTGAATATGAACAATAACCTGGCGGGTTCCACCTTCATGGCCGGTCAGGTAGATGCCGCTGTGACCTGGGAACCGTATCTGTCCGAAGCGGCTGCGAAAGACGGTCATCTGCTCTACTCCACGGCGGATGCGCCAAATCTGATCGTCGATGCGCTGGTCGTCAGGAAGAGTATGATCGATGAGCATCCGGAAGCGCTCAAGGCAATGGTCGCTGCTTTTGACGAAGGACTTGAACTGTTCAACACAACAGATGAAGGCAAGCAGCTTGTAGCAGATGCACTGGATATGGATCTGGCCGCAGTGAACAGCACCATTGCCACACTGGATCTGACGACCTCAGAGGCCTCCAAAACAATGCTCGTTGATAACAAAGCTGAGTGGGAAAGTACGATGGGCGGCTTCTCCGCATTCTTTATAGACCAGAAAATCATTACCGCTCCGGTTGACACCGCCGGCATTATTAATGGTTTCCTGTACGAATAACGCATAACCTGCCAAATCATTATCAAGGAGGAACTTATCATGGAAAAAGAATCACGTAAAATTGTCGGCAATCCCGCCCTGCTGCTGGTTGATCCGCAAAAGGGAATACACAAAGCACCCGGAGGTTATGCCGAAGGTGAAGTAGATGCCTCTATCCATGCACTGAAGCTTGTGCTTACAGCTGCCCGGGAAGCCGGGATGCCGGTGATCTTCTTTCAGGAGATCCACCGCAAGGAGATGGTCGATTACGGAAGGGAGCTGGACGGAACCGAGAATATCCACTGCCTGGAAGGCTCGGAGTACATTGATATTCTCGAAAGCCTGCAGCCGATTGACGGAGAGTTCACGAATATGAAACGCCGCTACAGCTGCTTCTTCGGAACCGATCTGGACATCCTGCTGCGCGGGCTGAACGTACAGACGCTGATTATGGGCGGATACTATACTGATGTCTGCGTGCACTATACCGCCGTAGATGCGCATCAGAACGATTATTACATCCGCGTCCTGCATGACGGCTGTCTGGGCTCCAGCCAGGCCGCGCATCAGGCTTCCCTGAATGCCATGACGTATCTGCAGCACGCGTCCAAGACAGATTCCGCTGAAATGGTTCCATTAATAGAAGCTTGGGGTAAGGCCCGCAGAGCATCCGTATAATACGGATGCTTCATCCGCACAGAAGATTTATCAGGAGGGGCCGTTCAATGGAGGGGAGAGCAATCAGATGAAGAAAAAGAAAACCCAGCTGTTTAAGATCCGCGGTGAAATCAGCCGCAAAGTATACATGATTACTGTAGTTGCCACTTTTGCCGGGATCCTTGCGGTCTGGAGCCTGCTCAGCTACGGTAATCTGGTTAGTCCTACCTTTTTGCCGTCACCGGGAAAAGTAGGGCAATCCTTCATTACAAACATCCAGGACGGAGATTTCTGGGGTTATGTAGGCATCAGTGCCTACCGCGTATTGATGGGCTATCTGCTCACCTGTCTGCTGGCAATTCCGCTGGGAATTCTTGCCGGGACATTCAAAATTTTCGAAGCCATTATAGTGCCTGTAACTGAATTTATCCGCTACATGCCTGCCACTGCCTTCATCCCGCTCATCATCGTCTGGATCGGGCTTGGTGAATCTGCCAAAATCGCTGTGATCTTTGTAGGCTGCTTCTTCCAGATGGTGCTCATGGTTGCCGATAATGCCAAGTCCGTATCCGGCGAGCTGCTGCAGGCCTCTTATACGCTTGGGGCCAGTAAACTCCAGGTGCTCCGCAAGGTTCTGCTCCCGGCCCTGCTGCCGGATCTGATGAACTCGCTGCGCCTGATCATGGGCTGGGCCTGGTCTTATCTGGTAGCTGCAGAGCTGTTCGCCGCAAGCTCCGGTCTCGGATTCATGATTATGCGGGCGCAGCGGTATATGCAGACCGAAACCATTTTCCTGGGAATTCTGATTATCGGTCTGCTGGGTCTGATTATTGACCGGCTGTTCGCATTGCTGAACAAGAAACTGTTCCCATGGGCTGAAGGAGGACGATAACATGAATTCTATCTATAGTGCTGCCGGACCGGCTCCATCCGCCGCGGCCGGAGAAACCAGACAACGCAAGATTGTCGTCAATGCTTTATCCAAAAGCTATGAAACGAAAAAAGACACGTTCCTGGCCTTGGACCATGTGGATGCCCATATTTACGAAAATGAGTTCGTCACCCTTGTCGGGCCTTCCGGCTGCGGGAAATCCACTATGCTGCGCATTCTGGCCGGTCTTGAAGATGCCTCTTCAGGTACCGCATCCATCTCCGGCCGGACGATTGAGGGTCCGGGAGCGGACCGCGGGGTTGTGTTTCAATCCTATACCCTCTTCCCCTGGCTCTCTGTCCGCGACAATATCGAATTCGGCCTGTCCCTGAAGAACATTCCGCGTAAGCAGCGCAGAGAGGTCTCCGATAAATATCTGGAGCTGGTCAACCTGGTGAACTTTGGCGACACCTATCCCAAGCAGCTGTCCGGCGGCATGAAGCAGCGGGTGGCAATTGCCAGAGCGTTAGCCAATTCCCCGGAAATGCTGCTGATGGACGAGCCCTTTGCGGCCCTTGACGCGCAGACCCGCGGGGATATGCAGGAGCTGCTGCTGAACATCCAGAAGCATGAGAAGGCCACTATTCTGTTCATTACCCATGACATTGAAGAAGCCATCTTCCTCTCGGAAAGATTGTATGTCATGAAGAGCCGTCCAGGCCGCATCGTCCGCGAGATCGAGATTCCGGCCGAAATGCGCCAGAATCAGGACCTTAAGGATTCAGAGCCGTTCATCGCCCTCAAGAAAGAGATTGTCGATCTGCTGCATTCCAAAGAATAAATACACGCGGAGGTTCAGATCTGAACCTTGTGCGGATTGGAGAATCTATGGCGGCTTACACTTCTGTTCACAAATTATACGTCCTGCTCTGCGGCTTCGAGATTCTCCCGCTGGGCATTTCCGTCCGCGGCGGTGATAACCGCATTATAGTCGCAGAGCCGATTTGTGCTTACCTTGCCGAAACGGAGACCGGCTGGGTCTTGTTCGATACTGGCATCGATGCAGAGCGGATACATGATCCGGACTTAGCCAAAGCTTACTATACCGACAGGGGCTGGACTACTTTGCCTGTCGTGCACCCGGCCCATTCTCTTACAGGGCAGCTTCAGGAAATCGGAATCCGGCCGGAGGATATCCATCAGGTCGTAATGTCGCATATGCATACCGATCATACCGGTTACCTCAAGCTGTTCCGCCACGCGACCATTACCGCCCAGCGCGCGGAGTACCACTATGCCCTGTACAACCCTCCTGAGCTGGGAAATATTATAGAGGACTATAACCTGCCGGATCTGAACTGGCAGCTGATTGAAGGCGATCATGAATTGCAGCCGGGGATTCAGCTTTTGTCTACCCCCGGCCATACACCGGGGCATCAATCGGCACTGATCTCCCTGCCCAGCGGCAAGCAGCTTGTACTTACTTTCGATGCGGGCGATTTCCTGCAGAATTTCGACCAGGAGCTGCTCCCCGGCTCCGCCAGCAATGACAGGCAGGCAATGGAATCCCTGCTGCGCCTGAAGCGGCTTGCCAATGAGCCGGGCCATATGCTGTTCCCGCTGCATGATCCTGCTTTTATTCAGACCGCCAGGCTGGCTCCGCTCTATTATGATTAAGCTTCATAACCGCAACTAGGAGATGTAATCCTTTGAAATCTAACCGCACGCAGGCAGCCGCAGTTCCTATGGCGCCTATCATGATTGCCGTCTTCTGCAGCGTCTTTGTCTCGAATCTGAATACGAGCACCGTCAATCTGGCCATTCCTACATTAATGGGAGCTTTTCATACAGAGATGTCTGTTATGCAGTGGGCGCTTACCGGTTACATGATGGCGATCGGCATCGGGTCACCGCTTGCCGGCTTTCTTATTTCAAGATATGGCACTAAAAAAGTATATGCCCTTACCCTGACCGGCTTCTCCCTGGCCTCATTGCTCTGTTCTCTCGCCTGGTCGCCGCTCACCTTGATTTCCGCACGGGTAATCCAGGGAGGCTGCGCCGGCCTGATGCTTCCGGTTACCCTTACGCTGCTCTACCGGACAGCCCCCCGCAGGCATCAGCCGATGGCTGTCAGCCTGTGGGAAGCCGCCGGATGGCTGGGTCCGGCACTCGGTCCGGCTGTCTCAGGGATCTGCCTGCAGTTCCTGAGCTGGCGCTGGCTGTTCCTGCTGAATCTGCCGCTCCTGCTGCTGTCCATTCTGCTGGTTCTCCGCTATGTGCCGGCCAGCACCGGGGATCCTGGGCTGCGGCTGGACAAGCTGAGCGCTGTGCTGTCCAGCACCGGCAGCTTCACCGTGCTGTTCGCCTTCAGCAGGGCTTCCGCTTGGGGGCTGTTCAGCTACCGGACACTGCTGCTGCTTGCCGCCGGAATCCTCTTGCTGGTCCTGTTCGTACGGCGGCAGCTGGGATCGGACAAGCCGCTGCTGGAATTCCGCGTGTTCCGCAGCCGTGCTTATGGCATTAGCGTACTGCTGCTCGGCCTGATCAACGCCGCCTTGTTCGCAGCAGTTTACTTCGTGCCCTATTTCCTCCAGACGGCCAAAGGAGTCCCGGCCGCCAGCACCGGTCTGGTGATGCTTCCGTCCTCTGTAGTGATGGTGCTCCTGCTTCCTGTTGTGGGCAAGCTGTATTCACGGCTCGGGCCGATGAAGCTCGCGGCCGCCGGAATCAGCCTGATGGTGCTGGGCACCTGGATGCTGTCACGCATGACTGCAGAAACCGCTAATGCCGAAGTGATCCTGTGGACAGTGACCCGCAATATCGGCATTGCCTTTTCGTCTATGCCGCTCATGAATGCCGGATTGTCTACCCTGGCTGATAGCCAGATCGGCTCTGCTACCTCAATGACCAGCTGGGTGCGCCAATGTATGGGCTCCCTGTCCATTGCGATCTTCACCGCTTTTTATACCTGGAGAACGGCGGCCGCAGCGGAGGGCGGTATAGCCGCAGTGAACAGCCCGGAAGCCGTAGTCTACGGGGTGCAGCAGGTGTTCATGCTCGTGGCTGTGCTGCTCATCTGTATGCTCCCGCTAGTGGTGACCTTCCGCAAAACAGGCAAGCCGTAAACGGGCAAACACAAACAGCAATCCTCCAGTAATCAGTGGATTGCTGTTTTGTTCTATTATATCCTTGTACAATGCCAGCTTCCCGTCGCTGCTGCAGGCATATCCGCTATGGAACAATCATTGACAGATTCACAGCATACCTCCACCGATCCCTGCCGCTACAGACAGCAAGCCTATGCCTAAACGTTTAGATTATGTAAGTAAAATAAGCTGCAAACGATCCTTGAGCTTCACAGCGTGCTGATTCCGGATACGGAGTCGCGTTCAACCAGCCGGCATTCCGGCATGGACGGGGCTTCCGGCTTATTGCCGTTAATTAAGCTGTGCAGCACCTCAAGCGCCTGATAGCCCATCTCATGCAGCGGCAGTCCCATGGAGGTGATGCGCGGACGCAGGTAATCACTGAATTCACGGTTATCAAAGCCAATGACCGAGAGCTTCTGCGGAACCTGTACTCCCCTCTCCTCTGCCGCTTCCAGGACCCCGACCGCCATTACATCATTCATGGATAGAATCGCAGTAGGAGGCTCCGGCAATGCCAGCAGCTCAGAGGTAAGCCGGTATCCGGACTCCCGTTCCCAATCCCCCATCTTGATCAGCAGCGGGTCAAACGGCAGCTGGAATTCCGTAATGGCCCTATAGTAACCGTTAAGCCGCAGCCTGGACGGAATGGAATCCATCAGACCGCTGATTATGGCAATCCGGCGGTGGCCTTGACGGATCAGATGGGTCATCGCCAGATAAGAGGCCTGCTCATCATTATACTGAATGGAAATCTCATCCTGGGCGTACGAATATGTATAGACAATCGGTTTATCCTCAGTATCAATCAGCCCGGTTAAGTCACGGGGGTGGACACCGATATATATAATTCCATCCACCTGATTACTTAACAGATCAGCTACAGCTGCGTCGACATACTTCCGGTAATCCTCCATGTTCGAGAAATTGCGGCCGATCCGTTTATGCAGGCGGAGGTTGACCAGCAGAATATGCAGGTCATGCTTGTCACCGAAGTCATTGATCCCATCGATGATTTCAGGTGTATTAAATACCGTCACATCCTCCGCAATAACCCCGATCGTATTCGTGCGGTTAAGCTTCAGGCTCTGGGCAATCGCATTGGGCTTGTACTTCAGCTCTTCTATCGCTGCAACGATCCGCTCCCGGGTTTCCAGCCGCACATTACGGGTACCATTAAGCACATAGGAGACTGTAGCAATCGAAACATTGGCCTTGGCGGCGATGTCCTTAATGCTGGTTTTTCTCATCACACATTCTCCTGTTCCAGGCTGCAATTCATTCCTCATTATGTTAAACGTTTAAATTATTCCTAGTTAAAAATATATCATAGGTTTTTGCAGTTTTGCAACCCCTTACATCCAGATAATGGAGTTTATTTACTTATTAACTCCTGTATATGCGCCGCCAGCTTGCCGGCAGCCTTACGATGAGTCGCCTGTGACGGGTGAAAATCCGCTGCGTATCCGTCAGCAGCCAGCTGCTCATCAAACCTCATGGAAGTAACCTTGCTGTCGCCCGTTTCCTGTATGTGCCTGCTGACCGCCTGCTCTACATACGGGTACAGTCTGCCGCCCATAATGCCCAGTGTGCAAAGGATCTGGGCTTGCGGATTATGCCGTCTTACCGTTCCAAGAAATACAGCATAGGCTTCAGCATATTCCTGCTGCCTTGCGGGGTCTTCCTTCGTGTAGGAATCATCATTCGTCCCCAGATTAATGACAATCAGCTCCGGCATAAATTTGCTGAAATCCCAGCTTATCTCCTGAGGGAGCAGGGTGTCCGCGAATCTGCCCTCGGACTTGCCGGCCTTCTCATAGTATTCAGGAAGCAGATGTGTCAGCAGCTTCTGATCATTCTCCGTATAGCCCGTAATGATGCCATAACCACTGTACGAAACCATGCTGTAATCTGCCTGCAGCTGCTCTGCTGCCAGATACGCATACGCCTTGGTCACATCTTCTGTAGCCGTTGAGAAGGAATGCAGCTCGTATTCATCGTCTACCCCGTAGCCGCAGGTAATCGAATCCCCGATAAATTCAATGGCATGCGCCAAGGACGGGGCGGGCTTAATTCCATCCGCAGCCTGAACCGCAATTTCTTGAATCCCCAGCGTCGACATAGCCGCTTCGGACAGCTTGATGACCTTTACCGTAACCTGCTGCTCGGTATCACTGGCAAATACGGTATAGGTTGTCAGCTGCTGCTTCACCTGCTGATCGATTACCCGTTCACCGTTAACAAAAATACCGACACGGGCCTGATTATTCCCGCTTAAAGCGATAGAATCTCCTGCCAGTGTAATCTCCGCCTTCGTTCCGTAGAACGAAAACTCCACACCTCCGCCGGACAATGCCAGCCACCGTACACCGTTATAGAAATGCGTCCGGCCGATAACTTTTACATACTCTTCTGTTGCCTGGAACACCTGCGATAAATTAGTCATAGTATGATCTTCCTGCTTTCTGTGTAACTCTATGGATACAGTAAAATAGTACTTGCTATGTTGACTTTAACAAAGCTCCCAGCTGATTTCAATAAACTTCTATCCGGCAAGCTCATTGAGCAATGTTGTGCTATCCCATATAATTAAACCGGAGAATCAAAGACATTCTAAATCGTCACCAGGAGGATAACATGGATATTCAGAGAGGCACTTACGGCTTCCGGTTCGCCGAAGATACCGGGCTTCAGCTGTGTATATTGTTCGCTGCCGGCTGTGATTCAATTACCGGCCCGGCATACAGCTGGGATGGTCTGGAGCGGACTGACGGGCCTCTTCTGCTGTTTCAGTACACCTTCTCCGGCGAAGGCATATTTGAGTCGGGACAGCGAACGCACCGTATAGCCGCCGGCCAGGCCTTCCTCGCCGAGATTCCCGGGCCTCACCGTTATTACTACCATCCGGACGCTACAGAGCCCTGGGAATTCATGTTCCTGCTGTTCCGCCCGGCTCTGATTCTGCCGCATTGGCGCAAATTCCTTCACGAAGCCGGCGAAGCTCCCTATCTGCCTGCCGACAGTCCCCCTGTCCGGCTGGCGCAAATGATTGTGGCTGATGCAGGAGCGGGCAGAATCTCTGATCCGCTGATTGCCTCGTCCTGTATCTACCAGTTCGTGACCGAGCTGGCCCGGCTGCAGGTTACTTCGCTGCGGGACAGGGCGAACTGGGCCGATAATATAAGACGGGCAGCAGAATATATTGAGCTCCATTACTCCCAAATGATCAGTATCGACCAGCTCTCCGAGCATGTCTCGCTCTCCAAATATCATCTGATCCGCCGCTTCTCGGCAAGCACAGGCCTGACTCCTGTTGCTTACCTGACCCGCGTCCGGACAGAGAAAGCCATGGAGCTGCTGCGCGGAACCCCGCTCAGCATCGAAGCGATTGCCGGAGCGGTCGGCTACTCCAGCGGAAGCTATTTCATCAAAGCCTTCCGCAGCCTAACCGGGCTTACCCCGGGGGAATTCCGCAGCGGCGGCGAGAGCCTCGTCTACCGCAAGCTGTTCTTCGACTAGGCGCAATATAGTGCTATCCGGCTTGCAAGATTACTATAGATATCAGCTCTCTCCTTGATTATGATGAACTAGACAAGCGCAGGAAGCGCACTAATTCAACTGCAAAGGAGCTCTACCATGACACATAAGCTTGCAGCACCTACTCCCCCGCTCGGCTGGAACAGCTGGGACTGCTACGGGGCGGCCGTAACCGAAGAAGAAATCCGCGGTAATGCAGAATATATGGCAGCAAATCTCAAAGAATTCGGCTGGGATTATATTACTGTGGACATCCAGTGGTATGAGCCTTACGCCAACTCCTCACAATACCGGGCCTTCGTCCCCCTAGTAATGGACGAATATTCCCGGTTGATGCCGGCCGAGAACCGCTTCCCGTCCGCTGCAGGCGGCAAGGGCTTCAAGCCGCTGGCTGATTATGTGCACAGCCTTGGCCTGAAGTTCGGCATTCATATCATGCGCGGAATTCCCCGCCAGGCAGCTCATGCCGGCACTGCAATTCTCGGCAGCAATGCCACTGCGCGCGAAATTGCCCACACGAATTCGATCTGTCCCTGGAATACTGACATGTACGGTGTAGATGCCGCGCAGGATGGTGCGGAAGCTTACTACAATTCCCTGTTCGCCCTATACGCGGAATGGGGGGTTGATCTGGTGAAGGTTGATGATATCGCCGCCTCCAGGCTGTATGATACCCATCAGCCGGAAATCGCACTGATTGCCAAGGCAATCGAACGCAGCGGCAGACCCATGGTGCTCAGCCTCTCCCCTGGCCCAGCTCCGGTAGAATACGCGGAATTCTTCACTGGGCATGCCAATATGTGGCGTGTGACCGATGATTTCTGGGACCTGTGGCCGCTGCTTCTGGATATGTTCGACCGCTGCCGGAAATGGCAGGGCGTGCCGCAGCCCGGCACCTGGCCTGACTGTGACATGCTGCCGCTCGGCCACATCGGGATCCGTTCAGTGGATGGCGGCGGAGCTGACCGCTGGACCCGGTTCACCCGGGATGAGCAGCTGACCATGATGTCGCTGTGGAGCATCTTCCGCTCGCCGCTGATCTTCGGCGGCGAGCTGCGCGACAATGACGAGTGGACATTGTCGCTCCTTACCAACCGTGAGGTGCTGCACATGCACAAGGACAGCTACGGCGCGAAGGAAGCCCTGCATGAGGGCGACCTGATCGTCTGGACAGCGGAAGAAGCCGGAGGCTCCCGCTATGCCGCAGTGTTCAACACCGGAGACAGCCCGCTGCCGGTAGAGCTTGCCCTTGAACCGCTGGGCCTTGCGGGCTATGCCACAGGCACCGAGCTCTGGAGTTGCGCACCAGCCGTGCTTGCAGGCGGCCAGCTGCAGGCTGATGTGCCGGCGCATGGCGTACGGCTCTACCGCTTCCAGTAAGTCATAACAGAGGATCTGTCCACCGGGCAGATCCTCTGTTATATTATTTGGTCATTTCAGATAGGCACGGACCACGATATCCTGGTCATGATTACCGAATCCGGCTCCATAGAGGGTCAAGCCGCCTACGTTCACGGCTTGCTCATCCACCGCGAACCGCAGTGTCCAGAAAGGCTCAGCCAGATTCAGCTCGGCTGCCGTCACATCCGACATCCGCTCCCCATCAATGTACGTACCTGCAGCATCAATGCGGATCGTCTTCAGCAGCCCGTACTGATTGACATTACGGTGCCACCAGGCCGGGGTGTATTTGCCCCGTGCAGCTCTTCCGAAGTCAGCCGGACTGGTCCAGGTCCCGAGGAAAACCCCGTTGAAGGTGAAGCTGATATCTGAAGGCCAATGATCCCGCAGGCCAGGGGCTTCAGAAGCCAGCTCGGCCGAGATTTCAATCGCTTCGGCTGTTTCACCCGCCAGTACATAGTTGGGCATTTTGTATTCAACATATCCTCTGCCAAACCATAGAATCCCCGCATGAACCCGCTCAGGATCAAGGAAATACCGTGGATCATCCCACACGCCGATCTCCTTCTCATGGGTCCCCAGTCCGCAGGTCGGATGGACTTCGAAGGCCGTATAGTGACCGACAGATATGCTCTGCTCCTTGAACTTCACTGTCTGATTAGCTGCCGGAAGCTCAATCTCAATACTTTGCGGCTCCAGATAACACAGCTTATGGGTTCCCCCGTTCAGCCTTACCCTGCGGCTACCGGTAAGTCCCGCTAGTTCCAGCTTGCGGATATGCATGGTGATGATAGAGGGGCTGAGCTGCAGCCGTCCGGCAATATCCTTCACATTCATCTCCTGATCCGCCAGCAGGCTCATAATCCGCCATCTGACCTCACTTGCCAGTGCTTCGTATAATGCCATGAATTTAGGTTCACCGTTCGCTTTGATCAGCATGACAGATAACCACCCCGTTTTGTTGAAATGATATTTTTATTAATTTAACTGATTTATAATTTAGGATCAAGCTTAATCCATTGCAGCATTTTACACTTTGTTGTTTAATTTTCTTAGTAGTGTCAATAGATAAACTTAGATTCATATTCATATGAATTAACAGAAGAGGTGGATGTATGAAATATAGCAATCCGGTCATTAAAGGCTTCTATCCCGACCCCAGTGTATGCAAGGTAGAAGATACGTATTATCTGGTGTGCAGCTCGTTCCAGTATTTCCCCGGCGTTCCGCTCTTTGAGAGCAAGGACCTGGTAAACTGGACGCAAATCGGCCACTGCCTGACCCGGGCAAGCCAGGTAGAGCTTGGTACGGTCGGCAGCTCCGGCGGTGTCTTTGCTCCTACGATCCGTCATAACAACGGACGCTTCTATATGACCACAACCAACGATACTACCCGGCAGAATTTCTATGTCTGGACCGATGATATTTACGGCGAATGGTCAGAACCGGTCTTTGTTGACCAGGGGGGCATTGATCCTGATCTGTACTTCGAAGAAGACAGAGCCTTCTTCATGAGCAACGGAGTCGACGATAACGGGATCGGCGGGGTCGTCCAGTGTGAGATTGACATTGAAACGGGCAGCAAGCGCTCGCCCAGCCGCTCGATCTGGAAAGGAACTGGCGGACGGTATCTCGAAAGCCCGCATCTCTACAAAATGAACGGCCGTTATTACCTGATGGCCGCTGAAGGCGGTACGGAATACGGTCATATGGTAATCTATGCGCGCGGAGATGCGCCATCCGGCCCGTTCGAATCCTATCCGCATAATCCGGTGCTCACGAACCGCAATCTGGGCGGTTATGAGCTGCAGGGCGTCGGACACGGCGACCTGATTGAAGACCATGCGGGCAACTGGTGGATGCTGCATCTTGGGTTCCGCCAGATCGGCAGATGGCTTACCTTCCATCATCTGGGACGCGAGGTATTTCTGACTCCAGTCACCTTTGACGAGGACGGCTGGTTCACGGCGGGCCATAACGGAACAACGCTGACCTCCTTTGAGACGGACCGTATTCCGGACACAGTTATTCAGCAGGCCCCGCAGCCGGTTACCTTCGGGAACACCAACTGGGCTCTGGACTGGTGTTACCTGCGTCATCCGGCTGAAGAGAACTATGCGCTGGGAACCGGCAAAGTAACTCTCAAGGGAACGGAAATATCGCTGGATGTTCCGGCCTCCCCTACCTTCATCGGCCTGCGCCAGCGCGACTTCGCTGCCGAAATTGCCTGTGAAGTCAACCTGACCCAAGGCACCGGTGAAGCCGGAATCACGCTCTATATGGATGAGCAGCATCACTATGATCTGGCTGTACGCAGAAATGCAGACGGATATGCGGTCATTGAGCGCCTGAATATCGGGGATATCAAATCCGTTGAGCATACCGTAGAGCTCGGTAACAGCAGCCAAGCCAAGCTTATCGTGCGGGCAAGCCATGAGCGTTACAGCTTCTTCGTGGAAGCCGACGGTAAAGAAGTTCTGCTCGGTACAGCCCAGACCCGTTACCTCTCCTCCGAGGTTGCCGGCGGATTCACAGGCGTATTGATTGGCCTGTATGCCCAAGGTGAAGGTTCCGCAGCAGAGTTCAGCAATTTCAAATGTGAATATGCAGGATAATCAGCCGCCAATCATGACTGTTATGCTGTAGGGTAATAAATACAGCCGGTGCTCAGGGATTAACTCCCTGGACACCGGCTGTTGCCATCTGGCAGTTCCGATAGTATTGTTGTACTTTCTGCAACCTAGAACTACGGAATGCCTGGTGTTCTGACCAATTGTTGTATGAAATGCAGGAATCGCCGCCTTAAAGCGCTGAAAATCTGCTTAATGCTGCCTTTTATGCAACAATTGCTCATAAAGCATACTTTTATTTGGAGAATGTTGTATTTAGTGCAGGATTCCCCAGAGCTATAGACATAGCTCGAATAAGCTTGTCCGCTCCACCGCTCCCGACCGCCCTGTTTATTTCTTATCTTCCCCGTATCCGATCGCTCTTATCATCTATCAGCTCCGCCGCTCCTTATCTCGCTAATCATATATGCTGCGAAGTCAGCCAGCAGTACAGGATCATCCCCCGCGCCGCCGCTCACATCGCCTGCTGCTCTGCTGCCCGCTCCGCCTGACACTCCGCCGTACTGGTCCAGGCAGCGCTGCAGCAGCTCATGGTACCGGGCCGGCACATGCTGCAGCCCCCATTCCCCGCCCTCCTGCTTCGAGCATACCCGCTCTTCCCGTATGTACGACAGTACCCGGCACAGATTGAGCGTGTAATACACTAGGTTACTTGCAATGTTCTGCGGCGCGTCCTCAATATCCCCGAGAATCGAGTGGAGATAATACTGCCGGTCTACCGGCGCAAACGCCTCCCGGACAGGTTCACCGTACAGTGTCTGCCCCCGGTGATAGATAATCGTGAAATGCGCTGCCAGATCCGCGTCCCCGAATCCGCCGCATAAGTAATTCTCATCCGCCTTATAGCGTTCCAAATGTGCATCTGAGAAATGAAATTCAAACGGCACCGGATACTCGAAATCCTTAAGGTATACCTTGAGTACCACCGACAGCTCAATCCCCCGTTTGTTCGGCAGACTGTCATGAAAGACCGTCACTCTCCCGGCCAGTTTCCTGCTGACCTCCCTGGTCAGCTTATCGTGCACCACAATCAGAAGATCGATATCGCTGGTCTCCGGGTGGAAGCAGCCCATAGCCAGCGAACCGTGCAAATAAATTCCGGCCAGATTATCCCCTAATTCTTCCTTGAGCAGCTCAACTGCCTGATCCAAATAAGGCTTCATTTCCATAGCTGTATCCTCCTGTCTACATTCCAGTTATTCTGCTGAACAGCTATCATAATTAAGCCACAGGCTCCTGTAAGCTGCAATACCAAGAACAGTTATAATCATTGTCCGCCTTACCGCTGGCTGCAGCACAAGAATGCCCCGCCAGCCTTCGCGGCCGGCGGGACATATGCATCCAACTCTAAAACGGGGATTATCTGTACGGGAATACCATCTTCTCCGCATTGGTGACTTCATACTGCACAGCTTCGTCATATCCAAGACCTTTGGATTTCTCAATCATCTGGTCTCTCAGCTTGTTGAATTCGGCATCATTTTTCGCAAAAACCATTTTCCAAGAATATTCCTTGATGATCTTGCCGATTCCGTCAATCTTCTGCTGCAGCTGGGCCGGCACGGTCGCCGGAGTCTCGGTCGTGAAGAACGGCTTCGAAACCTCGATCATATTGTGGTTCACGAAATACTCCTTGGCTGTCATAGCTCCCATCTTCTCACGCCAGCTTTGCGTTACCGGGTCGGGATTATGATTCAGGGTTGAAGTCCACAGGTTGTAGTCATAGGCTTCACCTGTTGCCGGGTAGATGTTTGTCAATTTCAGAGTAGTATTGTTGATTTGATTCGTCCCGTCCTTGAACGTGCCGCCGCCGTATTCCGCCGGAACCGGCTCGGCATTGGCCGGCAGCGCCTTCCAGCCGTAATCGGTCACGAAGGCTTTACCGTCTGCACCGATATCCCAGGCCAGACCCTTAGGTCCATAATTGGATTCCATTACGCCTTCCGGTGAATACAGCCAGCTCAGGAATTCCATGATCCGCGCAGGCTCCTTCGCCTTGGCCCCGATTGCCCAGACACGGTTGCCGCCGTATGGGCTCATGCCGTAGGACGTAATTTTCTCGTCAGCGAAAGGCACCAGCGCGAAGCCTTTGCCCTCTGCAGTACGTTCAGGTGTATTGTATACGTTATCCACCCACGGGAAATGCGAGAAGAGCACTTGACCATCCTTGATTTTGTTAGAGACATCTGAGAACTTCTGGGTCAGGGAATCCGGATCAAGCAGCCCCATCTGGTTGGCATCATAATAGAATTTCAGGCCTTCCAGATAATAGCTGTTCTCATCAAGGACACCCTGCCATTCATCCTTATTCTGATGAGTCAAGATCAACCCTGCCGGGTTCAGGCCATCGCCTTCATTGTAGCCGTGGAACTGGGCGATAACCTTGGCAAGCGTCATATAGGTGCCATCCCAGTCAGACCAGAGGGAGATCCCGTAGGTCGGGCGTCCGTTCTCGCTTACCGGCTCCAGCTCCTGCATCTGCTTCAGCAGCGGCAGGTAGTCGTTCAATGTCTTCACTTCCGGGCTGCCGAGCTTCTGGTACAGGTCCCAGCGCAGGTTCGGCCCGTAAGTCATCGTTGCTCCTTCGGACGGCCCTTCTCCGGTGCCGACATCGAAGCCTACTCCGTAAACGGAGCTTCCGCCGCCGAACTGCTGCCTGTTCGCATCAATCGCATCCGGAGCATTGGCCAGCAGCTCCTTGCCGTACTTATTGAGCAGATCATCCTTGGTGAAGTCCAGCAGCAGGCCGGCTTTAATCGCATCCTGGTAGTCCTTGCCGTTGCTGCCGAACACCACCAGGTCACCGAGGTCACCGGATGCCATCATGGTGGCGATTTTTTGCTGGCCGCCTGCCAGGTTCGAGGCGATAATATTCAGCTTAATATTGAATTTGTCTTTAACCATCTTCGCGAACCATCCGGGCTGCTCACCGGCATAGTTAGCCAGCATGGAGAACACATCAATGGTAATCTCTTGTCTGTCTGCGGTATCCGTGCCGCTGCCGCTTCCCGGTTCAGCGGTTGCCGTATTTGTATTCTTTGTTCCTCCGTTGTTAGCTGTATTTCTGCCGTTATTATTACTGCTGCAGGCCGAAGTAAATACTAGCATCGCGCTCATGAGAATCAGCATTGCTGTGCCGGACCATCTCTTGTTCATCATAAATCCTCCCCTGTTCATCTCTTGGCTTCATAACCTCTGTTGCAACAACGTTCCGTAGAAGAGCTCACCCCCTTCGAGTGCTGACACCGGCTGCTTAGCCCTTAACTGCACCAATCATAATGCCCTTGACGAAAAACCGCTGAAAGAACGGATACACGAGCAATATCGGCAGTACAACAACCATAGAGACAGTTGTGCGGATCGAGGTCGGCGTCGCCATATTGGCCAGATCCATATCCATGGCCCCGGAGGATTGCTTCATTAATTGGGCGATGGATGTCGCCTCATTCATATACCGGTACAGGATGAACTGCAGGGTGAACAGCTTCTGATCAGTAATCAGGAAGAGCGTGTCCGTGAAGCTGTTCCACTGCGTAACCGACGAGAAGATGGCGATAGTGGCCAGAATCGGTGTGATGAGCGGCAGAATGATGCTGGTGAAAATCTTGAAATAACCGGCACCGTCAATCTGTGCGGATTCCTGCAGGGCAACCGGCGTAGATTCGACAAAGGTTTTGACCAGAATGATGAAGAACGGCTGGACGATGAACGGCAAAATATAGGCCAGGAAGTTATTGGTCAGTCCCAGGTGCAGCATCGTTAAATACCACGGGATCAGGCCGGCGTTGAAATACATCGTTATGACCAGGAAGCGGTACCAGAATTTGCGGCCCCACATCGGCTTGGTGAACAGATAGCCCAGAAAAGCGGAAGCGGCAACCGTCAGCAGCGTACCCAGCACCGTCCGGCTGAGCGACATCAGGGCGGCATGGCCGAGCCCGGGAATGCGGAACACATCCAGATAGTTGGTGAAGTGGAGATCCTTCGGATAGAACATCACCAGCCCCCTGCTGCTGAGGTCGTTATTGCTGATCGTATTAATGAACAGATAGTAGAACGGAAAGATACAGATTATCGTAATTAGTGCAAACACGGTGTAATTGATCAGATGAAACAGGGTGAATTTCTCTTTGGCAGGCATGATATCACTTCTCTCCTTTGGTCTTCCCGGGATTTAAAAGATGCTTTCACCGCGGATCACTTTCGACATGCTGTTGGCGATGAAGAGCAGGAACAGGCTGACCAGCGATTTCAGCATGCTGACCGCAGTAGCGAACCCGAAGTTGGAATTCGTCATCCCGATATTGTACACATACAGGTCCAGCACCTCGATATGATTCGTATTCATGGCATTCTGGAAGACATAGAACTGCTCCATCCCGTTATTAATGAAGTTCCCGATAGAGAGCAGCAGCAGGACGAAGAACGTCGGCATAATTCCCGGAACAGTGACATGCCACATCAGCCGGAAGCGTCCGGCGCCGTCCACTCTTGCAGCCTCATAAATCTCCTGGTCAATCCCCGTAATGGCGGCAATGTACATGATCGCCCCCCAGCCAAGCCCCTTCCAGACACTCCACAATGTCATCGCCATCCAGGTATGATCATCGGAGGCAAGGATATTCAGCGGCCGGGAGATCCAGCCCATATCCAGCAGGAAATTATTCAGGAAGCCGTTGTCGACCGAGAACAGCATGAAGGCGAAGGAATAGACCAGCACCCAGCTGATGAAGTTCGGTAAGGTTGTCAGCGTCTGAACGATTTTCTTGAAGCGGTTGCTTCTGATCTCGACCAGGAAGACCGCGAAGATGACCGGCAGCACAGAGGTGGCAATATGCAGGGAGCTGATGGCAAAAGTATTGCGCAGAACCCTCAGCACCTCCTCACGCTGAATTTCATTGGATACCATTGAGGTGAACCAGTCCAGCCCCATGAATTCTGAAGCAGAGAGCGGTATGCCGGGCCGGTAGTCGTAGAAGGCATAGATCCAGCCGTATAACGGCAGGTAGGAGAACAGAAAAGCCAGGACCAGAAACGGCAGTGCCATCAGAAACAGCTGGTATTTATCCTTGCTTTGATATTTCTTGGCCGCTGCGGAGTTCAGCACAGGTTTGCTTGCATGATTGATATTCATGATTCCCCTCACCTCATAATCTATATTTTTCTTATATAGGGATATATTTACATTAAAAGCGGGCATAAAGCAGCCTCCGGACCCTTCACATAGTGAGTTCGGGTCCAGCTGCAAGCGGCGCCGCATGAGCTCCAGCGCCACGCTGGAATATTACGCTTAGGTTTCCGGATCATTGACTTCCCGGGTAATCTGTTCCCCGCCTTGCCGGGTCCACTCGCTTACGAACTGATCGAAGGCCGCAAGCGGTGCCCCGCCCAGAATAATCTTCAGGAATGTCTCGTCTTCAAGACGCTGCAGCCTGCTCCAGCTGGTTTCCATTGTCGGAGTTAATGAGTAGGTTGCACTATAGACTCCGTTAATCTCATCATCAACCAGCGGCGATCCGCCAACCATTAAGGCATAGCCGCGGATCCACATCGCCCTGTCCTGATCCGGGTCCCAGTACTGGATATCGTACTGGTCATACGGCTTCAGCTTTACCGGACCGATATGGGCAATATCGGACTGCAGCATTTTGTATTCCGGCTTATCCAGGTAGTCCTGCGCCGTCCGGGTTCCTGCCAGCACCTGCCGCAGTGCCTTCACTTCATATTCCGTCTCATCAACCTGTGCATAGGTTAAGCGCAGCGGATATTCGGTCGGGCCTCTTTCGGTCGTAAAGATGCCTTCGCTCTCACCGAGCACCAGGTTGTTCATAATCAGCATCGCTGCTTCAGGGTAGCTGTATCCCTTGCGTACTACGAGAAACTGGTTCGTAGAGGAGCTCATATGCGGGCGGTATTCCCCGTTCCCGTCCAGCGGGAGCGCATAGGCCTGCCAGTTGGCGTCCGGGTTATTCTTCACTGCATCGTCCACAGGCCCGTAAGGCGCCCACCACGGCCCGAAGAACATCCCGGTAATTCCACCCGCAACAGCTTCTCCGGGCGCCTCGCGTACTCCCATCTCCGGGTCAATCAGCCCGGCCAGGTACATTTCCCTCAGCTTCCCCAGAGCCTCCTTCGTTTCCGGCTGTATGGAGCCGTAGACGACTTCGCCGCCCTTCTCCAGCCAATAGCCCGGATAAGCATGGTATGCTGAGAATATCCCGTCCAGGCCGTACATATTATTCGTAGACTGCAGGAAGTTCGCGTAGAGCCTGCCAGTTGAGCTGGGTCCGGCCAGCCCGATTGTATCCTGTTTCCCGTTGCCGTCCGGGTCTTCCAGGACAAATGCCCGGGCAACCGCCTCCAACTGAGCCATCGTTTCCGGCGGTGCAAGTCCCAGCTTGTCCAGCCAGTCCTTGCGGATCCATAAGAGATGGACTCCGTCTGCGCTGAGCTGCACATTCGGGAGCGCCAGTATTTTGCCGTCAAATGTGACGCTGTTCAGCGCTTCCCCGCCCGTGCTGTCCACAATCCGCTTAATGACCGGAGAAGCATACTTGTGATAGACCTCCGTCATATCCATAAGCTGATCGGCTTCAACCATTTCTCTAAGTTCTAACGGGCCGACAACCATCGCATCCGGCAGGTCCCCGCTGGCGACAGCAAGGCTGACCTTCTGGCTGTAATTGGCCGGGGATGCCTTGAAGGCATAATCAATAATTATATTCAATTTCTCCTTGATATTACGGGTGTATTGATTGTCAAGCAGCGTCTCTCCCGGCAGCAGTGACTTGTTAGTGTCAACCGTTATGCCGATGCTTAAGGTGACAGGCTTCTCATATTTGCCGGATGAACCGGGAAGCAGCCTTGAATTCAGGCCGTCTGCCGGAGCCGGAGAATTCGTACGGGTACATGCGCTGACTGACAGCATTATCACGAGCAAAGCAATCATCCTGGCCCCTCTTGTCATTGTCCCTTCCCTTCTTTCAATATGATTGCCTTGTATCGCAAGTATACAGGAATGAAACCGTTTCCGCGGCAGAATACGGCTTCCAGTTCGGGTAGAGATATGGGGGAAGCTCCAGCTCCCTATCGGACATATCTCCCCCTATCTGCCGGACATTTGTGCCCCGTCCTGGACCCGCTGCCGGTATTCACTGGGCAGCATTCCGCTTTTCTCATAGAACACGCGGCTGAAATACTTCTGGTCGGTATACCCAGTATGCTCGGAAATCCATTGAATGTTCTTCTGCGTGTGCTGCAGATACTCCTTGGCCTTCTCCATCCGGATGGAACGCAGATATTCATTGAAGGTCATGCCGACAATATCCTTGAAGCACTGGCTGAAATAGCTGCGGCTCATATTTACCCGCTTCGACATTTCCGAGGCCATTACCGGCTCCGCCAGCTCCTCATGCATCGCCTGCACAGCCCGCATAATGCATTCCTGGACCTCTTCCGAATACTGGGCCTTGCCGATGGCCGCAACGAAGTCTTCCCTGGTCTTGCGCAGCCACGCTTCCGCCTCTGCCCAGCTGTTGAAGCTGTCCGGCAGCTCGATCTGCCGGCTTGTCACTGAAGAGTAAATCCGGTTCCAGCCCAGCATTAAGGAATTCAGCAGCAGCATCAGCTTGGCCGGAGGCAGGGAAGCCTGCTTCAGCTCCTCCCGGAACCGTTCAAATTCAGATGCCTTATGCACCCAGCCGAGTGTCCGGCCATACTGCTTCAGCCCGGCGATAACCGCTTCAATCTCAGCTGCCGGCTGGAGCGGCGGTTCCGGTTCCGCGATCCGCTCTTCCTGCTGCTTCCCGCACGCAGGAGCATCATAGAAGACGGCAGGAGCCGGATTCTTCGCCTGCTCCTCCAGAACCCTGCGCATAATGCGGCCCATCACTTCATCGTAGCTGTCTGTCTCCAGCTCTACTTTGGCAATATAATCAATCGCACCTAGCCGCAGGCAATCCTGTATATATTCGAAATCCTGATGCAGAGTGAGTACAACGATACAGATCCGGGGATATTCCTTCCGGACAATCCGCATCAGCTCCATCCCGGACATGACCGGCATCGCCAGGTCGGTAAGCAGCAGATCCACCTGCTGCTGAGCCAGCAGCTCCAGCGCTTTCTCGCCGTTATTCGCCTCACCGGCCACCTCCATGCCGTACTCTCCCCAGGGAAGCATGGATCTCAGGCCCTTACGCACCAGATTATCATCGTCGACAATCAATACTTTAATCATTCTGCTCCGCCTCCTCCATGTCCGGTATTTTCAAAGACACTGTAGTGCCTTGCCCCGGCACACTATAGATTTCAAGGCTGGCCCGCTGGCCATACTGGTTCTCGATCATCCGCCGCACATAGCTCATTCCGATGCCCATACCGGCCCGCTGCTGCTCCACCTGCTGCTGGTTCAGCAGGCGCTGAATCTCCTCCGGTGAAATTCCTCCGCCATTGTCATGCACGGAGATGATGATCTGCCTCCCCTGCTCATCCTTGGCCACATCCACCCGGATGGCCCCTTCATCATCAAGTCCGTGATAGAGTGAATTTTCCAGAATCGGCTGCAAAATAAACCGCGGCACCGGGATATCCAGCACATCATCATCCACCCGGATCTGCACATCGAAGGCGAAATCATACCGCACCTGCTGCAGGGTCAGGTACTGGCGGATGGAGTCAATCTCCTCGCGGATGGTGGAGACCTGCCCTCTTTTGCCCAGATTATAATAGAGCAGCCTGTTGAGTGAGACGATCAGCTTGTCGATTTCCTTCTGCCCGTTCATCACGGCAAGCCAGTGGACCGTATCCAGTGTATTCATCAGAAAATGCGGATTAATCTGGTACAGCAGCTTCTCCACCTCAAGATCAGCCCGCCGCTTCTCCTTAACCCCCATCTCTTCGATCAGCCCGGATATCTGCTCCTTCATATTCAGCAGCTGCTTGAGCAGGAAATCAAACTCCGGAATCCTGATCCGCGATGCCTCGGCCAGACTGGTATTCCGCTGTGTAATAGATTTAATCTGCAGGTTGAACTGCTGCAGCGGCACGTAGACCATTTTCCACAGAAACCAGGAGAAGAACAGGCTGACCGCCAGGAACAGCAGGAACAAATAAATCATTTGCACGACCCAGCGGTTCTTCTCGTTGTTATATTCCTTCTTCGGAATCAGCGAGACTACACTCCATCCCTGGTTGCTGGTGCTCTCAAACCAATAATAGCCGTTCTGCTGGCCGGACCCGCCGCTGCCTCCGGTATCATCGAAGTACTGGTTCATCGTGAAATCCGCCGGCACATCGCTATAAGCAATCCGTTTGTCATTGTCCAGAATCAGATAATAAGAAGCGTCCCCCAGCTTATTCTCGAAGATTGAAGGGGTCATCTTAAAGCCCGACTCGACGTACACATACATATCATCCGCATCCCCGGGTAAGTCCAGCTTGCGCAGTGCCGAAATGACGTATTCTTCATTATAGCGTTCATTGCTGATATGAGGCCCGAAGTAGGCAATCCGGAAGTACTCCGCGAGCAGCGGCAGGCTGCTGATCTCATAGTCCTCTTTTACAATGGAGCTGTTGAACATATAACTGCCGTTCTCCTTGGAATAGTACATCATGAGGCCGATCGTGGGGTTGGTGAAGGAGATCAGATTGAGCTCCGTATTGATTTCTTCCGTCAGCACAGCCCGCTCAAACCGCTGGTCGGAGGACAGAAGCAGGTCTACCTTCTTACCGATGCTGCCCTGAAACGCAAGCTGCTGCGAGACATGGTTCAAATTGCTGATCGTCCGCTCCAGGGACAGCTCTGCCTGCTTCAGATTGCTCTTGACACTGTTCTCCAGATTACCGGCCAGAATCGAGGACATCGTATGATAAGACAACACCGCTACACAAATGAAGGGAACCAGCGTGCCCGTGGCAAAAATAAACAGGATCCGCTTCCTCATCGTAGCCTGCTGAAAATAATTGTGTACCAGCCTGACTAGCCTCATGCCCTCACCCCTTCTCTCTCTATCCTTCCCATCAGGACACAACATAAATATTCGACAAATTATGCGGCCATACCTGCTGAGCAACTTGTTTCTGTATACAAAAAGGCCCAGCCGGCAGCGTTCCAGACATTCTGGACAAGCTGCGGACTGGGCCAAGCTCAAGATCTATTTTTTAAGATGATAAGGCACGGTGGTTACAATCACATCACTGCGGAACAGCAGATGCGCGCGGATCAGCAGGCTGGATTGGTTATGAAGGATATTATGCCAGCCCTTCTTCGGAATAAACTGCGGAATAATTACCGTTACCCGATGATTTAAGTCTGCCGCCTTCCACTGGATCGTATCGATAAATTTGGTCAACGGCTGGATGATGCTCCGGTATGGCGTGTATAGCGTCACCAGCCGTACATCCGGCTGCCATTTCTGCCACTTCTCCTCAAAGGCCGCCTCATCCTCCCTTTCAAAAGGTACATACACGGCAATAATTTGCTGCGGGGACAGAGACTTCGCATATTCCAGAGAGTTGTTTACCACATGGGTGATTCCGGCAACCGGCACGATAATTACATTGCCCTCAATCTTGACCGTTTCCTCACAGGTGGAGATGCGAAGCTGGTCAGCTACGGCCTCGTAATGCTTATGGATGCGGTGGAACACCAGCAGCAGAATCGGCAGGAAGACGAATACCGGCCATACCTGCGTGAATTTGGTCAGGAAGAACATCATGGTCACGATAAAGCTGATCAGCGCCCCCACCGTATTGATGACGAATTTCGGCATCCAGCCGGCAGGCTTCTCACGGAGCCATTTCACCATCATCCCGGTCTGGGATAAGGTAAAGGGAATGAACACACCGACAGCATATAACGGAATCAGCTGCTCTGTCTTCCCTTCAAACACATAAATCAGGAGCATGGAGAGCACGCCGAGAATGATGATCCCGTTCGAGTACCCGAGCCTGTCACCCCGCATGGTGAACATCCGCGGAATGAACTTATCCTTGGCCAGATTGACAGCCAGCAGCGGAAAGGCGGAATACCCCGTATTCGCTGCCAGAATCAGGATTAAGGCCGTTGTCCCCTGGATAAAATAGTACATTACATTACGCCCGAAGGTCTGCTCTGCAATCTGTGAGACGACCGTAACATCACCCCGGGGGGCAATTCCATAATAATATGCCAGTGTAACTATGCCGGTGAACAATACAGCAAGCAAAGTGCCCATGGCCGTAAGTGTTTTGGCGGCATTGGAGGCTTCCGGGCTCTTGAAGTTCGGGATGGCGTTGGAGATGGCTTCAACACCGGTGAGAGCCGAGCTTCCTGAAGAGAACGCCCGCAGCAGCAGGAACAGGCTGATGCCTGCCACCGGAGTACCGAGCGGAGTATGCAGCTCTGCCGGAACATTCCCCGTTAAGATGTTATACAGACCCGTACCAATCAGAATAAATAAGGCCAGGACGAACAGGTAGACCGGATAGGCAAGCACAGACGCTGATTCGGTCACGCCTCTTAAGTTCAGAATCGTAATCAGGAGCACGAAGACAATAGCGATGACTACTTTATGCTCATGCAGGCCCGGAAAAGCGGAGGTGATGGCATCCGTTCCCGCCGATACACTTACCGCCACTGTCAGGATATAATCCACCAGCAGCGAGCCGCCGGCAATGAGCCCGGGGTATCTGCCCAGATTTTCCTTCGAGACCACATAAGCTCCCCCGCCGTGTGAATACGCGAAAATAATCTGCCGGTAGGACATAATCAGTGCGGTCAACAGAACCAGTACGCCGACAGCAATCGGTATGGAATACCAGAAGGCTGCAGCGCCAATCGTAACCAGAACAATTAGGATCTGCTCCGGGCCGTACGCCACGGAAGACAAGGCATCCGAGGAGAGGATGGCTAATGCTTTCTTTTTATTAAGCTTCTGTTCCCCCAGCTCGCTGGATTTTAACGGTCTTCCGATTAAAAATCGTTTTAAAAATGAAATCACAGGTTTCACCACTCGTTTTTTATTTATGTCGCTTATTCTGAAAGACCTGACAAAGGTCTCATTTTGCTGAAAGTATACCATTCCCCTCATTAATTTCGTGTTAGGGTTTCAGCGGCAACATTAAGATTGCATTAAGATGATGTGTAAAACGGGACAGGACCGCTTATAATGTAAGCGAAATCTAAAAATCTGCAGAGGAACTGGAGGCTGAGTACAATGATCATAGGGTTCGGAGGCGTATTCTGGAGAACCGGAAATCTTGAAGCTGTGAAGCAGTGGTACAATCAAGCGCTCAAGCTGGATATCGGGGACTGGAACGGCACAATGATTCAGCCGCAGCCGGGCAATCAAACGATTTTCACTTTATTTGCGGAAGATGACCGCTATTTCCCTGCCGGGCAGCAGGTCATGTTAAATTTCCAGGTAGCGGATCTGAAAGAGACGCTCAGGCATTTGGAAGAAATCGGCGTACCGCTTGCCAAGGAGCAGGAAATTAGTGAATACGGCAAGTTTGCGTGGATTGAAGATCCGGAGGGAAGGCTGATCGAGCTCTGGGAGAAGTGACAGACTGAGGCACCTTGGCTGTTAGGCGCAGCAAGCCCATCCCGCTTCTTGTAATAGAACGGGTGGGCTTGCTGGCAGGACAATAAGAATGGCTCTACTCTTTATTCCGCCCGAGCAGACCGCTGAGTGCTTCCGTCACATTCATGCCTGTGAGTGACTGGGTCAGCTCCGGAACCTGGGCCATTATTTTGGCGATATCGCCGGTAATCTTGTTCACTCCAGATGATGCGCCGTCCTGGGAGATCACAGTAATCTTATCGACCTTAGCCAGCGGGGAAGCAATCTTCTCAGCGAGCTCCGGCAGAATCTTCAGGAATTCCACAGTGAGCGCCGCCTGGGTGAACTGTTTGTACGCTTCCGCTTTTTTCTCCAGCGCCCCTGCCTCTGCGGCCCCGGACAGCTGCACGATCTCCGCGTTCGCTTTCCCCTTTGCCAGTTCAGCTTCTGCCGTAGCCAGCCCGCGTTTGGTTGTTGCGGCTGCCTCTGCCTCCGCCTCCAGAATCTGCCGCTGCTTGGCGGCTTCCGCCCGCATAATCACTGCCTGATTCTCCGCCTGCGCCGGCTTAATGACCGTTGCCTCCAGCTCCTTCTGCCGCAGCTCCACTTCGATCTCACGGACTGTGCGGTTCGCTTCCGCTTCCATCTGCGTGATCTTGACCTGCTCGGTCACGAGCGACTGGCGGATCTTATTCTGCTGAAGCTCATAGGCAAGGTCAGCCTGCGCCTTCTTCACTTCGGTCTCCAGCTTAAAGTCCGCCTGCTTAATATTCAATTCCTTTTCAAACTGTGATTCCTTGGCCCGCGCGGCGGTTCCCGCCTCGATGGTCGCCTGATGCGCATTGGCCTTGGCAATCGAGGATTCCTTCTCGGCTTCAGCCTGCTTGATCTGAATATCACGTTCGGCTTCGGCCCGGGCGATGCTGGCATCACGGCGGATACGCTCAATCTCCGGAACCCCCATATTGTCGATATACCCTTTATCATCAGTAATCTTCTTGATGGTAAAGCTGACGACCTCAAGCCCCATCTTGTCAAGGTCCTCTGAGCAGGTCTCCCGCATCTTGCTGTTGATCTCATCGGGAGTCTTGAGGATCGATTCAACCGTCAATTGCCCGATCAGCCCGCGCAGATGGCCTTCCACGGAATGAAGGATGATCGTCTCGCGGTCCTCTTCCGGGCGGTCGATGAACTGCTCGCTGGCGGTCAGAATCGCCGTCGGATCACTCTTGATCTTGATCTGGGCTACCGCCTCCAGATTCAGCTTAATGCCCTGCCGTGAGAACATCGCCTGCGCCGGGATGACATCAAAGCTCATCAGCATCATCGAGATGGTTTTGTTATTCTGGAAGCCGGGGATGACGAAGGTCCCGCCGCCCTGGACCACTCTTTTGCCGCCTAGGCCGAAGACAATCATTGCCTGGTTGGGCGGTACCTTTTTATAAGCGTTCACGATACTGAACAGAGCCAGCAGAATTATTGCCGTGATTGCTGCGATTACATACAGAATGACCATTTCATCCGACACTCCCCATACATTATAGTTGTTCTATTTCCCGTTCGAAGAACGCGACTGCCGCCAGCCCTTTATCCACCTGCAAAATAATGACCCGGTCGCCCTTAACAAGCTGCTGGCCGCTGTCTGCCCGTACACCGATAGAGCGCATGGTGCCGTGCTGCACATATTTCATCTCCCCGACTGCGCCATCCGCCGCCGCAATACTGATATATCCGAGCAGTCCGGCCGGATCATACTCCAGCTCATTCATGCTGCTGTCATAACGGTTCATCACCCGGGCCAGCACCGCATACATCAGACAGCCGGTCAGCAGGGCAATGAGCGAGCAGACCAGAATTACCGCAGTAAGCTGCATAGCACTGAACCTGGTAAGCGTATAGCCCGTGCCGCCCCAGACCGCGACAAACACCATCACCGGGAGTACAGGCACGAAGCCCGGCCCTCCGGCATCACCGGCGCCTGCACCTCCATGCAGATGACCGCCCAGGCCATGTCCGTGTATTCCGCCGCTGAGCAGCAGGAGCAGCCCCACCCAGAAGCACACGATAAATACAGTAGTGATAAGGATCCCTCCCTTTACCTGTGAACATTTACTTTCAGATGAACAGAATTTTATTGGTTGTTATAAGAATTTGCTTCATTAATTACAAACTGCTTCCCCTCCCTCAATGCACAGCAAAAAGACCACAGAAGCAGCAGGGCTATCCGTGGTCAGTTACTCGATCATGGCGCTCATCCTCTCTCTTCGGGGCTTGCGGGGTTCACCCGTTCCACTGCTGGAATTCAGCCGCTTGAGAACAGCTATATTTGATTTTCGTTGCTGATTGAATCTTACGCCTGCGGCAATACAATGTAAAACACCCCGGATGGCAAAAGAAGCTAAATAATGCCATTCCACCATGGATGTAAACGCATTCTTAAGCTTTGCTCTTAAGCGCCCGGTGATTTACTCCGTGCTGCTCCGTTTCTCGCATTCACAGCCGATTTATAGGCATTGTTGTATTTACAACAATTATTATGATGTGTATACTTTTATGTGATCTCATTTTAGAGGAATGGACGGAGCCCTTTTGCCAAAATCCCGTATAGCAACCTTTGCCGTATTCAGCGGCGGAATCATCATCTTGACCTTCGGCGTAGCGCTAACCATCCTTGCTGACCTGGGCACCTCACCGTTTGATGCCCTGTTAGTCGGCCTGTCCGAGCATGTCGGTCTGACCGTCGGCAGCTGGGAGGTGCTGATTGCCTGCCTCCTGATCGGATGCAACGCCTGCTTATCCAGACAAAGACCGGAAATGCTGGGGCTGATCACCGCTTTTATTACCGGGCTGGGCATAGATATGTGGATCTTCCTGCTGCACAAGCTGATTGAGCCTGATCTGTGGATCAGCCAAGCTGCCGCCTTCGCTCTGGGCATGGTTACCATTGGTTTAGGAACAGCGGTATATTTGCGCGCAAATTTCGCACCGATTCCTATAGACCGGCTGACCTTAGTCCTGCTGAAGATTACTAAGCTCAATATTCTGTATACCCGGACGATTATCTACCTGGTGTTCTTGCTGGCCGCTCTTCTGTTCCATGGCCCTATCGGCGCCGGTACCGTGCTTACGGTCTGCTTAGGCGGTGTAATTCTGAAGTACTGGATGTCCGTTACAGAGAAAGGCCTGGGGCGGTTATTGCCCCAAGCCTGAATCTTACGGTAACTTCTTCAATGGCTGTTAAAGATTTTATTAACATCGTAAATGATATTCCCTGTCCCGCCATCCAGGCGGTTAAAGTTCTCATCTACAGCTTTAGCAATACAGGCTGTATATTCCATAAATTCGAAAGGGATATCATCTGTCTGCCGGTCCATAATTTCGCCGCACAGATTGACGAGCTCCTCCAGGATCAGGGCGGGAGCCTCGCCCAGATGATGGCACAGATAGACCTGATCGAACTTCCCGGCCGTCTTGGAAGCCAGACTTATCATAGAATTCCTGTAGCTTTCTACAGAGCTTGAATGCTTATCGAACAGAAAGGTGGAGCGGTTGCCCGCATCCCCCAGAATCAGGGTCCGCTCTTCTTCAATTAACACAGCCATCGTACCGGGTGTATGCCCGGCTGCCGCGGATACTGCCAGTTGAACACCGCCGAGATCAAACCGGTCTCCGTCCCTTAGCGCAAGAAAATCCGGAAGCTCCGGCTGAACAAAGTCCAGCTTCCGGATCTCGGCAAGCTCCAGGCCCAGCGTCATCGCCATATACTCCTGCCTTACCTGCAGTGCCTGATGCTCCAGATAAACAGCGACATCTGCCAGATTCATATATACTTTTGCAAACTCCGGAGCACCCATAGCATGATCCACATGTCCGTGTGTCAGCAGAACAGTGAGCGGCTTGGAAGTAAGGCTCTCCACGAACGCTCTTAAGCTTCCAACACCAAGGCAGGTGTCTACTAAGACGGCCTCCCTCTCTCCCTCAATGAGATACATATATTCTTTGCTCATGCTTGTAATTCTGGTTACATGCCGGGAAATCTTCTCCGCTGAATAATAATTCATAACATACTCCTATTCCTGAAGCTTGAGGATTTCTTGTGCAGCCAGCTCTATATCTCCGCGCGTAATCCCGAAAAACTCCATCTTCGCTAATGTATTCAGGGAATGTGTTGTTCCGTCAATATCATCTAACGGGAGAAACTGGAAAATACCCGGCAGGATCCGCTGGAGAATCTCCAGTGCCCGTTCATTACGGACCAGCTCTGCCAAAGGGCTGTTCATCGAAAATAAATTACGGAAATCCTTCAGCGGCTGATACGTAAGCTCGTGGACTCCCGGACCCAGCAGAATAACACCTCCGGTATATTCAGGCAAGTGGACCTCCGCGCTGCAGGCAAATGGAACCTCGAAGCGGACCGCCACACTTCCATCGCTCTGTACCTTCCACTCTGAGCCGTAAGTCCCGCAGACAGAATCATATACCACCTTGAAAGTCTTGAATTTACGGTTAATTTGCGGTGCGAATCTTACCTTTTTGAATCCGGGTGCAAGCGGCACCAGTCCGCCCAGATTTCTGTACAGATATTCAACGATGGAGCCATATGCGTAATGATTCAGGGAATTCATCAGCGTTCCGCTGATTGTCCCGTCCGGCAGCACTGAATTCCAGCGTTCCCAGACCGTTGTTGCCCCTAAGTTAACACAGTACAGCCAGCTCGGGTACTCTTCCTGCAGCAGAAAATTCAGCGCTTCCTCCTCCATGCCGTTCTCCGCCAGCACCCGGCATAATACCGGAGCCCCTACGAAGCCGCTGGTAAGCTTATAACAATCCTTATACAACCGTTCACGCAGACCTTCAATCAGCTTCGGTTTATCGTGATAGATTCCGAAGTTCAAGGCCACAAGGTAGCCGGTCTGTGTATCTATGCTCAATCGGCCTGTGGAGGTAAAGTACTCCGCAAGAATAGCTGATTTGATCTTCTCCGCTAAACTGCCGTATTCTCCGGCAAGGTAACTTTTACCCAGAATTTCTGCAGCCTCAGCAACCAGACGGACCGATTCATAGTAATAACAGGAGCTGATGAAGTAATCATCTGTGCCGCCCTTGAAGCTCTGAGGGGATCTGCCGTCCTGAGCCAGCCAGTCCCCTATCTGAGCTCCGAAATTATACAGATACCTCTGGCCGCGCTGTTTGTCTTCGCCGGTAATATAATCCGCCCAATCCTTCATCATTGGAAAATGCTGCTCCAGCAGTTCCCTGTCGCCGTAATGCCGGTATAATACCATCGGCAGGAAGGTTCCTATATCTCCCCATACACTGCAGGCTATTGGTGGCCCAAAAACCGGAATGAATGCCGGAATGATTCCTTTATGCTTCTGCTGCTCGGTTCTCAGGTCATGGATAAACTTGCGGTAGAACGCCCGGGTATCCATGTTGTATGAAGCGGTTCCGGCAAACACCTGTGCATCTCCTGTCCAGGCAAGCCGTTCATCCCGCTGCGGGCAATCTGTAGGGAAGTCAATGAAATTCGATTTTTGCCCCCAGAGTGCATTCTGGTACAACCGGTTGATCTTCTCATTGGACGTTTCGATGAATCCGCTAGTGTCCAGGTCAGAGTAAATAATCTTCGCAACAATATCAGTTACGGCCAGCACACCGGTCCACCCGGTGACCCGGACGTATCGGAAGCCGAAAAAAGTAAACCGGGGTCTGACCTTTTCAGCAGAGCCGCCTGAAATATATACGTATTGGGATTTCGCCGAACGATAGTTATCATTGTAGAAATTACTGTTTTGCAGAATTTCACCGAAATCGAAGACCAGCTCTGTCCCGCGGGGAAAGGTATTCGTAAATTCAATGAAGCCGGACAGATTCTGGCCCATATCAAGCACCGTCTCCCCGGCCGGAGTATGGATGATCCGTTCGGGATAACGTTCCTCCTTCACTTTGACCGGCAGACTGTACCGGCTGACCAGCTTGCTTGTATCCAGATTCATTACACGCACCGGCTTCTCGGGATTCCCCTGATCATTCCAGAGGCAGCGGTTCAGAATCTCTCCGTCATAGATATCACTTAATTCCAGGTCAGAGCCCAGATAACTCCAGCTCTCATCGGTCTTTATCACCTCGACCTCACCGCTCTGACCGGTGATATGGAGCTCAGCAATACAGGCGAATTCACTGCCGAAGTTCTCCTGCAGCCCTCCCAGTCCGAAACGCCCCTTATACCAGCCGTTGCCGAGCATAATGTCAATTGAATTGTTTTCCGTCAGCAGGCCGGTGACATCATAGGTCTGATATTGAATCTCCGTATGATAATCGCTGTACAGCGGAGCCAGATATTCATCGCCTGCCTTATGAGAATTAATCATAACCTCATACAATCCGAGTCCTGTTATATACAGGCGTGCGCTGTGCACCGGACCTCGTAGGGAAAACCTGCGCCGGAAAATGGGATGATAATGATCCTCTGCCTGTGTGCCGATCCAATCTGCTGTCCAGGCCTGATCCATCTTGCCCGTTTCAAAGAACGCATTGCGGCTGACAGCTATTTCACCCTCATCAGTCTCCATTTCAACCCTGTAATAATATCTGGTCATAGGCTGGCAGGTCAGCTGCAGCTGTTCTCCCGCAGAATTCAAAGTCTCACCTTCTTGCACAAGAAGCAGGGTATCAAAGGTATCGCTCAAGCTGACTTCTATTTTGGCTCTTTTCTGTCTTTTCGCGCTGGACTCTCTCACCTTCCATGAACACTTCAGAGTGTCGTAAGCGAACCCTACCGGGTTCTCTACACCGTTTATTCTTAAATCCATCACTTTCATAACTCTTCTCCACTCCTTCTAGTCTATGAAGCTCTTCGCTCTGCCAATTCCGATAACACGCGCTGCCGTTCCCGCCCTTTATATTTGCATATCAAGAGCGGAATAGCGCCTAAGATTGAACTGATCCCCACACCGAAGGCATAAATGAAGAATAGCCCCTGCAGCGTAGATGAGCTTTGTACCCCGGCCGCATTATTGAACCCTATAACGGTTAACAGCAGGCCACAAATAAATGAACCAAATGCCGACATTATTTTCGCCGTAAGCGATTGCACTGCGAACATAATTCCTTCGGCCCGATGCCCCGTCTTCCACTCCGCATAATCAATTGAATCCACCACATAAATTGTTGACAGTGTCATGCTCACAGACATGCAGAATCCGGAAAGAACCGATATGATGAACACGAATGTTAAATGGTCGTAACCCACCACAAAATACACAGCGCCTACCAGCAAAGCAGCCATTCCGTTAAAGAGGAATAATTGCGGGGTCTCGATACGTTTCAATAGTCTAGGCACAACAACAGGCGTTAACAGAAAACCGATCATCGTCGGGATCATAATGAACGACAGCAGGGCGATACTGCCCAGATTGTAGATGGCATAATAGCTTGTAATCATGGTGATCACCATCGTTAATACCTGAAACACCTGGCTGATCATATACGACTGGAGCGGCTTGTTCATCCGCAGCAGATTCAGCATACTCTTGAAGCTCGTTTTTGTAGCAGACGGCTTCACTCTTTCCTTCACTCCGCAAAACAGAATAATGAAGCTTACCGCAGCCATAGCAGAGAACATCCACCCTAGATAGGAATAGCCTTGACCGCTGTTAGGAAGGGAAGCAAAATACGTGACCAGTACACCCCCAAGCAGGGATACAAGAATTGATCCAAGCGTAGTAGCGGATTTAGTCATACTTACCAGCGAATTTCGCTTCTGGGCATCTGTTGTGATACTTGCAGACATACTCCAGTAAGGGACATCAAATAAGGAGAATCCGATTCCCCACAACGTATACACAGTGGCTACATAAGCAATTTTCAACGCTTCCGAGGTGAAGCCTGGATTGAAAAACAGCAAAAAGGTCATCGCTGCCCAAAATAATCCGCCGAACAGAATATAAGGGCGTAATTTTCCGTATTTCGTCCGTGTATTGTCAATCAGAAAGCCCACAACCGGATCACAGAACGCATCAATAAACTTGGTGACTAACAGAATCGTCCCGATGGTAATCGGAGATATATTCATAACAGCGGTTGCAAAAACCATAAAGAACGTATTTACCACTCCGGATAAAGCAGAGTCGCCAATGCCTCCAAACAAATAACCGGTCAGCTCTCTCCTTTTAAAAGGCGTTTTGGCGGCGTTCTCATAATATTGTTCAAATCCGTTTGCCATTGCTTTTCCCCCTAAATACTCTCATGCACTACTATCAGTCTTTCTACCTGATCGGGTACCCGCTACAGCTATGTTAACCCATGAAAGCCTTTCCACCAATGTCGGTAGCTGTTGTATATACTGACCAAAGGTGATATATTCTCTGCAAAGGAGGGGGAGCAGATGAACTATGACCAATTGGATTCTTTTTTGTACGAATTAACAGACCTTGAAGCGATCCTGCAGCATTCAGAGCTGAGCGATGAACAGATTAAGGAACGGATTCTTTTCCCTGACTTCCCTGACGGATTGCATACAGAACACAGTAATTCCCTGGTCCCGCCTGTCCTCTTCCCGGAAATCACTAATCCGCCTGCTTACAATTTCACCCTCGCGAACAATGTTCTGAAGCTGAATGTAACAGGAGATGTATTCGCTATATCCCGGCATACCCGGTTTGTGAAGATGATTAATCATACACATAATCTGTTTGAGATGAACTACATCTACAGCGGGACCTTTTATCAAGAGATCCAAGGGGAGCGGTTTGAGTTACGGCAGGGGGACCTGATTATTCTGAACAAGGATGTAGAGCATTCAGTCGATAAGGTAGGAAAGGATGCTATTCTCATTAATTTTCTGGCCAAAAATGAGTTTTTCGACAATTCCTTTATCTATAAAATCCTCGGGGATAATATTCTGGGTAAATCCATCGCCTCGATCCTGACCAATGCGACCCGCGAAAATAAGTTTCTGTTATTCCATACCGCGGATCATTGGCAGATCAGGCAAACGATTCAAAACATACTTTGTGAGACCTTCGGCAGCAAAAGCACTAATCCGGAAATTATTAAAGCCTATCTGACCATTCTGTTCAGCAGGCTTCTGGAAAGTGACAGCTATGAAATGTTTATGAAAAAGATGGTGAAGACTACTAATCTTCCGGTCGTAGAACTGCTTACCTATATCGATAAAAACTATCTGAATATGACATTGGAGCAGACTGCGCAGGATTTCGGTTACTCTCCGGAGCATCTGGGACGGATTATTAAAAAGGTAACCGGCAAAACGTTCTCCGCACTGCTGCAGGAACAGAAATTCAAGCATGCTGCTCTGCTTATCCAAATGACCGACCGGACTATAGAGGATATTTCGAGGGAGATCGGATATAGCAATCTGACCTTCTTTTATAAAATATTCTTCAAATTGTACGGAATAACCCCCAAGGAGTACCGCCGGAAATTGCACTGATCACAAATACCCCGGAGGAGCTCCTCCGGGGTATTATAGGGTTGAACTGCCTAATCCAGCACCCGGAACCAGCTGATCGCTGCCGCGCCCTGGAGAACCAGATACACATCGCGGCGGCCGGTGGCCCCGCTCAGGGCAAAGGTGAAGCTGCTCCAGTCCTGCGGCCCGCCGGCCGGAATAGAGCAGCTGCCGGCAAGCGGTCCGTCCCAGGAATCCAGCCGGACTTCGGCAACCGCGGCCTCTGTGCTTGCTGCCCGCAGCTCGGCCGCGAAGACACTTCCGCCAAGCTCCGCATCGCGGAAGGCGAGCCAGCCGGTTGCGCCGCTCACATTAGCGGCGCTGCCGGATTCCCTGCATTCGCCGAGGTGAATGCCTTCGCTGGCGTCATAGTCAGCAGCCCTTGTCAGCTGCGACAGATCACGCGGCGGAATCGTCTCACCGTCTACCGTGAGCCGTCCTTCCAGCAGCAGTTTGCCGGAAGAGGAACCCAGCAGGAGGCTGTAATCACCGCTTTCGATGCAGAACCGCCCGCGTGTTACATCCCAGAAAGCCAGGGCATCAAGCGGCAGGCGGAAGCTCACTTCTGCTGATTCTCCCGGTGCCAGTGCAGTCCGCTGGAAATCGGCCAGCTGCAGGCGCGGGCGCTTCACACGCGAGGCTTCGGCGCGCACATAAAGCTGCACGACCTCTTCCCCGTAACGTCCGCTTGTATTGGTCACACGGCAGGTGATTTCAACAGCATCGTCACTTCCGGCCTTAACCCGGCGGGCGGACAGACGGAGAGCTTCATAACGGAAATCACTATACGAGAGTCCGTGTCCGAATGGATACAGCGCTTCTCCGGTGAAATACTGGTACGTGCGCCCGCCCTGAATAATGTCGTAATCCATGAACGGCGGCAGCTGGTCAACCGATTGGTACCAGGTCATATTCAAGCGGCCGGACGGATTATAGTCTCCGAATAACACATCCGCAACGCCGCGCCCAAGCTCCTGGCCGGCATGCGAGGTGTAGAGGATGGCCGGAACCTTATCCTGCAGCGTATTGATAGCAAACGGATAGCTGCCTACCACGACTACAATCGTGTTCGGATTCGCTTCAAGCACCTTCAGCACCAATTGCTCCTGGGATGCGGGCAGGGTAATATCCGGGCGGTCCATCGTCTCCTTGCCGTTAATCAGCGGATGGTTGCCGACGAATACGACTGCCGCATCTGCGCCGCGTGCGGCTTCCACGGCTGCTTCTATCCCGCTTGTTACACACTCCAGCTCGAACCTCTCCGCCGGCTTCTGCTGTGCAGCTTGTCCGATCTCCGCCGAACCGCCCACATTAATATCATTGGCCGTTTCCGCTGCAAGGCCGTCACCTGCCAGCAGGGTCCCCTGCTCGTTAAGGGTTACCGGCGTCCCGTTCCAGGTCGCAAGGGCAGCAAGCCGGGTGTCTGAAGGATCACGCCGGACTTTGAGCTCTTCCTTCGTGAACCATTCCCAAATCCGCTTGGCAGACGCATGAATCGTCTTATCATCCGTGGTCAGATAACGGCCGTTGCGCTCAGCAATCAGTGTATGGCTGTCCCAGCCCCAGTCTGCCATCTCGAACACATCCCCGTCCGCTGCCGCCTCTGCGCTGGCAGCGAGAGTTGCCTTGTCATCGTCCCCAAGGCGGACATACTTTCCGCTGCCGGCCGCTTTCAGCCGTACGCGGTCATTTCCGCGGGCAAATACAGTCTCTCCGCCGTTTCCGGCGGATTCCAGCACCTTACGAATGCCCTCCAGCGGCGTAACAGCATAAGGCATCGTGCCGCTGTACCAATCGGAATATACGATATCTGCCAGCGGTCCAATGACTGCGAGCTTGCCAAGCTTGTCCGCCTGCAGCGGCAGCATTGAGCCCTCATTCTTCAGCAATACCACGGCCTTCTGCACGGCTTCCCGGGCCAGCTCCGCGTGCTCCGGCTTAAGAATCGCTGTCTCGTCAAGCACGGCATACGGATTCCGCTCCGCCGGGTCGAACTCCCCGAGCCGGAAGCGGACCCGGAACGTATTGCGCAGGGCAATATCCAGATCGTTCTCGTTCAGCAGCCCTTCAGTCAGTGCGGTGCGGATCGCATCCGTCACTACAGCCGCTTCGTCCGTAATGCTGTCGATGCCGCCTTCGCGGACCGAACGGGCTACTGCCTCCTGCAGCGTCCCTACATAGTGGTGATCCCGCACCGTTCCGGTCACATCGAACGCATCACTGACGACGAATCCGTTCATGCCCCACTCCCGCTTGACGATATCAATCACATCGCGGCTGAGATTGGCCGGCACCCCGTTGATCGCATTATACGAGGTCATCATCGACTGGGCGCCGCCCTCTTTGAAAGGAATCTCGAACGCTTTCAGATAATACTCGCGCAGATTCCGGGGATCGAGGCTGACGGAAGTGTCACCGCGGCCCGCCTCGTTGTTATTGCCAATGAAATGCTTCAGTGTCGCAACCGCTTTCAGATAGAACGGATGGTCACCTTGAATGCCTTGCGTGAGTGCGGCAGTCAGCTTCCCGGCAAGCACCGGATCTTCACCGTAAGCCTCCTCTGTCCGGCCCCAGCGCGGATCACGCTCCATATCGACCGTAGGTGCCCAGAGGGTTAAGCCGTTATGCTCGGGGTCTCTGGTATAGAAGCCCCGCGCCTCATCGCCGATCGCACTTCCGATCCGCCGCAGCAGCTCTTTGTCCCAGGTGCAGGCC
The DNA here is from genome assembly GCF_032302195.1 of Paenibacillus sp. MMS20-IR301. Classification (NCBI taxonomy): domain Bacteria; kingdom Bacillati; phylum Bacillota; class Bacilli; order Caryophanales; family Paenibacillaceae; genus Paenibacillus; species Paenibacillus sp. MMS20-IR301. The sequence goes on from NZ_CP135275.1 coordinate 2,794,086, forward strand.
AGACCAATCGGCTGCGGGTAGGTGGTTGCTTCTCCCAGCCAGGCCATACCGTGTGCGGCTTCAGTACCGTGCTTGTAAGGCTGTATTCCCAGCCGCTCCACGGCGGCCTGATATTGCGGCATAAGGCCGATTTTCTCCTCCAGGGTCAGCCTGGCCAGCAGATCATTTACCCGGTCCTCCAGCGGCAGATCAGGGTTCCAGTAAGGGGCGGATATTTTCTCAGTTGCCATTACATCACTCTCCTATTCTATTAATCATATTACAAGTACAGCCTGCTTTTAACCTTGATTATACAGTCATACAACAGCATAATATAGACATGAAATCCTACAGATCGGGTGAGCATACTTTGAGCGATGTATATTTGAACTGGTTTACTACCGATGAACAATTCCCTTTCTTCATTCATTACGGCGGGCATGAGGAGGAGATGTCGCTCCATAAGCATGTGGATTTCTCCGAGCTGGTCATTGTCCTCAGCGGCCACGCTACCCATATAGTCAACAACGAGGAATCTTTTATCAAGAAGGGCAATGTGTTTGTCCTGAACGGCGGGACTCCGCATGCCTACAAGGCACCGTTTGAATTCAGAATCTGCAACGTAATGTTCAGGCCGGAGATGCTGAAGTCTGCCGGAGCCGACCTGCGCTCACTGAACGGTTACCAGGCGCTGTTCATTCTGGAACCCTTTTACCGCAGCATTAATCCCTACCGGAGTAAATTGAACCTGTCGATTGCCAATCTGGAATATGTCTCGGCACTGGTACAGGCTATGATCAGTGAGTATGAAACGAAGCAGCAGGGGTATCAGACGATGCTGGCCTCACGGTTCATGGAGCTGGTAGTCTATCTGTCCAGGCAATACGACCATCAGGAAAGCGGCTTAATGGGCAGCCTGATGCATCTGGCCAGCGCCATTTCCTTCATCGAGGATCACTACCTGGAGCAGATCACCCTGGAGGAGATTGCAGCCAAGTCCAATATTTCGGTCCGGCATTTGAACCGGATCTGCAAGTCGTATTATCAGACCACGCCTATTGCTTATCTGCAGCGGCTCCGTCTGGAGCGGGCCTGCACCCTGCTGAAGCAGACCAGCCTGTCCATTACAGATATTTCATACGCCTGCGGCTTCAATGACAGCAATTATCTGACACGCCAGTTTAAGAAAATCATCGGCATGACACCGAAAGCGTACCGGCGGATGCAATAAAGCGCATTGAGTGGTCCGCAAGTAGAGCTCTGCAAATCGACGGGGCCGGATGAAAGCCGCAGAGAACCGGGCTCTGAATTAAGCTTTTGGTTATTATTTCCACCCTAATGCCTGCCGGCCCGCTTCAAGGGCGGCAATGATTTTATCGGTATCATAAATGCAGCCCTGCCAGGTTCCGCCGCTGGCAGACTGCAGGGCAGCCCACAATCTCGTATCATCCGGAAGCCCGGGATCAACAGCCAGAAGCGGATGCGCAGCACGGGATGCCAGTAAAACACATCCGTCCTGTGCCAAACCGGGCAGCTCTCCGTCGCCCACGAGGCTCACACTTCCCGTCAGCCTGACTGTGTCGACAACAACCTCCACCCAGTCGCCGTCTCTCAATCTGCCGAGAGGCCCTCCGGCCAGTGCTTCCGGGCCGATATGTCCGATGCAGGCTCCTGTTGAGACTCCTGAGAAGCGGGCATCCGTGATCAGGGTGACGAACTTGCCGAAGGGCAGATGCTTAAGCGCGGAAGTTAACTGGTACGTCTCTTCCATTCCGGTACCGCTGGGTCCCCGGCCGATGACGGCAAGAATATCCCCTGCCCCGACAAGTCCAAGCTTAATACTCCGGATAGCCTCCTTTTCAGCGGTGAACACCTTTACTCTTCCCGTATGACGGTAGACACCTTCACTGTCCAAGACCGAGGGATCAATAGCAGCGGACTTGATGACCGAACCCTGCGGTGCCAGGTTGCCGGTCGGGAAGGTCATTGTTGAGGCCATTCCCTGCCGCTTGGCCTCCTCAGGACTCATAATTACGTTATCTGGATTAATCCCGTCAGCCTCCGTCAGCCGCTTCCTCATCAGCTGCCGCCGCTGTGAAGTCTCCCACCAATCCAGATTCTCTCCCAGCGTCCTGCCCGTAACGGTAAGAACCGAATCGTCAATCAGTCCCAGCCTGCGCAAGTGCAGCATGACTTCAGGAACACCACCGGCAAGAAATACGCGGATCGTCGGATGAGGCACAGGACCATTAGGCAGTACGCTGACCAGACGCGGAACTTTGCGGTTAACCTCATTCCAGTCCTCGACGCTTGGTATCCGCAGCCCGGCAGCATGGGCAATTGCCGGCAAATGAAGGAGCAAATTCGTGGATCCGCCGAATGCGGCATGAACAACCATGGCATTGCGTATCGCCTGATCCGTCAGAATATCCTTCATGACAATCCCACTATGTTCGATTTGCAGCAAGGCTCGGGCAGACTGACGCCCCATATCCTTCCATACCGGCTGTCCGGAAGGAGCCAGTGCAGCGTGGGGAACCGTCATGCCCAGCGCTTCCGCAACAACCTGAGCTGTAGCTGCTGTCCCCAGAAATTGACAACCGCCGCCGGGTGTAGCGCAAGCGCGGCAACCAAGGTCTGCCGCTTCTTCCAGGGACAGCTCGCCGTTACTGAATCTTGCCCCTATGCTCTGTACCTTGCCGGCATCCTCCCCTTGAACCGGTGGCAGTGCAACACCTCCCGGCACAATAACTCCCGGCAAATCCCGCATGCCGGCCAGGGCCAGCATCATTGCGGGCAGCCCCTTATCGCAGGTGGCTATTCCGAGCACCCCTTTGCGGGTTGGCAAGGAACGGATCAGTCGGCGCAGCACCACAGCCGCATCATTCCGGTAGGGCAATGAATCGAACATCCCCGTTGTTCCCTGGGAACGTCCGTCACAGGGATCACTTACATAGCCTGCAAACGGTATCCCCTGATGAGCGGTAATCTCATGCGCAACCTCTTCCATCATAAGCCCGATCTCCCAGTGGCCTGTGTGGTATCCAAGGGCTAGCGGACTGCCGTCTTCGCGCCGGATTCCCCCCATTGTGCCCAGGAGCAGATATTGTGGACGGTTCAGCAGTAGCGGGTTCCAGCCCATCCCTGAATTTTGGGTCATACCGAAAATTTCACCGCTGGGGGCGCTTCTCAGCATTTCTCCAGTGATGGGAAGGCTGCCTGACGGACCTTCCGCTACAGTATGTACAGTCATGGACTGATCACCAGTTTCCCTCATCATTTCCTGCAGGCTGATTTCCATGTTAACCCTTCTTTCTGTCTTATGATGTAAAACTGGCACCCGACTGTATACCCAGGGACAGCTTTTTCCCGAGCCGGGTGACTTCCTGAAGTGCCGTTTCCTGTTTATCCAGATAGGCATGCCGCAGCATGGAGGTGCTTACTGCTGCAACACCTCTCCCGGAAGCATCAGTAACCGGTGCCGCCACGCAGCAGATCCCTTCAATAATCTCTTCAAAATCCACAGAATGTCCGCTGGAGCGGATTTCAGCCAGCTTTGCCGTAAATACCTGCCAGTCTGTCACTGTGCGAGAAGTCACCCGGGATAAAAGCTTTCCCGGGTACCGCTTGTCCAGCTCCTCCGGAGGAAGCAAGGCAAGCATCATCTTGCCCATGGCTGTTGCATGGGCCGGGAACCGCATGCCCGGACTCGACGCCAGCTTCACCAGTGAAGGCCCTTCCTGCTTGGCCAGATAAATAATCTCGCTCCGGTCCAGCACCGACAACTGGAAGGTTTCCCCGACGGCTCTGACACTCTCGAGAGAAGCCTGCAGAAATTGGCTAACCAGATTGTAGTTCTGCTTATGCGACTCATTAAACACCGTATTTAGATAAGCCATCCCCGCTCCAAGGGCATAGGCCTCCTTCTCATCCCGCTTCACCCAATTCAGAGTCTCCATGGTCCGCAGCAAGGAGAACATAGAGCTTTTATTAATCTCCGTAACCTCGCACAGATCAGTCAGTTTATGCTCCCCTGGCTTACGGGCAATCGCCATAAGAATCAAATCGGCCCTTTCTAATGCCGGAACCCAATATTTACGGTCCACCCTTCAATCCCCTCTCAGAAAAACAACATTTGATTAACTTTTATTAGTTTACTATAATAATTATATGTTTATAATACCAAACCAGGAGGCAAAAACAAATGTTTATTACTCCTATAAATGCTGGCATCATCCCCCCTGTCCCCACCATTTTGAATGAGCAGCAGAAATTCGACCGTGCAGGTATGCAGCTTTTGATCAATAGCCTGATCAGCAAAGGTGTTCACGGCTTATTCTTCCTGGGAACGGCCGGAGAGTTCAGCCAGTTTACAGCGGATGAGCGTGAGGAAATTGCGGAGTTCTGCATCCGCGCTGCGGACGGCCGCCTCCCGGTCTGGATTGGAACAGGCAGCACCACGACCACAGAAGCCATCCGTCTTACCCAGCATGCCGCCCGCAGCGGGGCAGCCGGCGTTATCGTCATTAATCCTTACTACTGCAAGCTAAGCGAAGACAGCCTGTTCGCCCATTATGCAGCTATCGCCGAAGCGTCTGAGCTTCCGCTGATGCTGTATAACTTCCCGGCGCTGACCGGACAGGATTTAAGCCCTGCTCTGGTCAGACGCCTGGCGGCGGGCTACGCTCATGTGATTGGCATCAAAGAGACGGTTGATCAGCTTAGCCATATCCGCCAGATGATCCTGCTCGTCAAGGAAGTCAATCCGGCGTTCGCGGTGTTCTGCGGCTTCGATGAATATTTGCTTCCCACTCTGGCGGCAGGCGGAGCCGGAGCTATTGCGGCCAGTGCAAACTTCGCCCCGCAGCTTATGCTCGGCTTATATAAGGGTTATCAGAACTATGACCTGCCGGAGGTGCTTAAATATCACCAGAAGCTCATTCAGCTTCCTCCGCTTTATGCTCTGGATGAACCCTTTATTCCAACTATTAAGGAAGCGGTCCGCTTGGCCGGCCTTGACGTTCCAACCTTCAGTCATTCGCCCGCGAATTCATGGAGCAACGAGAAGGAACTTCAGTTGAAGCAAATATTCGGCAAATCAGGCATTCCTTATGCGGACAACTCAGCCTTTTAAAGAAACCGCTCATAGTAAACAGAACAGCGTTCCTCCGTAGTGGAGAATCGCTGCTCCGGCAACCGGTCCAATAATGTATTCAACAGATTATAACCATGGTATATGGAGGGGAAAAGATGACCCATATTCACTACGTCGAGAGCAATACTGTGCACACAGGCAATTTTGTTATTGATGTTCCCGTGGGTTATCACTGGCTGCTTGTTGTCACCAAGACCCCAGGACAATTCTGGGTAAACGGCAGGCTCGAGGAATACCCCGCCCACAGTGTAATACTCTATCGTCCACAACAGAAAGTCTATTACCGGGCTTGCACCAGTCAATTCGTCAATGACTGGATCCGCTTTGAATCCGACGAACATTACATTACAGAATCGCCGCTTCCGTTTGGCGTTCCCTTTGCTCTTAGTGACCCGGATTACTGTCAGAAGCTGTTTGAGTTGCTTGTCAGTGAACATAATTTCAACCGGGATTGCAGAGAATCATCTATCAGTCTCCTGCTGCGAACGCTGTTCAACAAGCTCTGGGAATCCTATTTTCAAGACAATATTACTCCTCAGTATTATAAATTACTGAAACTGCGCACAGCGGTTCAAAGCAATCCGGGCGATTACTGGACCGTTTCAAAGATGGCGGATTCTCTGCGGATCAGTCCAGGCTACCTCCAGAATATTTACAAAAAAACCTTTGGGATTTCCTGTATGGATGATGTCATTGCGAGCCGGATCCGCATGGCTAAAGAATATCTTATCCACAACGCCCAGAGTATTGCTGAAGTGGCTTCCCGGTGCGGATATCAGAATGTAGAGCACTTCTGCAGGCAATTCAAGCAAATTACCGGGCATACACCACGGAGCTACCAAAAGCAGGTAAAGGGATAGCATCACCTTCCGTTAACCTTGTTCACCCGTAGCAGATTATTCATACTGAAGTACAGAACTGTTCTTCCTGCAGTAATGATCTACAAGAAACTTCATCATTTCACCCGGCGGTTGCCTGGAGAACCCGGCCCGATCTGCGAACAACATCCCGTAAGGCGCTTCGGCGGTATAGGGCTCCCAGCGGGGTAATTCTTCGCCTGTTGAGTCCTGGCCGTTTGGGTCTCCGGAACGGATGAAGCCCGCCCAGTAATTGCACATCTGACGGGCCAGATCATAATGCTTACCGGTAAAGGGCCTCCAGCATTTGGCCAGCGTCTCAAAGAAGAACCAGAGATCCACGGAATGGAAGGTGCCCGGGTTGTCCCAGCCCGGTATTTCGGCATCGAAATTATAGTAATACATCGGTGCTCCGCACTCATTAACAGCCTTAGCATGCGCAGCAATGCGAATCGCATATTCTATCCCGCTAACAGATGCTCTCTGTCTGGCTTCTTCCAGGTTGTCCGGCTGAGCACCGCAAAGCGCCAGAAATTCACCAGCATCGTCACCAAACAGGTCTGCTGCCATCCTCCTGAAAGCGCCCATTGTTACTGGATCCGGTACACTAAAAAACTCCGTGGAGGTATGACCAAACATTACCGGTACCATCAGACGCTTGCCTTGAAGAAATAGCTCAAACGGATCCCCTGTCTGGAACACCTGATCTGCGACAGTCCCCCAGAATGCCCCGTATTCTACAGCCTTATCCCTCAGATAAACCGCATCCAGCTCCCGGGCTTCCGCAAGAGAAGAGACACCCAGGTAATGGAAAAAAGCGATACCGTCCTGTTCAGCCTCTTTCAAATGATTCCGGAGCGCAGGCATGAGCGTGCCCGGATACAGCTTCGTGAAGATTCCGCTTTGCACAATCGCCCGCTGAAAGAGCCCTTCATTCTGAGGTGAGGTAAGCTGGCTCATGACGCTTCCGCCTCCCGCCGATTGTCCGCCGATCGTGATGTTGTCCGGGTCGCCGCCGAAGGCTGCAATATTGCGTTTAACCCAGCGGGTTGCGGCCTGTTGGTCAAGATTGCCGAAATTAGCCGGTGCCTCCGGCGCTTCCGCCGTTATTTCGGGATGGCACAGGAAACCGAAAATATTCAAGCGGTAATTAATCGTGACGACCACAATACCGCGGCGTGCAATGCGTTCACCGTCAAATTCCATTTCAGACGGGTGACCTACCTGCAGTCCGCCTCCGAAATACCAGACGTATACCGGAAGCTTGTCTCCAGTCTGCTTGGCTGGTGTCCATACATTCAGGTAAAGGCAATCCTCGCTCATGGCTATATCCGGCTCTACAGCCCACTCCCGGGTATAGATGTTATTGTCATCGACCTCCTGTCTTACCTGCATGGAAATCGGAGCATAGCTGTAGGCCTGCAGCACACCCTTCCAATCCTCAGCCGGCTGCGGAGACCGCCAGCGGTTGCCGCCTACAGGCGGAGCAGCGAAAGGTATTCCTTTGAAGCTTGTTATCCGGGGATCGGCGGCAGGCAGCCCCTGGACCGTCCCGTTTTCAACTATTACTGTTCTAAGCACATCATCAGCTCCATTATCTAGTGTAAGTCTTTTCAGCGCTTTCCTAGACGAAATTGTAATTTACTCCTCAGTCTAAAACAATGATCAAAGCAAAAATGCAATTGATATATTCTAATAGATAATCCTTATTCACATAATGTAATTCATTTTCTTTTATATGGTTTTGAAGATAATTTATGTTATGAAGACTTTGATTATATCGTCTATATCTAACAATAGATCAATAACTCGTGCGGATAGGTCATTGTTTGAGTGATCTTGATAAATTATTATAGTTTCGTAGTATGTAAGCGTTATCAACAAAAAAGGGGCAACAGTCTTTTACTTCCATTTACAGCCGGCATTGTAGTTGAACTGAGAAAGGAGGGGGGTTAAGAAGAAGCTCGAAGTAATATGAATTATGATTTTAGAAAAAGGAGTGATAAGATGCGCAGTCACAGCATGAAAAGCAATTCTATACGCAAGTTCCTTTATATTTCGCCGTTTATGGTTCTACTTGCTGTCTTTGCGTACTACCCACTCTATGGATGGGTTTATGCCTTCTTTGATTACACCCCGCCGATTCCGCTGTCACAATCGCCGTTTGTCGGCCTTAAATGGTTTCATTCCCTTATTGAGAACCAGGTGAAGATCGATCAGTTGCTTCAGGTCATCAAGAATACCTTCGGCATCAGCGGACTCAGTATCCTTTTCTCCTGGCTGCCGATGATCTTTGCTATTTTCCTGACTGAGATTAAGGCTGTGCGGTTCCGCAAATTTATCCAGACTGTAACCACTCTGCCTAACTTTATCAGTTGGGTCCTGGTCTACTCACTGGCATTCTCCATGTTCTCCAGTGAAGGTGTGGTTAACGGCTTCCTGCACCAGATGGGATTTATTGATTCCCCCGTTCTCCTCCTTCAGAGCTCGGAGCATGTCTGGGTTACAATGTGGGTATGGATTACCTGGAAGACACTCGGCTGGTCAGCCATCTTGTATATAGCGGCCATTATGGGTATTGATGAATCCTTATATGAAGCTGCTTATGTAGATGGCGCAACAAGAATGCAAGTCATCCGGCATGTGGTCCTGCCGAGTATGCTGCCGACTTATTTCGTCTTGCTGATGCTGCAGATTGCCAGCTTTCTGAACAACGGGCTGGAGCAATATTTTGTGTTTCAAAATGCGTTCAATAAAGACACCATCCAGGTGCTTGATTTATATGTATACAACCTGGCCATGGGGGGCGGGAGCTACTCCGTATCCGTCGCGATTAGTATGCTGAAGAGTATCATAAGCGTTGTGCTTCTCTTCTCGGTAAACGGGCTGTCCAAATTGTTAAGAGGAGAGGGCATCGTATGAGTGACAATCAGACCGGGCTTTCACCGAATTCCAGGGATATTGACTTCAACAAAAAAATGAAGATGCAGGTCAGCACAGCCGACAAGCTCATTTCAATTACGGTCTATATCCTGTTTTCCCTCTTCGCATTTGTCTGCGTATACCCGTTTTATTCGATCATTATCAACACCATAAGCGCCAACGATCTCAGCGCCAAGGGCGAGATTATTTTTTGGCCGAAAGGTATCCATTTCCAGAATTATATTGATGTGTTTAAGATACCGGGCCTGGGAAATGCTTTTGTCGTTTCATTGGCCAGAACGGTTATCGGTACTTTGCTGACGGTCGGCGCTTCAGCCTTTCTGGGGTTTATGTTTGCCCAGGAAGATATGTGGGGGAAGAAATTCTGGTACCGTTTTACGATTATTACGATGTTCTTCAATGCGGGCATCATCCCGTGGTATCTGACCATGAGATCCCTGCACCTGACTGACAATTTTCTGGCCTACATTCTTCCGTCCATTGTCGCACCCTTTTTCATCATCCTTGTAAAAACCTTTGTAGAAGCAACACCTAAGGAACTCCAGCAGGCGGCCGCTATTGACGGTGCCGGAATTTTCACCATTTTCTACAAGGTCATTTTACCGATCAGCAAGCCGATCCTCGCGACAGTTGCCATCTTCTCGGCTGTGAACCAGTGGAACTCCTTCCAGGATACACTGCTGCTGGTAACAGACAGCAAATTGTATAGTTTACAGTTCATTCTGTATAACTACATCAATCAGGCAAGTTCCTTGTCCACCATGGTCAATCTGCAGAATGCCGGTTCAACGGCGATGGCTACCCTGGCTACCAAACAGACCTCCACCTCCATCCGCATGACGGTTACCATTATCGTTGTTGCACCGATTTTGCTGGTTTATCCGATCTTCCAAAGGTTTTTCGTCAAAGGAATTATAATCGGTGCGGTCAAAGGTTAAGCTGCGCCATTATGATAAATTAAAGATCCGGGGGGCTATACATGAAAACACAGTTTAAGCTGGCTAAAAAGTCCATGCTGTTGCTAGGCACCACCATCCTGCTTGTAACAACGGTATTAAGCGCCTGCAGTAACAACTCCAACAGCGCAGGGGGCGGGGCGGCAACAACGGCACCAGGCAGTAATACCGCTGCATCGAATGATCCGGGCACAAGCGGGATCGACCATAGCAAACCTTTGACCATTACGGTGTTTAACAATGCGGCGAACTACCAGGGTGAGCAGACTGGCTGGTACGGCAAACTCCTTAAGGACAAATTCAATATCACCCTGAACATCCTGGCTCCGCAGGTAGCCGGCGATCAGCTGTACAAGACCAGATCCGCTTCCGGGGACCTCGGGGACCTCCTGATTATTGAGAACAGCCAGCTCGAGGAACTGATTCCTGCGGGCATGATCATGGATCTTACGGACTTGATCGAGAACACAGAACATCTGTCCAAATATGTAGACAATCACTTTAAGCCGTTCAATGTGGCGTTCGAGAAACAGAACCCGGAGGGTAAAATCTATGCCCTGCCGGCCTTCACCTCCGACACTTCACCAACCACCTTCTCAGAAGAACTGCCTTATTCCAGTCCGATTCTCCCGTGGGATTATTACAGGGGCATCGGCGCTCCTAAGCTGAACAATCTGAACGATCTCATGACCGCTCTGAAGGATATGCAGGCCAAATATCCGAAGACTCCGGACGGCAAACCGATTGTTCCGATCACACTGTGGAAGGACTGGGACGGCGGAAGCATGGAGAATGTCCGCTGGCTGAGCAACTGGTATGGTTATGAACAGCCGAACGGCACCTCAACCATTCAATTGAATGCCAAAGGCGATATTGTTCCAATCGTGGACGATAACAGCATGTACAAGAAGATCCTGCAGTTCTATTATGACGCCAACAAGATGGGTCTGGTGGACCCTGACTCCCCGTCCCAGGACTGGAACAAAGTATCTGAGAAGCTGACCAATAAACAGGTTCTTCTCCTGTGGTACTCCTGGCAGAGAGGCTTCTACAACACGATTGAAAGAGGAAATCAGGGCGACGGCAACGTAGCGGTTCCTATTGCGGATTCCCATCTGATCCAGAGCAGTGACGCTTACTTCGGAAACGGAAGAGTCTTTGCGATCGGCTCCAAAGCGAAAGAACCGGAAAGAATCATGGAGCTTATGGACTGGATGTCGTCACCAGAAGGTCTGCGCTACTACACGAATGGATTCGAAGGCTTTAACTATGAAAAAACACCAGACGGCAAATTCAAGCTGACTGAAGTCGGCCAGACGGCATTCCAGGAAAATACCCCTGTACCTGAGGAGTACGGCGGCGGCGGTTACCAGGACGGCCAGAGCAAGGTGAATTCTATGATTATGAGTGATTTCGTCATTGACCCGGAAACCAGTGAGTTCTACAACAGCACCTACTGGGCTTCCACCATTGAGGCCAACAAAACGGCGCTGACTACAGACTGGCAAAAAACTTATAATGCTACCACTCCGACAGAGTACTATCAGAAGAACAACATGATTGACATCGTGCCTAACATCAATACAAGTCTTGGCTCGGATAATTCAGACATCAAGAACAAACGCAGCCAGATCTCAGACTATGTCAAGAATACCTCCTGGAAAATGATCTTCGCCAAGGATCAGGCCGAATTCGATCAGCTCTGGAACAAACTGAAGAGCGATGTAGAAGGGCTCGGCTGGAACGATGTCTTTGCCGTAGATAAAGAAAGAGCAGAGAAAATCGTTAAAATGCGTGCTGATGCAGTTGCTAATACTAAATAATGATCCGGTATGATCGAGCATAGTAATTGAAAAGGTAGCCCCGAAGCCATAACCTGGCTTGGGCTACCTTTTTTTGGGGGTGTAACTTATATCTTTCTAATCTAGAATATAAGCCTCGCGAACTGGTACAGCCCGTTCTTCCAGACCGGCCAATCGTGGTCGCCATGCTCTTCGACCCAAATATGCGGCACGTTATGCAGGGATAAGTAGGCATGTGTCCGGTCGCTTACATTCTTCAGACTGTCGAGATCGCCGCAGGACAGCCAGAGCAGGCTGAGCTGTGCGGACGTCTTCCCGGGCTCCGGTACCAGCAGCTCGGGCAGCTTCGTATTGGGAGCCGGAGAGAACGCGCCGATCCAGGCGAAGTGCTCCAGGTTGTTCAGTCCGATATTCAGGGATTGCCCGCCGCCCATGGACAAGCCGGCCAGGGCACGGTGCATCCGGTCTGTGTGAACCGGATAATTCACTTCGATATAAGGGATAAGATCGTTCAGCAAATCCGATTCAAACGTCTCAAAGGCCTCAACCTTATCGGGGGAGAAGATGTCGCCCTCCGCACGGTCATTACGCATCGCCCGTCCGTTGGGCAATACGACGATCATCGGCTTCAGCAGGTGATCTGCATACAGATTGTCCAGAATGACCTGCGGGCTGCCGTGCCTGTACCACTCATCCTCATCTCCGCCAATGCCATGGAGCAGATACAACACACTGTATTTCTCTGCGCTGGAATAACCCGGCGGTGTATATACCCTAGCCTTCCGGATGTTGCCTACGGTAGCGGAGGGGTATTCGATCATCATAATCTCTCCGCGTGTAATTCCTTCCCGCTGCTGATCAAATCCAGATTTTTGTATCGTGTAATCCTGCTGATTCCCGTTCATTTGCTTCTCCCCTTCAATTCTCATCTTACACTCTATTTTACAGCTCAAACTTAACCGGAAGACTGCCGGATATTTCAAACGGCCCGGGTGTTACATTTTTGTCCGGACGCTGCTTTTGAAAGAAGTCATGATCGAAACGGTACGGGGAGCCGTCCGGTTCCTCATAGTACATCTCGGCGTGATAGCTTCTGCCGAGAAGCGCAGTGCTGATCACTGCGGGAGCAGCAGCCTGCAGCATTTCCGGGCTATGAACATGTACCTTCACTTTACCTGTAGCCGGATCGGTTTCAATCTCGATACCGTTCTTAACGTATACCTTTGCACTCGGCTCATGGCTGCTCGGCACCGCGCCTTTCAAATACAGATTGCCCTGAATCGCAACGGGCAGCGGCATTCTTTCGGGCTGGAACGGCTTGCCGGATTCCTCCAACGCCGCAATTTCTTCCCTGGTATACTCCCACAAGCGTTTGTGAAGGGTATTCGGATAATCATTATAGCCGCCCAGTCCGGCAGGATGAAGGTAACAGCGGGAGTTGTCCGGGATACCGTCCATCACCGGGGCACCGTCATCCTCCACATTCTCCCTTGGAGCCAGCGGAAGATGCTCGAAAAAGGTCATCGGCTGCGGCTCTTTTACCGGATCATCATCACCAATAAATATATTGTTATAATACTTGTCGTCGCCGCCCGTAATGTTGCTGTATCCGGCAACCGCTGTCTCATGGGGCATATGGTAGGGAGTATAGCGCGTTAGCTCGGAGCGCACCACAAATCTGCCGGCAAACAAATTGTGGACAAACGCACCGCCCTGGGCCATATTGCGGAAGTTCATCGGCGACAGGAACAGGTTATGATCCACCATATAAGGGCCGTGGCAGACCTCCATGAAGAAATCTTCGGACAGGTTATCATAGAAGGCATTCCGGCTGATACGGGTGCCTTGCGCCTGCCAGTCCAGCCATAGCGCTCTGTAACAGCTGTAGATGACATTCCCGCAGATCTGGGTATCCAGCGAGGCATGGAGCTTGATTCCTCCCACCTCTGCGCCATGGAAGATGCGCTTATGATGAATATTATAAATACGGTTCTGATAGATCTGGCTGAATGCGGCACCTAAATGTCCCACAATTCCCGCTTGCTCACAATCATGAATTACATTATTCCGGACAATATGGCTTCCGATATAATCCTTATGCCAATCCTTGCGTAAGGCGCGGAAAATGACCTCCTGTTCCCGTTGTGTTCCGCCTTTGATACGGCTCTGGGACCATTCATTCTGCCCGGTTGAGATCTCTTTGCCAAGGCTGATGGCCGTACATTTTGACTCGCTGATCAGGTTATTCTCAATTATCCACCCTTTACTCCAATGGGGACCCATAAGTCCTTCCTGTAAAGCCGTTGGCGGAGCCCACTGGGGGGATGCCTGCCGGAGTGTAAAACCCCTGACAGTGATGTAGTTGCGGCCGGTCTGCTCAGGCCAAAAACAATAAGGGCGGACATTGATTTCGACATTCTCCTGACGGGGGTCTTTGCCGCCGAAGTTCGCCCATATGGTAGTTGTAACAGAGCTTACCTCCGCGTACCATTGCAGCAAAGAGTCCTCCGCATATTTGGCCTGCGGCCATACCTGGGGATGCCGCAGTTTGGTAACGCTATCACATTCATACAGTGATTTGCCATCCAGATACACATCTCCCAGATGCGGCTCGAACGCTCCTTCAAACAGCCAGTCACCGTAAAGTTTAACCTGATAGGGATTACGGATGACAAACAGGCTGTTAGGCACCTCTGTCTTCCAGACGCCGTCGCCTTCATCCGTCCAATCCGCCACTGGCTCAGCACCCGTAATGACTACCTCGCCGTCCCCGGCAGACTGATAGACGATCCTCTGTTCCTCTGTTCCTCCCTGAGAAGGATTCACCCACTCCCTGTAAATGCCGGCATGCACAAAAATAACATCGCCTGGTCCTGCCGTAGCTGCAGCGCGGGAGATGGTACGGAAGGGCTGTGCCTCCGTCCCCGGCGCCTGATCACTGCCTTGTATTCCAACATGATATTCCACCAGATAGCCTCCTCTTTCTTTTGTACCCTCATTATTTATTTCAAATGAATTTCCAGGCCTGGTTCTACCTCCGGTACCGGAAGTAGTCGAAATCGGCATAACCCCCGGAGTTCCTGGTGGCATAATGGAACAGCCCGATCCGGTATCCCATGAAATGATCCAGAGTGTACTTCATGTGCAACGTCCGCCCAATAGGTATCCAGGCTGCACCATCTGGAGAATAGAAGAACTGCGCCTGATCCAGGCTGTCTGTGAAGTCGAAATCAATGCGCAGATGCACCTGTCCGCCGCAGAATACGACACTCTCTACCGTCTGCGCACGGCCGTCACCGCCGTTCACACACATGTTCACGGTAAATTTGCCGTCCGCTCCGGCAGCAACCTCCACTGTGCCATACCCGCTTTGCAGGGCTGCCAGCCCTGCCCTGTCGCCGTGCTCCAGCCCTGCCAGATCAAGCATGGTCTCGGCGCTGCAGGCCGGGCCTTCCGTCCGCTGAGTCAGCGTATTGCGCGCCTGAAGGATGCTGTCCGCCGTGCGCCCGCTGCGCAGGCGCAAATAGCCCGGCCGCTCGGTAACCGACCACAGCGCGTTGTCGGGATTATGATTCCATTGCCAGTTCAGCGCCAGCTTGTCGCTGGCATAATTGAACTCATCGCTGATGACAAGCGGTTTCGCCTGTCCTGCAGGGAGTTTCGTCAGGAACGCTTGAGGCACCTTCCCCTTATCCCCGATAACCGGCCAATCCTGCTCCCAGTTTACCGGAAGCACATAAGGAATCCGCCCGACAGCCCCGTGATCCTGGAACAGCACCGAATACCAGTCTCCGGCCGGAGTATCGACAATTCCGCCTTGCGCGACACCGTTATTACGGTAGCCCAGATCATCATCCAGAAGAACCCTCCGTTCATAGGGACCCAGCAGCTCACGGGAACGGTAGCACAGCTGACGTCTGCGGCAGTTGCCGCCGCTTGGCCATTCAATGAAGAACAGATAGTAGTAGCCATTGCGCTTATGCGCGTGGCAGCCTTCAATCCTCAGCCCGATGTCTTCTCGTTCGCCTTCAATCAGCAGCCGGTCAGTTCCGCCCGGCTTCACCGCTGTCAAATCCGCTGTCAGCTCCCTGATCCAAATCTCCCCGTTACCGTAGATTACATAGCTGCGGTTATCATCATCCAGCAGCAGTGCCGGATCATGATGAAGCCCCGGAATCACCGAACGCTCCCACGGTCCCTGCTCAATATCCGTGGCACGGTAGATATAGAACCGGCCCATGTCATTGGAGGAAAAGCACACATAGTAGACCCCGGCCCGGCAGCGGAGGGAAGCCGCCCAGGAGCCGCTACCATAGATGCTCTTGCCGTCCTCCAGCCTATGGGCCGGATGATCCTCCAGAATGTCATACACATAATTCACAATTTCCCAGTCGCTCAGGTTCTCAGACTTCATAATCGGACAGCCCGGCATGGAATGCATGCTGGTTGAGACCATATAAAAGGCAGAACCGGTCCGGATAACATCAACATCCGGGACATCTGCCCACATCACAGGATTAGTAATGACGGCACTATCCAATGAACCTTCCTCCTTAGATTACACTTACTGCTGCGTGAATTGCCATGTTGCCAGCTTGAACAAGAGGGCATTGTCCTCTCCGGTAAATACGATGTAGAGCGAATGTATTCCTGCAGCTCCCGCTACCTCTGTCTTCAGCTCCATCCAGTTCTCACTGCCGGCCGCAGGAATGGTCAATCTGCCGATCAAGGGGCCGGCCGGGTCATCCAGATGCAGCTCCAGCACCCCTCCGGTTTCACCCCCCGTGACCGATGCCGTGAAGGCCGCTGCCCCCCGGCTGCCAAAGTCTACGCCCGATAATCCGATCCAGCCGCCGCCATGAACAGCCTTTACCGCCTGGCTGTCTCTGGCTGACAGCGCTTCTGTCTGCACTCCCGCACACCAGCCTATTGTCGCTGCCTGGACGCATGCATACGGGTTCAGGGCTTCAAGCTGCTCCACACCTTCGTAGTCAGCCTGAATAGCACGAATCGAACCGTCCTCATTGTGGATAAGCCGGTTAAGATGAGCGGAACGGTAACCGTTAGCAATGCCTAGCGCCTGGGACAACGTCTGAGCATGATAAGTGATATACCAGCTGCCCTTGAATTCGAAAATGGCATGATGATTATTACCGGCGACACCGAAAAAATGACCCGGGTTCTTTAGAATTGTCGTCTGATATGTCCACGGCCCCATTGGACTGCCGCTGGTCATATACGCGATCTCCCCCGCAGGAGGGCTTCCTTCCGGGCGTTCCCCGTCATAGAAATTCGAGCAGTAAGTATAGTAGTAGACGCCGTTCCGCTTGTGGATTCCGGCGTCCTCGAACATGAACGGGGCCGGAATGACTTCAGCCGTCCCCAGAACACTGGTCATATCATCTCCCAGCCTCATCACCCGTGCAGTGCCCGGCTCTGCAAACTGTCCCTCGGGTACACCGCCCCCGAAGTAAATATAGCCCTTGCCGTCATCATCGATCAGCACCGCAGGATCGAACAGCCAGGTCACATCCTCCACCCCCGGCGTGGAACGCAGAATCAAGGCTTCCCCGATCGGGTCCACCCAAGGACCCAACGGACTGTCAGCCGACAGAACACCAATGCCACTGGCATTGTTGGCAAAATACAGGAAGAATTTGTCTTTGCCGCCGATCACTTTGTGAACCGCCGCAGGTGCCCAAGACTGGGTAGCCCACTTCGCCGCCCCCCGCGGTCCGGCTACGGGAATCGCACCGTGATCTGTCCAGTTGGCCAGATCGGCCGAGGAGATTACGGTAATTGTATTGATGCTGCTGTAAGAATTCTCCTTGATCGAGCCGTTGTCATCATATTCCAGCATATCATTAGTCATGTACAGATAGACTCTGCCTTCGAATACCAGGGCATAAGGATCAGCCCCGTATTTGTGGGCAACCAGCGGATTGCCTTTTGGCGTTACCTTTCCAGCAGCCTGGTTCAGTGAATGGTTCATTTGATTTCCCCCAGATTCATTTTGTAGATTGGGCCTGTTCACGGAATGCAACGGGCTTCAGTGCCGTCCGTTTCTCAAACTCTCTCAGAAAGTGATGGTAATGCACATAGCCGACACTCTCCACAATGCTCCGGACAGTGTCGTTTGTTTGGAGCAACCGCTTTTTGGCTGCTTCAATACGTAAATTATGAATGTATTCAAGAATGCTGATTCCATGCTTTTTGATGAAGGCCTGGCCCAGATACACCGGATTAATATAGAAATGCTCTGCAATCTCTTTTACCGTCAAATGTCTGGCGTAATTATCCTTCAAAAAATATTCCACCCGTGTAAGCGGATGCTCAGAGCTGCGCTCCTTGTGCTGCCGCATCATATTCATACAGCTTGTCAGCACAATTTGAAGAGTGGCATGCAGAGTTTCCAGCGATTTGGGCTCGGTCCTGAAAAATTCAAGTGAACTGCTCCACTGGTCTTCGTCACCTCCGAATTCCTTCAGCAACTCAGTACTTTTCAGCAGAATATCCATGCCGGTCATCTGTACAACTCCGGGAGCTGTCCGCTGCTCCTTGAATACACGGAACATTTCATTCAGCTTCTCCTGGACCTTCTGCTCCTGCAGCCGTTCCACGGCGCTAATCAGTTCTGCAATCATCCCGGCCGCAGGCATAAGATAGCTCTGCCTGTCCTTGGCATCGCTGGACACACCGGACTGCCCGGTTCCGTCCGAATAGAAATAATTACGGGCAGCGGCATCTGCCGCTTCGCTGTAGGAGACGGGCAACTCGCGGAGTGACCGCACGCTTGGACCGATGCTGACCGAACCCCTTACTCCGTTCAGGCTCAGCTCGGCATGAATCTGCTGAGCCAGCCCAGCTGCAGCCTCCGGGGTTTCCACGACCAGCCCCGCCTGACCGCCGGGCAGGTCGATGAACAAGGCGCCGGCCGGACCGGCCAGCTCCCGGCAGATTCGGGTGATAGTGCCGCTGTCCCCCTCCACATGCAGATATATCCAGCCCGTAGCGGCCTCATCCAGACGATCCATCTGCTCGGTGGCTTCTTCCTCCGGCTCGGCCCAGTGTCCTTGAAGTATGCGGGCAATCGCAAGGGGCAGCAGCCGGCTAGCCAGCATGCTCTGCTGCATCTTCTGCTTAAGGCGCAATTCCAGCTCATCCGTAATATCGGCAAGCGCCTTATCCCATTCCGCTTCAATAACAGGCTTTAGCAGGTAGTGTTTGACTCCATAGCGGATGGCTGTCCTTGCATATTCAAATTCACCATATCCGCTGAGAACAATGAAAATCGGCTGCTCTATCTCTAACCCGCGCACGCGCCTAATCAGTTCCAGCCCGTCAATTCCGGGCATGCGGATGTCTGTAATGACAAGATCAGGCTTACTTTGCGCTATAACAGCCAGTGCTGCTTCGCCATTCTCACAGGCTCCGCAAATTTCGAAGCCCAGCTCCTCCCAATCCGTCAGCGACAGCAATCCTTCTAATGCTATCGTTTCATCATCAGCCAATACCACTTTATACATTCGATTCCTCCACTGCCCGAATCAGGCTTAAGTCCTCAGGGATACGGATGGTAATTACCGTCCGTTCATACTCTGTGCTCTCAATGGAGAACGCGGCTCTGCCGTTATAATAGAGTTTCAACCGCTTGTACACATTGCGCAGCCCGATATTATTACCGGAGTCCTGCTCTGCTTCCAGATGGGACCTTATCCATTCCAGCTTTTCCTTTCCGATGCCTATGCCATTGTCTGTTACCACAATCAATAGCTCTGTACCTTCCCTTGAAGCGGAAACGTGGATTTCCCTCGCCCATTTGACTGACTGCAGGCCATGTTTGCAGGAATTCTCCACCAGGGCCTGTATACACATCTTGGGAATCCGGAATTGCAGTACAGCGGGATCAATATCCAATTCATAATTGAATCTGTTCTGGAAGCGAAATTTCTCAATCTGCAGATACATTTGAATGAACGATATTTCTTCTTCAACGGTAATCAGGTCGTCCTTCCAGCTCAACAGCCTGCGCATGACCAGCGCCAGATTCCGGATCACATCCGTAACTTCGTCATATCTATACTTCTTACAGATGACCAGTATGGCATTCAGCGTATTGAAGAGGAAATGTGGGTCCACCTGGCTCTCCAGATACTTCAGTTCCGCCCGTACCCGTTCAAGGTCCAGGTCCTTTTTCTGAATCTCCAGCTTATACACGTCATTGATCAGATTACGGATTTTTCCGGTCATCAGATTAAAGCTGCGGATCAGTCCGCCGATTTCATCCTTGCCCTCATACATATTAATGCTCTCAAACTGTTCATATTTTACAAGCTTCATATGTTTGTAGAGTAGTCTGACCCGCAGATTATAGGACCGTATGATTACAATCATCAGCAAGGTTGGAATGATTATGGTCAACAGGGCCAGAATAAGCGACAACCGCAGCACGCGGCTCATTTCATTGTTAATTGCCTTGCTTTCCGGGGTTCCTATCAGCCGCCAGCCCTCAGTATAAGACGCAGTTCCAAGTGTACGGACGATCTGTCCGGGTGTCTGGTTCAAGCTTTTGTCTTCATTTAAGAGAACATCGGAGTCCAGCGGGTAGGATGGATCTGTTGTCAGCACAATGCGGTTTTTCTCATCCAAAAGCTTGAAGCTGAGATAGTCACGCTCCTTCTGAAACAGCTCCTGCATACTGTTCAGCCTCAGGTCTATCCGCAAGTACTTCGTGTAAGGCTGGCCCGTGAAATTATCGAGCTTGCGGATCAGACTGACGAATACCTCCTGCTGCGGCGGATTGAGCGGATTGGTCCCCTGATAAGAGGTCAACAGCACCTTGTCAGCGCTGCCTGATATTTTGCGGTACCACTCGCTTTGCTTATCCTTATCCGACAGAACAAAATAGGTGCTGCCGTTCTGGATCGTCGGATTAGAGGTATAAACACCCACCCAGTAAATATAGGAATGCAAGTTGCTGTATTGCCTTAGCTTATCCTTCAGGAAATCATTGTAAGCGTCATAATAAGCCTCGTTATCCGGATAGTCATAGTCCAGCATCTCCATATAGGCACGGTCCGCAGCTACCGTATTGCTTATTGCCACACATTCATTCACGATTTGCATCAGATCATAGGCTACACGTTCTACAGAAATCTGCAGGTTCTCACTCTCCCGCACTTCCACATTGCGGCTGATCTGCACATAGAATAAGGCATTGATGCTAAGGATAGGCACGAGAACACACAACAGATAGATAAACAAAAACTTGTATTTGAGCGGAATATCATTTATAAAAGCAGATGGCTTCCGTTCATCCTTCATGCAGGTCCCCACCTTCCTCTTAATTAGCTCTTCTTGTATACAGAAGGCGTAACCCCATTGAGTGCCTTAAACTTGGCAGCGAACAAATCGGCATCTGAATAGCCCACCCGGGTTGATATATCTGAAATTCCCATATCGGTGCGGCGCAGCAGCTTCTTGGCTTCTTCAATCCGGTATTCATGCAAAAATTCATTAAACGAGCTGCCGCAATGCTTCTTGAACCGTTGTCCAAGATAAGCGGAATTCACATGCAGTGCCTTGGCAATATCCTGCAGCTTCAGTTTCTCACGGTAATACTCGCGGACATGCTCCTTCACCGCCTCCACCATCCCGTCCTCACGGCTGCTCTTCTCCGCGGCTGCGAACCATTCTGCAGCCTCAATCAGTTCCTCCTCTGTCTGCCGTTCCAGCAGCGGCAGACAACAAGCCGTATACTGCGGCGGAAACCACTTTTTCTTCCATGCGGCATAGTCGCCGCCTCTGGCTTCAATTTCACGCAGCAGTTCCGCTTTTATATTAGCAAGGAAAGCATCAATCCATGAGCTGTTATTCACCTCGGCCGTGAAAATTTTAAATACATCGCCCAGTACGGTGCTTAGGCGCTCCGTATTCCCTTCAGTGATGAATTGCAGCAGTGATCTTCTAAGCTCTGCCGGAAGCAACGCCACCTGTGGTTTATCCTGCTCCTGGAAGAAGCAGGCCGCTTCACGGCTGCCGGCACCTGGATGGCAGAGTGCAGCAGTGAGCGCTTCCTGATAAATCTTGTTCAGATTTTCCGGACCATAGTGCTGAAGACTTGCCGAGAATAACACCTGAGCGCCGTAAAGGCCCCTTATCCCGCGAATCCAGCTTCGAAGCATCGCCGGATCAAGCGACGGTCCATCCTGTGGAGATACAAGCAGATACCCGTGCTTCCGGCTTCCGGCGGTAAACGGATAGGCAGCGATGCTGCGCAGCGGCTCTTCTCCATTTATGGCATTGAGCTGATTGCGGATACTAAGGCTGTCGGGTGATGGCCCTTGGACCAGTATACAGCATAACCTTGAGCCAGAAGAGATTCCCAGCGTCTTCAGTGCGCTATGAAGCTCTTCCTCGGTTTTCTCGCGCATCAGGAGCCGCGACACGGTATCCGCCTGCATCAGAGCCGAGATTGCTTCGTGACGCGAAGACACCCTGCGTTCGATATCGATTTGCTCGGATACGGTCTTCAGCGCATCCTTCAACTCTTGTTCATCCAGAGGTTTGGTCAAATAGCTGGACACACCATATTTAAGGGCTCTCTTGGCATACTCAAAATCGGCATAGCCGCTAAAGATAATAAACCTGGGCCGGTGCTCGCTCTCATAAGTTCTTTTTATAAGTTCCAGGCCATCAATGACCGGCATCCGGACATCGGTAATGACCAGATCGGGACGGGTGCTGTGGATCAGCCTCAGTGCATCTTCGCCATCCAGCGCCTCTCCGCATATTTCAAAGTCTAGTTCCTCCCAATCCAGCAGAATCCGCAATCCTTCCAGCATCAGGGGCTCATCGTCGGCAAACAGTACTTTATACATTAGGTTCACCATCTTTATGTCAGTATTTGAATCTCTGCAGACGCCAGCCGCCCAACGGGAGAAACCGCTCCGGCGTCACCCGAAACGGTTATAAATAATTTTTACTTATATAAGTAATTTTTACAATTTATTCTTTGACGCTGCCTAAGTTCAATCCTACCACGAAATACTTTTGTAAAAAAGGATAGACGAACAAAATCGGAACAGCGGTAACGATGGTGATTGCAGAACGGATCGAAGCCGGGGTCACCAGCGCCTGCACCTGATTGTTCTGGCCTCCGGCCAGCATGGAAGGATCGTTGTTTGTACTCATGGTAGAACCGAGCAGCTTCATCATTTCATATTGCAGGGTGCTTAGCTTGATATCCGAGGATGCATAGAGGAACGTATCAAACCAGGCATTCCATGAGCCTACAGCAATGAACAAGGCGACGGTAGCAAGTACGGGCGTGCACAACGGGAAGATGATTTTCCAGAAAATCCGGAAATCCCCCGCTCCGTCAATCTTCGCCGATTCGGTAAGACTGAACGGTAGGCCGCGGATGTATGTCCGCATAATAATCAGGTTGAACGCGCTGACCAGGCCCGGAAGGACATAAACCAGGAAGTTATGCAGCAGGCCCATATTTTTGATCAGGAAATAGTTCGGAATCAGACCGGCGTTGAAATACATGGTCAGGATGAACAACAGTCCGATTTTTTTACGGAAGATGTATTGCGGCTGCGCCAGGGTGTATGCCAGCATGGTGGTCAGGAATACGCCCACTACAGTCGAAATAACTGTACGGGTTACCGAGATAAAGGCGGCATGGTAGATTGTCCCTGAAATAAAGACAGCTCTATAATTCTCCATCGTCCAGTGACGCGGCCACAGGTAGATTCCCCCGGCGAGTGTATCACTGCCGTCGTTGAAAGAAACAGCGATTGTATGGAGGAATGGATACAGTGTGGTGGCTACCACGAAGAGCATAAACAGTGTGTTAATTGTATGAAATACAGCCGGTTCGACACGGCCAGAACCTTTTGTCACAGCTTTCATATGAACTCCTCCTTCTATATTAATCGCTCTTCGCCAAGGCGTTTAGCGGTATAATTCGCACCGAAGACAAGAATAACACTGACAATCGTTTTGAAGATTCCTGCTGCTGTTGCCAGAGAATAGTTCCCCATAGAAATCCCATATTTGATTACGAAGATGTCAATGGTCTGCGAATAGTCTATAGTAAGACCGTTGCCCAGCAAATATTGAAGTTCGAAGCCGGCATCCAGAATATGTCCAATATTCATAATCAACAGAATAACGAAGGTTGCTTTAATTCCCGGAAGGGTTACATAGCGCATTTTCTGAAAACGCTTGGCACCGTCTATAGATGCCGCCTCATACAGCGAAGGGTCAATTGAAGTAATGGCAGCCAGATAAATAATCGTGCCCCAGCCTACCTCTTTCCACACATTGGAAGCTCCGACAATGCCCCAGAAATATTTCCCTTCACTAAGCCACATAATCGGTTCTTTAATCAGGTGAAGCTTCATTAAAATTACATTGACAATTCCGTCATCAATCGACAGAGAGGTGGCAACGATCCCGGCTGCAATAACCCAGGATAAAAAGTGAGGCAGATACGAAATCGACTGAACGATACGCTTGAAGTACTTGACTCTGATCTCGTTGAGCAGCAGTGCGAGGCCAATCGCAGTAGTCGTGCCGAGCACCAGATTGATAAAGCTCATAGCAATTGTATTTCGCAGTACCATAATAAAGGTATCATCAGCGAACAGGAATTTGAATTGCTGCAGACCTACCCATTCCTGCTGGCCGAAGGACAGCGCCGGGCGGTAGTTCTGAAAGGCCATGATCCAGCCCCAAATGGGAACATAGTTGAATATAATCAGATAAATTGCAATCGGCACCGACATAAAAATCAGCTGCTTCTGTAGCTTCAGTGTCTTCCAGCTTAGGCTCACACCGATTTCCGGATCGACTCTGCGTTTACGGGTCTTCTGTTTTTTGACCTGTTTGTCCAATACGGCATCAGACATGTAGTGTTCCCTCCTATAAGTCATTCTCTCCACACAATCCTATTTATGAGGAGCGGGAAATCTGATTTCCCGCTCCTGCTCTGCCTTGAATGAATTTATTTGACGCTCCATTTCTCGATGCGCTGCTGGATTCCTTCGTTGATCCGGTCTTCATAGGCCTTAATATCCAGCTTATGAATCTGCTTGACATAATCGCTCCAGACGCTTTCGAATTCATCCGGGCTGGCCATGATGGCCTTCGGCAAATATTTAACCTGGAGATCGTTCAGCTTAGATTGTGCAAGCTGGGCTGGAGAACCGTCTTTTAGTACGATAGAATAGGCCGGGAAATAGATATGGTTCTCTTTCGGTTCTTTGAAGAATTCCGACCATGATTTTTTGTTGTAGGCCTTCAAGATCTTCTGGTCGTAAGGCTTCAGACTGTCGAAGAATTCCTGCGGCTGAGTACCAGGATCTGCTGCGTTTCCATCGCTGTAAGTACCTTGTATTTTCGGCATATACCCGTGCATACCGGTGATTTTGTTCGCCAGCTGCCAGCTTGTCTGATCAGCATTCTTGCGTTGTTCCGGCGTCCGGTAGAATGAGCCGTCTGCATTTACTTCATAATCCTCACCCTCGATGCCCCATTGAATAATCTTCTGCCAGTCCTCGGTAATCATCTGATCCCAGAATTTAATAATGCGGACAGGGTCCTTGGCATTGATCGAAATTCCGAATCCGCGGTTGGTGCCGACAGCTCCGCGGTCGCGGTACCATTCCTCATAACCCGGATAGAGCAGCGGGAAGCCGATATACGTATCTTCAATTTTGCCTTGGGAGATCAGGGAAGTCTCACCATCCTGGAAATTCCAGTGCTGGTCAAACATACCGACAACCTTGCCGCTTGCAATTTTGGCCAAGTACTGGTCATAGTTCTGTACAAACGCTTCCTTGTCCATCAGCCCTTGGGCGTTGATTTCATTTAGCTTCTTGTAGTAAGTCTTGGAGATATCCTTGTCGGCAAAAATCTGGGCTACGTTGTTATCCACAATGACAGCTCCGTCATTCGGATGTCCTGACAGATGTTCAGGCGCATTCTGCAGCGGGAATACACGCCAGTCGAAGTTGAGTGACTCGAATCCGATCGCATCCGGGTGCTTCTCCTTGTATTTGGCTATGATATCAAAATACTCATCCAGGGTCTTAGGTGTCGGGTATCCCATTTCCTCAAGCACCTTTTTCTGCAACCAGAAGCCTGGTCCCTGATAAGTAGGTTCTGTAATTTTACCTTGGTATACGCCGTAGCTCGGCAGTACGTAGATGTGACCGTCGCTTTCATCCTTGATTTGATTCCAGACATCAGCATAATGCTTCTTCAGGTTAGGGGCATACTGCTCGATCAAATCCTCAAGCGGAATGTACGCCTTGGCATTAATCAGTTTGTCATCTCCAGACATAATATCCGGATAGTCGCCTCCGGCAATCATAACCCCAAGCTTCTGCTGCAGGTCGCCTACCAGAAATTCCATATTAAAGCTGACACCGGTCTTGTCTTTCATCAGCTTCAGAATTTTGTTGTCTCCTGTCGGCTGCTGTCCGGGACCGCTCATGAATACTGAGAATGTTACCGGAGCATTATCTTCTCCCTCTGCCGCCGGACTGGCGTTTCCTCCAACCGCGTTGTTCTTGCTGCCAGTGTTGCCGTTACTGTTGTTGCTGCCGGATCCACAGCCTGTAAGTGCCAGTGTAAGTGCTAATACACCGGCCGCGGCGGTCCAGGCGGAACGTTTTTCCTTTTTGTACATGTGATATGCCTCCCCTTTTTGGCTAAATGCTTCTCATTTCATCTGGTGACATCTTTAATTATACTTTTAGAGAATGCGCTTACAATTCATAAACTATAGTTCTTCCCCCCTTAAAAATCGATAAAATGAAAACGCTTGCTCTTTGATGGAAACGCTGTTGTCACTCTTATAAACAGGCATAACCTCTTTCAGCCAAACTCTTCGTTGCAACAGAAAGGGACTAGCGCGAATACGCCAATCCCTAGCATAAACTTATGGCAAACTTTCGCTGGCGGCTTGCAGTTTCTGTCTCAGCCTTAAAAAGTATAGAGGCTTCCGGCCTCTGCAGTGAAGGTAACGGGTTCAAGACCCGGTCCTTCCAGCCGGAAAGGTCCGGACATAGTGCATGTAACCGCCACTTCCGTAACAAGTCCCTCAGCCCAGGTGAAATCAAGCGTATAGCCGCCTCTCGCCCGCAGACCCTTCACACTGCCTTCCCCCCAGATTGAAGGAAGGGCCGGCAGCAGCCGGATGACACCGGCGTGACTCTGCAGCAGCATCTCGGCGATGCCCGCAGTGCCTCCAAAATTGCCGTCGATCTGGAACGGCGGATGGTTGTCGAACAGATTAGGCAGGGTGGAATCCTCCAACAGCGCCCGCAAATTTTTATAGGCCTGATCCTTATCCTGAAGTCTCGCCCAGAAGTTAATGATCCATGCCCGGCTCCAGCCCGTGTGACCGCCGCCGCTCTCCAGTCGTCGCACAAGTGTCTTCCGGGCTGCTGCCGCCAGCTCCGGCGTGTGCTCCACAGTGAATGCATCGCCGGGATAGAGGGCGAACAAATGGGATATATGGCGGTGTCCCGGTTCCACCTCTTCGTAATCCTCCATCCATTCCTGAATCTGCCCGTATTTCCCGATTCTCGGCTTCGGCAACCGCTCCAGTGCAGCTATCAGCTCCCTGCGGAAATCCTCATCCTTACCGATAATCTCCGCACTATGTACACAAGCCTGGAACAGCGCTTCGATAATCTGGAAATCCATTGATGCCCCGGCACACAGCACACCTGATTCCCCGCCAGGGAGCCGGTACATATTCTCCGGGGATACGGAAGGACAGGTAATCAGGCCTCCGTCTTCATCCTCCATGAGGTATTCCAGCAGGAACTGGGCCGCCTCCTTCATGGTCTCGTACGCCTGCACCAGATAATGACGGTCCATGCTGAACCGGTAGTGCTCCCACAAATGAAGACACAACCAGGCAGCACCCAGCGGCCAGAAGGAAGAGGGCAGATAGGTATCCTGCGGAGCAGTATCAGCCCATAGATCTGTATTGTGATGGGCTGTAAATCCGCCGCAGCCGTACATAACCTTAGCCGTAACCCGCCCCGGCTCCCGCATCCGCTCAAGCAAATCAAACAGCGGCTCATGGCATTCCGCCAGATTGCATGTTTCAGCAGGCCAATAATTCATTTGAGCATTGATATTGATTGTGAACTTGCTGTCCCAGGCCGGTGAGAAGCTGTCATTCCAGATCCCCTGCAGATTCGCAGGCAAGGAGCCCGGGCGGCTGGAGGAGATGAGCAGATAGCGGCCATACTGAAAATAGGTCGAAATAAGCCCGTGATCCTCCTTTCCCTCCTGAAAAAGCTTCATCCGTTCTCTGGTTGATTTCTCATCCAGCGCGGGGTTCTCCGGGAGCGCAAGCGCAACCCGCCCGTACAAGCTGCGATAATCTGCAACATGGCGGTTCAGCAGCGTGTCATAAGGAACCTTGCATAACTGTTCGAGATGCCGCTTGGCATGCAACCGCGGATCAGCCATGCGGAAGGTGGTTCCTGCGTCAAGCAGCAGCGTCACTGAGCTTGCTTTTTCCACCAGCAGATACTCCCCGAGAGTGCGGCAGCTGCCGTCTTCTGAAACGGCTCGCAGCACAGCGGTGAAGGAGCTGCCGCCTTGGCCGCCGCATTCTCCGCTCATGACAAGTCCGCTTTCCTGCCATTTCTCTGTTTTCTCAAGGTATCTCCAGTTATGGCGGTTAAATCTCGCCTTCAGCGACAATGCATTCTTGCGGTCAGCGGTAATCCGGATGACTATAACTTGATCCGGGAAGCTCGCAAACAACTCGCGCGTATACCGGACCCCGCCGGTTATATAGCTTACCCGGGATATGCCACGCTCCAGGTCCAGTTCCCGTCTGTAACCCTCAGCAGTCTGATCATGCCCACCGAACGACAGCAGCAGCTCGCCAAGCGGAAGATAATGGCGCTGCGCCTCAGGCATTCCCGCCATCGACATCGCTGCCAGCTCCTCTGCCTCCCGCAGCTGCCCTTCAAGGATCAGCTTGCGGAGCTTGGGCAAATTCGGCAGTGCA
This sequence comes from Paenibacillus sp. MMS20-IR301, assembly GCF_032302195.1. Lineage (NCBI taxonomy): Bacteria > Bacillati > Bacillota > Bacilli > Caryophanales > Paenibacillaceae > Paenibacillus > Paenibacillus sp. MMS20-IR301. The sequence goes on from NZ_CP135275.1 coordinate 2,822,834, forward strand.
TCTTCGTTGTTGCGGTCACGCGGACCTCCGTACCATACGGAATCCTCATTAAGCTGCAGCTTCTCCTCGGCTACCCGGCCGTAGATCATGGCTCCGAGCCGGCCGTTACCGACCGGAAGCGCCTCATTCCATTCCTGCGCCGGTTCACCGTACCATAGCTGCCGGCTGTGTTCCATGGTTGACATCATTATTCCGCTCCTTCATCCGCCTGTTATAACATCTATTTAACAGTACTGTGTTTAATCACGGCTCTATCATTGCCTTGATAACCTTGCTCTCAGGCTTCAGCCAGTTCTCAAACCGGCCGGTCATCTCCCCGAACAGGCAACGGCGGGAAAGTTATTCCAGGGTAAATGAAGCCAGTTGAGCGCCTCCGTTGCCGGTATAAGTGAAATACAGTGCTTGAACGCCATCAGGAACCGCCACTTCAGTAGTATATTCCTTCCATACATTCGTGAAGCCAACCGGAATCCGTCCAAGCGCCGGTCCATCCCAGGCTGTCTTTACCTCAAATTCCCCTTGGCAATATCCACGCACCTTAATGGAGACCCGGGTAACTCCCCCGCAACTGAAGTATTTGAATCCGGCGGTAGCGGAATCGGTCATATTGGCAATGTAGCCGGTCTCTTCATCACCGTCTCCACCATCCTGGGTAATCTTCGGAAAACGGCTGTCCATCCAGGCGCCGATCGGGCCGAAGCCACCGGTGTACATCTCCTGATCCTTGCAGAACAGGTGGCAGGCTATATAAGCCGGGTATTCCCCGCGTCCTTCGAGCGGTCTGCCGTTCGGGCCGCAGGACGTAATCTCTACCTGCGGAATCGTACCGTCTTCGAGGAATACAATCCGTTCAATGCAGCCCTGGCGGCTGAAGGCCGTTCCGTTGGTATGCCGGTGATAGAAGATGTACCATTCTCCATTAATCTCCACGATGCTGCCATGATTATTTCCTCCGTAATACATCGGCTGGCCTGCAGGCTTGTATGTATCAATATGGAGATCGCAATTGCTTACAATGATCCCCCGGTAAACAAAATCCTTGGCAGGATGCTTGCTGGTCGCATAACACAGCTCATGCATCGAGATCGAGGAATAGATCAGGTAGTAGGTATCCCCTCTTTTACGGATAGAAGGGGCTTCAAAGAACTCATAACCCTCAAAGCCGGTCCCCTTGCTGTACGGCTGGCTTGGTGCTACAAATACCGGCTTTTCAATAATCGTAAGCATATCGGGACCCAGGACAGTCGCCATCGCGCCGTGTCTTGACCGGTCTCCGTACGAGCAGAAGCCTGTGTACAGGTAGGTTTTGTCCCCCTCTGTCAATACGCCGGGGTCAAACTGCGGCTCATCTCCCTCCCGTTCACCCAGACGTGTACCGTCCGCATAAGTTACATAACCGTAAAATTCATATTTGCCGCCGGGCTTGTCGCAGACAGCCACCGATACCACAGGAACCTTGTCCAGTACATAGTATAGATAATACCGTCCGTCAGGCCCAAGGGTTACATCAGGCGCATACAGGCACATGCTGCCATCCGGGTTCAGCGGATCATCGGTTGCCCGGTACATCACACCTTCATACCTCCAGGCGGCCAGATTATCTTCCGGCGCCGACCAGCAGGCGTAATCATTCAAACAGAAGGCGTGGCCGTTATAACGGTCATGTGATCCATATAGATACACTCTGCCTTCAAATACATAAGGCTCGCCGTCAGGAATATATTCCCAGGATGGTAAATACGGATTGAATCCCTGCTGTTGTGCCATTATATATTCCTCCTAGTTATAGCTTCATATAATTTTGCGCCTGATTGGTATCATTTCACCCGTACCATTTATACAACTTGCTTTATACAACTTGCGGTTTACCCTGACAGTATCAGTATAGTGAAGCCGCTTGAGCGAAGTCCATGACATATCGGCACCTATAATTGATCTATTCTAAGATCCTTGTAATGGAGCCGCAAGCTTCAATAATTTCATAGGAAAACGCTTTAATTTCAATATCGCCTGACATGTTATAATTTGGGCACACCGCTAACTACATGGAGGATTGTTATGAATAATTTCACTGAAGGCTCTTTCTATACGGGGGAATACAGAAACCTGTTCCTTGAGAACGGACTGTCATCAGAGGCTATTGCGCAGAGGCTTGAAGAGATCTGGAGCGATTTGTTCTACGGAGCTCCTGATGTGCGGATATATTATCCGATGGATGATGATAAGGGATACATCGTGGACACCGGAAATACAGATGTGCGGACGGAGGGTATGTCTTACGGGATGATGATTGCTGTTCAGATGAACAAAAAGGAAGAATTCGACCGGCTCTGGATGTACGCCAAGGTGTTTATGCAGCATACGGAAGGCCGTTACAAAGATTATTTTGCCTGGCATTGCAAGCTCGACGGGACACAGCTGTCCCCGGGTCCCGCGCCGGACGGAGAAGAGTTCATCGCAATGGCGCTGTTCTTCGCTTCAAAGCGCTGGGGAGACGGGGCTGAACCGTACAATTATTCCCGGCAGGCAAGAATTATTCTTCGGGCTTGTGTGCATAAAGGTGAAAACGGAGGGGAAGGTGATCCCATGTGGGACCCAGCAACCCGGCTCATCAAATTCATTCCCGAGACCCCATTCAGTGATCCGTCCTACCATTTGCCGCATTTCTATGATTTATTCGCCCTACTGGCTGATGAACAGGACAGCGAATTCTGGAGAGATGCGGCTGCCAGAAGCCGTGCCTATCTGCACAAAGCCTGCCATCCGGTAACGGGCCTCTCCCCCGAGTATGCTAATTATGACGGAACGCCGGCTGCACCCCAGCCGCATGGTGATTTCCGCCACTTCTTCAGCGACGCTTACCGGGTTGCTGCCAATATCGGGCTGGACTATGAATGGTTCCGCTGTGACCCGTGGCAGGTAGGGCAGTCTAACCGGATTCAGTCTTTCTTCCGGGATATTGACCCTGCGGATTACCGTCGGTATACCATTGACGGGCAGCCCTTTAATGAGTCCTCTCTGCATCCGGTTGGTCTGCTGGCAACTTTGGCCATGGCTTCACTTGCCGCAGACGGACCCGATGCGGGTCATTTCGTCAAGCTGTTCTGGAATACTCCGCTGCGCACCGGAGTCCGCCGGTACTACGATAACTGCCTGTATTTCTTCAGCATGCTGGCTCTTAGCGGAAACTACCGGATCTATTAACGTACTTATTCCTCAATTGACACGAATCAAGTGGAGAAGATAAGAGCAAAGCAGCGATTTTCCACTAACAGGAAAATCGCTGCTTTTTTGAGGTTATAAAATGCAATTATTGTCCCAGCAGTATTTTGGCATAGGGCGAATCAATCGGGATCATAATAACCGGCTCATTCTTCAGCGTGGTTACATAACTCTCCAGTGTACGGTAAAAGCTGTAGAACTCAGGAGACTTGCCATAGGCCTGATTATAGATTCTGGCAGCTTCCCCTTCCCCTTCAGCGATGATTTTCTTGGCGTCCGCTTCGGCCTGGGCCATTAGCTCTGTGGAGGTACGGTCAGCCTTGGAGGTTATTTTCTTGGATTCCTCATCCCCCTCTGACAGATAACGCGCAGCAATGGACTGGCGGTCCGAGATCATCCGGTTGTACACGCTTTGCTTGTTCTCTTCCGGCAGATCGGTCCGTTTGATCCGTACATCAATGACCTCAATTCCGTAATTATCACGGGTCAAGGCTGAAATTACGTCTTTGGTAATCTCATCGTTAATATTGCCCCGTCCGGTATCCTCACTGATAATATTCTCGTAATTGACCTCCGACAGCTTGCGGCGTACCGAGTTATATACCGCTTCATCAATACGCTGGATCCCGCCGCCGACAGATTGAACGGTTCTCAGAAACTGCGAGGCATTGGTAATTCTCCAGACGGTATAATTATCAACCACAATCGGCTTCTGGTCCTTGGTCAATATACTGGTTGGCGAGCTTTCATACGTCATCTGGTATTTGGGCAGTGCAGAGACATTCTCGATAAAAGGAATTTTCAGCTTCAGCCCGGGCTCCTCGACCGTACGCATGGCTTCACCGAAACGGAGCACTACTTTGTATTCGCCCTCTTTCACGATATACGTAGAGCCGGCCAGCAGAATAACCAGAACTACAGCTGAAATCAATGTAATGATTTGGTTTCTTTTCACTGTGCATCTCCTCCTTGCGGTGCCGCAGAAGCAGCCGGAGCGGCCGTAGTGCTGCGCATCAGCTCATTCAGCGGCAAATAATTTACAGTATCACTGCTTGAGTTGGTTATGAAAATCTTGGCGCTAGGCAGAATGGTCTCCAGTGTCTCCAGAATCAGCCGGCTCTCGGTTACGCTCTGATTGTTGCTGTATTCGGCAAAGATAGCATTGAACTGGGCTACATCGCCCTGTGCATTCAGGATACGCGATTTCTTCTCGCCTTCGGCTTTCTCGAGGAGCGCCTGGGCATTACCGCGGGCTTTCGGGATAATATCATTCTCATACTTCTTCGCATTGTTAATCTTGGTATTCTTCTCTTCGCGTGCATTGGTTACCTCACGGAAGGCTTCCTCTACCTGGCCGCTCGGCGGCTCAATATCCTGGAATTTGATATCAATGATCTGAATGCCCGTGTTGTATTTATTCTGGAGATCTACGAGCAGCTCCCGGACCTTATCCTGAATGACCGTCTTTCCGTCGGTAATGGCATAATCCAGCTTCTCGGAACCGATCACGGCACGGATCGATGAGCTGGCCGAGTTGCGCAGGAAATGTTCCGGATTATCAATGTTGTACAGATAATTGCGAATATTGCTGATCTTCCACTGGACCACCGCATCGGCAGAGACGATATTCTCATCGCCCGTAATCATCATCGCTTCATCCTCAACAGCTACAGAGCCTCCATCGTCCTGGCGGTACCCGATATGGATCCGCTGGGTCAGCTCTGCCGGCACCGTAATCACTTCCTGCACCGGATAAGGCCACTTGAAATGAAGACCTGCCGAGGACTCATTCGTATATTTGCCAAAAGTCAGAATAGCAGCACGTTCCTGCTCCTGCACGGTGTAAAAAGAAGAGGAGCCTAAATAAAGCAGCACAGCGGCGGCTGCCACCCCTAATCCAATCTTCTTATACATTCCCGGTTTCAGCTCGGGAAGCTTGCGTCCCGGCACGGGATTATTGCCATCCCCATTCATGAAATTCAAGATGCATCGCTCCTTTTAGCGTATTTAAGTCTATATAGAGATACATATACGTAAATAAAACAAAAAAGTCGCAAATTTCGCGACTTTGTTCAAGCTTGCTGATTTTTGCTGCATTTTTCTCATTACAAGAATTATGGGCTTGCAATACTAAGTTCAACTGTATATAGTTTAACTATACAGTATAACTGTATATATAATTGCTCTAATATATTCAGCGGGAGGCCGGGAATGGAACGGAACAAACATTTACCACTGACGGAAACTGTGTATTACATTCTGCTGGCTGTGCTGGAGCCTGCCCACGGGTACCTGATTCTGCAGAAGGTAGAAGAACTCAGCGGCGGGCAAGTGCGGATGGCAGCGGGCACCTTATATGGTGCAATCGAGAATCTGATCAAGCTGAAATTCATCCAGCCGGTACCCAGTAGCGACAGCCGCCGCAAGGTGTATGTCATTACAGACAAAGGGCTTGATATGCTCCGCCTTGATCTTGACCGGATGAAGCACATGATATCGGTGACAGAAGAACGACTGAAATGAGATGGAGGAATCGGATCATGAGAAAATTCAAATTTTTCACCAATTTCGACCACGAAGAACACTGGCTGCGTGAGATGTCCCGGCAAGGCTACCGCTTATCGGACAAAGGAACTTTCAGTTACACCTTCGTGCCCGCCCCGCCTGAAGACGTCCTGGTCAAGATGGATTACCGGATCTTTAAGAAACGTGAGGATTTCGAGGATTACCGTGCCTTGTTTGAGGATAGCGGCTGGGAACATGTCCTGGGCACCAAAAGATCAGGGCATCAGTATTTTAAAGCTGCACGTAAACAGCGGGACGAGGAGATTTTCTCAGACGTTACCTCCAAAGCCAGCCGCTACAAGCGGATGGCGGAGATGTGGGCTATGCTGGTTTTATCCTTTTTCCCGATCCTGATTGCCCTGATTTTGACCAACACCATTGACCTGCAAATCGTAACAAATCCGAAATTGCTCTACTACACGCCTGGTTTATGGGATATGGAGGGAATGAGCTTCTGGAGAGCCTTTCTGTTCGAAACCCCGTTCGCCCTGTTCAGAGGCTTCCTCTGGCTCTTTCTTCTGATAATGTTCCTGCTATATCTTTACTTCGCATACAGTGCCAACAAACAATATAAAAAAGCACAGAAAAGCTGAACCGGCCTACAATGCGGCAGCCGCTTCATTCACACACCGGAGCGCATAAACACAACAAAAGGTGCTTCCGCTGTACCAGCCGGAAAGCACCTTTTATCAATTACTGGACAAATGTATTGCGGACCCGCCGGGATTTAAGGAAATAAGGAATCCAAATGGCACAGGTGACGACGGAGCGGCCAATGTCACTGACGCTGCTGCCGTCCTCCAGCTCCTGGACAATGGGAATCTGCTGAACCAGGGCATAATCAATAATTCCAATAATCATGCTGCCCCCATAAAAAATAATCATCAGCAACGGCACCGAGGATTTCTTGCTGTAGAACATCCCCAAAACAAATAAACAGAATAAAAATTGCCCTACATTGGCAATTGCCTCAAAAATGATAATCGGTCCCCACAGCACATGGTACAGCTCTGAATCTTTGGCCGTAAGCAAGCCCCAAATATCCGGCTTCAGGCTGGGAATCGTAGATTGAAGAATCTGCACCGCCAGCATAAGCAGTGTCAGAAATAATCCGATCTGAATCAGCACCAGCCAGCCGCCGAGCCCCTTCGGCCCGTCCAGCGGATGGTATTCCGTTTGATTCTGCATATTAGTTTCCATTTACATACTCCTTTGTTTGTAGTTTAAGCAGCCTGCATCAATGCCCAGGCGCAACAGATATCCGTTCGGCCAGCCCCGCCAAAAGCGGCAGCCGTCTTCCCCTCAGCAGTGAGTACAGCAGCGCGATTACCAGAACTGCGAGAAGTACGTAGACCAGACAGTACCCGGCATAATACGCAATAACATTAACCCCCGGCACAAAATAGAACAGCGGTATAACAAATTTGGCAATGGTGAAGAGGACAATCAGCGCAAGGATACCTCTTAGGTGGTCCCGCAAATATGTATTCGTGATTAACAAGTATATTATACTGAGGAGAACAAAGGTATAGGACAGCTTGAGATACCGGTTAAGAATCAGCACAGTATCATAGTCCGCATACTTGGAGTAGATATTGTACAGCACCGGTACAGCCGCCAGGATATACAGCAGCAGCATGCCAAACCTGGCGGCTGCCCCCGGGCGGAGGTCATTTTGTCCACCGGGAGATTCACTCTCCGGCTCTTGCTCCTCCTGCGGTTCCTCGTGCTTAACTGTTCGCGTCTTCAGCGGCATTTTAACCAGAAAGAATACGGTAACCGCTACAGTCACAGCACAATATACCAGATTGGCCGGCCGCAGGATCTGCGCAGGATACAGACAAAGCTTATACAGTATAGACGCTAATTCCACAGACAGAAACATCAGCACCATATAATGCCTTCTCCCAAACCATATCACACTGACTGCAGCAGCAAGTATAACCAAAATCGAAATTGTCCCGGCCAGACTCCCGCTGGATTCCTGGTTATTATCAATATAAGCGATGAAGCTGTAAAAACGGCTGCTTAACAAACTGAATAAAAGCTGCATTCCAAATAAAACATACACTATCGTATTGAGCTTGCTTGTACGCCTGCCGGCTATCCCCAAAGTCATCCTCCCTTTCAAATATAAGGTTACATGACGATTATTCTGTGCAGCTAACGGTTTTTCCTGCTTGATTGCATGGACACTGCCATTTCTGTCCCGAATTGCGGGTTCATTTCAGGAATTCCTAACTTAAAAGCGCCGCTTATCCGAAATTCCGCGTAAGTAGTCGCCAAGTTTCGCTTTCAAATTGAAGTCATCCATTTTCAGCAATGAACCATTTCTGGTCAGCAAAAAAAGCCCGAACCAATAAAGGCTCAGGCATTTGTTACTTGCTATTTGGTTCATGTTACATTGCCGCCGCAGCAGCCTTTTAAGCCAGCTCCAGAGCAATTTCCATCATTTTCGTAAAGGAGGTCTGCCGTTCTTCAGAGGTTGTCTCCTCCGCCCGGAATACATGGTCACTGATCGTAAGGATGCACAGTGCGTTCACTCCGGCATGCGCCGCGTTCAGATACAGGGCCGCAGATTCCATTTCGATACAGGCAACGCCCATTTCCTTCCACTTCATAGCGGCAGTCTTATCCGCATTATAGAAGATATCACTGGTCAGCACATTGCCGACATGAACCTTCTGTCCCTGTGCATCAGCAGCCTTCTTAGCCTTCTCAAGCAGCTCATAGGATGCGGTAATGGAATAATGTCCCGGCAGATTGAACTGGGAAGCGAAATTAGAGTTGGTTGAAGCGCCCATCGCAATTACGATGTCATACAGATTCAGGTGATCCTGCAGCGCTCCGGCCGAACCTACACGGATCAGGTTCTTCACGCCAAACACGTTAATTAGCTCCCAGGAATAAATGCCGATACTCGGAGCTCCCATGCCTGTGCCCATGACCGAAATTTTCTTTCCTTTATATGTCCCGGTATACCCGAGCATTCCCCGTACTTCATTGAACAGGACCGGATTCTCCAGATAGGTCTCGGCAATGAATTGGGCTCTGAGCGGATCTCCGGGCAGCAGAATTGTTTCAGCAATTTCCGCACCATTAGGTTTGATATGAGGGGTTTCTTTGAATTCTGATGTACTCATCGGGTTGACGGCTCCTTTGTAAATCGGATTTAAGCTTTCTACATTATACCAGAACCTTTATTCGCCATAAACCTGCTTGTACCTGTAAAATCCCCCCGCAAAGTAAAGCTTCAGCCCGGATGAGGACTCAGATACTTTGCGGGGACCCCGAAATCTCAAAAAACCTTTACTGCTGCATGAAGCTGTACAGCAGCTTAGCCATTTCAGCACGGGTAACCAGCGCCTGCGGGTCAAAGCGGTTATCTGCCTTGCCGCTGATAAGACCTCTCGCCTGCAGTTCTCCTACTGCCTGCACCGCCCATGAAGAAATGTTCTGTGCATCCTTGAAGCTTGGCGCAGCAGCCGCTGCAGCTTCAGCTCCGCTGCCCGTCAGCATTCGGCTCAGCACGGCCGCTGCTTCCTCGCGGGTGATCAGATCCTTCGGCCGGTATTTGCCGCCGGTTCCCTGGATAAGGCCAAGCTCCGCCGCTTTCGCTACGGCTCCTGCATAATAGGCATCCGCAGATACATCGGTAAACCCGCTTATTCCCGCAGCTTCAAGGCCGAGTGCGCGAACCGCCAGCACAGCAAAGTCTGCCCGGGTTAATCCGCTCTGCGGTCGATAATGCGTAGCATCAGTGCCTGTGGCAATATGCTTCGCCGCAAGCTTGGAGATATAGCTCTCTGCCCAATGCCCTGCAGTATCGCTAAACTGCTTATGGTATTCGGCAACAGCGAAGGTTGAGAAATGGCTGGTCGTAAATTCGAACCCGCCTGCTGTCAGCTTCCCGCCCATGTACTCAAGCTTACCGTTATTCAGATAATACACGCCAGCATAATCAGGGTTCATAACGCTAATCTGCCGGGCTGTAAGCGGAATGGTTACTGTAACTTTGCCCTTCAGCTGATGCAGCGCTGTTGAGATACCGCCACTATTGACAGCATTTAATTCCAGCGTAATCACTGCCTGCGGCTCTCTGAATTCACCCGCTCCGCCTGCAGACAGAATTTCCTGCTTCAGCACTTCCGTCATTGAAGTATCCACACTTAACAGAACCGATTGCGTTCCGTCAGCTAACTCAGGCAATGAGCCGGCCGGAATGGCCAGTTCCATGCCCGCAGCCGAGATGCGCAGACCCACTTGCCTGCTTACAGCCAGCTTCAAGGCCGAAGCATCGAGCTGCAGCTTGGCTTGTCCCTGCGTACCGCCCAGCTCAAGCTTGATTTCACCGTTAACTGCGCCTTCCACCAGTTTATTCAGTGCAGTTTGATCAGCAGTATATATGCCGTCTGCGTTCATCTCCAGCTTAAGGGTTCCCGAATCCGCTGGAGCCGGGGTCACTGCCGGTGCCGGAGTTGGTGACGGTGCCTGCGCAGCCGGGGCTGGTTCAGTAACTGGGGCAGGAGTAGCCTCCGGTTTCGGCGATTCTTCCGGCTTCGGCGATTCCCCCGGTGCTGGCGTTTCTCCCGGCGTTGGCGTTTCTTCCTTCACGCCGGTGTAGAAGCCCCAAATATCGGACAGGACCATGCCGGAATGCTGATCTTCCGCTTTTACATACCACTGATAATAACTCTTCGGATTCAGCCCGTTCCATACTGCCGATATTTCGGAACCGCTGGCTGCATCCTGCTCAGCAGCAATTTTCTGGTCTGTGTATACTTTGATCCCGATATAATCGGTTGCTACGCGCTTCGTCACCGGCTCAAGGTCGAGATCCAGTGTGAACTGGTCTTTGCCCGGATAAGCCGTCTCATCGTAGTAATTGTAATCATCAAGATACGGAGAATAGGTCTTCACATGCAGCTTGTTGCCGGCCGTATCGAACTGCAGCAGACGGATGTACCCGAGACCGCCTTCCTCTGCCCCTTGGTAATCGGCAAGCATCTGATACACATTGCGGTCTGGGATACCGTCGCCGTCATCGTCCAGCTGATCGACCTTCAGCTCGGCATCATGGTAGTGTCCGGATAACGCGGCAATCACGTTTTTGTTCGGCTTCACTACCTTTTCAAAGATCTGGTCGGCAATCGGTGCACGGTTGTTGGATACGAGCAGGTACTCATGCAGCGCAAGAATTGCTTTGCGCTCAGGATAGCGGGCAACAATCTCATTCATCCAGTCAATTTCCTTATCCCCGAGGCCCCAGCCCATATACACAATCACGTAGTCATTGCCGCCTGCAGAGATCAGGTCATAATGCCCCATGTTATTGTTATACGATCCGCCGTAATTCGGCAGATTCTTGAATCTCCACTCGCCGAAGTACTTCCAGAACTCCGTATAGTCCCCTGTCTGATGCCCCACATCGTGATTACCGGCCAGGACGCCGTACGGAATGCCCGCATCCTCCAGAACACGCATGTTCTTGTCGGCTTCCTTCCACTGGTATTCCTGATATGACTTATCGACCACATCCCCGGTGTGAATGACATATTTCAGATTCAGGCTATCCTTATGATCAGCAATCCACTTCACATTCTTCTGATAAATGTACGGGTAGCTCTGCGAGTAGTACTGCGTATCCGACATCCATACAAAGGTATAATCATAAGTGTCGCCAGTTACGGTTGGAGGGGTGTCCGTCTTGGCGATTTCGTCCTGCACCATAACCGATATGGAGTTATTCTGTTTGAATTCACCTGCCAGCACGGATGCGCTGAGCGTGAAATCAGCATCTCCGGCAATCCGGTAATCCAGCAGCTGCCAGTTACTTGCTGAAGGACTCCAGGCATAGAGGCTGACTTTACGCCCCGGCAGAGAGTTGCCTTTCCACTCCACATCTACACGGTCCGTCTCCTTCACAGACGGATCCAGCTTAATCTCATAGCGCTGGTATGGGAATTGCTCTACAGCATCATTGACAAGATAGTTGCCGTCTATGCTGCTGATTGCTGCATATTCTTCCGCCATCAATGCGGCTTCTCCCGCAGGCTCCTTCTGCTTCGGCGGTTCAGTATCTGAAGCATTCTTGTAGCCGCTGAAGCCCTGCTCCGAGTGAACCCCGTCATACTTGAAGCCTCTATAGAAGGTTACCCCCATCCGGTCACCGGCCGGGTCTGCAACTTTCACCTTCAGCTCAGGGCTTGTGCTTGCTTCCGTTTCACCGGCTGCAGGAGCAATCAGCTGCGGAGCAGACGGATTCTCGTCCGGCACATGGAACTGCACTGATTTCTCCGCTTTGTTGCCAGCCTGGTCTACAGCGGTAATCTGCAGTGTATGTGAACCTGCAGACAGCCGGCCGGAGCTTGTCTGATACGGAAGTTTAATAACGGCACCATCCAGCTTGACGCTAGTTTCACTTACCCCGGCATATTCATCCTTAATGTCGGCTGTAATCTCAATCCGGCCGCGGTAAGTCTTCCCTTCTTCCAGATTCGGCTTAATGACCGGTGCTGTATTATCTACAATGACAGATGATTCCACCTGCTCTTTACCCTGAAGCAGCGTCAAGGTATGCGGTCCATCACTCCATGCGGAAGTATCCCACTCATAGGTCTTGGACTGCAGCAGCAGCGGGTCCAGATTAAACTGGAAGCCGATGGATTCATGTTTCCCGGTAGTGTCGCCCATTTTGATTTCTTTATCGCGTTCACCATAGGCAGGGTCCACAATCTCCGTACCGTCCGCCAGCAGAAGCCGCACATTCTTAATCTCGAAATCATCCTTGTTCTCTTCCGGCCGCGGGTCAAACGGCGATGATTTCGAGCCGGCACGGATATAGATGGTATTGTCCGGGCCTGACTTCAGAGCAGATGCTTTGATCGGGAAAGACAAGGTGGTATAAGCCGTAATCGGGTCCATAAAGGTATACAGAATGCTGTCATCCCCCAGCTCTTCCGGTCCCATTGTAATTCCGTTCTTGAAGTAATAATCCACATTCTTGGCATCGAAGACGAAATAGGCATCATTCTCCAGTGAAGCATAAGTATCCGCCGCATTCACTGCCTTGTTATCAATTTGCAGGGCCAGCTCATCCGGCTTAACCGTAGCTGAGGTTCCCTTCACTGCCACCTGGCCGCTGATCAGACTGTCGTCCTTGAGATTCAGCCGCAGCGCCGAGCGGTCGGGACCTCCGGTAACGGCTACTGTATACACCGGGGACTCCGTAACATTACTGCCGTCAGACACGGTGAAGTAATAACGGATTTCCGTTCTGCCGATCAGATCGGCGGAAGACAGCTTATGGTGGTACAGCGTATCATTATAGTCCTGTGAGAGGTTATAGGATATGAATTCCGGCTGCTTGTCCGTCGCAATATGCACCTCAACAGATTTGATGTCCTTATCATCATCCGCGAAGGCTTTAAGCTCTAGTCCCTTGGACTGATCGATTTCTGTTGCATCCGTCAAATCACTGACTGTAGGAGGCACAGTATCTGGCTCTACATGCAGCGGAGCTGCCGGAACCTGGAAGGCTTCCGCCTTGCCCGGGGTAGGAACAGCGCTACCGGAGCTAATCTTCAGCATTTTACCGGAACCGTTCACCGGATATTTATACAGCAGCGCTTTGTTCTCCTTCGTCTCATCCTTCAAACCGCCATTATAAAGCGTGTCCGCATCATAATATGCCGAGGAAATATCCTTCTCGGTATTGCTCTTGATGACAATAGCCCGGCGGCCGGAGTTCGCCATGCCGTCGCTCTTGATCTGGAACAGATCCTTGCCGGGCATAAGCTGGGTCTGGAACGCTGCATTGAAATCAGTTGCTGTATGGTTCGTATTGGCACTGTTAATGATCCAGAAGACTACCGACTGCTGTGCCGGAACGATCAGCTTCTCTTCAGTAGAAGGCCACTTCACATCTGCCGCCGGACCTTTATCAGGGTAGCGGTAATATACTTTGTAATTTTGGAAATCGACCGGCTGGTCTGTGTTGTTGTATACTTCGATGAATTCAAACGCATCCGTGCTTGTACCGGGAACATTGCCCGAGTTCGGCAGCAGCTCAGTAATCAGCAGCGGAGGCACAGCCTCATTGTTATAATCAGGCAGATTCACGTGAATGGAATAGCTTTCGGAGACATTCTTGGTGCGGATGCTGTAGTACAGCTCCGGTTCTTCCATCACAGCGGCCGGGATTATACCCTTATAGAGATCACCGCTAACCTTAGTCATTGTGATTACGGTTTCCCGCTGCTGTGATTCCGTCCGGTATAGAAGCTCTACCGCAGGAGCCGGGGTATCACCTTCACTCTGCAGATTGCTGATGGTTGCCTGAATCTCCAGATCGGCAGGATCAGTGCTGGCCTTGGGAGCATGCTGAATTACCGGCTTCTGCTCATTGTCGGCCGGCAGCTGACTTGGAAGAACCGTTCCCGGAGATGCATCAATGCCGCCCGATTCCGGCAGCAAAGTCATTTCCGCACCGCCGGAGGAAGGATACGCGAATATAATGCCTTTATTGAGTTTGACCTGTTCCTTCTGGTATGTAACGGAGATGATCGTGCTGTCGTTTGCTCTGGAGCGGATCTGCAGATTGCGTGTATCGCTGTTAGCCAGCCCGCCTCCCCCGTTCACCCGGAACAGATTGACGCCTTCCTGCAAATCCGCATTGAAATTAGCATTGAACTGATCTGCGGCCAGCTCCCCGTTCTTGCCGTTCATCACCCAGAAGACAACGCTGCTGCGGGCAGGAATGATTAGGTCCTGATCATATTTCCAGCTGTCTTTATTATTATAGTAGAAATAATAATCCTTGAAGTTCAACGGGCTGCCTGTGTTGTTATATACTTCTACAAATTCATAGGCATCCGCTGAGTTAACATTGGCGGTATCCGGCACCAGCTCGGTAATCAGCAGACCGCCCGTCTGTACGGGCTCTGCATAGACTGCAGCGGTAACCGACACCTCTGCACCGGGTTCCTGCGAGGCCGGTTGTTCATCCAGCGTGCTGAGAATGCCGGACGGCAGCTGCCCGTTCTGCACCGCTTCCAGTTCCGCCGCATAACTGCCCGGGGCTACTGCACCCATCAGTAGAGTACCGGCAATTACACCTGTGAAAAGCCGCTTTTGATTACGTTGAACTTTCAAATGATGTACACTCCCTGTAGTCGTTTTTGTAAATCGCTCCAGTCCATTTTGGACACTTTTAAAAGTATACGAACTATTTATTAAGCAATAATCAGGAATATGTAAAATTTGAATTTGTACATTTAACATTGCTGACTGCAGGTGTGAAATCAATTCTGGCAGCGCCTGCGGATCTGTATTGACAAATGTTATTCCCGTCTATATTATTAGAAGTCCTGCCGGTATCTTGCCGGTGATAAGGGGACCTCGTAAGGTTCATTCTTATTGAAGAGGATGATTGATATGAACAAAGAGCAATTGATGGAGCAGGCCCGGGCGGTTAAGCACGCTGCGTATGCCCCCTATTCCAAATTTCCGGTCGGAGCCGCAATATTGCTGAAGGACGGAACCGTGATTACCGGGGTTAATGTAGAAAATGTATCCTTTGGCGCAACGAATTGTGCGGAACGGACTGCATTCTTCACAGCGGTTGCACGCGGATATGCAAAAGGTGACTTCCAGGCTATCGCTGTAGCCGGGGATACTGAGGATTTCCTACCGCCCTGCAGCATCTGCAGACAAGTTATGGCGGAATTCTGCTACCCTGACATGCCCGTATATTTAACCAACAATAAACAGGATATATTGGAATTAAAGCTTCGGGAGCTGCTGCCTTATGCGTTTACGGATCTCGACATGTAAAATAGATATTAAAAAAAGCGTATCCGCTATTAGGCGGCTGCGCTTTTTTGGGGTTACGGTATGTGCATTAAGCTGCTTTCCGTTTATACACACGCATCGCTAATAAATATGCGCCGATCAGTATACCGAGGCACCAGGCAAGTGCAGACCAGATCCCACTACCGGCGGCCTGCCCTGACAACAGCGCACGGATTGCTTCTACGATTGAAGTCACCGGCTGATTCTCGGCAAAGATACGGACTGCCCGCGGCATTGTATCAGTGGGTACAAATGCGGAGCTGATAAAAGGAAGGAAGATGAGCGGGTAAGAGAAGGCGCCTGCACCGTCTACGGATTGGGCTGACAGCCCGGCAATTACCGCAATCCAGGTCAAGGCCAGTGTAAACAATGCGAGAATACCGGCTACGGCCAGCCAGGATACGACTCCAGCCGGAGAGCGGAAGCCCATAAGAAGTGCGGCAAGAATGATGATGGTAACCGAAATCGCATTGGACACTAACGAAGTCAGCACATGTCCCCATAGCGCCGCCGAGCGGGCAATCGGCATCGAATGGAACCGTTCGAAGATGCCGCTGCGCATATCCATGTACAGGCGGTAAGCCGTGTAGGAAATGCCGCTGGCAATCGCGATCAGCAGAATGCCGGGCAGCAGATAGTTCACATAATGATCTGTTCCGGTCTCAATTGCGCCGCCGAGCACATATACGAACAGCAGCAGCATGGCAACCGGAGTGATGGTGACGGTGATGATGGTATCCATACTGCGGGCAATATGGCGCATGGAACGCCCAAGCATAACACCCATATCGCTGAAAAAGTATTTCCTTGTCATCTCCATTTACTTTCCCTCCCTTTTACCGGTAATGGCGAGGAAGATTTCCTCAAGTGTAGGCTGCTTCTCAACATATTCTATCTTCTCAGGCGGGAAAAGCTTCTTCAGGTCTGACAGTGCGCCGCTGGCGATAATCCGTCCCTCATGCAATATGGCGATTTGATCAGCGAGTTGTTCTGCCTCTTCCAGATACTGCGTTGTCAGGAAAACGGTTGTGCCGTTGGCGCTAAGCTCCTTAACCGTCTTCCAGACCTCACTCCGCCCCTCAGGGTCAAGCCCGGTGGTCGGCTCGTCGAGAAAAATAAGCTGCGGTTGCCCCGCCAGGCTCATGGCGATATCCAGCCTCCGGCGCATACCGCCTGAGTATGCAGACACCTTGCGGTTCGCCGCTTCGCTCAAGCCGAAGCGCTCTAATAAATCATCCGCTGCCTGAAGCGGATTTCTTAAGTGCCGCAGCCTGGCAATCATAATCAGGTTCTCCCGTCCGGTCAGTATCTCATCGACGGCAGCAAACTGCCCGGTCAGGCTGATGGACTGGCGTACCTCATCAGGCTTCAAGCTGACGTCAAAGCTGTTTACGACAGCTGTACCCGCATCCTGCTTAAGCAGTGTGGCAAGAATTCTGACGAGCGTTGTCTTGCCCGCACCGTTCGACCCGAGCAAGGCATAAATTTCACCACGCTGCACCTCCAGATCAACACCTTTTAGCACTTCAACAGATTTGTAGGCTTTTTTCAAACCCTTTACTTGAATGGCGGTATCTTTCACTGCGCATCATTCCCTCTGCCGAATTTGTTAATCAGATCGAGATTTAATTTATTGCGCGCCGGATCAGTCCATTTCTTCGTATCCCGCAGCAGCCCGTCGCAGAACCCGACCACATCCTCACCCGTCACATCAAGAACATGCTTCCCGTCTGCCGCACTGGATTCGAACAGCTCTATTAATTCCTGCTGGGTTGTCAGCATGTCTGAGCCGTCCCCGCCTGCGAAGCTCCACATATATCCGTGGATTTTCTGAAATACGAACCGGTAATCTTCGGGCAGCGCCTCCGCCCTGGCCATTTGCTCCTTGTACTCTTGTTTGTCCCTCATAATTTTCCGGATCAGCTCGCGCATCGTCATTTCCCCTCCTGCTTGAATTTATCCAGTATTTCCTGGTTCAGCTGTTCGCGCTGCTTATCCGTATAGGTGACCGAGCCGCGCATGAACTCATCACAGAATCCGCTGACGTCTGGGCCTGTAATGTCAAGAATGTGCCTGCCGTCCGCAGCGCCTGCCTCAAACAGATCCACCAGGTCAGCGAATAGGGTCAGGTCACCGTCAGCGCCAACTCCGTTTGCATACATATACTGTTTGATTTTGCGGAACGCGAAGCGGTAATCTTCCGGCAAGGCGTCAGCCCGCTTCATACATTGCTTATAGGCCCGCTTCTCATCCAGATCACCTAAGATTAATTTCAGAAAATTATTAATCATTTCACTGCTCCTCCTTCAGCTGGCTCATTTTGGCCGAGATAAATCCCCATCGTTCCCAGAACCTCTGCAGTTCCTCACGTCCCGCAGCATTAAGCGCAAAAAACTTTCGGGGCGGTCCCATATCGGAAGGCCTCTTAGTGGTATCTACCAGCCTGCTCTTCTCAAGCCGGATCAGAATCGTGTACACTGTTCCCTCCACAACATCCGTGAAGCCAAGGGCATTCAGCCGCCGCGTAATTTCGTAACCATAGGTTTCTTTGCGGCTTATAATTTCAAGGATACAGCCCTCAAGCACGCCTTTGAGCATTTCTGTCAGATTATCCAGCACAATTCCTCCTCACTACTCTGTATGACTGGTATTCAGTAATACTTATTACTACTACATAGTAACACAAAGTAGCGGATTGTCAATAGCTGTTAAATGGCTGCCTGCCTTTTTCTGAGGACGGCATTGTTTCAGCGAGAAATAGAAGGATAAGTTATCATGTGCAACATATAGATGCTTATATTTAAAAAAGTCCGCCGTTATCCATCAGCTGCTGCAGCAACCGGAATAACCCGAACTTTTCCCAATCATGTCTATGTAAGCTGCTGCCTTGCATAGCAGACCTGATTTCTGCCCTTCCCCTTAGCTTCGTATAGAGCTTCGTCGGCTTTCTCCAGCAGCTCTGCCGGGGGATGCTCCGGGAAAGAAGAGACTCCAACCGAAATTGTAATTTGAATTGTCGACTGGTCCGGCAGTACAAAGGTACTGTCCTGAACCGCAGCACGCAGCTTCTCTGCAACCGCCAAACCTTTATCCGCCGTGCACCTGAGAAGAAGAACCGCGAACTCCTCCCCTCCTTTGCGCGCACAATAATCGCGTATCCGGATACCGGCCTGCAGCACATCAGCGAGCCTCGACAGGACAACATCTCCGGCCGCATGGCCGTAAGTATCATTTACATATTTGAAATGATCAATATCGATTAACAGCAGTGTAAACGGCTCTTGGTTCAGCGCACTCATTTCCGCCGTTTTTTTGAAGACCAGATTGAAGGACCGGGGGTTATGCAGCCCTGTCAGAAAATCCCGCTCAGCCGCTTCTTTAAATATTTCCAGTGCCTCGTGCGCCTTCTCCAGATGATTGATAAGCAGATAATTAAACAGGCAGGCCATGAAGCAAATGAGATCAAATAAGACAATTGTGCCGATATTAGCCCAGCCGATCAGGGGAAGCAGTATGCAGGTGGATAAAATCACCATACCGCAGGCTGCAATCAGCCACCGGTACATATTCGGAAGGGTACGCGAGAAGGCAAATACACCTACAAGAAAAGTAATCCCGATGTTTACAACGCCTAAGATGGCCGCTTGATTAATGGCTCCAAGGAAAAAAAGCCGGTATAAAGCGATTACACTCGTTGTAATCATTCCGGAAACAGGTCCGCCCAGGTACACGGATGCCAGAATTGAGACTTGCCTGAAGTCAATAATCGTACCATCGCCCAGAGGAAAGGCAAAATTCAGCTGAACAATCCCGAATAATCCGAACCCGGCCCCATATAAAACATGGAAATGAAGCTTAGAGAACGTACGTTTATCTTTCAAAAGCGACAACACCATGTCCCCGAAAAAAATGAATGTAGTCAGAAGAGAAAAATTGATGAGCAAATTAACAAACATAAAAAACCCCTTACCTATATGTAATGTCCTCGTTGATAAGTCCTGTCCAACCGCAATGCCCATCCACAGCCGCTAATCTGGCAGCCTCCCTCCATATACTAAATAGTTTGAACTGGAAAGCTACATATTGATTTAGGATAAAAGAATGCCCAAAGAGCTTATTGTTCAAGTACAATCCCAATCTGACACCTTAACGGACACCACAGCCTTTATTCGCTCAAAAAAGGTCATTGGGGCGGGCTTACGGACACGACGGCCCTTATCCACCGTTTTTCATGGGGGACTCCGCTCTTCCTCTGAAATAACGGCGCTCATGTCCGTAAGACCGACACTCCGGTACCTTTCCGCAGGCTTAACGTCTCTCATGTCCGTAACGCTAAGTTAGTCCCTTGAATAACCGTTGCGTGGCGGGTCGCTAGTGCCCCTGCATATCCCCCCGCCACCGACTCTCTTTTTTCTAAAGTTTTTTAGTTCATTCTATATAAATATAAATCCGAATGGGGAAAATAACTACCATTTCTCCAGTAATATTTATTGATAAAACAGCTGCAGGCACAGGCATGGCTCCTACACTTTTTTTGAGATGTTAATGTTTTCAACATATTCTTTTTACTGCAAATTAATAATTGGCGGCTACACTAAAGTTGTAAATCGCATTCGGCGCCCCAAGGAGGAGTCCAGTATGACAGAGCAACACGAAATGGATCAATTTCTCAGACAGGTTCAGGCTATTGAGAATACTATCCACGCATTGCTGCAAAAAACACAATTATCAGATGAAGAGAAAGATTATATTCTCCGCCATATTCTTGCGGTACCAGTCTCTAACGAGGAAACTTATATAAAGAATGCAGGCTGAGTCCGCTGATTTGCAAAATAAGCCCGCAACTGGCCGGAATGGCTGGTTGCGGGCTTTTGTCTGAAATTTTCCCCCGAGGTTAATGACCGCCAATTGTTCTTCCAGCAATCATCAAAATTAATTTCGCCTCTTCTTCCGGTGACTTCAAGCAATCTGAGAGAATCCACTCTCTAAGAAGCCTTACTGTCCCATATTGAACGTATGAAGCAATCGCCTTCTTTTCCTCCAGATCCAGGTTTCCCGGTAAGTGTTTCATGACCATATGATCAAACTGCGGCAGTGAGCTTGTGATGTGGGAGATCAGATCATAATGTTCTAAATCCAATACAAGCTTTGAAAATTCAAGATTATCTTTCATATATTGCAGAATTCCGGTCAGACATTCATCGATATTTTTTCCTGCCGCAAGATCATTGATAACGGTAAAAGAGGTGCTCTGTATATACGTCTCCGCAATTTCATTCAGCACATCATGTTGACTTCCGTAGTGATTATAGAACGTAGTACGGTTAATTCCCGCTACCTGGCATAATTCCCGTATGGAAATTTTGTTCATCTGATGTGTCTTCAGCATTTGCAATAAAGCCTCACCAATCAGGCGTTTGGTCAGCATAACCCTCTGGTTGGATTTACTTTTTCCTGACATAGCCCCTCCGTTAACTTCGACATTTTCAAAACATCTGTCGGTTGTAAAATAAACAGATGTTGATATCATTGTAAAGAACTAATTGAATAAGTCAATGAAACGGAGATGTAAAAATGAAAAAGAGCAGAAAGAAGATATTAACAGTACTCCTTGTGTGTATTAGCCTCGTAATCGTACTTATTGCCGGTTATGAAATTAAAGAAAAAATGCGTATTAACAGTATTGTGAAATCACACAAGACGGAACAAGTTGCAGGGCAAAACGCTGTTGGTGCAAACCATGCTACGAACGGATCTAAGCATATTACGACTGCAGTGCAACAAATTATGATAGGAACAATGAGCGATAATTATGATCATGCTTTGCAGACTTTACTGAATATTAAAAATGCAGGATACGAATCTATCGAACT
Source organism: Paenibacillus sp. MMS20-IR301 (assembly GCF_032302195.1). Taxonomy (NCBI): domain Bacteria; kingdom Bacillati; phylum Bacillota; class Bacilli; order Caryophanales; family Paenibacillaceae; genus Paenibacillus; species Paenibacillus sp. MMS20-IR301. The sequence goes on from NZ_CP135275.1 coordinate 2,844,346, forward strand.
AAATGATTTCATGATTCATAAGACTTCACTGCTTGTAAAACTGATGACACAATTCTCAGGAATGCCTATCGGCAGTGGCGGCAAGCTTGATTGGCCCAAGCTGATTGAAGAAAGCGGACTACAGGTCATAAGCCTGCATAGTAACCTGGGGAGCATTGAGGATGATGCGGGTGCCATAGCCAAAGAAGCGAAGAAATTTGGAACAGATACAGTAGTGATTACTGGTATGTACCAATTTGATTACAGCAGTCTGGACAAGGTAAAGGAGCTCGCCGGGCGTCTTAATGAGGCTGGAAAAGCTCTTGCGGATGAAGGCATACGTCTTCTATATCATAATCATAATGTTGAGCTGCAAAAGGTTACCGCTGAAAAAACAGCTTACGATATTATTATTGAAGAAACAGATCCTGCATATGTCAATTTCGAGTTTGACAGCTACTGGATGGCCGATGGCGGTGCTAATGTTCCGGCCCTGATGGAAAAGCTGGGCAGCCGAATGAAATTATGGCATATTAATGACCGCGGTCATACCAAAGCAGGTCCATATATGACACCAATTTTGAAAGAAAATGCTACTGAATTAGGCTATGGCAATATGGATCTGGACACCCTCGCAGCAATTGCTATAAAAAACGGGGTAGAAGGTGTTATATTAGAAACTCATAAAAATTGGATAGATAACGACCCTATTAAGAGCCTTCAGGTCAGTGCGGAATATATGCAAAAGAAGTTCGGAGACAATAAATAAGGAACTGCCCCGACTCAGAAAAAAGACAGCCTCCGGATTGGGGCTGCCTTTGATTTCCGGCTGATTATGTTATTGGAACAAGCAGAATGTACCGCTGTATCAGCGGAGCGCTGCAGTTCCATTGTCAAGTGAGATCACAGCATCCAGCCAGCCTCCCTGCAGGCCCTCAAGTGATCCGGAGAAAATAACGACTGAGCCTGCTGTCATTTCATATAATGCCTCCAGTAACAGGGAACGAATCTCGATATCCAAACCATAAAGCGGCTCATCCAGCAGCAGAAACCATGGATCCGCAAGCAGCGCCTGAACAATCATAAGCCGCTGCTTGCTGCCGCCGGACAACCGCTGAACAGGTGTCTTCCAGTCGGCTGACAGCCCGAGCCGCTCACATAAGACGCGGGACCGCTCCGCAATGTCCGCCCGCGGCATCAGCTTCATCTCACCTACATAACGCAAGTAGGCCTGAGCGGTCATATTGTCATAATACGCTGCCTGCTGCGGCTTATAGCCCAGATAAGGCTTATAAGCATCTCCTGATAATTCAGCGCCATGAAGATAATAGCTGATCCGGCCGCGGGCAGGCCTATACAATCCGGCTATCGTTTTTAGCAGTGCTGTTTTCCCGCTGCCGTTCGCCCCCTCCAGACCATACCAGCCTGGCGTCAGATTCAGATTTACATTCCCCAGCAGCAGGTGACCATGATCTGTATGTAGTTCAACCGCGCCAAGTTTCAGTTCTGCTCCCCGCACCGCTTATCCCTCCTATTCATGCAGCTTGAAATAATACCGGCGGCGCAGCAGCAGCATTGTGCCAACAACAAGCCCTAATGCCAGGCTAACCGCCACGAGCTTGCTTGCCAGCCAATGAGCGGATCCGTATTCGCTGAAGAGCTGGAACATGCCAAGCCGCTCGCCGGCGGATAACTGGATCACGCCTGCGGCAAGCACAACTGCAGAACCGGGCCATGTTCCGAAGATCAGCATCGCAGCCAGCGCTGCGAATGTGCTCAGGCAGACCGGCAGTAACAGATCAGAGATCAGTACAGCAATGCCGGCTCCGGACCCACCACGGGGCCCCGCCGTGGCGATTATCCCGTAAAACATCAGCGCCAGCAGGAGGTCATACAGCAGTATAGTGCCTATTCTGGCTGTCATAAGCTGCATGGGTGTAACAGGAAAAGTGGCCTCCAGCTCACTCATTGGCGTGTGCATGGACCGGAGCGAATAGGCCACACTGGCTACAGGAAGCAACAGAACCGTAGACAGAAATACATCCGGTTTGGCCCATCCGCTGGCAGCCAGCCTCTCAATGACTGCTCCTGTACCCGCTATTAACGCTGAAATAAGCCAGAACAGCCAGTGCATTGTCCTTGCCTGGGCTGCCATGCGCTGCACTAGTCTAATTGGTAAAGGCATAGCGGGCCCTGATAACCGCCCGGGCCTGTCCTGCCTTGCCATTCTTGCCGATAACGGCGCGGGTGCTTCAGCTACCTGCTGTGGCTTAGCAGCATAGGCTGCGGCCAGCAGCAGCAGGGACTCCGTCTGCTGGCCGCTCAGACCTTCAACGGTATAGCGGTCCAATTGGCCAAAGACTGCTCCGAGCTGTTCCAGCTTCCATTGATCCGCTGCTGCTTCACCCTTCTCCTCCAGCTGCCGCTGCTCCTGCAGCTCCCTGTTCAATTGACTGTCGCGGCTGCCGTTATTGCCGTCTCCGCTTCGAGTAATGCTGCTCATCCTGTTCCACTCCTTCCTGCAGTGTAACGGCCAGCCGCCGGAATGCCCGGTACAGCTTGGACTTAACCGTTCCCGGCGGCAGTTCCATTAGCTCAGCTATTTCATCCAGCTTAAGTTCCTCATAGAAACGCAATATAACAATCTGCCTCTCCTCCTCAGGCAACGCGGCAAGGGCAGCAATGACTGCTTCCCTCTCATACTGCTTGTCCAATATTGACGCTACCGTATCTCTTCCGCCATCCGCCGCGTCATATACTCCGGTATCCATTGCTGCCACTTCATAACGGTAGACCCCGGATTTCCATAGATCGCGGCAAAGATTCGTCGCAATCCGGTAAATCCAGGGCCGGAACCGTTCAGGCAGCCTGCCGGCCTGCAAAGCCGTAAATACTCTGACGAAGCACTCCTGCACCAAATCTTCCGCAAGCTGGCGCTTGTTGGTCAGGCGGTATAGATACGCATAGATCTTCTGATGATACCTATAGACGAATAGCTCCAGTACGGCTGTATTTCCTTGCTTGTATTGCATGAGCAGCTGCTCATCCGTGACAACAGTCCGGCCGTCCACTTGACTTCCCCCCTATATGCCCGGCATCTATTGCCTGTGCACGAGCCAACCCCGGCCTTTACTCAAGACACACAAACAGCCGATGAACAATATCCCAGCCGTTGCAAACAACGCTATGGCATTGTGAGATATATTAGCGGACCGGCTCACCGGCCAGACCGCCTGAAACAGATAATAGCGGTTAAGCGGCGTCCTGGACATGGAGTACTCCAGCAGCCACACAGTGCCCGCGGCTCCAAGCCCTGCCGCCATATTACGTGCAAGCAGGCTGCTTAATGCCGCCAAACCGCCGGCACACAGGTGTACACTTAGACTATGCTTAATTATATACGCCAGTTCAGCCGTGCTTAAAGCGGTCACCCAGCGGTCCATTGCCCAGAGCAGTGCTGCTTCATAGACAGCAAGCAATAGCATAACAGTCAGGAACCGCTCAGTGAACACGAGTAATTGGGAATAAGGATAGCTGAAATGGTGGGCAAAAGTACCCTCACTGAAATCATCCGCGAACACAGCCGCACTCAAAGCAATGCTAAGCAAAGGCAGGATGACAATACAAACTACTTTGACTTGATAAAATCCAGATCCCGGCAGCAGCTTTGGCAGCATGAGACAACCAGCCGCTATCAGCACTGCAATCACAGCTATAACGATGAAGTAGCCGCTCCATATAATGCGCCAGGCATATTTTACCCGGGACAAGGGGAAGTGGACGGCCTTCATCGGCTTCCCTCCGTCTTTCTTTGCAAATAGCCCCGCAGCAGCTCTTCTATTTGTGCATCGCTATCCTTGTTAAGCTGCTCTGTACCGATGCTGTCATATATGAGCTTGAGCACCTCGTATACACTTTCAATGCCATGCTGACTGTATATGGTATTTATAAGGTCATACACCTGATTCGCCTGGCTGTCTAAGAAATACTTGCCTACAGGATCGAACAGCAGGCCTCGCGATTCCTCTCCCGCCAGCTTACGTTCGTTATAGGCTTGAAACAAATTATTCAATATAAATTGGGTGTTAAAATAGGTCAATCTGCCGCTGCTGCCCGCTCTGCGCTCCGCACTGTAATCCAGCCAGTATTGCCCGGTTCTCAGGTGAATTTCCCCGCTTGTTCCTTGTTCGATGTCCGCCCCGAAATACCCATATGCGGACAAGTAGTGAATATCGCGGGCTTCCGGACCTTCCATTGCATTGACCATCCCGCTGGTTCTTAAAGGCAATTGATTTAATATATAATTCGGGTGATCCGCAAGCGCCATAGTGACCGTCCGGGGAAAGTCCGCTGCTGCTTCACCGTCCAGCCTGTTCAAAGTACGCTCCGCTTCAGCATATTGACTGGCTGCGAGCTGAGCCGCTTCCTCAACAGCACGGACAGGCAACTGGCCCGATGCCAGCAGACGCACGGTCTTGCCGCCGGAAGAAGCTTCTGCAAGCTGCAGGTCTCCGCCGAACAAAGTCAGTCCGCTTGCCTCATTCAGCTGCAGCCGTGTTACTGTAATTCCCCTCTCTTCACCCTGCTCACTGTCAATGACAGAAGCGTTGGAGAACAGCTTCAAGCTGCCCGGCCCTTTGACATCAACCTCAAATCCAGCCATGGGGTGCGGCAAGTATGTATCCAGAATATTTGTCGCACGCCCCTCTTCTGTGTATCCGCTATTTGTTAGCAGCTCCGACAGCCGGCCGTTGCCGATAACAGGGTACCAGCCATAGAAGGAGGGCAGAAACAGCCTGTTATCCGCAACAACTGCGGCCTGTTCCCACAGATCCTTGCCTGGAAAATAATACGAATAATGCCGCCAATCATTTATAGTACCGCTATATGACATGGTAATCTCCAGCTGTCCTCCAGGCATAATGTCCGCGTCAGGAGTGATCCACAGCACATCCGCAGCCTTTTCCCACTCATAGTCAGCAGCAGCACCGTTGACCTTCAGTTCCTCTATGTCAAATAGATGCCGCAGCATGACGGGGAATCGTCCCAGCTTCTCCGCTTGTCCATTCCTTGCCTGCATGGTTGCCTCAATCTTCAGCTCATGGTGCGGCAACAGCTCCAGCTCCAGCTTGTAGCTGTTAATGAGCAGCTTGCGGAATTTCATTCCGGTGAGCAGATCTTTCATATGCGAGGCCGGGAGCTGACTCTCCGGAATCCCCCCCATGGCTATGTATGCTTCCTGCATCTGTTCGTCCGTATCTGCTTTATTAATGCCCGCACGGGACATTTCCTCTATGTCCGGCTCAGTGTATTTACCAGCCTCAGCTCCGGCAACGAACAGTTGCTCCAGTGCACGCTGCTGCATAGTAGTATTGGTTGAGGCAAGTCTTTCGCGGTAAAATTCTTCATTGGCATCCGCAGCTTCAACCCGTTCCTGCAAATGTCCGTACATCGCGCTGCCTGCCCATAACAATACTGCACCAAGAGCCAGCATTACGGGACTGATCAGCCATCCTCTAATTCGTTCCCTCCTGCGCCGATACATTACAATTACTGCAATCAGAGCTATTCCTGCCGCTAAAGCGGCAACCATTCCGCGATGCAGCCAGAAGGCCGGATCGTACAGGAAGCCCCACAAACGCGAGTAGGAATCCCCGATATGATTGATCAACGAATAATCAAGCCAAACCTGACTGTAAGGCGGTAATGCATAAGAAGAGGTTCCGCCTGTTAATTCCGGTACGATTATAGTTAAACCCAGCAACAGGACGAAGCCGATCAAATAACTGTACCGCTTGCGGATCAGGATACCTGTCAAATAAGCAATAACAGTCGCCAATAACACCGGAATGGTAAAAGAAGCAAATACCGCTGAGGTGTACCATTCACGCATTCCCCAAGTAATGCCATCCTTAAAGACCAGCCAGACATACGTACCTGCCGGAACAAGTGCAGCTGCAAGCGGAAGCGTTGCTGCGCACAGCAGGCGTGCCGCCTCCATTTCCCATATCCGGTACGGGAAGGCGGATACCATAGATGATGTCTTCCATTCTTCATCCCGCCGGGCAATTGATATTGCGAGCAAAGGCAATATAATAATAGCCACCTTGCAATACACCCGGGAAATATCCATTACGAATACGGCCCGGTCCAATGCTGCACCGGTAGTCCGGATCATCAGATACAGGATGGCTCCCATGCCGGCCAGCATCAGATACAGGCTTGGACCGCGCAGCAGCAGCTTAAGCTCCGTCAGGTAATAGCGAAGCAGGCTCATATGCGGTTCCCCGCTCTCATGACTGCAATATATCCGTCCTCCAGTCCTGCCGCTGCCTGTACTGCTCCCGGCAGCGGGGCAGAGCTGCAAAGAACCCGCGCCTCATACCCGGCTCCTGAACGCTTCCCGGTTACGAGGGTCGCGGCTTCCTTGAGCTCAGCGAGCTTCTCATTATCGGTCTGGACTGTCCATACCTGCCCCTGCACACGCTGAAGCAATTCGTCTTGTGTACCGTGAAAGACGATCTGCCCCCCGTTCATAATCGCCAGGCTCTGACAGTTATTGTCGATATCTGCAACAACGTGGGTAGACAGCAGCACAGTCCGCTCCTTGCCCAGCTCGGCCAGCATGTCACGAAACCGCAAGCGTTCTTCCGGGTCCAGCCCGGCCGTAGGCTCATCCACAATTATGAACTGCGGATCACCAAGCAGCGCCTGGGCAATCCCGATGCGCTGCCGCATCCCGCCGGAATATTTAGCGATGCACACATCGCGCTTCTCCTCCAGATTGACCCGGCGGAGCATCCCGGCTACGGCCTCCTTCCGGGCCTTCCCGTTCGTAATGCCTTTCATAGATGCGGCATAATCAAGATACTCTGCACCTGTCAGTCTGCGGTATACCCCGAACTCCTGCGGCAGATAGCCCAGCAAGCTACGGATTTCCCGTTCATCACGCCCAAGCCGGCACTTCCCGATTTGTACCTCGCCCGATGTTTTGGGGATGACGGTTGCCAGAATCTGCATCAATGTAGATTTCCCCGCCCCGTTAGGCCCGAGCAAGCCGGACATTCCTGTACCTAGGGTCAGGTTAATTCCGTTCAACACTTCTTTGCTGCCATATTTCTTACATAACTGCTGAATTACCACCTGCATGATTGGCTGCCTCCATTCGTACTTGGCCACCTCCCGTGCGCACGAGTAGATTGTCGTACAGTATAACGACACACTCGGGTAAAAGTTTCAATGGGTAATAAATAAGGCACCTGCTTCTGTAACATTAAAAAGCCGGTAGTCCTTATACTGGACGTACCGGCTTGTTCAATATTCACTGCCTGTGCCAAAATTACAGCTTCTTAAGGGCACTCGCAATTTCAATACAGAGATCTTCTGCCTGCGGCACGAAGCCTAACCGGTCCAGGAATGCATGCGTACAACCTTTATAACGGATTGTCTTCACCGGCACTCCTGCTTCACTTAATTTCTTTCCGTAGAATTCCGTTTGAATACGCAGTCCATCGAATTCCGCCCCTACACACAACGCTCCCGGAAGATTTCTATGCTCTGCAAGCAGCGGACTTGCATAGGTGCTTCCGGCATCTTTCATATCCGAGAAATAGAGGCCGCCCAGCGGCACATCCTCCTTCCCTTCGTCAGACGGCCGGCCGAGGCCCAGCATCGGCTCAATTATACTGCGCTGCTCCTCCGCAATTTCAAACGCCTTAATATCCCACTTTAATCCTTCCACTCCCTCATTTATGAATGTAACCAGCGGATAAATCAGCACCTGCAATGCAACCATGTTCAGCCCCAGATCCCGGTCCTTAACGGCTACTGCTGCTGTCAAGTTACCGCCTGCACTGTCTCCGCCGACAGCAATTTTGCTCCGGTCGATGCCATATTCTTCAGCGTGATCATAAATATGCTTTACCGCATGGAAGCAGTCATTGAAGCCGTTCGGGAATTTCTTTTCCGGCGCCAGGGAGTAATCAATGTTAAAGACAACCGCATCCGCCAGCTCAGCTATCAGGCGGCATGGATGCTCCAATGTATATATACTCCCGCCAATAAAACCTCCGCCATGTAAGAAAATCAGACAGGGCTTGCCGGCTTGCCGCATTGACTTTCTCGGGTAATAACGCCATAATCCAACTTCATTACCTTCAAAATTAAGCTGCTCATACCTGGTGTGGATCTCAACCGTGTTCAAATTCCGGTTCGGGAATCCCATATTGTCTCTCATGGTTTGCAGAGCAAGCTCAGGAGACTCAGTGGCAGACGAATTCCCTGCTCCAGGCCCCTCTTCTTTCCCTACCCAGTGCTTAGTAATGATTGCAAGCTCATAGGGATCTATTAAGCCTGGTCCAGGTTCTTCAGGATTGACCTTCTCAATTAATTTTATCCCGCCATGGTCTGCAGCTTTCTGCTGTTCCTGTAAAGCATCCACAAGCTCTTTCTTATACAATCTCATTATAAAAAACCTCCATTTTATCGCCAGTGTCACATTAAACCGCTTACAAAAACTATTTTAAAGGAAACCGCTGTCTTTCACCCGTTCATTATTAACCTTTTTACAGGCGAATCCTGACCATAGGACCTCTGGAACAGACAGAAAAAGCCCAACGCTGTCATTGGACTCTTCCGCCAAGCCTATGTTTCCGGTATTCGTGTGGTGTTGTTCTATAAACAGCTTTAAATACGCGGCTAAATGATTTCTCGTTAGGAAAACCGTGCTCAAACGCAATGCGGGTAATGGAAATATCGGTATTCATTAAATCACGGTAGGCATGCTCTAAGCGGATCGTATTAAGATACTGAAGAATCGTCATGCCGATATGTTTCCTGAAAAAACGGGACAGATATTCCCCAGTCAGGCTAAACCGGGCAGCCAGCACTTCAATCGGCAGTTCCTGATTATAATGCTGCTTAATATAGTTTGTTATACTGGTTAGCCGTTCCAAATGCTTATAGGTTTGTATTACCCCGGCAGGCTTTTCAATCAAGAAATGACTTAGCAGTATGTACATAAGCTGATATGACAAACCTTTGATTTCAATATCTGCGAGCGGGTCACTCCCGTAACAGAGATAAGCATCCGTGATCCGGCCGAGAATGTCACGTAATTTGCTTAATTTCATGCGCTGCTTATGACTATGCTCCTGCATATGTCTTGATACACAATGAATGGAATAACGGTCCATCTCTGAGAAGCTCTCTTTAATAAATTCATATGGAATCTGCAGAGTTAACGCCAACCGGTCCGATCCTGCGGAAACTGAAAAGGAATGAACCGCATTTGAATTAATCACCACGATGTCGCCTTGCTCCGAGGTGTACGACGCCCCCTCAACGTAGATCTCATCGATCCGGCCCCGGATAACATAAGATATCTCCACACTCTCATGCCAATGCCTCGGGACATACTGCTCAGCACCCGATGTGTGAAGGATTATTTTGACTGGTACAATATCGTCATGTTTAATGAGCTCATACTTGTAATTCATCTCGGGCCAGCTCTCTTCAATGCGGAATTGTTAACACATTTGATCACATCATCATGATTAACAATATCGCATTTCATCGCGTCATTTCAATAAGATTATAGGGAGTGAACTTGTGCCAAGAGCTATGGATGAAATATTGATCTTCTGCATTCTAACAAATAGTTGTCAGAATTCCCTCACTTCTTGAAGTCATATATACCGCTTGATGAGTTATTTCATTGTATGCTGTATCATTTCTTTCTGAATATAATCAAAATACTCAAAGTGGGCCGGAGACTGGCTCGGCCGGCCGTTTCCTGTCGCATACATCCCGAAGAATACTCCGGTAAAGCCTCCCGCAACCTCGGTCGCAACATAGGAGCACTCCCCGCTGCCGATGGTAACCTCCTCCTGGCCTGCTAAGGAATAGCTGAAGCTATAATTCCGGGAATCCGCACGGATGTTCAGAATCACCTCGCTCGCCTCCAGCGCCTTCTCCCATTCCACCTTCACGAGTGAACCGATACGCCGGCGCAGGAATAGCGTTCTCTGGCCGCTATTTCTCCTTACTCCAATCTCGTAATGCGCCTTCTCATTCATGTAGACGGTAAGCCCCGCCTCTTCCCCTTCATTTCCGGGATCAAACAGCAGCTGTGCTGAGACAACGCAATCGAAATCCTGCTGCCTGCGGCCGGCGAAGGCTAACTGCTGGGAATCGTCCAGCGTATATTCTGTTCCATATAGTGTAAGACAGCTTTCCCGCTCGGAAAGAGAGTAGCTGTGTTCAGGCGGATTCTTATAGAAGTTCCACTGGAAGCCCGGAACCTCTCTATCGAAATCGTCACGGCCGAAACGGGATAACGCCGGATCATAACCCGCGAAAAATCCCGGCCCTTCCATCTCGGCATCTACTCTGCCCTGCTCTCCAATGACCGGCCAGCCGTCCTCCGTCCAGGTTACAGGTGCCAGATAAGTTTCCCTGCCCAGATGGTGGTGGAAAGGATATCCGACCGGACGGATACCAAGCAATACGGTCCACCATGAACCGTCATGGGCCTGTACCAAATCTGCATGACCTGTGGCCTGGACCGGATGGCTGGTGCTCCTGTGTGACAGAACTGGATTATATGGACAGGCTTCAAAAGGTCCGTAAGGCTGCCCGCTTCTGGCAACGGTCACCATATGGCCGTACTCTGTACCGCCTTCAGCAATGACCAGATAATAGAAGCCATTGATAGGATACAGGTGCGGCCCCTCAGGGAAGCAGCCGCCGGTCCCCTCCCAGATCAATCGCCTTTCTGTCAGAATGTCACCGGTAGCGGGGTTAATTTCTGCCTGGTATACTCCCGGGACGGCATCCTTATGGCTGCCGGTACCTGTGATGTATACTTTTCCGTCTTCGTCAAATAAAAGCGAGGGATCAATTCCTCCCCATTGATCGAGATACAGCGGCTCTGACCAGGGGCCCTCGGGCTTATCTGCCTGGATTATAAAGTTCCGTCCCCCAACTGTATTGGTTGTCACAATATAGAAGCGCCCGTTATGAAACCTGATCGTCGGAGCGTAAATCCCCATATAACTGAATAAGGGTCCGTCTGCGCCCTCACTGCTGAGTAAGGGTACCTGGCTCTCCCTTGTTAATCCGTAACCGATCTGCCGCCAGTTGACCAGATCTTGACTGTGAAATACGGGTAAGCCGGGAAAGTATCCAAACGAGCTGTTCACGAGGTAATAGTCGTTATTCACCCGGCATATACTCGGGTCCGGATAAGCTCCGCTGATAATCGGATTGTTGAATTTCATTGGTATGCTCCTTATCTCTTTTTATTTCACAGCACCAATAGTGATCCCTTTTACAAAATACTTCTGGAAAAAAGGATAAGCGACCAGGATCGGCAGAACACCGATTGCCGCTATTGCCATCCGGACGGATGTGCTCGGCAGCTCCGCAATCGCTGCTCCGGCGTTCACGCCTGCGGCATTACTGTTGCTTGTGAGGAACTGGATATCCATCACCATCTTGGTGAGAATGGTCTGAATCCCGAACATCCGGGTGTCCGTGATATAGATCAGGCCGTTGAACCAGTCATTCCAGTAAGCAATGGCCTGAAACAGGCCAATCGTAGCCATTATGGGCATGGACAGCGGAAGAATGATCCGGTAGAAAATTTTGATCTCTCCCGCCCCGTCTATACTCGCCGCATCAATCAGTGCAGGCGGAATCGAGGTCAGGAAGAATGTCCGGACCAGCAGGATATTAAAGCCGTTCATCAGCAGGCCGGGCAGGAGCAGGCCGAAAAGTGTATTTTTGATATCAAAGAGTTGTGTATATACCAAATAGGTCGGTACCAGACCGCCGTTAAAGAGCATAGTAAAAAAGACAATAAAGGTCCAGAATCTGTTCAGCGGCATATCCCGGCGGGACAACGGATAAGCCAGCATTGAGGTAATGGCGAGACTCACTGCAGTTCCTACCGTTGTTATAAGAATTGTAATTCCGTAAGCCCGCCCCAGCTCTAACTGATGCTGCCAGAGATACTCATAGGCCTTCAGGCTGAACGCCTCCGGGAAGAACGTATAGCCCTGCCGGACGATACTTTCTTCACTGCTGAACGATGCAATAATCAGCAGGGCAAAGGGAATCAGGCACGCAGCGGAAAAAATTCCCAATACAAGATTAGAAATCCATTTCATGGCTTTACTCTCATTAATCACGTTCCGCTCACCCCGTTTCTGTTAGAATAAAGCATTATCTTTGCTGAATCTGCGTACAAGCAGATTCGCCCCGAGTACCAGGATGAAGCCGACGATGGACTGATAGACACCCGCAGCCGATGCCATACCCATATCCCCGGATACCATCAGCCCCTTGTAGACATAAGTATCAATTACGCTCGTTGTATCTGAAATAAATCCGGCATTCATCGGCACCTGATAGAACAGCCCGAAATCAGAATAGAATATCCGCCCGATGCCAAGCAGGGTCAGCATGACAATAACCGGCGTAATCAGAGGAATGGTAATTGAGCGGATCTGCGCCCACTTGGAGGCTCCGTCCAGCGTTGCAGCTTCATAGTATTCCGTATCGATACTTATAATAGAAGCAAGAAAGATAATGCAGCTGAAGCCGATGGATTTCCACAGATGAATAATCGTTAAGATGAACGGCCAGTACTTCGGTTCGGTATACCAAGAAATCGGATCTATTCCCAGAAGCGGCAGGACTGTTTTATTCATGAACCCTGTCTCCAGGCTCAGTCCGGCATAGGCCAAGTAACCGACCACTACGAATGAAATCAGATGCGGCAGGACAATAACACTCTGATAGAACCGGGACAGCACCTTTTTCTTAATCTCATTGAGCAGAATGGCAAAGGCAATGGCACATATCGTTCCCAGTACGATGAACACCGCATTGTAAAGAATCGTATTTCTCGTAATGATATAAGCGTCGCTCGTCTGGAACAAATATTTGAAATTCTGAAATCCGATCCACTCGCTGCCGAAGATGCCCTTAGTGAAATTAATGTTTTTGAAAGCAATGAATATCCCCAGCATCGGCAGATAATTGTTGATCAGCAGATAGGCGATTCCCGGAATCATCAGCAGATACAAGGGGGCATATTTAAGCTTCTTCCCGCTTCGCTTTAAGCTCAGCTGCTTCATTCGACCACACTTCCTTTCCCTTGGCAATAAAATAGCATTTTAATAATACGATCCAACCAGCACCCTGCCGATTGGATCGTAAGCTTGCCTATTTGGATGTATTGCCGGCAATCCATTCATCCAGCTGTTTCTGCTTCTCGGTGATGATGGTATTGATTCCGGCATCATCGAGCTTCTTCAGGAATTCAGGAAGAGCTTTATCCAGTTCAAGCACCCCGCTCTCAACCGCCCGGCGGTATTGGTCAAGTACCGCATTGCAGGCAGCAATTTCGGCCTTCACAGAGTCGCCGTTAAATGTAAAGCCAAGTGCTTTGGATTTGGCGGCAGACTGGTTGAATTCGTTCATCTTCACATACACTTCAGGGTCATCACCCTCAAAGACATAGGAGAGGAACTGGTTGCCGTGCATCCAGCCGTCACTCTTGTAACCGACGTTGTCGCCTGTGACCCCATCAGGATAATGAATTACATTATCTGAGCCTTCGGCCTTTACGTAATGCTTGCCTTCAATACCCCAGTCAATCAGATTTACAATCTCCTTGTCAGTGTACATCAGGTTCAGGAACTGCAATGCCTTTTCCGGCTGCTCCGAAGTAGCTGCAACACCAATGGCTACGTTAGTCACCGTATCCGTCATGGCGACTGGCGCCTGGGTGCGTGCGGCTGTCATTTCCACCCCGACATTGCGGCTTTCCTGTGTTTCAAAGCCCGGTTTCATTGCAGATAACCAGCTGGCTGCTTTGCCGCTTTTCACCATCACATTATTTAATTCCGGACTGGTTGCGGCGTCCTTGACCAGGTAGCCCGCCAGATACCACTCGCGGATCTTGGTCACAATCTGTTTGTATTCCTCAGAAGCGAACAGGTTAACGACGTTCGTATCATCAAGACCATGGTTAAGCAGGACACCCAGATTATTCCCGAGCGGGTCCTGGATTCCGTAAGTACTGAGAATCGACCCGTTCGTCAGGTTGGTTGCACCGGCCATTCCCGGCTCGTTCTCTTTAACCGCTTTGAAGATGAATTCAAAGTCATCAAAGGCTTTGACATTATCGAGGTCAATGTTATATTTGTCCACGATATCCTTGCGGACTACGATTCCGAAATCCTGAGCCAGGTCGCGGAGACTCGGTACACCGTAGCTGACGCCCCCTACCTTGGTAGCGTTATAGTAATCGACACCCAGTGCATCAATTGTGCCTTGCGCATTCGCTTCCATGATGTTGCCGATCGGATACAAGGCTCCTTTGGCTACCTGATTGCTATAGTTACTGAGCATAGCGAACATATCCAGCTTTTCCCCGCTTGATAACATCAGGTTGATCTGGTTAGTGAAAGCGCTGTTACTAATCGGCAAAAGCTTTACCTTTACATTGATTTTGTCTACAGCAATCTTGTTAATGGCCTCCTGAACCTCCTGAATGTCAGCAGGTACATTAGAGAAAGCCGGATAAGCGTATACCACTTCATACGGCTCCCCTTTATTTCCGGATGAATTGGCACTGCCTGATTCTTTATTCCCTCCGTTACTATTCTTTCCCCCGGAATTTCCTGAACAAGCGGTTATTGCAAGCAGGATTACCAATATGAGACTCAACCAGCCAAACTTTCTTTTCATTCTTCATCCCCCTGTACCGTGTGTGAGTTGGAATCGAATTTGCATCGAATCTGTTTATAATGTTACAGCGGGCCACCGTTCCTCACTACTCTGTTTTCGACCTTGCATTTGGACATTTTCGACCTGTACGCATCTACTGCTTATGCTTGTTCCGGTAGTCCTTGGGATTCATCCCCACCACCTGCTTGAACCGCCGGGAGAAATGGGCCAGGTTCGTGTAACCTGTGCGGGATGCAATAGCTCCAACAGGCAGGTCGGTCTTCGCCAGCAGATCCCTGGCCAGCAGCATACGCCTGGATACAATAAGCTCCGTGACGGAATAGCCGGCTTCCTTCTTAAAGAGCCTGTCCAGATAATCCGGGTTCAGGTAAACATGGCTGGCAACAGCCTCCCGGGTCAAATCCTCCGATTCAAGCTGCTGTAATATAAAGTTCTCCGCGTCTTTCATAATCGGCTGCGATTGCTGAACCGTTCCCGCATAATCCATTGCTTTGGCAATGGTATGCTTCATCCAATCATTCATATCCGTCAAGGAGCGGACCGCACGCTGGAATAGAGCAGATGAGGTTTCATCGTTGAACAGCAGCTGGGCCTCAATTCCGTTAGTCTTCAGTACGTAATAGACCATCTGCAGAAAGTTATGGTGAAACCGGTATAGGCTGTCTGCATCAACCGAATCCGCTCCACTCAGGTTATGAAGGAACTTCTCCGCCTCTGTAAGCACCCTGTCCCCATGCCCCTCCTTCAGCAGAACAGACCAGATATTCATATCCGGCAGCGCAATAGCCTGCTGGATATAGGGTTTATTTCTCCATAGCAGCACTTTATTGCTGCCAGCTACATTGTTCATGTCCCATTCTGCCAGCCGGCTCACCATATCGGTCAGTTCGTGACTAAGAACCTCATTGCCAATGTAGATGGAGATATCGCAATAGAAATAGGAGCTCGCCGTATCCATAAAAATCCGTCCTCGTGTCTGCAGCTTCTCCTGAATGTCAAGCGTGTCCTGTTCCACCGGAATCAGTGCCAGCAGCTTACGCTCCGGCAGTCCGAACAGCAGGCCGCTGCCCTGGATTCCCAGCAGCTCTGCGCCGGAGTTAATCAGGGCATATTCAATAATTTTCTCATCACGGGAGGTAAAGGATTTGTTATAGCGCTGGATGGAAATAAGGGCAGGCAGAAGCTTAAGGCTTGTATCAAATGGAATGTTGCGTGCTTCTGCTTCCTTGCGGATCAGTTCAGGATTAGACGGAATTGTATGGTTAATAATATCCAGCCAGAACCGTTCCGCCAGCAGCGGCTGATGCTTGGCCCAGAACTCCCCGAACCGGCTGTATTGCTTGGTCTCCTTGTCTTTGTTGATCTTCTCAACGGCCCTGCGTGCGACATCACGCAATTCATCTGCAGCAACCGGTTTCAGTAAATAATCGAAGCTTCCCAGCTGTACCGCCCGCTGCGCATATCTGAAATCGGCATGACAGGTCATGAACGCAGATTCGGTGCGCGGATAATGCTCCCTTACCCAGGCCAGCAGCTCAAGTCCGCTTCCCTGCGGCATTTCGATATCACACAGCATGAAATCCACCTGCCCGCGCTCATAGATTTCTTTGGCCTGGCGGGAATTGTAAGCCGTATGGACAAGGCCAATGCCTATGGAGGCCCACTCTATTTCATTAGTTAGTGAATCTGCAAACAGCTTTTCATCGTCTACAATCAGCATAGTTAACATTATGCAATACCTCCAGGGTTATGCTCTGTTCTCAGGAGTAAAAGGAAGCCTGATATCGATTATTGCCCCGTGCGGAGCAGCATTTCGAAGGAGAATCTCTCCCTGCCCGTGATAGAGGAGGCGGAGCCTCTGTTTCAGGTTCCTGATCCCGATATGCTCACCGTCCTCATCGATTATGCGTTCCTCCTGATCAATCTGACGGATAATTCCGTCCTGGAATCCCGGCCCGGTATCACGGATCTGGATCCGGATTCCCGCCTGCGGCTGTTCACTCATCTCAAGCTCGATATACAAGTATACCGGATCATCCAGAGTAATGGCATGCTTGACAGCATTCTCAACAAAGGTCTGAATGACCAGTGGAGGTACCGGCGTATTCAGCAAAAATCCCGAAGCCTTGATCTCAGGAATCAGCTGATCCGGAAACCGCAGCTCCTGAATCCGCAAATAATTCCTCACATGCTGCAGCTCATCCCTGAGTGTGACAAAGCTTAGATTACTCTGAAACATATAACGGAAATAACGGATCAGATAAAGAGACAACTCTTCCAGCAGCCTTACTTCCTTTGTCCGGGCCAAGGTATGCAGTAAGTTTAAGGTGTTGATATAGAAATGGGGCTTAATCTGCAGCTGCAGATGCTGAAGCTCCGCCTTCTGCTTGTTAAGCTGCTCTTCGTAAACGTTAATCCGCAGGTTTTTGATCTGGTCCATCATATTGTTAAACGTATCATTGACCGCCCTGAACTCCATTGAGGTCGGGAACTGCTTAATCTGGGTATCCAGATTGCCCTGCTGAATCCGGTTCATCGCTTTTAACAGGCGGTTCAGCGGAAGAAGCAGTGTTTTGCGCAGCAGCACCAGTCCTAGTAACAAGATGAGAATGGAAGCAAAGGGCAGGATAAAGGAGATTGCCCGCAGTGTCGGCAGCTGCTGCAGAATTTTTTCCTCCGGTATAAAAGCATACAGGCTGAAATCCCCTTCATGTGAACGCTCCCCCACCGTGAGATAACGCTCTGATGTTCCGGTCAAATAATAAGATGCTTCATCCAGCCTGATCTCGGCGCCTTTCTCACGGATAAAGCTCTGATTAACGAGTGCATTTCCGCGGTTGTCTACAAGCAGAGCTGCACCTTTCTCCCCGATGCCCAGCAGCTCAAGTGGGGTTTTGAAGGAATTCATATTGATCCATGCACCTACCACCGATTTATTGGGCATCACAAAAAAACGGATCAGGTATGTCTGGTCTCCGCTCCGCTGAACATACCAGTTCTTCATATGCTGGCGCTGCAGACTTTCACTTTTGCTTACATCACTGACAATATAGTCTTTCAGATACATCCTGTCGAGATAAGTGGACCTGGTCTGGAAGGAGTACAGGAAAGCGTCATCCGAAGACAGATACACAAATAATCCGTCCAGCACGGAATAACGCAGAATGGAATTCGATAGATTGTTATTAATCCGTTGTTTTACAAAGAGACGCTCATCCGGCTCGCTGTAAAAGTCAAAATCCGAAAGCTCCGGTTCGAGCATTAAGCCGTTCAGGTAATTGTCCGCCTCCTGCAGCCGCGCATCGACCTGGCTTCTGTACAGAGACAGAAGATCCTTGCTCGATTCTGCCACCTGTGTTCTTACCGTGTGTATGGCATACACATTGGAATAGATCAGAAACACAATAAGCGGAGTGACAATCAGGAATAAACCCGCCAGCATTTTCACGCGGATGGACTGCCAGGTTAAATAAGGATTGTGCCGGATACGGAGTGTACGGAGCATTGTGATCTTCCTCTCTATGCTGAGAATAGGATGTCTATTCTGACAGAACGATAATACCTCAATAAGCCTGTGATGAATATAAGTATATTTGGTATAAATAAGATTTCTGCCGGGATTAAGGTATAATGAAAGCGCATGCTTACATAAGGAGAGGAAGGTTACGGGATGGACAAGAACATTATTGAGCGTGATTTCAGCTGCACCAGAGACAGCTTAACGATTCGCGGAACAGCATTTATACCGGAGGGTACTGAGCTTCCAGCCATTATAGTCAGCCACGGCTTCGGCGGTAATTCGCGTGATCTATTTGACTATTGCCGGGTCTTGGCAGCCTGGGGCTATGCAGCCTATTGTTATGATTTCTGCGGCGGAAGTGCCCCCGGGGAAGGCCGAAGCGACGGAGCAGCCACTGGTATGACAGTGCTGACAGAATGCGGAGACCTGAAGGCCGTTATGGAATACGTTAAAAGCCAACCGTATGCTGATGCAGGCAAAATAACGCTTTTGGGCTTCAGCCAGGGAGGATTCGTATCAGCGCTGTCCGCAGCAAAACACCCGGATGAAGTCGAAGCGCTGATTCTCATCTACCCCGCGCTCTGCATACCGGATGACGCCCGCAAAGGGGCTTTGGGAGGCTCTTCCTATGATGTCGGCAATGTGCCGGATATCATAGATTGCGGGATAATGAAGCTGGGCAAAAGGTTCCATGAGACGGTTGCAGACATGGACCCCTATGAAGAGATCACTCCCTACAAAGGCCCTGTGCTGCTGATGCACGGCACGGAGGATCAGGTCGTTGACTACAAGTATGCCGTTAAGGCCTGTGATTCTTACCTGCCTGGCCAATGTCAGCTTCAGCTGATTCAAGAGGCGGGACATTCCTTTACTGAACAACAAAGTGTCAGCGCTCTGGTATCCATACAGCAGTTTTTGCTTGGCAAAAAAGAAATATTAACTATTCGTGTCCAAATTACGGGCGTAGAGATCCGCAAGGAAGAAGGTTCGTACAGGCAGTCAGCCGTACTCTTTACTGGAAATAGTAGCAGCTCGTTCTTTACGGGACATATTATGCCCGGCGCAGTGGACGTACAGGAGCATGTGGATGATCTATTAGTCAGCATCCGGGCAGCCTACACTTTAGAGGGAACGGATTATACAGGTAAGCAGTGCCGGATACATATCGTCAACCAGAGTGTGGACGGGGAATGGAAGCCAGCCATAGATACAGACAGCAGGGCACTGGCTTTTTTGAATCAGGAAGATTTGACTGCTGGCTTGGAGGGGTACACTGACGGCCTGACTGTACGGATTTATTCGGCGGTACCGGAGAACAATCCCCCACTCTGATTAGGTGGGGGAAGCATTATTCTTTTCAAATCCGCTGAATAACCGGTCAAAGCGGCGCATCAGGGTCTCAAGAGGAGCTTGAGAGAAGCGAACAAGAAGCCAGCCTGCAAGGAGTGTGATGAGTACAACAATCCCATCTCCAAACGGGATTTCACCAATATAATAATTGACTCCGGCCGTTATGAGCACCCAGGCAAGAACAAACTGTGCAGCATACAGTGTCAGCGCCACCTGACCGACGGCAGCAAAAGGAAGCAGCACGGCGGCAAGCTTTTTTTCAATCAGACAAGCAAGTCCCAGTACGATAAGAGAAGTGCCGAGTCCGATGAGAAGCTGGAAGCTTGAGCCGCTCTGCGGCGCTGATGTCAGCAGCATATTCCACAGGGGCGGCATTACATTATGCGGCCAGATTGCATAGGGATCCGGCTGTGCAGCCGTAACATTAGTATTAGCTATAAGCCACTGTTCAAAAGATTGTAACCATACGGGAAGAACCTTTGCAGCTAGTATTTTGGTAATGACGAGCACAAAGGTACCACTAACAGTAAACCAGATTGCATTTCGCACACTGTGCAGATTGAGCCGGCCGAGCGCCATCCCCGCAACGAAAACCGGAGCAACCCCGAGCGCAGATAACGGACCGCCAGCTATGTCACTGAGAAAGTAGGCAGATGAAAAAACGCTGCCGCCCAAAATCATCAATGGCGGGCCAACAATTAGCAGTGCCGCTGATATTATGAACAAGGTACGTCTGGAGCAATGAACAAGCACTAAAGCTAATACGAATAAGGCAGCATATGCAGGTAAAATGACCGCAAAAGGGGCATTAAGCATAATAAGCAGATAACCGACCAAATCAATAAATACTGCCCGTGCCAGCATCTGCGCCCGGAAAGATGCCATCTCCGTTCCCTTTTCAAGCATACGCTGTGACATGAGTGAGAAAGAAATGCCGGAACAAAGGATAAATAATATCATGGTGTTTCCTGAAACAATTGAAGCATTAAAATTATTCAAGGCAAAATGCTGTACAAACATTCCGATTACAGCCAGCCCCCGTGCTGCATCCAGTGCGACTAGCCGCCGTGACCTTGATTTTCTTAGATTATCATCGTTTGACAAATGGATCCCTCCTAAGTTCTCGAGACGTTTAATAGTATAATTGTCTGATCCGGCTGATCATAACGGCTGCCTGAGCACGGTTAGCGATCTCCTGAGGAGCAAATACTGTCGGGGACAAGCCTTCAATTATATGGGCATCACTTAAAACAGCCACAGCTTCCCTGGCATACGGGGCAATCGCCTCACGGTCGGTGAACTTCTCCAGTGCTTCTTTAGAAGCTTGAAGCGGAAAAGCTGAGGAGTGCTTAAGAACATTAGCCGCTATTAACGCCATTTCCTGGCGTGTAACAGCACGGTCAGGCTCAAACCTTCCTTCTCCAACACCGTTTACCAGCTTTGCTCCCACTGCTGAAGCAATATACGGATAATACCAGCTTGAAGATGGAACATCTGTAAATGAGATTGCCGAATGTGCCTCGGACAAATCAAAGGTCTTAATAAGCATAGCTAGATATTCAGCCCGGGTTACGTGCTGTAGCGGCTTAAAACGTTCTCCGCCCGAACCTTGCAGCGCTCCAAGGTCTAATAGTTCGCGAATAGAATCTCCTGCCCAGGATTCTACACCATTCAAATCACCGAACTTCACAACGGGAACAGTTGCCGGCTGTATGCCGGCTGCATTGAATATTGAATTCGCCAGCAATCGGTATTGATGCTGAGAGTGGGCTTTATTAATCAAATCATTAGCAAAAACGCTCAGATGCTTATTGTTTTCATTGTAAGTGAACGCCAAAATCTTCCCCTTGGCTGCAGCGTGTCCCGGCCACCATCCTGCTTTATAGAAATCGTTCTTACCGCTTATGGTAGCAAGTACTTTTGCAGCTTTGGGTACTGCTGTAATATATGAACCGGACACAGTATAGAAATTCTCCTGCGCATTGTAAGGACCCGTAATGATGTTATCTTGCATGACATCGGCCATGAATACACCTTCATAGCTTTCCCATTCAGGCCCGGCAAAAGCAAATCCGGGAATCAGATTCTTAACATTCGTCATCCCCATATAGCCGTAGGCTACATATGGCTTTCCGCTGCGGACCAGCTCTTCAGAATCAAACGTATTTACCAGAATATCAGCCTTCTTCTGGTCTGCAGTCACTTCAAAACCCAAACCTTTCAACACAATTTCCGGTTCACCCAAAGCGGCTATAGTCTGATGTTTTAGCAACTGTCCTTTCGGTTCGACTTTTCCAAATGCATCTGCGTCTAGTAGATATTTTTCAAGCAGCGGTTTCAAATCCTGATAAGAAACAATAAAATCCCCGGCTTTGTCCTTCTCTGTACCCGCTGTAAGCATCGTCACCGTTTTACCTGAGGAGAGCAACTCATTGACAGCCCTTATTGCATCATTATTTGTATTATGAATAACAACATAACCGGTATTGCCGGGCAGCGTTGTTCCAGACATGGTTACCGAGGTTACAGGCTGCGTTTTGCCTGTAAATATATCCGGCTGACGGATTGCGTAACAATTAAACCCGCGCAAGTCCGGGAAGTTCTGAACAATTTCTGCGGTAACCCATTCAGCATCTGATAGATCAACACCGTCATACAAGACAAGATTAGCCAGCCCCCGCATGGCCTGATGCATATTCACTACAAAAGAGCCCGCTGGATACGCCATACCTCCAACTCTTACCTGTTCAGTTGAACGTTCAATCTGAACACCGTTCCGCAGGAAATATTCGATCATATGATACACTTCAAGCGCATTTTTCTGTACACCCGCTTCCACCGGCAGCACATAATACTCCGGGAAGAAATTTGTATTTCCTTTGCGCGGACGGCCAATTTCTTCATTCCTTGCATCGACTAAATATTTATCCACTGCATGATCATCCAGATTATCTATACCACGCTCATAGATTTTGAGCTGATTCATAAACAGCTTATCCTGATTGTCCATAACGTAGGATGTGGCTGCTGCCACGCTGTAGTATATTGCTTTTACTGACTCTTCGTTGTTCTCCGGCATTTCCAGCGTGTGTCCCAAAGCGCCGTGATGCATGGCAAATACGGCAGTATACGCCGGAGAAGCATCATCCCAGCCCGATGCTGTTCCCTTAGATATGTATTTAGGATCTAATACAGACTTCTTATGTTCTTCATAGGGAATATGATAGTAATCATACTTTGTGTTGGCAATACCAGCTTCGCCCATCGCTTTGGCCTGCTCCAGCATGCTGTTCATTAACAGGTCATACTCGATGTTCGGATCATGCGGCGGCGTAGCCGGTTCAATTAGAAAGTTTTTATCAAAACCATGCAAATCAAGAAAAGAAAGCGGAGACCATTTGGCAATTTGCTCCGTTACGCTGCGCGTCTCCGGCTGTGTCTGATATGTGTTATCCCGGTTTAGATCAAAATCATTGGCGTTGACTCTGGAAGTATGAAACCGTCCGTCTGGATTATCCGTGTAGACCAGAAGGAAAAACACCTTTTTTAACACGTCATCTATATTCATGTTGGTTTCACTTGCATCTCCATCCGGCAGTGTTGTATTATACGAAATCCGGCTCTCCAGTGCCAAAGACTTGAAATAGTTAAAAATAGCATCGACTCCCGGGGATTCATTCGGGTGAATATTATTCAGCCAGACAGGTACCGCGTATTCGCCGAATACACCTGACTTTATATCAGCCTGCAGCTGCTTAGGATTATTCATCATCGCAGGGTGCGTAACATTCTGGTATTTATCTACCGTTTTCTTATCTTTTGCAACAATGGTAAGGTAAATATCCCTTCCTTCTACTGATTTTCCAATGGTTTCGGTATGGATGTACCTGTCATTAAGGACAGCGGCTTGCGATGTAACCGCATCGATTGCCGGCTTCAGTTCATCGTAAGTCAAGAAACTCTCATAGGGTGTTAATTTGACAGGAGCCTTAGCCAATATTTGTCCGTCAGATGATATTGCTGCCAGTTCATAGGTTCCCATCAGAGATCCGAATAATTGCCGCTGCAAGCGGGGTTCAGCCAGATTATCACTGCCGTACGGGAGATCAAAGGTAATACTTGCCGAATAAAGTCCTCCTTCTACCTTTTCTTGGCTGACTGTGATGAAGGAGGGGCCGGTATAATCCCGTTGTTCAAATGTTTTCCATTCGGATAACGGTTTCCCCCCATAGGTCCAACTGATCTTTTTCAGATCTTCTCCATTCGGCAGATGAAAACTGACTTGAAATACCCTCTTTGCCGTCATGGATGCCACGTTGTTGTTCATTACCAGTACCTGTGCGGGCGGTTCCCCGCTCACCCTATTATCACCATAAGCCGTTGTACCTGTCAGCAGTGACAGTACCATTAACAGCGCCAGCATCCCTTTATTGAATAGCTTCTTCAACCGGCTGCTCCCCCTCTACTGTTTGTTCTTTTGCATCGCCCTCAAGGATCTTCTTGACGTATTCTTTCAACTCATTGCTGTTGGAGACAGCTAGTATCGCTGCTCTTCCCGCATAAGTCTCTTTGACCAGATTCATAGGAGGAATCTGCTCACTTGCCTCCATTGCACTTTGGTAGCCTACGGTTGCCAGCTTCCACATATCGTTCACCGACAGATTGGTATCAATATATGGACTAACCTCCTCAAGAATGGACGGAAGCTTCATAATAGAGGTCGTGCTTTTCATTTTTTGGACGATAGCATCGGTGAAATCCCGCTGGCGCTTCGTCCGGGAGTAGTCGGACAAAGCATCATGACGAAACCGGACATATTGCAGCGCCGTTGTTCCATCCAGATGCTGCTGCCCCTCTTTCAGATTTATGTCATACTGATGCTTATCCGCTATACTCTCATACTTCATATCCTTCTCTACATAGAAATCGACTCCGCCTACAGCATCTACAAGCTTAATAAATCCTTGAAAGTCCGTGTATACATAGAATTGGATGGGAATGCCCAGCAAATCACTTACTGCACTCATCGCTGTTTTGGGGCCATGAGTAATTGCCGTATTAATGCGATTCTTACCGTGATCAGGAATTTGGACATAGGTGTCACGGAGAATGGAGAACACATGAATTTTTTCCCGCACAGGATCCAGTGACACTACCATCATGCTGTCGGAGCGGGGAATCTCCCCTTTTGCCGTTCCGCGGGCATCCACTCCCATCAACAAAATATTTACCGGCTCCTTCCCCTCCCATTTAGGCGGCTCTGCAAGCTTCTCTTCACTAGCCTTTACCTCGGCTAATGGGGAGCTGGAATCGGTTTTACTTAAATCATCCAGCTCTTTATAAACAGACCAGATATAAAATAATACTATTGCGGCGATTACACTCATAACTATCAAGAAAAATGCTGCGAGCTTCTTCATTTTTAGCGACATATTTGACCCTCATTTCTTTGTATTGCATTCTGCGTATTATTTCTCCAGAGCCTCCAGAAGAAGCGAAGCGTAATATCTGCTGCCTTCCGGTTTCAGATGCACTCCGTCTTTGTAGAAATAATCTGACTTCCCTTCACTTGCAGCATACCAATCCACAACTTTAGCGTTATTAAATTCACGAGCAACATCCTTTATCGTTGTGTTGACCGTATCTTGCCACCCCTTAGGTACCCGGGCAGTTACAAGAAGTACCTGTTTGGCGCCGGACAGTGTAGTTAATATATTGCGAAGTTGTTTCTTATTGAATGGACCATTTGTACCAAGCTCAATAATGATATAATCGCCCAGTTTTCCGTTTGTTTCTAATTCGGTAATTAACTTCTGCGCCTGCACCATCTGTCTGCTTTCCTTACCATTCACCGTTGCATCAGGAAGCAGTTCTTTCAGGTAGGGTTCAACTCCCACCATAACTGAATCTCCAATGGCGGTTACTCCGTTTCCGGTAAACGGCTGCTCTTCCTTCAGGGGCTGAGGAGTGTTTCTTGAAACCTGCTGTTGATTCTGTGCAACTGGCTGTTGACTCTGCACAACCGGCTGATTTGCTATAACTTTTTCGCCGGGCTCCGAAGAAACCTCCCTGTGTACCCCCAGGTATACCAAAGCAATAATCACAATAACAAGCAGCCATATCATTCCAGTTCCTTTATTTTTCATCTGTATATCATCCCTTTCCCGCCTTCTGAGTTATCCAAGTGACAAGCCGTACAAAAAGGATAAGAATAAGAATTAATCCGATCATCGGTTTGAATGAGATGCGGCTCTTAAGGGACAGCAGTTGAGCACGAAAAGTTCCTCTACGGAATGGTTCCTCAATATATCTGTAAGAGATAATAGACAACATAAGGATAACTGCAAGCTGTAGCAAAATTTGTGCAAACCCTGATTTTTCGTTAGCGCCATTCGTATTCATGAGAATAATTACAGGATAGTGCCAAATGTACAGGCTGTAGGAGTGTTTACCGATCCAGGCCAGCGGCCTGCTGCCCATTATTCCGCCAACCCGGCTGGCCGGATGCGCCAGCACTGCAATGACAACGGCCGAGATCACAGACAAGAACAGGAAGCCGGACGGATAAAGCGAATCATCGTATTCATTGGTTCGATAGATCAGCACTAGAAGTAGAATCAATCCCAATCCGCCCGTAAAATCCAGCACAGATTGCCCGGCATTTGATATCTGTCTATTTAGTTTCCAGCTTGGCCAGACAACTGCTAAAGCTGCACCCATCAGAATGGCAAAGGCACGGGTATCTGTTCCGTAATAGACCCTGCTCGGGTCTGTTCCAGGTACATAAATAATAGCCATGACCGCTGCAGACGCAGAAATTAATAGCAGAAGATACAGCAGCAACTTGCCCCTGCGCGGTACCCATTTTAAACCAATACTTAAGGCGAGGGGCCAGATGATATAAAACTGTTCCTCGATCGACAGCGACCATAAATGCCCGATGGGTGATGCCGGACCGAAGCTCTCGAAGTAGGAGACCTTATGAAAAATCAGGTACCAGTTATTCATGTAGAAAACGGATGAAACTATATCCCCTTTTAGCGAAAACAGCCTGGATGAATCCGTAAACAGAAGATACAGTACAACAGTTAACAGCATAAACCCCATTGCAGGCAGCAGCCTGCGGAATCTTCGTATCCAGAAATTCCGGAGAGACAGACTTTTATTCAGTCTCCACTCCAGAAGAATCTGATCCGTGATCAGGTATCCCGACAGTACAAAGAACACACCCACTCCCAATAATCCGCCCTGCGCCCACGGCAGGTTGAAATGATAGGCCATGACTGCGAGGACAGATATAGCCCTCAAACCGTCTATTCCCGGCATATAACGCTTCATAAGATGATCCTGTTTCCCGTTCATTTCTGTTCATTCCTTGTTGTGTATTGGGCTTATCCTCTTTACTCACTATAAAGACAGGATGTCGCCAAAGTTTGATCAAGATGTAAACAAGTTGTCAACAAATTACGCTGTGGTCCGGACACAAAAAAGCCGCATTACGGAAACCCGTAATACGGTTGTTTGATGTCAGAACCTCTGCCTATTTAAGTTCAATAATATACGACGGTCCTCTGGAGGAGTCGTTTTGTCCGGTAAATGGATTTGCATATGAACTGGCTCCCTGAAGCAGCAGCTTTGTATGATCCGTATTCCAAAACATTGCCGAAGGCACTAAACCATGATATACAGGCTCTTTGTACACCACATTTCTGCCCTGCATTCTGCCGACGTATACCGCCTCATCATCCTGCTGGTAGTATGCAATAATTTTCTTGTCATCAGATAATTTATAAGCAGATATATTCTCAAGTATTACGGAAAGCTCGCTGTTTCGCTG
Source organism: Paenibacillus sp. MMS20-IR301 (assembly GCF_032302195.1). Lineage (NCBI taxonomy): Bacteria > Bacillati > Bacillota > Bacilli > Caryophanales > Paenibacillaceae > Paenibacillus > Paenibacillus sp. MMS20-IR301. Next base: position 2,871,792 of record NZ_CP135275.1, read on the forward strand.
GTCATATTCATACAGCGTTCCATCCGGTCCAAGAAAGGTAAACTGATCATTACTAATCCATGTGCTCTGTTCCTCCACAGTTTCGCGTGTATACATAATCTTAATATCCGGATCAGTCATCCTTCCGAACATTAAAGCTGTTTTACCCGCCCGGCCGGCTTCAAACAAGGTGAACAATACACTATGCCCGTCATCTGAAACATTAATGCTGAGCAATGTATTCCCTTGTTCCATATCCTTTAACGGATACTGTCTGGAAGCATGGGTCTGCAGATCGTAGAGATATACGCTATTGTTATCACTGTCAGAGACATCCAGCACCAAATAACTCAGGAACCGGCTATTGCCGGACCAGGATATATCCTGCAGGTATTGCTGGCCGCTGCTGCTGAATGAAGCAACCTCTGTTTCCTTCCCGTCCTTTAAAGGAACCACTTTCAGGCTAGTCCCCGTATTGGAGCTGCTTATCTCAGCGGTGTATTTCCCGTCTGGAGACAACTCCAATTGAGCATTGTCTTTGACTGCTTTAATATTCTCACTTTGCTCATATGGGTAGGTTAACGTGATCAAGTTGAATGATTCTGACGTTCCTGCAGTCTTGAATGCACCGGTCAGCGAATCTGCCGCAGTCCAGCCCAGCCAGTAACCATCATTTGTGAATTTATCCGCTAACCGGTATATGGCTTTGACCTGAAATGAGTTTGAGCTCTGGGGAGCTTGCTCTGTTTCCCCTTCATCCGGGATAATTACAGTTTCACTGTGAACGCCCGCCCGGCAACCGGACAACAGCAGCAAGAGAAACAGAATTGCAGATACCCATCCTGTATATTTGCGAATCATTGGCTGTCTGCCTCCTCTGCCGCTATCATTCTCCCGAATTCTACAGTAACAAGAGTGCGGTTGTTATGGCTGGTGACGGAAATACTGCCTTCCAGCTCATCAACAATAGACTTGACAATGCTTAGACCAAGCCCCACGCTCCCTTGCTCGGGGTTCATGGCATGTGCCAGATAGAAAGGTTTGAACAGATTGGATAACTGTTCTTCACTGATAGCTTCACTCGGATTACCAATGACAAACCGGATGTTGCCGTCTGTATGAAATCCAGTTACTTTTATTTCCGAGAGCGGCCAGCTGTACTTAATGGCGTTATCGATCAGATTAATAAAAAGCTGGCGCATCCGGTCACTCTGGCCCATCATCCACAGGTCACTTTCGATTTCAATCCGGAGGTTTTTTTTATACCGCTGCGCCTTTATATCCATGGACTCACAGACATCCCGGAGAACAGCACCGGCATCTACCGCCTCAAGGCGGCCATTGTTCTTCACCTGACGGGAGACCTCAAGCAGCTTCAGCACCAGCGTATGCAGCCGCCTGCTTTCCTCAACGATGTGATTCATCCCTTTCTCAAAGAAAACCGGGTCCCGCTCGCCGTTCACTTTAATCAGCTCCGCGTATCCCAGAATTGAGGTTAAAGGAGTCTTCAGTTCATGCGTAATATTGTCAAAGAAGCGTTTTTCCTGCTGATGAAGCTCCTTGAGCTGGTCACGGTCTTTGCTGATCATGCTGATCTGTCTGCCAATCTGATCAATCATGTCATTATAATTCTCTGCCAGCCGGCCGATCTCGTCCTTTCTTCTTAAGCGGATGCGGACATCCAGATTTCCGTTCCTGACCTGGGAAGAAGCATGGGCAAGCTTGCCGAGCGGAAGGGTGATATGTCTGGACAGAATGAATGAAAACAGAAAAGCAGCTGTAAATATTGCCAAAGTGATGTAGAGGGTTACATCGAGAATCCGGTCGCTCTGCTGGTAGAGCAGGCTGTAGTCCTTGAAATAACGCAAAATGCCCACTTTGGCTCCGTCTATAATCACCGGATAAGAAAACATAACCGAGGTCTGAGGCTCATGAGTCTGGATGCTGTAGGCCGTCTTTCCGGATAGCGCTTCCTGCAGATCATTGTGCTCCCGCTGCTGGAATACCGCTTTGTCTGATGCGTACAGCAGTTCACCGTTAACTGTATATATCCCCACGCTATTGCCTGTCGCATGCTTCAGGGTATTGCCTAATTCCTCGGCCATCTCACCGAAATACAATTCATTGCTGGAATAATGATTGATCAGGAACGCCTGCCGGACATACACATTACTGTTATTTTTCAGCCCTGTCAGCTCTGCAGTAATCAGATCCTGGTTATTGGTGCGGATGAACGCTTGTACCGTCTGGCTCAGCACAACAAAAGAGATAACAAAAATAAACAGTAATCCGAGCAGAAACTTAAGGCTGATTCTACGTATCATGCTGAGGCACCTGTTTTTTGAACTTGTATCCGATTCCGAACACCGTTGCAATATACTCCGGTGAATCCAGTTTTTTGCGGAGCCGCTGAATATGCGTATCTACCGTGCGGGTATCCCCTGCAAAATGATAGCCCCATACGCTGTCAAGCAGTTCGGACCGTGAAAAAGTCCTTCCCGGATTTCTTACCAGCATGATCAGCAAATCATATTCCTTCGGGGTTAGTTCAACATCATGATTGTTTTTCCTTACAAGCCGTTCTTCAGCGACAATTTCGATATCCTGAAAGGTATAACTCTCTGCAGATGCGTCAGCTTTACGTCCGGTGCCGGCCTGCTCCACTCTGCGGAGAATGGTTCTGACCCGGGCAATCACTTCCCGCAGATCAAAGGGTTTGGTAATATAATCATCCGCACCGAATTCAAGTCCCAGCACTTTATCCGTTATATCTGACTTGGCGGTAATCATAAGGATGGGAATTTTGTATCCGGCGGTTATCTTCTTGCATATTTCCAGCCCGCTCGTATCAGGAAGCATCCAGTCCAGCAGCAGCAGATCAGGCTGAAAGGACTGAATTTCCTGCATCCCCGAAGTGCCGTCTGCAGCAATCCGTGTATGAAAACCCTCCATGGAAAGCCCGTATGACAGCAGATCCGCAATCGGAGCATCATCTTCAATGATCAGTATTTTTGCATTATTCATGTTTATCTCCGTCTCATTAATACTCATATCATATAAACATTATTGATATGAATCTTATGTTAACAACTTGTGTACCAATAATCAATTTGCCGGTATATGAGCTCCAGCAAATCAAGGTACAGCCGTCATCATTAAATTTGTATAAATATAATTTAAATATCTACAATTCACGCAAATAGCTGTCGATATACAATTCATATGTATTTTTTACGAAGCAAATTGAGGAGTGGGAAGATGGATTACAGACAAAGAAACCTTTTGGGGAGAATGAAGTTGACGATTCGCATGAAATTATTGATTGGGTTTCTGGTTGTGGCTGCACTGCTTGCCTTCGTAAGCACCTATGCCTTAAATCAGATCTATGTCATGACCGACACTTCAGAGGAAATCGATCAGAAGTGGATGCCGAGCGTCAGCTTGCTTGGCATGATGAATGGTGATGTCTCAGATGTGGAGCGTATCGCTCTTGCCGTCATCGTAGAGACCGATCAGAATGAAATCAAGAAGATGAATGAAGCTTTGGAGCAGCTCCTGGCCAAGATTGAGGAAGAGCGCAATCAGCTGATCACGCTCATTGCGGGCAGCGATGAAGCAACCGCAATGTATGATACCTTTAGCGCCAATTATGATAGCTATCTGGAGAAAATGCCTGCATTTGTCGAATTAGGTTTAGCTAATAATTTCGGGGAAGCCAGCAGGCTGCATACAGAGGCTTACCCCTTATGGTATACGGCCAATGATACCCTTGCCCAGTTGATTAACCTTGGCAGCAAACTATCAGGACAGGCTACAAGTGATTCATTGACAGAAGCCAACCGTGCTTTTAGTATCATTCTGACCGTAACGATTATTTCCTTCCTGACCGCCTTGTTCATCGCCTTCTTTATTGCAGGCATCATCTCAAGACCCATTCAGAAGATGAATGCGTCCGCACTGCTTATAGCAAACGGTGATTTAACCGGTGAGACGATCACGCTTAAAAACAAGGATGAGCTCGGCACACTGGCTGCCTCGTTCAATATCATGACCGGCAATTTGCGTGCGATGATCCAGTCCGTCTCCATGACCTCCGAGCAGGTAGCCGCTTCTTCGGAAGAATTGCTGGCAAGCGCTGAGCAAAACACGAAAGCATCCGAGCAAATCTCCGAAACGGTCGAGCAACTGTCTGCAGGCACTACGGATCAGGTGAACATGGTAAAAAATTCTTCACAGGCTATGAGTGAGATGGCTGCGGGTTCGGAACAGATCGCTCTCCTGGCCCAGAGCGTATCCGTCTCGGCTGTAGATGCGGCAAATCAGTCGGCTGAAGGCAATAAGGTTATCCAACAGGCAGTGGAACAAATGGGCTCCGTGCGTGCTTCTATCTCCTCACTGACAGAGCTGGTTACCGGGCTGGGGGAACGTTCTGCTGAGATTGGCAGCATTACCGGGGCAATCAATAATATCGCAAGTCAAACCAATCTGCTCGCATTGAATGCAGCTATCGAGGCTGCACGTGCAGGAGAACATGGGCGGGGCTTCGCCGTTGTTGCCGGAGAGGTACGTAAACTGGCAGAGGAATCTTCTAAATCTGCGCAGAAAATTACGGATCTGGTACAGCTGATTCAGCAGGATACGAACCATGCAATACTGGCTGTGCAAGTGAACAGCAATGAAACCGAAGCCGGAATTGAGATTGTCACTGCAGCCGGACAAGCATTCGAGCATATCTACGAAGTCGTGAACAAGGTCGCTGATGAAATTCAGGAAGTATCTGCCGGTTCAGAAGAAATGTCTGCCAGCACAGATGAAGTAGTCGGGTATATAAGCCAGATCTCCAATATTGCCGGGGAAGCCTCAGGCGGGGTCCACAATGTATCTGCTGCAACTGAGGAACAGCTCGCTTCCATGGAGGAGATCGCATCATCAGCTGAATTCCTCTCCAAGATGGCCGAAGAATTGCAGGAACAGATCAATAAATTTAAAGTTTAGAGCTGCCAAAGATAACTTGTTAGTACATCCGGCTATTCACCGGATGATACAGTGTAGTCAAAGCGTTACGATGGCGGTATGGCAGATTATAAACATTATTTATCAAATAAAAGTCCCGATAAGTGTTATCCTCCACAATGTTTGAAAAATTCATTTGAATAAACCCTGTTATACCAAGGGGTATTTTCACAAAGGTTGTATCGGTATCTTCTTATAAATAGAAAATAGTTGAGAAATTCTTTATAAAGTTTGCAAAAGGTTAATTTCTTCCTTAAGGTTTGAAAAAAGATTTGCCGATATCAGAAAGTTTGCAAAAGGTTATGCATCTGTGTCACAAAATTTGAAAATGCTTTTTTGGTTTTGTTGAATGGAATGCTGATTAAAGTAAAAGATGGTAGCAACATATAAAAGTTCTGGCATCGAGTAGATGCCAGAACTTTTATATCGCAAAATTTTCGATGAGAAACGGATTGATTTCCTTCGTTCCTTTCCCATTTTTCCATAGATGCGCATATCTTTCGAATGCGGCTGCAAAGTCAACCTTTTCAATACGTTCTGCATTTTTTTCAATTGCGTTTCTAGCAGCACGACGAATTAGCATCATTATTGAGTCCAGCACCCCATCCGAAGCATAAAATATCGCATCGCAAATATCTGGATCTGTCAGGTGGGACTGCCTATCGAATACATTGGATAACTGTTCTTCAATGTCTTGAAGAAAATCAATGTATTCATTATCTCGTTTAAATGGCTTCAGCTCTTTTTGAACAGGCATTCTTCTGCCCAACTGCTCATTCACCTCCAACACCTCCGTCGACGTTGACAAGCCAAACAAAATAATAGGTACTCGCACGGTATTAAGAAACGATTTAAACCAATTGGAAACTGTTATCGCACCTCCGGGTTTCTCAGCGTCTAAAAAGTGCTGAAATTCGTCAGCCATGATCAACTGTATGTTATTTTTCTTAATGAGTTCCCCTAACCTATCTACTTTCTGACTAGGGGTGCCCCTTGAAAAATACCGGTCACCAATTTGTTTGAGCAATTTCTCCGTTACTGAAGTATACCTAGCTGGACTTGGAATTTCGACGGTGAGTATCGACTTGCTCTCCGCTTTACCCCAAATGGACTGTGTCATCTCCTTTCTTTGTTTATTGGCTAAATACGCCTCCATAAGTGTGGTTTTACCAGACCCTGGAGGTCCATAGATCAACATTGACAACGGTTGATTGACTCCCTGCCCTTCTAGATGGGTCTGTTCCATCAATTCAAGTATCTCGGTGAAGGCTGGATACATAACGCGGATACCATCCACATAACGAATTTTATCCTCAGCACTCATTACATCACTTGGTGCTTGCATTGTATGACCCCCATTTTGTATTCCCCTTGGATTTTGGTTGTGTTTTTGTCAACTCGACGATAATCGCAGATGGGCGAGTTCTTGTTGTACCTTCTTCACTTGAAACCACCTTGTCCATGCCCTTGTTTTTCATCCGTTGTTGGGCAGAGTGTGTTACCTTCGTTTCATTTGCGAGATCATCCTGTAGCGTGCTTTTTTCTTGTTTAAGCCTCTCTAGTGTCATTTGGGATTTTTTCACTCTTTGCTTGCCGTTTACTACCTCCTTTTGCTTTTCGCGCAATTGTGCAACAATCACACCGTGGGTATACTCGCTTAAACCCTTCGAATATTCCTGGTTAATACACGGGATTGTAATGTATTTTCCATTTATCGGGTCATATACGAAGATTTTCGACATATCCGTAGGATCGTATTTAATATCGATTTTCACCGTTTTTTGTATCGTCCCCTTCTTCAGATTTTTTTTAAGTGCCTGGAGCTCATCCGACTGATAGAACAGGTACTGGTGACGAATTCCTGTACGCTGTATGGACAATCCTCTTTTGAGCTTGCCCAGGATTATTTCCCATTGCGGCTGGATCACAAGTGAAGGGTGACCATGTTTATTCAAATAATCCTGCCATAGATCATGTGGTCTCCCTTTAACACCAGTGTGCCAGTCATGAGCGTATTCCTCAATGACCCATCTATGAAAGATCTTAATAAACGTTTCATAACCGACTACTGCGTTTTTTTGAGGGTCATATTCCCTCTTTTTTTTCTCCAAGATGTTAGAGAAGGTTGTCCCTGGTAACTGATGGAGGAGCTTTGAATTAAGCGTCCGGAAGAATCTTTCTACCGCACCTTTGTACCACGGACGTCTGGGAGGGCAATAATAAATCTCGATCCCCATTTGCAAGCATGCGTCCTTTAAAGATTGGCTTCGAAATTCCTTTCCATTATCCAAAACGAGCAGCTTAGGCTTGCCATGAGCTAACCACGGTTCTAAATCGGGATACTTTTCTGTCATGTAGCTTTTTGTAGAAAAAGCATGCTTCAGCGCAAGCATTACGGATACATAGGATGGTGGATCAAAACCAATATGAGTACCTAAAATGTATCCAGTCGCACAGTCGATAAGAATAGTGATCCATGGTCTTCCAATTGGGAGCCGAGTTTTCTCGTCAACGACAATAAGATCAAGTTTGGTATGGTCAACTTCCACCCTATCCAATGGTTTTTCTGGTTTTGGGCGAAGTGTGACCTTTCCTTCCTTTTCGTAGGCGTACTTAAATCCATGCGAATTTTTCAGTCGTTCGAAAGGATCTAAATCCAGGATGCGTCGGCGGATTGTAGAACTTGACGGACATTTAAGTCGGTCCGTTTCCAATCGGCGAGAATTATATAATTCTATGGTATTTTGGACCTCTTTTGTAAGAGAATCCACTGTTGATTCTTCTTTCCTCTTCTTTGTAATGATATCGTAAACAAGCGCCTCCACATCAGAAGAAAGCCTTGTACCGCGACCTGATTCTATATGCCCTGGAACCAGAGAGATAATATCGCAGTTGCTTGCGATATAAGCATCGTACCAACGTCGTATCGTGTTAGCTGAGATATGCTCACTTTTTTTAACTCTAAGTGGCTCCATTTCTTTTGCACGAGCGACAAAATGTTTTTGCATCTTCTCTGCTTTTATGCTGAGTAGAGGCTTAATGACCTTTAATCGCCATGCTGCCTTATCTTTGTACTCTTTTGGCAACGACTCGAAATCGACGATTTTTTGCTGTTCAATCCATTCCTCTGATGGAGTCGGAATCAACGATTGATTAGGAGCAAATACAAGCACCCCATTTTCGTACTGTTTGATAATCTCCTTCCGAGAGATACGAAAGATTTGGTCTTTCGAGACATTGGTAACAATGTATTGATCCGGTGTCGTTTCTTTTTTTATCTCACAGTGATCATCATTCAACATAAACTGTATACCGGTACCCAACTCAATTTCCATTTTAATTCCTCCTTGGGTTTATCAATGTACATTTGCTTGCGAGTACATCAAATTTTCCACATCGCTTTTTTTAACGTACTGCGAAAAACTTTTACCTTTTGGTATTTTGCGTGCGACATCTATTGCACCGTCGTCAATCCATCTTTGAACTTTGCGTTGCCCCACATTTAGCATCGAAGAAATTTCTTTTACGGTATACCCAATTTCGTCAATGCGCTTTTGTCGTGCTTCTGCAATCAGCTTTTGAACATCCCTTTTGTGAAGAAAAATCCCGCTAAGCGATAGTTCTTTGGATGCAACCGCTGTTTTGATCCTGCCGGTTAGAATTAATTGAGTGAGTTCAATGGCGTTGAACCCGCTGTTGTGTAAATGCAGCAACGATTCGTGAAATGATTTCCACTCGGGTGATGGCTTTACCATTACAACAGTTCCTGTCGTCACATTTTGAAGAAATGCTGCAACTGTTTCTGGTTCAAAAAGACGCTTTTGAAACCCATCCACTTTGGGTCCGCGGAGTGCTGGCAGTAAACCTGCGTCAGCAAGCTTCCAAACCTGTAATCGGTGAATGCCTAATGCCTTCGCCACCTGTTCTGAGGTCAGAAGGGACTTCCTTTTCAACGACCACGCATCTACATCACTCTTCGTAAACATCATGTTCTTGCGAACTGTGCGTGGACGCTGATGTCCTTTTAAGAATCCAGCCTCAATAAGATGCATACATTGTTTGTACGTGATAGAAAGCTTTTCAAGTGTCTCCTGAAGTGTGTAATAGTTGGAATCCGGGATGGTAATCTCATTTTTCCGTCTTGGATAGACGTAAGTAAGATTCCTCAAATATTCGTCGTACAAGCTTTGATGATCTTCGAGCGCTGGGAAATCTATAATTTTCCGCAGTAACCTGCGCTTGTAGATGAAGCGCTTCTCTGGAAATGTTGTCATTTCTTCAAGCGTTCTTACCACTTCGTTAAAGCATTCGTCTGGAGTTGATAACAGAAAATACGCTGCCGTGTGAACAGCAGTAATCATCTGAACATCTCTTTCTTCACCTCCTTTAAGCAGATAATTTGCACTCTCACCTAATATGGGAAAGTGTTTGAATACAAGGTGATTTCCATCGAAATGATGGAGCAGCGATGAAAACAAGTGAACCAAACGGAAATAGTCGCGTGCATTTATATTCGAACCCGCATTCAATTCCATTTCTGTTGTGTTTCCAGCGATCAGTGATTGCGTAATTCGCTGAGCCTCCATTACCATCGCAGATAACACAGTTTCGCTTTGAGTATCTTCAATAAAGGTACCGCATCGGCAGTGACCAGCCATCAAGTCAAAGATGGACGTTGTTTTTTGACACGACGTACATCGTTCAAGTAACAACAGTTCATGTTCTAGGCAGACTGTCACATTTGCAATATCCCATTGCAACCGATGGAATGGATCTTCTCTCATACACTGTGGGCAATATTTAACCCGCTTTTGGTAAAAGAAAAGCTCAAGATCCCTTTTGTTCGGTGGTTTATCGAAAAAAAGCTTCTCAAACTGATTCAGTGTCAGCTTTTCAGGAAAGAGTCCCCCTTGTTGTACAATTTCAGCAAGCTTTTTCTGTACCCCAGAAGCTTTACAGAAATTTAAATTGCATGAGTACACCGTAGAATGGTTCACGTTATCAAGCAGAAACTGCAAACTGGTATATACGTTTTCAACCGTCGCTATTCGGAAGAGGAAACTATATATGCTTTCCCCTTCTTTCGGCAGTGTGCATAAATCAAAGCTGATTTCGCATCGCTCCCTTAGAGTATGGACCCAATATTTGGATCCAAACATGGTTTTTTAAATGGTAAACGAAAGTAAAACTTGACCTAACTTTAAATCAATTAGGAAAAGGTTTTTCAGTTGACAATTGAAATGAAAAAGAAAACAAAACAAACCCGCCTAGAGCCAGGCGGGTTTGTTTTGTTTTTATAAAATACTAATATGTAAATAATTTACGTCCATGATGTTGCTTTAATCTTCGCCGTGATGTCATTACAACGACGTTCAGCTTCCATTCCGCTACACCCTGTTAGCGTATCATGAATAACACGCAGTAACTCATTGACCGAATTCCGGAGCTCAGGATCTTCCTTGATGACATCATAAATACGTTGAAAACCTCGAATATTGGAAAGACCTTTCCGAACCGTTACGCCCAATATCTCGTCACGGTGAATCCCTTTCTGCTTTTCAAAATAAAGGATATCCTCCGCAGTTAGTGATGTTGGGCTTGCCACATTCAATACATTTTGTAATGATCGAACATCGGGATAGCCATAATCCTCTGCAATTTCCATAAGATATTCGGTCTTATGCCCTCTTTTAATACGTTTTGCAATTGCCGCTTCGAGGTTGATGGCAATTTGGCTTCGAATCTTATTATCTGCATCACGTCTTTTCAACTCCATAATTGGAGGACTGTCATGATCTTTTTCTTCTAAACGGATCTGCTTTCCCATAACTTCCCGGAATACATTGGACTCTACACAGATCCAGTCCCGAAGATTCCCAGATGTATCTTTGCGTTGCACTTCGTAATAAAGATGTTCACCGCTTTGAGTTTCAAATTTCCCATCGGGTTTCAAGACTTCATCGCGCATATTTATAACCTCCAATTAATTGTCATTTATTAAATCTTGTCTATGTAAAAACAAAAAGAAATTGACATTCAAATACATGTCAATCTCTCTAAGATGTTTTTTGATTATGATGAGATTTTATTGATAATGCTTCTCTCAACTGATCCACGTTAATTAATTTGCTTTTAGAAAGCCCCATCATTACATCTTTAAGCCGCCCAATTACCAGCCATCTGCGTATAGTGGCATCTGAGATACCAAACTGCATGGCAGCTTCACTTATTGTGAGATGATTTTGTTTAAAAACGTCAACTTTCTCCTTGTCGTACACATATTGTTTACGACCGTCCTTTAACGTAATGACTTTGTCTGGAGTCAATATATGATGGGTTGCCATCGTCCATATTGTCTTCTCCCCAACACGAAAAATCTCCTGCAAATCAGTCATAAAATAACCATTTTTAGTTTGGTTTTCCTTTTTGATCTGCTTCATACGTAAAATAAGATCATTTTCATCGTAATATACATCTTTAAGTGTTCCCGTATTGCCATAGCTCATCGTTTTTAAATCATTCTTTAAAGTAAATTCGATTAAAAGGGCAAACGAGAGACCACAATGATTATATTTTTCAAATGCCTTATCAAAGGATATCATAGTTGGGCTTTTAAACGGCACCATTTTGTTCCGGCAGCGGCTTATCAAATTGTTGACTTCATCTCTTAAAAGCTTATTGGATCCATCAGGTGACCGACTAAGCCGAAGTATACCAGCTGAAATGAGCTTTGAGACAGTGTCGCGTTGAAAACCCAGCATCTTAGCTGCTTCGGATCTTGTAACAAAACACTTCATTTGTTTCACCGTTGCTTCAAGTATTTTCTTTTCAATACGATAGCGATTAATCTTTTGTTTTGGAATGATTTTTGTTTGAAGAGCACCATAACGGTTTAATGAATTGATTTTTTCGTATGTGAGACCATATTTGTTTTTTACCTCTTCTCTAGAAAGGTGAGTCCTCTTTCCTAAAAGAGATGGCTCTTCCTTAAATACCGAAAAGTCAGCCCGAACGTTACCACTATCAGCTTGATTGACCCAATAGGTTTGGTAAGCTTTTTTGATAACTTTAAATTCAGGTCGCCACAAAAGCTTTTCAAATTCGGGTTTTTGCATATATTTTATACTTGGATCTTTCTTTTGAAAAGCGTCAAGAACCTGTATGAAATGGTTTGGAAATGCTTCATACATAAAATGGACACTTGCGTATGCATGTGCGCTGTTTTCGGTAGTTTTATCTCTACCTTCTTTATTATAGAAACCCACTACAGGCTTTTTATAATCGGTATGGCGAGTAAGACCTTCAATGATAAACATACTACGGCTGCTTAGTTGCAAATAATTAGCAAGCGACAGATTACCAAATAATGAACATTCCCCTTCTTCAATTAACCTTTGTAATTCCAACTGGGCTTGAAAAAGCAGAGAATCCCGATTTACTAATTGTAGGGCAGCATATTTATATTCAAATCCGCAATGCAGACAGTAGCCATCCATAAACGTATTCATGCTCAAGTCTCTGAAGCAGAATTGGCATTCTTCGATCAGTAACGTTTCATGCTCAAGGCAAACTGCGACCGGATACAGGGTCCAAATTGACTTATAATAATGATCTTGTTGAATACAAATAGGACAATATTTAGCTTTATTTCTGAAAGCTATCTTCTCGTATGCATTGGCACCCATGGACGTTTTAAATCCATGGGAACTCATCGAAACAAGCTCTTGAATATCAAATCCTGTAATATCAGCAACTAGCTTAATGGCATCCATAGTGAAGTCGTTATTATTAATATCAGCGACAGAAATGGACAAATCATCCGCCATGATGCTTACATTAAAGTGACCATTAGCTCGTAATAATCTTTGTAAATAACTAGACAAACTCTCATTTGGAAAAATCCAAGGTATCTGATTCACAAAAACCTCCTAATCTACATTTTAGCCAAGAAATCAGAAAATATATCGTTTAACAGTCATATATATAAGCAAACGCTTATATACTAGTGTTGAGGTGATACTATAAAAACAAATTTAATACCATTCAGAATCGGCGTATTCGCCATATTGAATCAGGTTAATCAGAAAGTTTTCATTGGGTCGGGAAATTTATATTCACGAAAAGCATCAAATTGGAGCCAACTGCGTGCCGGAACACATAAGAATGTTGGTTTACAGAAAGAATGGGACAAGTTTGGTGAAGATCAGTTCAAGTTTGTTATTCTTTTTGAATGCGAGGATGCCGCTGATGTTTCTTTCTTAAACAAATGTGAAAGATACTGGTTAGACTTAACAAAAGCAACACGAAAAGAATACGGCTATAACACAAACAGGCAAGCCCATAAAAATGAAGACTTTGTATTGAAAATTGAGTGTCTGGAAAAGGTCGCCGAATAAAAGAAAGGCATCCATTTTGATGGATGCCTTTCTTTCGTTTCTTCATGTTATGATCTTGCGTATATTTGTTTTAATAATTCCTTTTGCATGGGTTTAATGTTAATGACTTGTCTAATACCTTTAGCTTTCGCTTCAGCTTCTTCGAATGTATCAGCAAGTCCTAGTTCTAATATGGTTCCAGCAGCAACGGTCCCTGTTCTCCCCTTGCCTCCACCACAGTGAAAGGCAACTTTTTTGCCCTCATTGTATGCACTAACTACCTCATCAATGGCTTGTTTAAAAAGATTCGCTTCCGTTTCTTGGGTATTATCATCAAGCGGAATCTTCACCCAGCGTACGTGATCCGACGGATACGCACACTCCGTTGCTTCTTCTCTCAGGTCCACGATAATTTCAACACCTTCATTGATGACCATTGCTTCTACATCGGCAGCCCCGCCCATGAAGATCTTGTCGTCAATGAGTGCATGGTACTTATTTTCGCCATTTTGCATCTTACTTACCTTCTTTCAAAAATTGCTCAATTCGGTTTTTAATCGAATCACGAACTTCAGCAAATTTTGCTGTAATCTCTTCTTCTGTACCGGTCGCTTTAGCTGGATCATCAAAACCCCAGTGCCATCTTTCTGCTTTGTCGTTACGGACGACCGGACAATTATCGTTGGCATGACCGCAAAGCGTGATGATGTAATCAGCTTCCTTTAAAATTTCAGGGTCGATGACATCAGAAGTGTGATTTGAAATATCAATTCCTGCTTCTTTCATCGTTTGAACAGCACGTGGATTTAACCCGTGTGCCTCTAGACCTGCACTTTTCACTTCAAATTTATCACTTCCAAGTGCTTTCAAAAATCCATCAGCAATTTGGCTCCTGCAAGAGTTTCCGGTACACAAGAAGTAAACGAGTGGTTTGTTGTTCATGATTAACGATCTCCTTTATTTTCATTCTGGTTAATTTTAACGTCTCTTCTGGTAAGCAGCCTTACCCATTTTTGAGCTAACCAGAGCTTTGATTAGCCAAGCAATTACCACAAGCGCAATAGTTACAGCAGCAATTAAAACCCAAACATTCATGTTTAATGAATCGATAACGTATAGCCAGATATACAAGCCTGTTAACGTAATAAACAATGTCGGAACCGTGAGTAAAATACCGGTTTTAAAGTAACTGCCCCATGTAATTTTAATATCCTTGCGTGACAATACATGAAGCCACAATAAGGTAGCCAGCGATCCGATCGGCGTGATTTTGGGACCCAAGTCACTGCCGATCACATTGGCATACACGAGAGACTCCCGTATTATCCCTTGCGCATCTGTTCCTTGAATGGCAAGAGCATTAATCATAACCGTCGGCATATTGTTCATAATCGACGACAATATAGCGGCTAAAAAACCCATTCCCATCGTTGAGGCATACAGCCCTTGTTCAGAAATAGTCTCGATAAATCTGCCCAACTCATCTGTCAGCCCCACATTACGAAGACCGTAGACAACGACATACATACCAATGGAGAAGATAACAACTGCCCATGGAGCCCCTTTAACCAGCTTCCATGTTTGAATGGCTGGACTTTTACGTGCTGCCAAAATAAAGAGGACGGCAACCACACCAGCAATCACAGAAACCGGAACCTTTATAAATTGGCTGACCAGGTAGGCAACAAGCAAGACAGCTAAGATGATCCACGAAATTTGGAACAGCCGTTTGTCCTTAATCGCTTCTGCCGGTTTTTTAAGCTGCTTTAAGTCATAGTTACTCGGAATACTTTTACGGAAGAAGATAAACAAGACAATAAGACTCGCCAGCAGTGAAAAAAAGTTCGGAATGATCATCCGGCTGGCATATTCGACAAAGCCGATACCGAAATAATCAGCAGACACGATATTTACAAGGTTACTGACGACAAGCGGAAGTGATGCCGTATCTGCAATAAAACCACTTGCCATAATAAAAGGCAGAATCATTTTCTGATCGAACTTGAGTGCTCGCACCATGGCTAGCACGATTGGCGTTAAGATGAGCGCGGCACCGTCATTGGCAAAAAAAGCTGCTACTGCCGCGCCAAGAAGAACGACGTAAACGAACATCAGCTTGCCATTGCCTCTGGCGAGCCTTGCCATGTACAGTGCTGCCCATTCAAAAAAGCCGATTTCATCCAAAATAAGCGAAATCAAGATAATGGCGACAAAAGCAAGGGTAGCATTCCATACAATCCCTGTAACCGTACCTACGTCAGAGAAGCTAACGACTCCAAAGAGAAGCGCGAGAATAGCGCCTGCAGAAGCCGACCATCCAATGTTTAGCCCCTTGGGTTGCCAGATCACAAAGGTGAGTGTCAGTAAGAAAATTAAAACTGCAATGACTGTCATACTTCCTCCTGTGGACTACAGCAATCGTTATTAAGACAGACTATTTTGCTTTTCATTGACGGCAAGTGTTCATAAATACACTGTACATAGGACTCCGCTGCTGGATTTAACGAATAATATACCCACTGTCCTTTTTTCCTTTCGCTGAGAAGACCAGCTGACTTTAATTTTCGCAGATGTTGGCTGGCATTGGGCTGTGACATACCAATAACATCGGTGATGTCGCAGACACAAAGTTCCTGCTCTTTAAGCAGTGCCACAATTGTCAGCCGCGTTTTATCGGCTAATAATTTATAGGTATCTGCCATTTCTTGTATCTTTTGTTCCATATGTAGCTCCTCCTGTCATTCATCATATTGAGTTCAACATTTAATGACATAATTATATAATTAATCACTTATATAATCAATGACAAATATACAAAGGTATTGAAAACGTGAAAACAGCCTTAGGCTTATTACCCAAGGCTCTTATTATTTATAGTGTTAACATATCCATATGGTCTTACCGTTCTGACAACCTGCATTTTCCCGTCTTATTTTTAGTTAACTTTCCACTTTTCCAAACAGCAAGTCGAGAATTTTTTCATCCGCCTTGCGGTTTTTCCCCTTGTATGGATAGCAGTGGATATGAATGGCTGGATTAAAGTTGATCTCAATAATACTATAATTGGATCCGGCTGCTTCAGATGTAATATCATCTATCATCATGTCCACTCCACAGAAGGTAGCTCCTGCAGCCTTTGCTGATTCAATGGCTAATGTCTTATAGCTCTCTGGAATGTCATCGGTAAAGTCAAGGCTGTCTCCACCTGTACTGATATTGGAGTTTTCCCGTAAATAAACGACTTGACCTAACGTAGGGACCTCACTCCATTGATGGTTATGATTCTTTAAGAATATGGTTTCTGCTTCACCTAGCTGAATCTTTTCTAAAGGTGTCTTATAACCGCGACCCCGAAGCGGATCTTTATTCTTTTCGTAGACGAGTTGCTCAATCGTGTGAATTCCATCACCCATGACATTGGCTGGTACGCGATGCAGTATCCCCACAACCTCATCACCCATGACCATGAATCGATACTCTTTACCTGTCATGAATTCTTCTAGCAGAACCGTCTGATCATGCTTAAACGCCATTTCAAATGCTTTTCGATAGTCTTCCTTGGAGAATGCACGATTAAAGATGGTAATACCCAAACCAAAGTTGGTGGACTTTGGTTTAATGACAATAGTTTTGTCACGGTACATCTCATAGGCAGCCAATGCCTCTTCCTGACTGTGGAAAGCATCTCCATTGGGTACACGAATACCACGTTCTTTAAGAACTTCTTTTGTCACAACTTTATTCTCCATGATCAGTACCGTACTGTAGGAATCAAGCGACGTCTTGGTAGCCTGCTTTACATATTCCGTATGATCTCCCTTTGTAAGCAGGACGAAGTTCTCATGACGGTCAATTAGTTTGAACTTAACCCCACGTTTCACGGCTGCCTTTAGAAGCAATTGTGTTGATAGTTCTAAATCTTCATATCCAACAAAGCGATACCCATTTTTTTCGCTATCCTCGGCATAAACTTTAGCTTTAGCCAAATGATATTTCATGTAAGTGGATTTCTGAATTTCCGACTTAATTTTATAGGCAAAACCCAACTCAGGATGAAGGATTTTTTGCATTTCTCCATCAAGGAGTTGGAAGAATTCTTCCCCATCAGGATTAAGGAGTTGCACCATTTCTTGCATCTCACGGATACAAGCAACCGCCATCTCCTTCATCGTGCCACGGGAGCCCTGAGAATCATTTAAGATACCATCAATGCCCTCAGTGATCACTTGATCATGATTGAGGTCCGCCATCTTCTGGTCTTCCGTACAAAAAAGCTCATCTTCTTTGAGCAGCATAAAAAGAATGAACAGATGGATAAACTTCATCGTTTCTTTACTGATCCCAATCTTATGCAGTGGGTTGAGATCAATCAAGCGCAGCTCTAAGTACGCCACACCATCTTCCACAAGTTCTTTTAATGGATTCAACCCTTTGGCTGTTTTCAACCGAACGGGATTGTAGAATTCCTTTGCATTCAGCAATTCATCTTTCTGAATTAGTGTGTTCAAATCCTGTACGTAGTCATGTATCGAATCAAAGGATACATAGAATGGTTTTTTATTCCGATAACCACATACACTATTCCGAAGCGAATTCATCTTAGGGAAATAGTGACTCTTGTTATCATCTGAATTGCTTAATGACACACACTCTTGGATATAGGTTTTGTCAAAGACTGGACTTGCCCCTGTGAGATAAATAAGCAACCAACGGTACCGAAGCAGGTTGTGTGCAATCCTAAAGTAAATGGCATCCTTGAAGTCTTTGTAAGCTTCCCCCTTGCTTATCGTTTCATGTAGCTTTCGTAAGAACCGTTCATCAAACGAGAAATTATAATGGATTCCACTTAGCAGTTGTCTTTTGCGACCATACTTATCTGCTAGTTCATGACGATACTCATCAGCAATCGGATCATTCATCTTTGCAATCGGGATCTTTTGTTCTTCGGGTAAGATCGGCGGATTACTACTTGTCCACAGATATTCACCTTCAAGCTCTAATGTCACAATGTCCTGTAAAGCTTCCATGAACTGATAGGTCTCTTCAATCGAATCAAAGGCTGGGGTAATCATCTCGATTTGGCTCTCTGAAAAATCTGTTTGGATATAGGGATTCTCCGTTTTACTCCCAAACGCCTTTGGATGTGGGGTCAGCGCCAATTTTCCCTCATGATCTACCCTAACATTCTCTTTCTCCAAACCAAATTGACCTCGAAACAGATCCTTATTTAACGAATTATCAATAATTTGTTTTATGATTTCACGATTTAATAAATTCATATGTCGGACCTTCCTTCTTATTTGTGTAAAATCACGGTTATTAGAACTTTCAACCTATCTATTTTCCATTGCTGCTGCCGCCAAACCCAGCGGTCCCGTTCCAATAATTGCAACAGGTAATACATTTTTTTTACTGGCGTCTACAACAGATCGTTTGGTTTGCAGGAATACATCTCATTATGCTTCTTCTCCTCAATATTATTTGCAAATTGCAAATATATGACTTAGTTAAAGGGATAGTAACTATCCCAGTGGTGTACAACATACACTTGACTTCTCCATACTGGAGTTAAGCAGTTTGATTGCGTTAATGACCATGTCCCGCTCAAACTCAGACATATGCGAGAACACTTCTATTAAATAGTCATTCATCTGTTTATCGATGACTGTAGCAATATATTTTCCTTGCGTTGTTAAGTTTAAAATATAAATTCTACGGTCTTCCGGAAGCGGAGTCTTCTGAACTAGCCCCATTTTCACAAGGCTTTGAACCTGGCGACTAAATGTGGTGATATCCATTGCAAGTCCATCCGCCACCTGCTGAATGGATGGATTATGTTTGCGATCAATTTCATAAATAATATGACTCTGCACCAGGGAAATATCCACTCCCCCTGCGACGCAACAATTTTTATCTAATAGCCCAAACCGTCGCGTCATGATTTGAAATATTTCTCTTAGGTTTTCCACTTCTTTCACCCCTTGAATTATTTATACCTCAATTATTTGCAAAACGCAAATAATTGTTTTGAAATTTTTTTAGCCCTTCCCATATCAAATCAAGATGTGATATAAAAGCGATATAGGACAAATTATAGGAGTGATGATGATGTTTTTAGTACGACCAGCTACAGCATCTGATCTAAGCGAAATATTACATATCTATAATCAAGGAATTGAGGATCGGATCGCCACATTGGAATCCGAATTAAAAGATGAGGTATATATGAACCAGTGGTTTGACAAACATCAGGAGCGGTACGCGGTACTTGTAGCCGAGCAGGATCATCAAGTGATTGGATGGGCTTCCATCAATCCGTATAGTCCCAGAAGCGCTTATGATGGTGTCGGTGACCTTTCCATCTATATTCATCGCAACCATCGCGGCAAAGGAATAGGCAGACAATTGCTTCAAAAATTAGAGACTGTCGGCAAAGAAAATAAATTTTATAAATTTGTTCTATTCACTTTTCCATTCAACAATCTAGGACAAGGCTTATATCATAGAGCTGGATATCGGGAAGTTGGAATATTTCAGAATCAAGGTATCTTGGACGGTGCGTTTATAGATGTGATGGCGATGGAGAAGTTGCTGTAGATTGGAAACTCATGATCTGTTGCTATAATCGTAATTTACATCTTCCTTTCGATAATTGTCGCAGGAATAACTAGGTAAGATGTCGAATAATACAATTCATACATAGGTCATTAGAATGAGAATATACTATATGGAAGAGGATTTTTCATTTGTTGAACTAAAGAATAACAGTGATGTATTATTAAATTGTTTAATGTTTGTGGATTATGAACAAAAACCCAACTAACATTTAATTTTTCGAATAAGTTGACAATTAAAAAATAAGAGTTAACTTTATAACATATTACAAACACAATGTCATACAAGGTTTATGCCACATGATTTGTCAAATGAAATGTCACACGAATTTTCACATGAATTGTCACGAGGGGTTAGATTCTTCAATCTTTCCCCTTTAACTTTTGCTTTGTAAAGTGCATCGAAATAAATAAGTTCAACATATATATGCTTATTACAAAAATACGCCTTTGACCGGGGCGTATTTTTTTATTGCCTTTTGATGCGGAACGGCATAAAAAAACAAAGCGTAAGAGTAACGCTTCGTTTTGGTAGATCTTTTTCAATTTTTCAGAAAATAATACGTCATTCTTTTTCATATTTAGTGAATTTCGAGTCGGATTAATGTCGATCTTTTTCAAACTCTGTGATTTCGGCTTAAGCATTTCCAAACTTAAAGAATGAAAACAAGCTTTTTCAAACTTTATTAAAAAGCATGTTTTCAAAACCGATTAAATTTCAGTGGTTTGAAAATTATTTTTAACACTTAAATCAACAAACCTAGTCATCACAAGGGTTTAACCAGCTAAAATTCCCAAACTTTATTTTCACTTTTGCAAACCTTTTGAAGGATAACAATAAGAAAATCCTTATCGGGACTTTTTGCTCGCATTTATTTCATTTCACATTCCATCTCAACCACACCGGCTATACCCGCAATTCCCACATGTCTTGCACCCTTCAATATTAATCAGCGATGCACTGCCGCAGGATGGGCAGAGATCCCGCGAAGCTGTAGCGTGGCTATGAGCGCTATGGCCGCCATGCTCGGCATCGGCCTGAGCCGCGGCCGGAACACTCGCTTTCAGCTCGGCGTTCAGCGCCTCGGTGAAATCCTCCAGCTCCAGCGTGGCCGCGATCGGAGCGGCCGCATGATCGTCATGTGCATTATTCAGCACATGAGTTTCGAGGGCCTTCGCCACCGCGTCGGCGATAGACTCGACACGGTTCGCGCCGAAGCCGATGGCGCCGGAGCCGCCGATGCCCTTGAGATGCTTGATCAGCAGGCCGACCTTCTCACCGTGGTCGCCGTAGCGCAGGAACAGCGAGCAGACCCGGCCCAGCGCTTCGGCCATGGCGAAGACGTCGGAGCCGGCTTTGCCGACATTCAGGAAGATTTCGGCCGGAATGCCGTCCAGGTCATTAATGGTGATATACGCCATTCCGAACGGCGTGTTGATCTTGTACGTAGCGCCGCGCAGCACCTGCGGGCGTTTCTTGTATTGCTTGTCCACACCGCTGGCCGCAGGCTGCGCAGCAGGCACTGCCGCCACAGTAACAGGCTCAGCCGCTACCGGTTCAGCGTTCTTAGCCTCAACGGTTTCAACCTCAGCCAGTGTCTCCTTCTTCTCTTCCTTCTTCGCCGTTTCCAGCACCTGCACATCGCGGCTGCCGTCACGGTAGATGGTTACGCCTTTGCAGCCCAGATCGAAGGCCATTTCGTACAGCTCGGCGGTTTCCTCTATCGTGAAGTCGGACGGGCAGTTCGCGGTCTTGGAGATGGAGCTGTCTACCCAGCGCTGAATCGCCGCCTGTGCGCGGATATGATCCTTGGCGGACAAATCCATCGAAGTCACGAAGTACTCCGGCAGCTCTTCACCCGGATGGGCTTCCAGCCACTCCTCTGCAATCGGAACGAACTGCTCGTCATAGCCGAGACGGCTCTGGCGGTAATATTTGAAGGCGAAGTACGGCTCGATCCCGGTCGAGGTGCCGACCATCGTTCCTGTGCTGCCTGTTGGTGCCTGGGTAATCACGGTAACATTGCGCATGCCGAGCTCACGGATGGAATTACCGACCTCCGGATATACCTCAGCAATATTGCGCATGAATCCGCTCTGCAGATATTGTTCGGCATCAAATGCCTGGAACGAGCCCTTCTCGCCGGCGATCTCAGCTGAAGCCAGATACGCCTCGCGGGCCATGAAGCCATAGAGCTTGTCCAGGAATTCCAGGGATTCCGGGCTGCCGTAACGGATATTCAGCTTGATCATCAGCTCAGCCAGACCCATAGTGCCCAGGCCTACACGGCGCTCGAGCTTCTGGTTCGCTTCATTTTCCGGGAAATGATAAGGTGTCTTGTCGATAACATTATCCAGGAAACGTACGGAATAACGGGTGGTTGTGGCCAGGTCCGCCCAGTCTACATCATGATTCTCCGCATCGTAGAACTTGGAGAGGTTCACAGCGGAGAGATTGCATACGCCCCAGCCCGGAAGTCCTTGTTCCCCGCAGTTATGAGCGACTACACCACCTGCAATCAGCGAGTGCGTTACAGGCTCAGTAATATCGTATACCGTTACAGTCTCGCCTGGTTCAATTCCCACGACCCGTGACATGAATTTCTCCGTTTTGCGTGAAGGTCTGGCGATCCGCTCCAGGGCTTCCTGTTTTCTGGTAAGCAGCTTGAAGCCGATCTTCTCCTTGAACTCTACAATATTGTTGCCGCTTATAATCAGCTCATAAAATCCGCCGCCCGCATAGCTGCGTTCTTCCCCGTTTATGGTCGTGTAAGAGAACAACGCCTGAGCTTTCTTCTCACGATTATAGATGGAGCTGTTGATTCCGAAATTGAGCAGCAGCAACTGTACACCTTGCAAAAGCTTCTTCGATGCGGATGTCAGCCGGACCGTGCGGTGCATCTCGTCATTCTCATATACCGTACCGTCTGCCGAGAATAATCCTTGCAGGAAAGCTGTAACTGTCTCACGTGAAGCCGTATAGAGAGCGGCCGGAACCTCTTTGCCGGCAGCTTTAACCGCCTTAACACCCAGTGCCTCAAGCTGTTCACGGAAAGACTTACGCCACCAGTATGCCTGCTTGGTACCGTTGCTGCGGTCAAACACCTTAGCGGTCACACCTGTAATGCTCTCCCCGGCAGCAATCAGCGCCGGAATCACTTCGCTGTCCGCTTCACCAAACACCATGCCGATATCACCGCGCCCGGACACCCATCCGTCGCCAGTAAGCCAGCCCAGGAACCAGCCCCACTGCTGTCCAAGTGTATCTTCAGCCGCGAAGCTGCCTTCACCGGACTGCAGATATACACGGTCGTCAGCAGTTAAAGCATGGGCCTCTTTCCAGCCGGAATCGGTATACAAACGATGCTCAGGGGTGACGGATATTTCAACGCCATTTTGCAGGGAAATCTTCAAAGTCTCTCTGGTTCCGGTCGGGAACACTGTAGCCCGTCTCATCTGCAGTCCCGGAACTTCATAGCTTCTACCGCCTACTACCTTCGCTGCTTCAACCAGCCGCAAGTCTGTGCCGACAAGGAAAGATTCTCCTGCTGTCTTCTTGTACAGCTGTTCTATAGTAAGGAGTCCATATTCAGTCGCGATCCGCGTATCCGGGTGGAAGCACGGATTAGTACAAATAATCGGATTGAAATACCAGCTGTTCGACATCTGGTTGTAGTATTCCATGAACACTACGCCCGGCTCAGCCGATTTCCAGGCCGATTCAATAATCGTATGCCATACATCGCGGGCCTTGACGGTACGGTAAGGAATGACGCGGCGTCCATCGGCTTTCCATTTCTCCAGATCCCCGTCCCAGATGGTATCGTAGTCCGGATCAGTTGTATCAGGGAAGACCAGCTCCCAGTCGAGATCCTCCTTAACCGCCTTCATGAAGCCGTTGCTCACGCATACCGACAGGTTGGCATTCGTGACCTGCCCCATTGTCTGCTTCACGGTAATGAAATCAAGCACATCCGGATGCCAGTCATTGATCATCAGCATCAGCGCACCTCTGCGGCTGCCGCCCTGCTCAATCAGTCCGGTGGTATAGCTGAAGAGGCCGCCCCAGGATACAGAGCCGCTGGATGATCCGTTTACTCCCCGGACAATCGCCCGGCGCGGGCGCAGCGAAGACAGGTTAATCCCGACACCGCCGCCGCGGGCCATGATTTCGGTCATTTCGGAGAGTGTCTGCATGATGCCGCCGCGGCTGTCTTTTGGCGAAGGAATAACATAGCAGTTGAACAGCGTAAGCTCCTCGCTCGCCCCTGCCCCGGCAGCAATCCGGCCGCCCGGTACGAGCTTCCAGTCATCCAGAATCGAGCGGAACCTGCTTGTCCACTCTGCCTGCAGCTCAGGGGTCTTCTCTACCGAGGCCATTGCCGCCGACAGCCGGTCCCACATTTCCTCCGGAGTCTTCTCAATGTTCAGCGTCAGCTTCTCCACATCCGACTGCACGAGCTCGCCGCTGCGGGTCCGCACCGTAACAATCCGGCCTGTACGCTCTACAATCTCGCCGACCTCCTTGGTCGGGAACTTCGGATCATCCTTGGTCAGGACCAGCACGACATCGCCAACCTTGGCATTGTTACTGTCCGCATCCTTCCAGGCATAACGGTCCAGAAATATTTTCTCGCTCAGACCTTCAAGACGCTGCTTGCCTTCCACTCTTCCCAATAAAAAAACCTCCCGGATAAGTATTAATGTAGATCCCGTTCCTTGGTGTGGGCTTCATTTTTGTGACCCACAACAACAACTTCCCGCCGGCTGCAGCGGCTTCTGCAAGAACAGCGGAAGTTCCTCTTGTCAATAACAAATAAACGCAAAACACCGGAAATAATCACGATTTCAAGCAATTGTAACAATATATTGTGTGCGTCAACTTTTAAACTATACCACATATTGTGCTGAAGGTCTTTTTAGAAAAAAGCAGCCCGGAGCAGGAATATCCGGATTTCGGTAAAAGACAATCGATTTTCTTCTTCTATCTCGCTTTTTTGGGGGCATGGATTCTGTAAGCTTTCAAGATGCGGATTGCAGTTTCCGCCGCCGGATTCATTGGCCTGCTGAGGATAGCAGGTTATGAAATCTCTCTTTTACGCGCATACTACTGCTACGCATTCTTATATGAAACCGCACCGGAGGAGGCTGCAACATGACGCAATTATTCCGAAGTTCCCTGCCGCAAGAGAGAGTGACGCCTGCGCCGCTGCTGCCTGTCCCCCTGTCCTATGAACGCAACTGGCTCCATGATCTGGAGTCGAGACTGGATAAAGGCGGACCCTGGGGCGACTGGAAGCTGTCCCGGCTGGCTGTAGAAGGTGAACGGTCCGGACTTGTCACGAGCTTCGATGAGCTGCAGTGCATGAAGCATCTGTCCGGGCTGTCACCGCTACCGCATCAGCTGGATACCGCTCATAAGGTGCTGTTTCAGATGTCGGGCCGGGCCATTCTGGCCGATGAAGTCGGCCTTGGCAAAACGATCGAAGCGGGGCTTGTGCTCAAGGAATATCTGGTACGCGGGCTGGTACGCAAGGTGCTGATTCTGGTTCCGGCCTCGCTTGTCCTGCAGTGGGTGCGGGAGCTAAACGCCAAATTCGGCATCTCGGCCGTAGCTCAGAAGAAGGCTTATTCCTGGGGTAATGAGATTGTCGTCGCCTCGATGGATACGGCCAAACGCGATCCCCATAAGGAAATGCTGCTGAGCCAGGAATACGACATGCTGATCATCGATGAAGCGCATAAGCTGAAGAATAAGAAATCAACCAATTACCAGTTCGTGCAGCAGCTTCACAAAAAATATTGCCTCCTGCTCACCGCCACCCCTGTGCAAAATGACCTCGGAGAGCTGTTCAACCTGATTACGCTGCTTAAACCGGGCCAGCTCGGCAACCAGGGGGATTTCGCCAGTAATTTCGTTGTCGACAAACGCCAGCCGAAGAATGAGGGCCAGCTGAGGGACGAGCTCTCCAAGGTAATGATCCGCAACCGCCGCGGGGAGGGTCCGGTGAACTTCACCAAACGTAAGGTGCGCAATATTCCGCTTACCCTCTCTGCTGAAGAGAAGGAATTGTATGACGGGGTAACCGCTTTTGTCAAAGAACAGTATCAGGAAGCGGGCGGCAATCTCAGCAGCATGCTGTCCCTGGTTACCCTTCAGCGCGAGGTATGCAGCAGCCGGGATGCCGTGTTCATTACGCTGGTCAATCTGATCAAGAAGCTGCCGGCCGATTCCCCGAAACGCGAGCGGATGATGGCACTGCTCCAGACACTGCGCACCGTCAAAACGAACACCAAGGCGGAGACAACGATCGAGCTGATCCGGCAAATGAATGAGAAGGTTATTGTGTTCACGGAATACCGTGCGACTCAGGAATATCTGCTGCAATATTTCCGCGATCACGGACTGCAGTGCGTTACCTACTCCGGCGGCATGAACCGCGGCAAAAAGGACTGGATGATGGATCTTTTCCGCGGCCGCGCCCAGGTGATGATTGCCACGGAAGCGGGCGGCGAGGGCATTAACCTGCAGTTCTGCCACCATATGATTAACTTCGATCTGCCCTGGAACCCCATGCGGGTAGAGCAGCGCATCGGCCGGGTCCACCGGCTGGGCCAGGAGAACGATGTGGTGATCTGTAACCTCTCTACCGAAGGCACGATCGAGGAGCATATTCTTCATCTGTTGCATGAAAAAATCAATATGTTCGAGATGGTCATCGGCGGGCTGGATGTGATTCTGGAACGCTTTGAGAAGAAAGAGTCACTCGAGAAAAGCTTATACAAAATCGTTCTCGAAGCGCGAAGCGACGAGGAGCTGCGCAGCGGGCTCGATGAAATCGGTGATTCGCTCAGCGAGCTGGCCCACGTAAGCCTGGATGAAAGCGAGGCAACCTCATGAGTATGTCCCCTGTAGAAGTGCGCAAGCAGGTCATGGATTATCTGGAATCGACAGAGTGCACAATCCTCGAAGCTTCACCGCTGCATGTGACGGTGAAGCTCTCGCCGCGTGCAGACCGGATGCTGACGGAACGCCCCTATTACTGGGGGTTCGTGGAGCGTACCGGCGTAGATCCGGAGACCCTGTCCTTCACCTTCGTCTTCGATCCGGAGAAGTACGATGCCCTTGCGGCGCAGGCAGCTGCTGCGCCGCCTCCCCGCGCAGCCGGCAGGGCAGCGGCTGCGGCAACAGCACCGGGCGGCGGCGCGCTGCCGCCCGGCGTGTCTGCTGATCCGCAGGACAGCATCCTCGCCCGCTATTTCGGCATCGTTCCGGCGCTGCCGCGCATCGGACCGGGCATGATCCGCCGCGAGGATGTCACTTACGGCAGCAAGCGCCTGCGGCAGATCTGGGCTGCCGCCCGCGACGAAGGCAAATGCCTGCAGCTGTTCGAGGACCCCGGGCTGCGGCAGCGGACCACGCTGTTCTCGGCAGCCTATGAGCCTTGGCTTGCCGTCTGCTACAAGGTGGAGATGAGCTGTGACCTGAAGCGGGAAGAGCTGCACTTCATCGGGGTGTCCCTGACCTCCG
Source organism: Paenibacillus sp. MMS20-IR301 (assembly GCF_032302195.1). NCBI lineage: Bacteria > Bacillati > Bacillota > Bacilli > Caryophanales > Paenibacillaceae > Paenibacillus > Paenibacillus sp. MMS20-IR301. The sequence continues at coordinate 2,899,304 of NZ_CP135275.1, forward strand.
GGCTGATTGTTCCGGACTTCGAAGCCCGGCTTGCCAAGCGGGAGCTGACTCCCCGGCTGCCGGAGAATATTCATATTCAGCCTTCGGAGCTGAGTATATCCGCAGGAGCCGACAGGCTGGAGGGCTACTTGACCTCCAAGCTGGCCTTAATCGACTATACCTGGGCTGAGGAAGCGCGCGAGCGGCTGGAGCTTGAGCTTGGCATCGTGGATATGTACTATGCGGAGCTGCTGAAGGAGCCGGACGAGGAGAAACGCCTCGCCACTGAGGAGCAGTATAACCGGCGCCGCCAGGAGACCTCCTGGCAATATGAGCCGCAGATTGCAGTTTCTGCCGTAACCTACGGGCTGTTTCACCTGCGGAGCACATAGAATGCGACCCGCCTCGCTAAAAGCAGGCAAAAAAACCGTGAAATTCCCGCAGCCCGCCGCGACAGCAAGCAACAGCCTTTTCAGGGCTTGTCCCCTACAATGATCTGTATGAACAACCTTTAGAACAGGAAAGGTGAACGATGATATGAAAATCAAAGCAAGGCAGAACCTGCCGCTCGGGCGGCGAGCCCGCCTGCTCCTCTGTCTGACCCTTGGACTGGCTATATTCGCCGCCAGCAGCAGCTTCCCCCCGGCACTCGCGGCTACAGGCAGCCGTTCCACTGTCACGCAAGCGGTTACGCAGGAGAATCTGCCGGGGCTTGCGCTGAAGCCGGCAGCTGCGGCTGAATCGCTGCAGGCTTTCACCCGGGTGATTATCGGTCAGCTGTCAGCGGATGCCCCGTTTCAGGAGTGGAAGAATGCCGGGACCGAGATCTTCCCGCTGGGCCCGGGCACGCACAGCTGGCTGGTCAATGTGATGAACGGGGAGCAGCGGATCGGTTACCTGATTATTTCTGCTGCCGAAGACGGCGGATATCTGCTTAGTGAATACGGAGCCGGGACCGAAGGGCTCCCTTACAGTATGAGTGATCTGCGCCAGTATCTGGTGCAGGAAGGACTTCTTCCATCTAATTATTCCGGTGTAATCGGGCTGTCGGCGCTGTACGCCCCGCTGCTGCCTGTCTGGAAGCTTACTATTGAGAACAAGACACTGTATCTCAATGCTTCAGTTCTGCAGGTGCTGCCTTGGAGCCTGAGTCAGGCAGACAGTATTCTGAGCCGCCAGCTTGATGCCAAGGCGCTGCTGCCTGCTGGAACGGATCAGCAGGCACGGAAGCCTGCACCTGCTCTCTTGAGCGGCGGGCAGGATGACCCTTATGCCGACCTGCTCTGGCTGACCGCTCCGAAGCTTACCGCTGTGAGCGGTCCCGGCTTAGCCGCGCTGCTGGCCGGGCGCGGCAGCATCGCCTTCCAGGCAGCCGGCCATAATGGTGACCTGGGGTCACCCTTTATGATTACAGGCTGCCAGAGCTGGCTCCCGGCATCCGGCGGGAGCCAGAAGAGCAGTGCGGCGGCGGTGGTCTACGCCGCTGCCGGGCCCGGCGGCAAGCGGTACCTCCCGCTGGCCGCGCTGCAGCAGTACGGCAGCTTCCACAAGCCGCCGCTGCCGTTATCCGGCGGGACAACGCTGGGCGCTGCGCCTGCATCAAAGCCATAGCCGCCTGCAGCCGCCCATACGCAAACAGCCTTCCCCTTCTGCCGCTATCGCAGCTGAGGGGGAAGGCTGTTTGCATTTGCATTCAGGCATTGGACCAGCTGCTAAGCACAGCTCACTCCTGCCCGCCCCGGCTCCACTTGCTGCGCCAGAGCGACCAGGCGAGCGGCAGCGTGCCGAACCATTTTTCCGCCCAAGGCTGCTTCTGCGCTTTCCGCCTTGCATGAACAGCACGCGGGTCTTCCATGTATACTACTACTTTCTCCGTAATGTATTTCACCAGATCGTCTCCGCTGGATGCCATTCTCTACACCTCCCGTGTGAGTAACGGACGGCTATACCGCCCTCTGCTGCAGCTCTATATCACTAGTGTGCTCCATTCCCTGATTCTCTAAACCGGCCTCAGCAGGGCCGTATAGGTTTGGCGCTTAAGGCACAATCTAACAAAGATTCCACCGTATGAACTGGATCGCACAGAGAGCAGCTAGTGCAGCCTCACTCACTTCAGCATGAAGCTGTTGATTATTCCGGCAGGGAGGTTATACATTTGAGAATTTGGAAACAAGAACATGAGGCTACTGCAGAGCATGCACACCGTTCAAGAAGTACAGGCGGAGTGCTGCCGCGGCGGATTTTAATTTCAGTCCTAGTAATGCTCCAACTGGCGGCAGGAAATCCTGGCGCTGCAAGAGCAGCAACACCAGGGGCAGCGGACCCGCATCAAGACCGTCAGCATATGCTCGGCCATGACCAGCGGATTATTCTGATCGATGCCGGACACGGCGGAATCGACGGCGGAACCTCTTTCGGGGATATTTTGGAAAAGGATATTACACTCGCCATCTCCCGCCGCCTGTTTCTGCTGCTGCGCAGTGACGGATTCGATGCAATTCTTAACCGCACCGGCGATTATGCGCCCAGCGACGAGAACCTCTGGCTGCGCAGCAAATCCCGGCATCTGCGTGATCTCGCCCAGCGCAAGGAGCTGGCCGAGACCCTCCCGGCAAATGTTGTGGTCAGCATTCATATCAATTGGGCGAAATCTGCGGCCAAACACGGTCCCCTTGTGTTATACCGCGAGGAAGGACGCAGCTTCCTGCTGGCGAGGTCCATCCAGGACCAGCTGAACGGGCTTTACAAGGTGCAGGCAGCTCCAAGACAGGGCAAGCCGTTCTATCTGCTCAACAAAATAACCGCCACAACGGTTATCGTTGAGGCGGGATTCGTCAGCAGTCCGGCAGACCGTGAGAAGCTGTGCACCCCTAAGGGCCAGGAGGAAATAGCTGAAGCCATCGCGAATGGAATTGCCGCATATCTTATGGAAGTGTAAGCTGCGATTTCCATTTCCACTCCTCACGGACCAGATCGGAAATTCCGATAAACTCTACATCCTTCATTCCGGCAATACCGCTGCGGATACCCGCGGCGGTTTCTTTGCCCTGGATGCCGACATGGCCGATCGTCACGCAATAACGCTGGTTCAGCGCATGCTCCTGCACCAGCTTCATCTGTTTGACTACATGGCTCACTGAATGCACATCATCAAGGAAGATGTGATTCTCTACAGGCGGCAAGCCCAGCTCCCGGGCCATCCTTCCGGCTACGGAGCGGTAGTTGGTATGGCTGTCAACAAAGAAGAGGCCTCGTTCCTTGCAGACGGCAAGCACAATGCCCATCACCCGCTCATCGCCAGTCACCTTGGAGCCCATGTGGTTATTGATGCCAATGGCATAAGGAACATTATCGAGCGCCGCTTCCACCCGCTGGCGGATTTCAGCATCGCTCATCCCGGTCAGCACGGCTCCCGGCCCCAGCCATTCCGGCTTGCCCTGGCGCGGCTCCATCGGCAGATGAACCAGCACATCGAAGCCCAGCTCATGGGCCCGCCGGGCATCCTGCTCACTTGTCGGCATGAACGGCATTACTGCAGCGGTGATTTTGACCGGCAGCTTGAACATCTCCTCTGTGCCCCGCATTTTATTGCCGAAATCATCCACGATGATGGCTACACGCGGGGGCAGCCTGGAAGGCTCCGCCTGGCCGGCAACGGCAGCCGCCTTGCCAGTGTGGGCCGCAGCTTCAGCAGACCCTGCGGCAGCGTAGACAGCCCGCGGCGCAGACGGATTCAGCATGGTTCCTACGGCAACTGCGAATGTTACTAAGCCAATCAGACAGCTTCCTGCTCTCCTGCTATTCTTCAAATCAAACACCTCCTCTTGAATCTTCAACAATTGTTCTCATTGTTTGGATCAGGGAGGCTAAATATGTACGCCGCACTTACGCAATAATTAACAATGGCCTGAAGCCCTTGCCCCGCGGCGGTCAGCGGCCAGAAATGCTTCCAGTACCTGCTTGGGTGTCACGCTGAACGGCATGTTCATCATCGGGCTGCCTTCGGCGCAGCTGGCCTCTGCTGCCATCATCAGGCGCTCTTGTTCTACGCCTGCCAGCCCCAGCTCCGCAAGTGTCACGGGCAATCCTGCCATACGGCAGAAATCCGCTACCTTGCTGATCTCCTCCTCTGCCTCACCTTCCAGCATCAGCTGCACAAGTGTGGCGAAGGCCACCTTCTCGCCGTGCAGCGCCGCCCGGCATTCCGGAAGCAGTGTCAGCCCGTTATGAATGGCATGCGCCGCAGCCAGCCCGCCGCTCTCAAAGCCGATGCCGCTGAGATAAATATTAGCTTCAACAATATGCTCTACAGCGGCTGTGGCCTGCCCGGCAGAGGCATCCTTCAGCGCCTGCCGCCCATCGGTGAACAGCGTTTCCAGGCAAGTACGGGCTAATGCAAGCGCCGCAAGGGTACTGGTTCCCCCGGCGCTGGTGACCGCTGCTGATTTGCTGCAGGCTCTGGCCTCGTAATAGGTAGATAAGGCGTCGCCCATTCCTGCTGCCAGCAGCCGCACAGGAGCCTTGGCGATAATCGCCGTATCGGCAACGACAACATCCGGGCTGCGGCGCAGCTGCAAATAACGGTCAAATTCACCAGATTCACTGTAGAGCACCGACAATGCACTGCACGGAGCATCTGTTGAAGCTACTGTGGGAACCAGCAGTACCGGAAGAGATGCGAAATAACTGACTGCCTTGGCTGTATCAAGCGTCTTGCCCCCGCCAACCCCCACTATAACCTCCACCCTACTGCGATCCAGTTCAGCTGTAATTTGTTGCACTTGGATCAGACTGCATTCACCTCTGAACTCACGCAGCGTAAGCGGAATCTGCTCCGCATCGAAGCTGCCGCTGATCTCCTGCCCATAGATGGACTGGATATAAGGATCAACAATGGCATAGGCCCCTTTTACACCTAGCTGCAGGCAATATTCGCCAAGCCTCCTGATCTCCCCGCTGCCCTGGATGTATTTGGACGGTGAACAGATAATTTGCGGCATAATACATTCCTCCTCACTGAATTCCCCTTATTCTAAGGAATATTCCGGAGCCAGGCAGCGAAAAAAGCCATACTCCTCACTAAGTTGGAGTACAGCTTTCAATAATTGGACAGCCTTCGTTATCAGCGCTTGCGTCTCAGCGGCATTCTGGAGGTCTCAGCTGTCAGCTCACATGCCTGCGGGCCAAGATGGCCCTGATCGATCTTGGTATCAATCAGATCCACAATCTGCTGCAAGGATGCAATCTGCTCCAGAATCTTCTGCTTATGGTTCAGGATCAGCTCATGCAGCTCCGGATATTCGGCGATGTCGGAATTCAGGGACAGGACCAGGAACGGCCGCATATCGTCCAGGGACATGCCTGTTTTCTTGAGGCAAGTGATCAGCTGCATCGTCTCCAGATCCTGATCATTATAGATCCTGTGGCTGTTACCCTTGCGCTGCGCGCGGGGCAGAAGGCCGATCTTCTCATAATACCGGATGGTATCCTCAGCTATTCCGGTCCGCTCCGCGGTTTCTTTAATTGAATATCCTTGAGTAATATTAGCTTCTGCCAGACTCATAGGTTCACCTCATCCGGATTTCATTTGATAACTATCATATAACTTGGAGTCAGCTCCAAGTCAAGTACCGGAAATAGCATTTGACTTGGAGCCGGCTCCAAGTTATACAATGGGCACCATTCAACACTTGATTTCATCATTTTATATCCCACCCTAAAGGAGAATACTTATGACGACAATACATGCTTCTGGTCCGCTACAGCGAACGGCGCTGATTACCGGTGCAAACAATGGAATCGGATTATCCCTGACCCGCATGATGCTAAGTGAGGGCTGGACAGTTATCGCGCTCATCCGCTCAGCCTTTCCCGAAGATGATCTCCTTATCCGTGAAGCGGCCGGCAAGCGGCAGCTGCGGATATATAAGGCGGACTTGTCTGATTTCGTCCAGTTGAAGAATGCCCTTGCAGCTATCAGGAGCCAGGAGACGCAGATCGATCTGCTGTTCAATAATGCCGGCGGCAGCTTCCCGGAGCTAAGCTTCTCGAGGCAGGGCCGGGAGCTGCATTATGAGCTGCAGACGGTTGTTCCATACATCATTATGATGGAGCTGAAGCAGCTGATCCTTAACAGTCCTCTGCGGACGGTTATCAATACGTCTTCCAATGCTTTTATGATGAAGCGCAGGTTTGATCCGGCTGCCCTGGAGCGTCCGGCCAAATTCCGCAAGCTGACCGGTCCCTATGCGGACACCAAGCTTGCTTTGTCGCTGTGGACTGCAGCGGTTGCCCCGGAGCTTGAAGCGGAAGGTATTCTGATCCGCAGCGCCGATCCCGGAGGCAACAATACGATGCGCGGCGGCAAAAAATCAGGAATCCCCTTCTGGCTGAGACCGGTCATCCGTCTGTTCTTCCCTGACCCTACCCATGGTGCAGGGCTGCTCTATCAAGCGGCACTCGGCGAGCATAGCCACAGGTCCGGCGTGTTCCTGATCAAGAATCAGGTGACCCCGCTGAAATTCACAGCTACCAGCAAGCTTATTCTGGAGAAGGTTCAGGCCATATATCAGCAGGAGTTCCGCCCCGGCAGCAGTTCCTGATTTACAGCAGCACAGCAGCAGTAACACGCAAGCAAAGCCCAAACCACCGCTAAGGCTGGCTTGGGCTTTAGTTGCCTGTAATCTGTTTACGGTTCTGACGGTACTGTACTGTTTTGTTCTCTACTCCGCTGTGATCCGCCCGAACTCCCGCAGCAGCAGCAGATTCTCTATAACGATATGCGCCTTCCACCAGTTCTCACTGATTGCGAACTCCCGCACATAATCTGTCCAGCTCCAGGTCAGATCCCATATTCCTGCGGAATTCCGCGCCGCCAGCAGATAGTCCAGCTCCTGCTGCAGCAGCAGCGCAAGCTCTTCATGCCCCGGACTCAGCGGCGATCGGATGAAGAACGAAGGTCTGCAGCTATAGCTGGTCCAATTACCGGCATCGCGCTTCACCAGCTGCACACTTCGTGCCGTAAATGCCTCCAGAAGTGCAGGGTACGGAAACTGCTCCTGCAGTTCTGCTTCCGCGATACATTCCAGCAGTGTTCCCACACATCTCAGTGGATGCATCTCAAGCCCGGGGTTCTGCAGGAAAGATTCCGCCAATTTTTGCACGATACCGCTTCCGCGTTCAAATAATGCGCTGTCTCTGGCAGCAAATTTCAGAATGAATCCGGCCAGAATAGCTGTCGGGTTATACGGGCTGCTGGCCGTACTTTCCGAGCTTGTATGCCACCAGGGCGCATGAGGGTACTCATTATTGGAAGCAACGTTAAAGCTCCACGTATGGCCGTTCTGGTCAGCACCGCTGTCCAGATACTTCAGGATTCCTTGCACCAGCGGATGTCCGGCATCGGCGAAATCCAGCTCCAGCAGCCGCTCCACAGCGGTATTCGTCATAACGGGCGTTGAATTCGGATTCCATGCATCGGCCTCCAGCGCATGGCCGAAGCCGCCGTCTGCATTCTGATACACGGATAATGCTTCGAGCACCGGCTGGATCTGTCCCTTCTCAAAGTGAAACCTCCATCTCGCCAAATCCAGCGGGCGGCTGTTGCGGTACATCCATCGTCTTATAACCTCAAATTCCTCCGGCTGCAGCTCCATACACATTCTCCTCTTATCTTAATATGTAGTGATACTTGCTTACTATATTATTTGATTTCCAGTAAAATACAAGAGAACAGAGATTACCGAGGAGGAATAAACAGATGACTGAAGATTTCTACTGTGACGAGGTACTAAACGGCAAAACGGAAGTTCAAAAGGTAATGGAGACCGATAATGTTCTCGCTTATTATCACACCCGGCCTTTCTATCCTGTGCACATTGTCGCTATACCCAAGAGACATATTTCCTCACTGCTGACGCTTCAGGACAGTGACAATGAACTGTTCCTGGAGCTGATGGGAGTGATTAAACAAGTAGCCGCCCGGGTTACTGAAGAGTACGGGGCCTGCAGAGTGAACACGAACCTGGGAAATTACCAGGATTCCAAGCATCTGCACTATCACATCTGTTACGGCGAGCCGCTGCGATAACAGGATATTTTGCCGCAGGATACATATACATTGATATATTTCGCAAACGATGTGAAGCCTAATAAGATACAAGGAAGCATAGGAGGGTCTTATGAGCAGGAGCAGAGCCGGTGCCGGAGATGTAATTGCTTTTATCAGAGTGCTGTTACAAAAAATTAAAGCCGACGATGTCCAGGGGATCAGCGCTCAGCTGACTTATTATCTGATTCTGTCCCTGTTCCCTTTCCTGATCTTCATTATGACCCTGATCGGTTATGCCCATATCTCCCTGGAGGACAAAATCAGCCAGCTGGAGCAGATCATGCCCGCTGAGGCCATCTCTATTATTGAAGAAATCCTGCAGGATGTATCCGAGGGACGCAGCCAGGCACTGTTGTCCTTCGGGATGCTGGCTACCCTGTGGGCGGCCTCCAAAGGAATCAATGCCATTATCAAAGGCCTTAACCGTGCCTATGATATTGATGAGAGCAGAGCCTTCTGGAAAATACGGGGGATCGCTTTTCTCGCCACGTTAACCATCGGATTCGTTGTCTTAATCAGCATTCTGCTGCTAGTGCTTGGCAGCTGGCTCAAAACACAGGTTTTCCTTCTGGCAGATCTTCCCTATGGATTCCAGAAGCTGTGGGATCTGCTGCAATATGCCGTGCCGCTGCTCGTAATGTTCATTGTGTTCACACTGCTGTACTGGATTGCTCCCAGCCGCAGGCTGAAGCTGCGTGAGGTCATGCCCGGTGCCCTGTTCTCAACCCTCGGCTGGATTATTACCTCTGTGCTTTTCTCCGTATATGTCAATCAGTTCAGTGATTTCACCAAGACCTACGGCAGTCTCGGCGGTGTAATGGTTCTGCTGATCTGGCTCTATATCAGTTCGATTATTATACTGGCCGGGGGAGAGATCAATGCCATTCTGCAGAACCGCATAGTACAGGTAACTAAGCGTTAGCCGGACAGCTGCCCTGGTGTAATCCCCGTCCGTACGGCCTGAATAGAAAAACACTTGACAATAATCCTAATAAATGTAATCATGTATATATCGAACAGATATATCGAATAGATATAAATGAGGTGAAGAAATGTTAGAGCACATCCTGCTTGGCATGCTGATGGAAGGCACGATGAGCGGATATGACCTGAAGAAGACAATTGATCAATCTGTAGGCATCTTTTATACAGCCAGCTTCGGCAGTCTGTATCCCGCATTGAAACGGTTAACCGACAAAGGCTTAATCTCCCTTACCGAGACTGATAACAGCAAGAACAAGAAGCTGTATACCCTTCTGCCCAGCGGCCGGAAGGAATTCCTGGACTGGCTCGCCGGACCTTTTCAATCAGGACGGAATGAACAGCTGATCCGTATCTTTTTCTTTGATTATCTGGAGGAAGAAATTCGTCAGCAGCGGCTGGGGGAGTACCTGAACAAAATGGAGATTGAAATCCGCACACTGGAAGCCGTTAAAGGTATTGTGGAAGGGGAACTGGCAACGATTCCGAATCCTGAAGATTATTATTACCGGGTATCCGTGTTATCTTACGGACTGCAGCATTTCCGGATGGAACAGCAATGGCTGAGAGACATAAAAGAGAGGAAGAACCTTAATCATGACAACTCTACAATCTAAATTAACCTTTTCACAAAAGCATCCTATTTGGACCGTAGTCATTATTCAGCTGCTGCTGCTGCTGGCGATGACAGCCGCCGGAGCAGTAGCCACAATCCGAGAGCTCAGCGACAAGTCCCCTGTATGGATATCCTTTATCCCGATCGCAATCGTACTCATGCTCTACTTCACATTGAAACGGAAATGGAGCCTGCTTGGATTCCGTTCGCTGAGCACCATTCCTTCCGGCAACTGGATCTATTATGCCCCTCTGCTCCTCATCCTGGTTATTAACGGCATCAAAGGATTCCGTGAAATTAGCGTATCTGAGGTACTGGTACTACTTCTCTTTACATTATTAGTAGGATTCGTGGAGGAGAGTCTTTACCGGGGACTGATACTGAAGACGCTGCTTGCCAAAGGGGTTACCACTGCAGTCATCACCTCCAGCGTCCTGTTTGGCCTCACCCATATTCTGAATTCACTCTCCGGGCAGGATGTGGGCCAGACTATACTTCAGATCGTATACGCACTCTTAATGGGGGTAGTGCTTGCTCTCTTAGTAGTGAAGGATAACAATATCATACCGGTAATACTCTTTCACTTCCTACATAACCTGCTTCAATATGTCGGCAATGATAACAGCAGCGCTTTCCTCGGGTACGACCTGCTCATTCTGGCCCTACTGGCCGGGCATGCTGTTTGGCTTATCTTTTCCTTACGTAAGAGCACTCCCTCAGCGTATGCGGCTTCAAGCAGTATTCACTAACAGAATTTAATCCATTTATGCCTGCAGTTATAAGACTGGAGATTAGACCGAGTGACTCGATCTTCTCCGGTCTTTTTTGTTTCAGACCACCGCAATAAGGATACAAATAAAAAACAGGTTGCGAATCAGCCAAAAGCTGATCCACAACCTGTTTTTATTTAAGGATGCGGTCGAGAGGACTCGAACCTCCACGGTATTGCTACCACACGGACCTGAACCGTGCGCGTCTGCCAATTCCGCCACGACCGCATATCTTGGTGATCCGCTCTCGCGGCCACAAAATATATCTTACCATGTACAGAGAAAAGAGTCAACAAAATTTATTTTTCATTTCTTTTCATAAAATTTTGGATAATTATTGCTTTTCATTATAATTTCAAGGTATAATAAGAACAAAGGTTCGCATACTATAAATGAGGTGATTTATATGGCGACTACCAGAGTAAATTCCCGAGTCACAGCAAATATACCCGAAGCTATAACCAAAGACGAAATTTCCCTTGTCAGAAGCTACCTGCTGTTAACGTTTATTCATAAAGTATTCGAACGCGATTGCCGGGTTATCGGCAAGAGCGGCCTGTTCAAGACCCCGCAGCTCTATATGGAGCTGGTATCCAGCGCCACTAAGAAGACTTCACTGATGCTGCAGGAGGTAACCCGCGAGCTTACTTCCCGTCAGCTCAAGATCAGTACCATCCGCCAGGATCAGCGCGGAGTCACAGCGGAGTATATGTGCCGGGGATACGCCGGGGAAATTCATATTCTGTGGCCCGGCTTCCGCAGTGAGATGATGCAGCGCATGCGTGCTTACCTCGGGCTTGGTGCCGAGCTTGCCGCCCTCCCGAGAGAAGAAGCGGTGGAGCAGATGGCCTTGTCCATCTAATTCTTCCTTGATCCGGACCATATGATCTTACCCAATGACCACTCCACCTTATTTCCTAGAGAGCCTTATCCCTATTCCGGATAAGGCTTTTTTTTGATTTACTGCTTCTCGGGCGCTTGTTCTTGCTATTCAGGCCCGGATTGCCGCAGCATTGTGCTACACTGGTGTAAGTCATTGTTAAGGAGGCCATACATGGCAGCAACTAATTCACAAGATGAAGCGGGATTACACATGAAACTGCGGGCTGGAGCTGCTATTGCAGGCGGCTACCGCCATTCTGTAGGGCTTAAGGGTGACGGCACAGTAACCGCTGCAGGTGCCAATCCATACGGCCAATGCGAGGTCAGCCGCTGGCAGGACATTACCGCGGTGGCAGCGGGCAATGCCCATACGGGTAATTCCCATACGGTCGGGCTTCGTTCAGACGGTACTGTGGTGGCTACCGGCTGGAATAAGCACGGCCAATGCGAGGTCAGCAGCTGGCAGGGTATGGTTGCAGTAGCGGCGGGCTGGCGCCGGACACTCGGGCTGAAATCGGATGGCACAGTATACGCTGTAGGACGTAATACGGAAGGAGAATGTAATGTCAGCGGCTGGCAGGATATCATCGAAGTTGCGGCAGGTGACTGGCACACGCTTGGCCTTAAGCCAGACGGCTCCCTAATATCAGCAGGCAATAACCGGTACGGCCAATGCAATGTCAGCAGCTGGAACAGCCTTACTGCGGTAGCGGCGGGTTATCTTCATACCGCCGGACTTAGATCAGATGGCACTGTGGCGGCGGCGGGATTAAACAAGCATGAGCAATGTGAGGTAAGCGTCTGGCGCAATATCGTTGCAATAGCAGCTGGCAGTCATCATACAATCGGCTTGAAGCCCGACGGCACAGTGCTTGCCGCCGGCTGGAATGAATACGGCCAATGCTCTGTACAAGACTGGCAGGATATTGTGGCGGTTGCAGGAGGATGCACTCACACACTCGGCCTGAAACGGGATGGCACAGTGCTTGCAGCCGGCCGGAACATGGAAGGACAATGCGAAGTAGGCAGCTGGCATAATATCCAGCTGCCCCTATAGTCTATCTCATTTGATTACTTTCTCGATCAGCTTCATCCCGGCAGCCGGGAACAGCTTCGCCGCATGCTCCGCAATCCGCGCTTTGGATTCAGCCGGCTGCTCCGAATAGCGTGAGGTAACCCATTCTGTTCCGAATACGTTCTCACTCACCGCATAGCGTCCGACACCCCAGCCGTAGGGACGGCCTGATTTATCCTGCTTATATTCGAACCTGCTGGCAGTGACATATGTCTGCATCTGCAAAGTTGTCAGCGCCGTGTCGAAGCCTTTGGCTGCCTCCTTGATGAAGCCGGCCTTCACCTTGAGCTCACTGGAGAGCAGCCCCTCCGTATGCTCCAGCAGTACATCCATGATCATTTTGCTTGCCATCGAGGCTAATCCATCATCATATCTGGCGTCGAAATCATATCCGTCCCGGCGGTAATTGGCGAAGTCGGGATACCATTCCCGGCTGATAAATCCCGCTTTTTTGTGAAAAAGCTTGGCGTAAGCGATCTCTCCCTCTTCGGCAATCCGCTCACGCCATTCCCACGGCCCTTCCACATCCTTCACGAACCAGTATCCCGGAGGTGTACATTCCTCCAGCGAGAAGCCTTCAATCCCGCAGCGGAACAGCGGCAGGAAGCCGATCTCCCGGATCAGCTCCGCCAGCTCCCGGGGATTCTTAATCAGCGGCAGCTTCATAATTGCCCCCCGGGAAGAAAGGTCCAGCCTTCATCGCCATGATAAATCATCTGCTTGCCCATCCCGCCATCGATAGTAATGTTCTCACCGGTAATGAAGCCTGCGGCATCACTGCACAGGAACAGTACCATAGCGGCAATATCCGTCGGTGTTCCTACACGTCCAGCCGGATGCTGCAGCCGGTCCGCCTCAGAATGGACGGGTGTCCCGGCTTCACCTGTTCCATGATAGGCCGCAGTGTCAATCCATCCGGGACTGACCGCATTGACCCGTACTTTGCCGGCCAGACTTACGCTAAGCGCATGGGTCAAGGACCCGATGCCGCCTTTGGCAGCAGTATAGCTCTCGGTATCCGGCTGGGACATCCGCTCCCGGCTGGAGGAAATATTCACAATAGAGGCCCCTTGCGCGAAATACTCCTTAAGCCGCAGCGTTAAATAATACGGCGCAGTGACTCCGATCCGCTGAACATATTCGAAGTCGTCATAGCTGCAGCCTGTAAGCAGACCCTTTTTGCTGATACAGGCATTATTAATTAGATAATCCACCTGCCCGAACCGCCCGGTAACCTGCGCAGTGAAATCCTCGATTACAGAACGTTCAGCGATATCCCCCTGATAGAAAAACAGGCGCTCCGCCCCATAACGCCCGGCCAGCAGATTCCCGGCTTCAGGATCAGTATCTATACAGGCAACTGCTGCCCCTGCCTTCAGCAGCTCTTCAGTAATGCAGCGCCCGATGCCGTTCGCACCGCCGGTCACCACTGCAACTTTATTCTGTTGGCTCATAAGCTCCTCCTTATGTACGGCTGCTTGATGCAGCTTATAGATATTATCATGAAATTTACCTGTGACAGAAGAAACAGAAGAAACTTAGATCGGCATGTCCCGCGGTTACAGAGTATTAGCCGCACAGCCGCCAGAATCAACAAAAGTACGCACCAGGGCGTACTCTTGTTAATTATTGCACAGTGTCATGCCACAAGCTATCACAACGTATCCGGTCTTGGCTCGCTGTACGGCTGGTAGAGATAATTCCGGTCCAGCTTAACCACCCGTTTATTGGGGCGGCGGATCATCACCTGGGAGTCATCCCAGGCTAGTACAATTCCTTTCACATCGTTGCTCTCCAGCCCGTCCCGCACGACACGTAGCTTTTCACCGGAGACCCGGTATGCATCCAGTTGCTCATCACTAATCATTGCTGCTCAGAAGCTCCTTTCTGTGTATGGGTTGTCCTTCTGTAATTTCACATCGACCCCTGAATGAACACGTTAAGAGAATAATTGGCTTAGTCTGAAAAAAATATACAGCATTCTCAGGAATAAGGGGGGTTTGGGAGTTCTGGCAAGAAAATAGACGGTCCCGCAATGGTTATTCAAGCTAAAAGGTTAGCGCTACGGACATGAGAGCCGTTATGCCTGCGGAAAGCACCATGTGCTGGTCTTTACGGACACCAGTGTCGTTATTCCGCCTTTAAAGTGGCATTTGGAGCTTAAAAGTGGCAGATCAGGGCTGTCGTGTCCGTAAAGCTGCCAAATGGGCTGATTCTGAGCGGATAAGGGCTGTGATGTCCGTCCCTCGTAATCAGATCTTCTAAAGCCATTCACTCTATTCCTTTCCATTACCCCGCTCTTATCCGGTCAATGAAAAAGACCCAAATGATAAATCATCCGGGTCCAGTTATTATCTTATCATGCCTGTATATCTTATGAAGTTCTATATCAGCGCTTCATTCTTCTCAAACCAGAAGTCAAGAACTTTAGCGGACATTACACGCTCTTCCAAGTATTCTACCTGATGATCAGTGAAATTCTGTCTCCAGTTGAAGGTCAGCTCTTCACACAGACTCGTGATTGTCAGCAGCTCCGACCAAGCGACATACCGTTTGTACCAGAAAAACTGAGGATGTTCGATCATATAGGGATACAAATCGTCAAACTCCGTATGCTTGCAGTCCAGCGCACGTTCGAAGTGATCCTTAGCCTCGGTTAGTTTATCAATAAAAAATTGCTCTGTCACCGGTTCATTCCCCATTGTGACGCCTCCTCTCTCATATCTAATAATTATTATAAAGGAAAACTTATGGGGTGAAAAGCAGATGTTTCAAAAATAGGCTATGTTCCTGTAATTGTCACTTTATCACTTATTCGAAAGTAATGGTGCCCTCACTCAAGGAAGCGATGCTGACCAGCGACTCCAGGCGGATCCCCTGCTCACGGATGGTGCGGGCGCCGGCCTGGAAGCTTTTCTCCACCACAACCCCAAGTCCGACAAGTTCGGCACCCGAGCGCTGGATAATCTTGATCAGACCGCGTGCAGCGTCACCGTTGGCAATAATATCATCAATGAAGAGAATTTTGTCATCAGCCGAGATATACTGCCGGGACAGCATAATGTCTGTTACAATCCCTTTGGTAAAAGACGGCACGCGTTCGCATAAGGCATCGGGGTCGGCGAGCAGTGTTTTTTTGCGGCGGGCAAAGACCAGCGGCACCTTCATTTCAACTGCGGTGGCAAATGCCACGGCAATACCCGAGGATTCCACAGTAACTACGCGTGTAACTCCGGCAGCTTCAAATCTCCGGGCAAACTCCCGTCCCATTTCCATCGTCAGCATAGGATCTACCTGGTGGTTCAAGAGCCCGTCCAGCTTCAGTACCTGATCTGAGATGACGACCCCTTCCTCCAAAATCCGTTGTTTCAATAATTCCATGACTTTGAACCTCCAATACCCTTATTAATCGCAGACGTTCCACTGGAATAACTCCTATAACCCTCAGGCGGAAGTCATGTCCTTCTGTTCCTCATCATAACCTGTACTATGCGGACTGCACAAGGCCAATACTGCCGGGCCGCGATTATATATGCTTCGCAGCATTCAGAGGAGGAGGAACCATGAAGTCACATATCCGCACGCTGCAGATTGCTTTTACTTATATTGGCACCATAGTGGGTGCCGGATTCGCCACCGGCCAGGAGATTCTCCGGTTTTTCACCAGATACGGCCATTGGGCCTTGCTGACCATCCTGTTCTCCACTGCACTGTTTATTTGGCTCGGCACGAAGATGATGGTTATTGCCCGGCGGATTGAAGCGGATTCCTATGAGGATTTCAACCGCCATCTGTTCGGTGAACGGGTCGGCGCCAGCATCAGCCTGTTCACAATGATTATCCTGATCGGCGTGAACAGCATCATGCTGGCCGGTGCCGGAGCCATATTCAAGGAGCATCTCGGCCTGCCCTACCAGGCAGGCCTGCTGCTGACAATGCTTGGCTCATACCTGCTGCTGAAGCGCGGCATTTCCGGCATCCTGCAAATCAACAGCCTGGTCGTTCCGCTTATGCTTACTCTGTCGCTAATCATTGTAATTAATACGCTCGGGGTTCCCGGAGCGGAACGCTTCCTGTTCCTGCCTACAGAGCGCAGCTTCTTCGGGGCCTGGATGTCTCCGCTGCTGTACACCGCCTTCAACCTTGGAATGGCCCAAGCTGTGCTTGTTCCGCTGGCCCGCCATACCGCTGATGAGCAGGCGCTCGTCCGCGGCGGCATTCTGGGCGGGATCGGAATCGGCTTCATGCTGCTGGCCGCCCACTTTGCCATGAGCTCACAGATGCCGGGAATTCTGCAGTTTGAAATTCCGATGGGCAGCATCGCCTTCCGGCTCGGCACTTTCGTGCAGACCATTTATCTCCTGCTGATCTTCATGGAGATCTTCAGCACCTTTGTTGCGGATATCTACGGGGTAAGCGTACAGCTGCAGCAGCGCCTGCCGGTTGCGCCTTCACTAGTAACCCCGCTGCTTATGCTGATCTGCTATGTGTTCAGCCAATTCGGCTTCAGCTCCCTGCTCGGCATCTTCTACCCGATCTTCGGCGCATTGTGCCTGGTGTGGGTCGTCATGCTGCTGCGTGCGCCCATGTCGCCGCCGCAGCGGCCCAAGGATCCCCCTGCAGCGGGTCCGGACAACAAAGGCATTACTATCGTAGCTGTCAAACCGGTGATCCGTATTACACGGAAATAACGGCAGCGGCAGGAATAATTCGTGCAGCCGCCTCCGCCACATGCCGGTGGCAAGTCATCATCACAATCTGCCTGGACACGGACAGCTCTCCCAGCAGGGCAAGAGCCGCGTGCAGCCGGTGTTCATCGAAATTGACGAACAGATCATCGAAAAACAGCGGCAGATTCACCTTGCTGCTCATGGTCTCTGCCAGGGCCAGCCGGATAGCCAGGTACAGCTGCTCCGCTGTTCCCCGGCTGAGCTGCCCGCTGTCCAGCAGGCTGCCGTCCCTGTGCTGTGCCTTCAGCTCTTTATGCCCGAGCGTCATAAGAATCCTGTCATATTCGCCATAGGTCAGCTTGGAGAAATACCGGGAGGCCAGCTGCAGCACCTGCGGCTGCTTCTCCTCCTCATAGATCCGGCGCGTCCGCCCGATCAGCTCGGCAGCGAGCGCCGTTACCGCATATTGTCCGGCCAGCTTGTGCAGCGCCGCCCGCTGCTCTTCCAGCTGCTGCAGCGCCGAGTCCGCCTTGCAGCGTCTCTTCAGCTCCTCCCTCTCCTGCAGCAGCTTGCCGCGCTGCTGGAGCAGGGCACTGCGCTCCTCCTCACAGCGCAACACCTCATCTTCTGCCGCTGCACGCTCCTGCTCCAGCCGCCGGGCATCATGATGTTCAAGCAGTGCAAGCAGCTCTTCCTTGCCTCCGCTCTCCCAGCCGCCAAACATCGCCAGCTCCCATTGCCGGACGGCCCGCGTCAACTCGCTATGCCGCAACCAGGCTGCCGACCGCCTCAGGAAATCCTCACCGTCGGCAGCACCGCCCTCCTGCAGAAGCTTCCGGCTCCGTATATTCAGCTCCGCCTGCTCCTGCAGGTTCGCAGCTAGCTCCTCCTGCACTTCATCCAGCCGGGCACCGATGCTCTCCCTGCGCAGCAGATCCGTCTTCAGCTGATCCCACTGCCGTGAACGCAGATCCAGCCAGGACAAGAGGGACTGGGGCCGGGCCGCTGTTGCTTGACCAGAATGTACTGGCATAGAGAGTGCCGGCCCAGAGGATTGGGATAAAGATTGAGATTGAGACTGAAGTTCAGATTCAGATCCAGATTGAGATTCTGATGGGAATGCCGCTTCTTCAGCAGAAGTGAACCCTCCCAAGAAATCCTCACCATAAAGTGCCGCAGACGGATCATACGGTCTCCCGCTTCCGTCAGGCTGACCGCCTCTGCCGGATGCAGCAGCCTCTGCCTCATTTAGCAGCCTCAGCCCTTCCTGCTCGTAGGCTGAGCATTCGGCGGCAAGTCCGCTCAGCCGGAGCTGCAGTTTCCCCTCCTGGCGGAGCAGCTCATTCCCCTGCTCGGCCAGGGCGAAGATCTCCGGCAGGCTCTCCGGTGCCAGCCCTTCCGGCAGCCCTTTCTGCGTCAGCCATTCTTCATAACGGGTGGCCAACTCGGTGAAGCTGCTCTCCGCCTGTTCCAGCGCTTCTACTAGCACCCGCTCCTCTCCGGTGAGCGCCGCAAGCGCAGTCCGGCAGCTCTCCACTTCGGCTTGCTGCCGGTCTACACGCTGGCGCCAGGCATTCCATGCCTCCATCAGCCGGCGCAGCTCGCGCATGCCGCTCTCCAGCCCGCCGGCGTCAAATCCGCCGGCCCGGTGCCCCCCCTGCTCGCTGTCCGCGAGCAGCAGCCCGCGCAGCCGCAGCATCTCCGCTGCGGCTGCGCCCGTGTCCCCGCCGCCCGGCGTAGGCGGGGAAGGGTCCGCCGCTGCGCGCATGGCGGACCACAGACCTAAGTCCGCGGCGGCCAGCAGGCCGAGCGCGGACCATGCGCTGACCGGCGGCGCCCCGGTCAAGAGCAGCGCAGGCGGCAGCAGCAGCGTCAGCGCTGCGCCTGCCTGCAGGAGGCGCCGGTAGCGCTGCGCCCGGCGCCCGTTCCCGCCGGGGCGGCGCGGGACCTCCGCGCCGCCGCTTGCTGAGCCGAGCTGCGCTTCGCGCCAGCGCTCGGCGGCCTGCTGCAGCTGGTCCCACAGCTGCAGCAGTTCACGCGGGCTGCGCGGAGCCAGGCCCGCGAAGTCGGTAGCGCCAGCGGCGTGCTCGCGCGCAAGCTGGCGCTCGGCGCCCTGCAGCGCGGCAGCCGCTGCAGCAAGCTTGGCGCGGAGGCTGTGCTGCTCCGCGCCCCGCGCCTCCATTTGCCGGTCATACCCGGCAAAGGAGGCGGCGAACCGCCGCGCGGCCTCGCGGTCGGCCGCCGCTGCAGAGAAGGCTGCGAGCTCTGCAGCGCTCCAGCCTGCCCCGATGCTGCGCAGAATACGCTGGAGATGCTCCCCCAGCGACAGCAGCTCGCCGGTAAGCCGCTGGTGCTCGGCATGCTTGTCCTCGTAGCTGCCGCGCCGCTTGTCCAGCGCTTCCAGCAGCGGTCCATGCTGCTGAAGCAGGGGGTCCGGCGCATTACTGGCAAGCTCAGCCTCAAGCTCCTTCTGCAGCCGCTCCAGCCGGAAGGCTGCCCCCTGCAGGCCCCGCAGGCTGCTCTCCAAGGCGCTCCAGCGCTCTGCTCCGTCTTCCGGGAATGCCGGAATCTCCGGCAGGGCCGCAAGCTCAAGCCGGGCCTCGCACCACTTCAGCCACAGCTCCCGGATCTCTGCGGCCTTGCGCAGCTTCAGCAGCTTGTCCTCCGCAGCTTCCCGGCTAACTTTCATCTCTGCAAGTCTCTGCCCCGCCTGCTCCAGTGCCAGCGTATTCTCGTTATATCTCGGCAGATATGAGCGGCTCTCCGCCACTTCCCGTTCCAGCTTCTCGATTGCCTGCAGAATTTTGGCAGCCTCCTGCAGCTTGCCGCGCGGTTTATAGAGCTTCTCGGCCTCCTGGACCAGGCGGCGCTCCGCCTTCATAATATCGCCTCCGCCGCCCATACCGGCATGAAACAGATAGCTGCTCATCTCTCCAGACTGCAGGGTCCCAAGCTCCTGCAGCTCCCCGAGGGATACGGCAAACAGCTGGCGGAACATGCTCCGCGAGACTCCGCCCAGCAGCCGGCGCTCGAGCTCAGCCTGATTCAGCTCTTCCATGCTGCCATCCGGGTGGCTCACTGTAATCTGCAGCTTCTCTGCCCGGCCCGGCCCTTCGCCGCCGGAAGCAAAGCGGCGGATGACCCAGTGTGCACCTTCAGCATCACGCACATTCAGTACCCCGCCGTGCAGGCCGCCATGCAGCGGTTCATAACGTTCAGCTGGATTACTCCGGCCGGGAATCCCGTAGAGCATCGCACGGATGAACTGCAGGGTTGTGCTTTTGCCGGCTTCATTCCGCCCGAACAGCACGGTAACGCCTTCATTCAGTTCCATCCCGCGCTCTGCCAGGCGGCCGTAGCCGCCGATCCGCAAAGATTCAATCCGCATTATGTGTCCCTCCGCTCCAGCACTTCTTCTTCCCTTTCCCTGTACGGCGCGGCTTCTCCGGACTTACCGGCGCCTTCCCGGGCTGCCGGTTCCGCCGGCGCTCCGGCGGATTCATCCATTCCGCTCAGCAGGGTAATGCCGAGCTCGGCCGCACCTCTGAGCCATTCAAGCTTCTCTTCGGCCTGCGCGGAAGACAGCAGCCGGCGCAGCTCCTGGTTCTCCATCAGCGGCCGGAGCGCAGCGGCAACCAGTCCGTCCAGCTCCTGCCCGCTGTCACCGCTCCGCTCAGCCAGCCGCAGCAGTTCGCCCAGGAAGCTGTCCTCCTGCAGCAGCCGCTCACGGTCAACCGCGAGGCCCGTCTCGACCGCGAAGCCTTCGGTCCACACCAGTCCCGCATATTCCTGGCGCTGTGCACGGACCGTCTCCCGCCGCTGCAGCTCAGCGAGCAGATCGTCCGCTGCTCCTTTCTCCGCCAGAATCCGGTGTACGGGTCCCCGTCCGGTCAGGCGGAACCTCACCACTGACATCAGCTGCGGCGTTTCTTCACGGACCGCTTCCACCATATCCTCCACCGCCTGCGTCCACTCCGCTTCGCTATGCAGGCCCTCAATCGCCAGCTCCCGGACCTGCCAGCGGACATAGTCCAGCTCGTGAAACTGCGGCTCAGCAGTTCCCTCTGCATTTACATCCACGATGTAGCAGCCTTTAGGCCCTGTCTCTTTAATGCTGCGGCCCTGGATATTGCCGGGATAGACAATCAGCGGCCGCTCGTGCAGGATGCTGCGTTTGTGGATATGCCCAAGCGCCCAGTAATCATAACCGCTGTATATCAGATCCTTCCGGCTGCATGGAGAATAAGTCTCATGCTCAAGGTCCCCGTCCACATTGCCGTGCAGCAGGGCAATATGGAACAGACCGCTTCCCGGCCGGCGGCTGAACCTGAGTGCCGTATTCTCGGTTACCTTGGCCGTCGGGTAAGAGATGCCGCTGATGACAGCGACATCGCTGCCGCCGCCCCTGAGATGTGCCGTTGCCTGCCCCGGCTCACTGCCCCCGAATACCGTAACATGCCCGGGCGGCTCTGCCGTAAGCCGCGGTCCGTCCAGCGGATCATGATTGCCGTGGATCAGAAACACCTCAATCCCGTGCCGCCCCAGCTCCTCCAGCGCCTCCCGGAACCGCAGCTGCCCCTGCAGCGAAGCATCGGTGATATCGTATACATCACCGCTGATGACGACGAAATCAACCCTCTGCGTAACCGCAACGCGGACAAGCCGCCCGAGGGCGGCGAAGGTGGACTCCCTGAGATAGGAGCGTATAGCCTGCGGCAGATGGGCCAGCCCGGCGAAACGGCTGTCCAGATGCAGGTCTGCAGCATGCAGGAATCGAAAAGGAATCATACAATCACCCTTTCATTCCCGGCTGATACTGCAGGTATGTCTTTTTCAGCTCATTAGCTACACGGGTCAGGGAATACAGGCTTTTCGCCTTATCCCAAGCCGAACGTGACAGCTCATAACGGTAGCCCGGATCACTGATGACTTTCTCCAGCGCTTCCGCCAGCGCCAGCTCATCATCCGGGTTCACCAGCAGGCCGTTCACCCCGTCCTCAATCTGCTCGGGAATTCCGCCCACATTGGTGCCGACCAGAGCCAGACAGCTGAGCGCCGCCTCCGCAAACACTGAACCGAACGCTTCAGCGCGTGAAGGCAGAACAAAAATATCAAAGAACGGCATGAATTCTTCCGGATGCAGGGTATAGCCGTAAAAAATCGTTTCATTATAAATTCCCAGCTCCTGAGCCAGCCGCTCCAGCTCCCCCCGGCTCGGCCCGTCGCCGATAATATGCAGCACATATTCATGCCCGCGCTTCTTCAGCTCGGCACAGGCCCTGAACAGGGTGTCGATTCCCTTGGCCGGAACCAGCCGGGTCACTGTAACCAGCTGCGGAATATCGTTATCATGCGGCACAGGCTTGAATCTTTTCTCGTCGAATCCGTTCGGAATGACTCCGATGCTCTCCGGTTTATCTATATAAGGGGCCAAATAGCGGGCAAAAGCATGCGACACCGTCATCAGCCGGTCACTGACCTGCTCAAGCTCGCGGTATATCGAAACCAGGAACCGGTGCTCAAGCCCCCCTTCCTGAATGACTCCGTTCAAAATCAGCTCGCGTTCATAACTGGAATGCAGCGTCTGAATAAGGGGAACATCAGGATAGATCCGCTTCATGGCAAGGCCGGCAATCGGATGATGGGCATGAATCAGATCGTAGCTTTTACTCATCCGCAGCTTGGTCCACCAAATGTAATCACGGTAGGTCTGAATATATTTTTGCACAACCGGACTTTCCCCGTACTGCGCCCAGTCGAACGTCTCAAAGACAATTTCCTCACGGCCTTTACCCCGGATCCGTTTGGGCAGCCAGAACAAATCCATCTCCCAGCGGCTGGACCGGAAGCGTTCCTGCAGATACGGAATCATGGAAGATACACCACCGGGCTGCTCCGGCGGGAAGAATAGCGCTTGCAGCAAGTTCATAAGGTCCATCCCCTTTACAATTGCCCTGATTACGGCGAGACCCGGCAATTATGATATAGTAGTGTGTATGTACAATTACAGGTACGCTATGGGTCCCATACTTTGATTTTATCGGTAACGACCTGAAACAGCAACTAAGATGACAGCTTTACTTATCTTGGATTACGACTAGAGGAGAATGAAGTATGAATGAAGAACGGCTGCCTGCCGCTTACACCGCTAATGTTACAGAAATGCTGGGGGATGCGGCAGACGCTTTTCTGGAGAGCTATGAGGCACGGCGGACCCAGGGTCTGCGGTTCAACGGTTTAAAAAGCAATTCCGCATCCGGCAATACGGCTGTGAAGCAGGCAGTATCCCAGTTCAGCCTGACGCCGGTGCCGTGGTGCCCTGCAGGCTATTATTATGAAGAACCCGCCCGGCCGGGCCGCCATCCTTATCACACCGCCGGACTATATTATATTCAGGAACCCTCGGCAATGTCCGCAGCAGAGCTGCTTGGAGCGCTGCCCGGGGAGATTATTCTGGACCTTGCTGCAGCTCCAGGCGGCAAAACGACGCATATCGCCGCTGCAATGCAGGGGCAGGGACTGCTCGTCTCGAACGAAATTCATCCCGAACGGGCCAAGATACTGGCGGAAAATGTGGAACGTCTCGGCATCACCAACGCTCTCGTTACCTGCGGAACCCCGGGTGAACTTGCGAAGCGGTTCCCTGAGGTATTCGACCGGATTATGCTCGATGCCCCCTGCTCCGGTGAAGGCATGTTCCGCAAAGATCCGGATGCCATCCGCGAATGGTCGCCGAAGCATGTGGAGATGTGTGCAGCAAGACAATGGGATATTCTGCAGGATGCCTACCTGATGCTGAAGCCCGGCGGCACGCTGGCCTATTCCACCTGTACCTTCAACCGCCGGGAAAATGAAGAGACGGTCGAACGGTTCGTACGCGCTTATGCCGATATGGAGCTTATTTTGACCAAACGTCTGTGGCCGCATTTAGAGAAAGGCGAGGGCCATTTCGTTGCTGTACTGCGCAAGGCTGACTCAGCTTCCGGGACTGGGGCGGGGGCAGATAACCGCCCAGCCCGGAACAGACGCGGTGAACGTGAGCGTGACCGGGGCAAATCCGGTCCGAGAACTGCCGCCTCCGTGCGGGGGGCCTTACAGCAGTTTACGGAGTGGGCGGCCGCCGAATTGCCTGGCTTTGCCGGCCGCGGCATTCCGCTGCTCTTCGGCGAATCGCTGTACCTGCTGCCCGAAGCCTTCAATGACCGTCTGCACACCGGCATGCTGGACGGCCTTAAGGTGCCGCGGGCCGGACTGCATATTGCCCAGCTGAAGAAAAACCGGATTGAGCCTGCCCACGCTCTGGCGATGGCGCTTCAGCCGGACCAGGCTGTGCGCAGCTATGATCTGCCTGCAGGAGGACTGGAGATCCAGGCCTGGCTGCGCGGCGAGAGTCTGCCCGTTCCCCCCGGGCTGCACGGATGGACACTGGTAACTGTAGACGGCCTGTCCGTGGGCTGGGGCAAAGCCAGCTCCGGCCAGCTGAAGAATCATCTGCCCAAAGGCCTGCGGATGATGAAAGCCCATATTGACTGAGCTTAGGCTGCTGACCAGTTCGCGTTGCCTCCCGAGGCATATGATGTCATTATCCCAGGAAGGCCCGCGGCAGGTGAAGCGCGGCTTGGGGCACAGACATGAACCAAGGGAGGAATCAGACATGGGTGCAGTTGTTCCAGGCTACACATCGACCGGTGCGATATTGGTGCTCTTCATATTGCTCGTTATCATTTCCCGTTCGTTGTTTGTCTAATTCCGCTTAAGGCTGAATCACGCACGAACATCAAGCAGTCCTGCCGCTTCTTCAGGAGCGGCAAGGCTGCTTTTTTGCTGTAGTCCACAGCTTCCCTAACACAAAAAAGCATAACCCGGAGCCGCCCGGCCCAGAATTATGCTTTTTAATCTCTATACTGCTCTCTGTATCGTTCTCTCTATTGCGCTCTATGCTGCTCTCTACATAACCCTTTCTCTATTGCCGCTCGCTGGCGGCGCGCTCTTCGCTTTAATGGGATGCTGCAGAAGCATAATACTTACGGAGAAGCTCCTCCGCCGGTTACAGCAGTTGGATAAAGTACACTTAATCATTCCAGCTTTGCTAATTTGCCGACAGTAAGTGGATTTTTGTCATTTAATTCAGCCCATTCACCGGAAACTCGGTCAATATATCCGAATTAAATGCCTTTTTTCCAATTAATATCCCAAATCTGGAATTCCAAGCAAATTTAAGTGCTGTTTTTCCACCTAACTCTTCACCAGACCCTCTTAACCAGACAGTACTCATCAGACATTCCCGCCGCACATGGGCAATCTCTGGCCCCGTCTTAAGACAGACAGTATTTCACCAGCGCATCGCGTACGCCATGCTCATTATTGCTGCCGGTGATGGCATTGGCTGCCGCTTTGACCTCAACCGGCGAGTTATCCACTGCAATGCCCATTCCAGCATACGTCAGCATCGAAATATCATTATAATAATTGCCAATGGAGAGCACCTGCTCCTGCGCAATGCCCAAATCTTCCGCCAGTTTCTTAAGTGCATTGCCCTTGGAGGCTTCAGGATGCATGAAGTCCACGAAGAATTCTCCGCTGCGCAGAATGTTGTACTGTCCGCCCCAGGCAGCCCATTCGCGCTGCGCCTCATCCAGAATATCAGACTGGGTAAATACGGTAAATTTCACGATCGGTTCGCGGAAGTCCTCCCACGCCGGCAGTGAGGCAGGCATAATCCGGAAATGCTCATACATAAAGGTAGCTTCCTTGGTCAGGTTCTCCACATTATCGGCATACATATCAAACGCAGTATTGACGTCAAAATGAATGTTATGCTTCCGGCAATACGCGATATACGGGTCAAGCCCACGGGCATCCATGCCGTATTGGTGCAGCACCTTGCGGTCCTCTACTGCTACAGTTGCCGCTCCATTATGGCTGAGCACATACCCCGATAAGCCCAGCTCTTCCATGAACGGAATCGAGTTCTGCGGACTGCGTCCGGTACAGAGTACGATCTGCCCGCCCTGGCGGGTAACCTCGGCAATAGCCTCTTTATTCTCCGTGCTTAACTGATGATCGTCGTTCAGCAGTGTTCCATCCACATCCAGCGCGATTAATTTATATCTCATACCCCACCATCCTTCTCTGTCTGTATACTGAAGCAACCTAATTTACAGCTTACCTGAAACCCGTCAACTAAGCCCCAGCTTATATCACTGACTATGTAAATCCTGGCCTCAATAGGCTCTCCCTTATCCGGAAGCAGCCCTGCTCTGCGTTTATGCCTCCGGCCCTCCACGCCGCAGCAGCTCCAGCTCCTCAGATGACAGTTCCCGGCAGGCGCCCAATGGCAGGCTCTCATCCAGCTTCAGCTCACCCATGGCCACCCTTTTCAGGAATACTACCTTTTTCCCTACAGAGATGAACATCCGTTTCACTTGATGAAATTTACCTTCCGTAATCGTCAGCGAGATATAGGACAGAATCCGGCTGCCCCGTTCCCTGTTCAGAATGCTTAAGTCTGCCGGCAGCGTCACATACCCATCCTCCAGCTCCACTCCTGCGGCAAAAGCAGCCACATCCGCCGCATCGACCTCCCCTTCGACGGTTGCCTCGTAGGTCTTCGGGACATGCTTGCGCGGAGACAGGAGATCATGGGCCAGCTTGCCGTCATTGGTGAGCAGCAGCAGTCCTACCGTATCCTTGTCCAGTCTTCCGACCGGAAACGGCTCGAATTGCGCATGCTCAGCTTTCAGCAGATCCAGCACCGTCCGGTCACGCTTGTCCTCGGTGGCCGACAGGACCCCAGCCGGCTTATTCATCATCAGATAGATGAATTCCTTGTAGACTACCGGCTCACCGCCTACTTCGATCCGGTCCTGTCCAGGGTCGACATGAAAGCCGCTGTCCTTGACCACTGCCCCGTTCACCGTGATCAGACCCTGCTTGGCCTGCTTGCGGATGTCGCTGCGTGAGCCGGTCCCCATATGCGACAGCACTTTATCAATCCGCTGCTTCTTGCCTGAATTTCCTTTACTCATTGCTTAAGTCCACCTCCAGCCTGCAGGATATTCGTTCTTCAGCATGCCATCCTGCCACTTCCCCCAGCCTGCACTGAAGCCGTCAATGCAGACCAGCGTGTAACCTTTGGACGCATGTCCATCTTTCACTTTCAACCGGTCTGCCGGGATCAATAAAGTCTCACCCTTCAGATAAGACACCGCTTCTCCGCTTGTACCGGACAGCGATACGCTCCGGCTGCATTCTTCAGGATGCAGCGCTGTAGCCAGCGGATGGCCGGGAATGAATCTGCCGCTCTTGATTTGTCCGGCGTACCAGCCTGGCCGAATCGTCTTCAGCCCGTCCAGCGCTTCACGCGGCAGTGGTGAGAGATACAGATGATCCCCGAACCATACCGGATAACCTGGCGGCAATGTTCCAAGCAGCTCCCCGATAAAGTCTGTATACGCTGCGAACGCTGCCCCTTCGCCTGTTCCCTGGTGCTGCCGTCCGCCCCGCTCTCCGCCAGTCTTACCCGCACTGCTGCGGCCGCCCTTACCGCTTCGCCCGCTTTCGCCCTTACCGGCCGGTGCTTTGGCAGGGGAAGCTTCTCTGGCCCCTCGGGCACGCGGAGCTGCTGCGAGGGCCTGTTCTCTTCCGCTGTCTACCTCTGCGGCTATATTCAGGCTTCCGTCATGCCGCAGCACCGCCATGAAATGCCCTTCGCCTTTAACCTTATGCGGCCACAGCCGCGCGGCACCGGGCAAGGGGCCTAATCCCGCAGTAAATGAACCAGTTCCGGGGACAGGAACCAGCGAGTACTGCGGATATGCAGACAGAAATTCCGCAATCATCTCCTCATTCTCTTCCAGCGCGAAGGTACAGGTTGAATAGACCATCGTTCCGCCCGGCTGCAGCGCTGCCGCTGCGGATCTCAGAATCTCCCGCTGCATCTCCGCATATTTGGCCGGTGTTCCCGGCTCCCACTGCTTCACCATATCTTCGTCCTTACGGAACATGCCTTCACCCGAACACGGCGCATCAATCAGAATCCGGTTGAAGAATCCCGGGAAGGCTGCAGCGATCCGCTCCGGACTCTCATTCAGCACAATTCCGTTACGGACACCATAGAGCTCAAGATTCTTGGCCAGCGCCTTGGTCCGCTCCGGGTGCAGATCATTGCTGATCAACAGGCCCTCACCCTGCAGCTTGGCTGCAATCTGTGTAGACTTGCCGCCCGGTGCAGCGCACAGATCCAGCACACGGTGTCCCGGCTGTACATCCAGCAGCTCGACCGGAGCCATTGCACTCGGCTCCTGGATATAATAGAGCCCGGCATGATAATACGGATGCTTGCCGGGTCTCTCCCCCACTTCCGTATAGAAGCCGGACGGGCACCAGGGAATAGGCTCAAGCACAAAGGGCGAGCGCTCCCGCAGCTCATCCACTGATATCTTCAGCGTATTGACGCGGATTCCCCCGTAAGGTGCTTGATTATAGGTATCAACATAAGCTTCATACTCATTTCCCAGCAATGCCTTCATGCGTTCCATGAAAGTTCCGGGCAGTTGTGCTGCCATGATGTCTTCCTCCTGCTCAATAACAAAATAACCCCACAAAGTGGGGCTTTCGCGCTGATGATTACTCAGGTACTTTGCGGGGGCCCCGAAACATGTAAACTCTTGTCTTTCTTCCCCAATTTGAAATCACTATTATATATCCGGCTCACGGCCAGTATTCATTCATTCTGATTGCGCTTAGCCCGCTCCGGCCGCTGCGGTCCGCGGCGCTGGGGAAGCTGCGGCGCAATAGACCCTGAAGCTGCTCTGACTGCCTCTTCCAGCACCGGGTCCACTAGCCGGATCGTCAGATCATAATAGGTGAAGGGATGCCCGTGATATTGCTCAAGCCGGTCAGCATACTCTCCCGCTGCCCGGGCCAGCCCCTCCAGATCAATCCCCAGTGTAACCGGCGGGTAGCCGCGCAGCACCTCACTTGACTGCTTCAGCATAATCAGAGCACCGCGCACATTGCCGTTCCGGAAATGATACAAGCCTACGGCTACCTGCAGCAATGCTTTGTATAGCGGGTCACGCTGCTGCTCCAGCCATAATTCCTCAAGCACTTCATGACATTCGAAATAATCCCTGTCCCGGTTAAAGTAAATGAGATAGGCCAGATACAGCGGCTCAAAGGCCATCCGGCTGACTGCCCTTCTTGGCATTGCCGAGCAGCTCCCGCACATGATCCAACAGTTCCTTCATCGCATCCATATCCTGTGCCTGCCAGATGGCATTGAACCGCTCCTGGCTCTCAATTGCCTCATTCACAAGGTGATAGAAGTACAACTGGTGGATAGCCTTCAGCAGTTGAGTTGTCATATTTGAATTCTCCTCGAAGGTCTTCTGGGCTTCCAGAATCTCTTCGCGGATGCTGGACATCTCGCTGTCGAGGATCGAGGCTGCTTCCGCTGCCGTCTTGAGGCGTACCCGCATTTCATCCGGGAGACTCTCGCGGTATTTATAATTCAGCGAATGCTCGATGGTTGCCCAGAAGTTCATCGCCAGTGTGCGGATCTGAATCTCGGCAAGTACAATCTTTTGTCCGAGCGCCGTCTGCACCGGATATCTGATGATCATATGGAAGCTGCGGTAGCCGCTTTCCTTATAGTTGGTGATATAATCCTTCTCATATAACACTTCAAGGTCCTTGCGGGCACGGATATATTCCGCCACTCTGCGGATATCCTCGACGAACTGGCACATGATGCGAATGCCGGCGATATCCTCAATGCCCGTTTCCAGATCCTCCATTTTTACGTTTAACCGCTTGGCCTTTTCGAGTATGCTCGACAGCCGCTTCACGCGTCCCGTTACGAACTCGATCGGGGTATATTCTTCCCTCTTCTTAAGTTCCGAGCGCATTGTCTTAAATTTAACCTTCAATTCCTCCACAGTCTGTTCATATGGAAGTAAAAAAGTTCCCCAGTCCCTGACGTCCATCGCCTTGTCCTCCTGTCCATTCATCCTTCAGTGATGATCAGCGCCCACCGCTTCTAGGATATGACGGAAACCGTCCCGCCGCAGCAGCTGCCGCAAACCGGCATGCACTTTGCGGTTTACCTCCGGCCCTTCATAGATGAGTGCTGTATAAATTTCGACCAGGCTTGCGCCTGCCCGGATTTTGTCGTATGCATCGCGAGCGGTAAAAATCCCGCCAGACCCGATAATCGGCAGCTTGCCGCCGGTCTGGCTGTAGATCCTGCGGATAATCTCCGTAGAGCGGTCGCGCAGCGGCTGGCCGCTGAGTCCTCCCGTTTCCCCCGCTTTATCACTCTTCAGCCCTTCACGGACCAGCGTTGTATTCGTGGCAATCACACCGTCCATCCCAGCTTCCGATATCGTATGTACCATATATTCCAGCTCAGCGTCGCTGACATCGGGAGCAATCTTTACCAGCAGCCCTTTGGCATTACCCGTCTTCTCCCGCTGCAGCCTCATCTCCTCGTTGACCTGGCTCAGCAGGTGCGAGAGCTCGCTGCCATGCTGGAGACTCCGCAGATCCGGAGTATTCGGCGAGCTGATATTGACCACAAAAAAATCACCGTACGGATATAGCGTACGGATACACTGGCGGTAATCCTCATGCGCGAGCTCGTTCGGGGTGGTCTTGTTCTTGCCGATATTGACGGCTACCGGAATCCGGCGCTTCTTCAGCGCATTCAGACGTGCAGCCATCGCTTCAGCGCCTTCATTATTGAAGCCCATCCGGTTGATGAGCGCCTTGTCAGGCAACAGCCTGAACAGCCGCGGGCTGTCATTGCCCGGCTGTCCCAGCGGCGTCACCGTGCCTACTTCCATGAATCCAAAGCCTATGGAAGAGAATCCGCCGATGGCTTCCGCATTTTTATCCAGCCCGGCTGCCAAGCCTACCGGAGTGGGGAAATGTACACCAAACAGGTCAACCGCAAGATCGCCTGTCTCCGGAACACCGTACATGAGGCGCATTGCCGCACTTCCGCCCGGAACCAGATCCGCCTTATTCAGTCCGCCTATGACGAGATGATGCGCCTTCTCGGGGTCCATTTTAAAGAAAATTGGTTTACCAAAATGTCGATACAGCACCGTTCTCGCTCCTTTAAGGGAACCTTAATACCTACTGCGACTCCCGTATCTATATGTCTCTTCTTAATTTTAGCCGTTTCCGGGACAAAAGAAAAGTTTTTTGCCGGGCAGTTTGTTCGCAGCCTGTCCGCAGAGTATAGTAATTTTCCTGCAAACGCATTACAATGTAAGGGTAATCACAGATAAAGAGAGAAAGAAGGATGACGATATGTCCACTAAACGCAAACCACCTACCCTGCAGCAGAAAAAAGAAGAAGTGAACCGCAAAGCAATCCTCTGGATTAGTGCAAGCCTGGTACTGCTGATTGCGCTCATAGTTGTATTATTTATCGTAGCCGGAAACTAATTTAACCAATGGTACACTTTATGGGGGTTGGTCTGATTTGGAGACGTATCGTCAGGGAACCGGTCATCCGGGATTACCAGCTCCTCAGGCAGAACCCCTTTACTAATCTGCACCTTGGTACCCATCGGGGCCATGGCAAACAGCTCCTCAACATCCTTGCGGTTCATCCGTATGCAGCCCAGCGATTCATCCTTGCCGATACTGTCCTGATCATTGGTCCCGTGTATCGCATAATTGCTGTCCGATAGCTGCATGCCGCGGCTGCCGAATTCCCCGTTATCGCGTCCGTTCGGGTTGACCACCTTGTCCGAAATAACGAAGTTCCCTTCCGGTGTGCGTTCACCGCCAAGCCCGACTTCATAGTTCCGCAGAATAATGCTGCCGCTGGTCAGAGCCAGGCGGTGTTTTTGTTTATCTATAATAATAGTAAGCGGTCCGGTAAAAAAGGGCTGTCCGCCCCCGCCTGCTCCGTTAACTGCTGCCGGTATGCCTGTACCCGTCTGCCCTTGCCCGGAAGCACCGGCAGCCGGAGCAGCCGTGCCTTGCGGTGCAGGCAGGCCAAGCCCTGCCGCCGCACTGCGGAGCGGGGCGAATTCCTCTTTCATCAGCGGCGTCACCGCACCCAGCCAGTTCGCCGGGAACGGCTGGACCAGCTGCTCCAGCGATTTCGGAAGCGCCCCTTTGCTGTTCTTATATGTACGCACAGCACTCCATAGCACGGCAAGCTCCTCCTGCTGCTCCTGCCAGCTGGCGGCCTGCTGCTTAATCCCCTCCGCATCCGGCGGCTGGCAGTCACAGGCTGCAGGATTATAGGACTGGTAGGTTACCCGTCCCTCCCTGCTCTTCTCGATTGTAGCTGCAAGCGGCAGACCCTTGGTCCATATCAGCCACTTTCCGGAACGCTTCATGCCAAGCATCGCCGTGGCTGAAGGTGTCTGCGCACTCTGCAGGATGCCGGCCAGCCCCTGGCTGCCGGACACTGCATCCGTGCCGGCAGCCGTGAAGGCGAGGCCCGCCGGTTCATCCGGTGCAGCCGTTTCCTCTGCCGCATTTCCCGGCGGGGCTTCCGGCAGCGCGGAAGCACTATTTGAAGTAAGTCCGGCCAGGCTATCCTGCGTCAGTTCAGGAGCTACGGCAGCCGGAATAAGCAGCAGGAACAGCAGCAGGAAGGCCAGCAGGATACGGCGCTTCCTGAGCCTGCCTGCCTGGCGCTCCCGGGCAGACTGCAGCAGCCCGTCCTCATATTGCTTCAGCATCTCTGCGGGCACCTTGCTGTGTTCAAACGCTTCATAGACTTCCCCGGCCTGATTGAAGCAGTAGTTGGCTTTTCCCTGCTGGCCATTCTTATAGTATTCCTTGCCGAGCAGATACCATGCCATCTTATTATCAGGGTGCATCTGCACATATGCTTTAAGATGCTGCGTATTTTTCACGTTGGCCTCCGGAACAGATAATGGATAAATATTTATTTAGCTTGAACTGGAAAGCTATA
This sequence comes from Paenibacillus sp. MMS20-IR301, assembly GCF_032302195.1. Classification (NCBI taxonomy): domain Bacteria; kingdom Bacillati; phylum Bacillota; class Bacilli; order Caryophanales; family Paenibacillaceae; genus Paenibacillus; species Paenibacillus sp. MMS20-IR301. The sequence goes on from NZ_CP135275.1 coordinate 2,932,336, forward strand.
TGTTGATTTAGATTACCTGCTGAGCAAATCAAATGTGGCGTTGGAGCAGGTTATAGAGGGCCAATGCCATCTGTCTGGTTCAAATACAATCCCAAGCTGATCCTTAACGGACGCCACAGCCTTTATTCGCTCAAAAAAGGTCATTGAGGCGGACTTAAGGACACGACGGCCTTTATCCGCCGCTTATCATGGGCAAACTCCGCTTTTCCGGTGAAATAACGGCGCTCATGTCCGTAAGACCGGCACTCCGGTACCTTTCTGCAGGCTTAACGCCTCTCATGTCCGTAACGCTCAGCTAGTCCCTTGAACAACCGTTACGTGACTGGCTACTTTCTTAACCGGTGGCCAATTCAGTCCATTTACCTGCGCGGCAGCTCATTGCACATGATTTTCAGCTTAAGGGTGAGACATCCGGCCGCTGCTGTTCCCGGATTTTTTGATCATTCATTACTGCTGTTCATGGTGAACATCCGGTACGCAGGCGGTCACTGGCTTCCCTGCCGTTCCAAGCTCCCCTTTTTCTAAAGTTTTATAGTGCAATCTATTTATATATATTTTATATCGGTCAGGACAGCAAAAAAAGACATCTCAAGCCGCATTTATTACGGTCAGGAGATGCCTTTATGTAAATATAAGGATCAAATATAAGTTTAACCCTATACCCGGTCCTTACATTCCAGTACTGATGAAGACTTAGCCTTCTTTGTTAAAAGGCGCATCTGCAATCTTAATGGAGTCTGTCGGGCAGCCATCCGCAGAATCCTGCAGATCATCGAACAGATCATCAGGAATCACTGTGCAGCCGCGGTTTCCGTCGTTCTCAAAGATTACTTCCGCCAAACCTTCATCATCGTAATCAAAAATATCAGGAGCCGTTGCGCCACAAGCACCACAAGCGATGCAAGTGTCTTTTTCGACCCAGGTGTACTTAGCCATTATATATCTGCCTCCCGTTAAACAATACAGCCTGCAATCGCAGCCCGTTATTTCAATCATATTAATATAAAAAGAATACAATTTCAATGAATTTTCAAAGTGTTGACATTATTGCCCCATTCTCCGTACAGCGCCTGGCGGCAGCAGCAGCTTCCCTGTTTCAGTCAGCTTCACCGTCCGCACTGCTCAGATTATCCTTTTGCAGCGAGGTTCCGCGCTCCTGATGATTCCGCAGCCGCGCTGAATGACTGTCACTCAGCATCCCGGCAGTCAGTACGGCATTCTCGCCGAATTTGTTGCGCAGCATGTCCATCGCCTTATTCAGCGACTCCTTCTTCGGCTGCCGTTCATAATCGAACAGATCCAGCTGAATGGCCGCTTCCTCCTTCGGGGTCAGCCCGTGAAGTGTTACGCCGAGCAGGCGCACGGGCTTGTCCCCTTTCCAGTGGCGGGCGAACTGGTCACAGGCGGCCTTATAAATATCTTCGGCACTTTCTGTAGGCGCCTCCAGCTGGCGTGAGCGTGTAATTGTCTTCATATCCGGGGTCCGGATCGTCAGCTGTACCCCTGCCGCAACCAGCCCCTGCTTGCGCAGCCGCCTTGCTACCTGGTCACAGAGATTAAGCAGCACCGGACGCGCCTCCCCCAGCCCTACTACATCCTGCGGCAGTGTAGTCGTATGGCCAATCGACTTGCTCTGCTCGCGTTCCGGATTCACGCTGCCGTGGTCAATCCCGTTGCCCGCCCGCTTCAGCCAGGCGCCAAGTACACCGAAATGCCCGATCAGCATCGCCTCATCCGCAGCTGCCAGCTGTCCGATATTATATATACCGAGCTTGCGCAATTTCTCAGCCGTCTTGCCGCCGATGCCGAACATTTCATTGCAGGGCTTATCCCAGAGGACAGACGGCACATCGCGCAGCCGCAGCACGGAAATCCCATTCGGCTTCTTGAGATCCGAAGCAATCTTTGCCAGCAGCTTGTTGGGGGCAACCCCAATGGAGCACGGCAGGCTAAGCTCTTCCATAATACGGCGCTGTATCTCCCCGGCGATCTGCAGCGGTGTCCCGAATTGGCGGGAGCCGGTAATATCCAGATAACATTCATCAATGGAGACTGCTTCGAGCAGCGGAGTATAGCTGTAAGCAATCTGCATGAAAGCACCCGAATACTTGCGGTACAGATGAAAATCCGGCTTAATAAGGATTAAGGACGGGCAGATCCGCAGCGCCTTCTGCACCTGCATTCCCGTGGAGATTCCCAGTCTGCGGGCCGCATAGGAGCAGGTGACAATAATCCCCCGCCTCGCCTCCACACTGCCGGCAACCGCTGTCGCCTTGCCTTTATACTGCTCCGGATTCTCCGCCTCATGCACAGAGCAATAAAAGGCGTTCATATCCACATGCAGAATAACCCTGCCGCTTGCCGGATAATATTGATCCACATCCTGCATGGTATCTACCTTCTTATCTTCGGTTTCCAAGTGTTAATTTCAGCATACCCCTCCCCTGGCGGAAGGTCAACTTACCGAAGCAGGTCCGGGACTTATCCTGCAAAAAGTTCTTTGTTACTTTCCCGCGTAAAAATGCTATAATATAAAAATTCATTTCATATACGTGTATATGCCCACAAAACTTAAGCCTATGCTTCCGAAGCCAGTTTTGCGAAGCTCATTCAAAGAAGTATATGCCCACAAAACTTTTAGGAGGACACTCATGTCTAAGTCCATTTCCATCTTCGATACCACTTTGCGCGACGGCACTCAAGGCGAAGGAATCAGCCTGTCGGCGGATGACAAGCTGAAGATTGCCAAAAAACTCGACGATCTGGGTGTCCATTATATTGAAGGCGGCAATCCGGGAAGCAATACGAAAGACATCGAATTTTTCAAAAGAGTCCAGGAGCTGCATCTGAATGCCAAGATTACGGCCTTTGGCAGCACCCGGCGTAAAAATTCCGTGGCCGAACATGACGAGGGGCTGCAGCGGATGATTGCCGCCGGCGTTCCGGCAGCTACCCTGGTCGGAAAATCCTGGGATTTCCATGTTCATACTGCACTGCAGACCACCCTTGAAGAGAATCTGGCTATGATCAGCGAGTCGATATCCTATCTGAAGCGCCAGGGACTTGAGGTTATATTCGATGCCGAGCATTTCTTCGACGGGTTCAAGAACAACCCTGAGTATGCTTCAGCCGTCCTTACCCGTGCCCGCGAGGCCGGTGCAGACTGGCTGGTCATGTGTGATACCAATGGCGGAACACTGCCGTTCGAAATTCAGGAGATCGTATCAGGCGTAGCCGGACTTCTTCCCGGTGCTCCGCTCGGAATTCACACGCACAACGACTGCGAGCTTGCCGTTGCCAATACACTGAGTGCCATCGGTGCAGGCGTCCGGCAGGTACAGGGTACAGTTAACGGCTATGGCGAGCGATGCGGCAATGCCAACCTGTGTTCGATCATTCCAACCCTGCAGCTTAAGATGGGCTACTACTGCATACCTGGTGATTCGCTGTCACAGCTGACCAATACCGCCCGCTTCATCAGTGAGGTGGCCAATGTGAATATGCCGGTGAATCAGCCTTATGTAGGCACTGCTGCATTTGCCCATAAGGGCGGCATCCATGTCTCAGCTATTCTGCGAGATTCACGGACCTATGAGCATATCGCCCCTGAGCTGGTCGGCAACAAACAACGCGTGCTCGTCTCCGAGCTGGCCGGACAGAGCAATGTGCTGTCCAAAGCCCAGGAGATGGGGCTGAGCCTCGATCCGAGCAGCGAGCAAGCGCGCAAGGTCATTGACAAGATCAAGGACCTGGAGCATCAGGGCTATCAATTCGAAGGTGCTGACGCGTCACTGGAGCTGCTTCTGCGGGAAGCCACCGGAGAGATGAATGAGCTGTTTACCTTCGAATCCTTCAAGATGCTGGTAGAGAAAACCGCTGGGCGGCCCGTAGTATCTGAAGCCTTCGTCAAGCTGAAGGTAGGCGGAGAGAACCTGTACACCGCAGCAGAGGGCAACGGCCCGGTTAACGCACTGGACAATGCGCTGCGTAAAGCGCTGCAGACTTATTTCCCGCAGCTTAAGGATATGCACCTCTCCGATTACAAAGTCCGGGTGCTCGATGAGCAGGATCAGACCGCAGCCAAGGTCCGCGTATTAATTGAATCCAAAGACTACGGGGACACCTGGAGTACAGTCGGTGTATCCAGCAACGTTATAGAAGCCAGCTGGGAGGCCCTGGTCGATTCCATGCGTTACGCCCTGCTTGGACAAATTTCGCTTGAACAGGAAATTGAAACCAGCAAAGAGCCAAGAGGATTGGTTAATCACTGAGAACTGACAATTCTCCCTGCGGTATATACAGGCAAAAAGCCCTCCGGTGCGGATGACCCGCTCGCCGGGGGGCTTTATAACAGCTATTCATCAGGAGCCGGTCAAGGCAATAATTTTGCTCTCCAGCTCTTCTGCCGACAGGACCCCCAGTATAATCTCGCTGACTACACCATTCTTGTCAATTAACACATTAGTCGGGAACACCGCTCCGTTATACTGGTCAAAGACCTTGCCCTTCAGATCATACATGACCGGAAAGGTCAGCATGTACTTCTTCACGAACCGTTCTGCATTTGGCTTATAATCCTGGCTTGTGACATTAATTCCGTAAATATCAAGCACATCTTTATATTTCATCGCCAGCTTATTCAGGGCAGGAGCCTCTTCCTGGCAAGGCCCGCACCAGGATGCCCAGAAATTAAGGATCACCGGCTTCACGCGGTCACCGCCGACCTCATAGCGTTTATCCCCCTCCTGCAGGATAAACGCCGGAGCCAGCTTGCCTGCATAGGCACCAATTTCAAGTCCGGCCTGCTGCTGCATAACCGGCACTGCGTTTGGCCCGGCTGTGCTCCGCTGTACTATAGCCAGAATAGCCAGGCCTATGATTATAGCCAGTATCGTCAAATTCCGTTTATGAACTGCTCTCATAGGCTCAGTTCCTTTACATGGGGATTTGCCTCTATTGTACCCCCACTTGCAGCAGATTCAAACGTAACAACAAAAAAAGAGGATTCCGTCTAAGACGAAATCCCATGAAGAGAGAGGGGTGAAGATATGACAGCCTTCCAGGGAACTCCCCAGTCTGTCAGACTGGGCTCTTCCGTACAGCAAATGCTGGGGAAGCATATGCTGTCCTGTTATCCGCAGGAGGCCTGCGGAATCCTGCTGGGCACTGCCGCAGCGGGCGGCATGTGTATTAGCAGCTATGTGCCGATACGCAACGTAGCGCCTGACCCGCTGCATTTTTTTGTACCGGAGCCTGAAGCTTGGATAAGGGTACTATACCACGAGCCCTCGCTCGTCGGATTATTCCACTCCCACCCGAACTCTGCCCCTTGGCCTTCTCCTGCAGATCTGAACGGCCTGGCGGCGCTGGGACCCGAATTCAAGCTCTATCTGATCGGCTCTCCGGGCGCCGGCTCAGGCCTGCCTGTGTTCAACGGGTTCTTCATTCAGCGGACAACCGGCAATGGTTCAGCAACTGCATACAGCTTGCAGCAAGTGCCGCTAAGCCCTGCTTAAATAGGCATACAAATCGCCAAGTGTTTCCACCGGACTCTTTTGCGATATTTCACGGATATAGGAGACCCATAATTTCGCCGTCATCTTGGCATCCTCCAGTGCATGATGGCGGCCGCTGATCGGTATCTCATGAACAGCCAGCAGTTCATCCAGCGTATAGCTGCTGCGCTGCGGCTCCAGCCAGCGGGCCAGCATCATTGTATCGAGAACACGGTGAGTGAGCTGAACTTTGGAGGTCTTCCATAAGGCTGCATTAAGAAATGCTTTGTCATGTGCACTCCCGTGCGCCACCAGTACCCTCTGGCCGACAAAGGACATGAAATTATGCAATCCGTCGATTAGAGAAGGTGCGGATGAAGTCATTTCCCCGGAAATACCTGTAAGCTTCGTAATTGTATCCGGAATTGCCGCCGCACAGTTTACAAGCGTATAGAAGCATTCCTCTTCCTTGATCTCCTCCCCTACTACCCGGATCGCACCAAAGGACATAATCTCGTCCCCGCCCTGATGGGAGAAGCCCGTAGTTTCAAGATCAAAGATCACCGTCTCCAGCTCGGAAAGCGGAGTGTGCAGCACTTCAGGTCGCCGTTTCTCGCGCATAAGGGAACGGATGAACGCCATTTGCTGTGCTGTCTGCTGTGCGGAATCCCCGCCTCTCATGGAAGCGATGGCTGATGGCATACCACCCTGCCGCAAATTGTTCCAGAATCCCCCGCCTTTGTTCGGCTCCTTCATAGCTGTCTCCTTTCCGCTGACCGGAGCTGACGCTGCAGCGCCTTATGGAGGCGTCTTACCAGCAGCAGGCCTTCCCGAAGCTCAAGTCTGAGCTGTTTATTCTTCAGATCATTCTCGGCATAATAATCACTGCTGGTGAGCAACCCGTCTTTTACCGTGTACGGTGTGTTCACCCGCATTTTCAAAGCAGTCTGAAACGCCGCACGGATCTCCTCCAGATGCTGATACTGCTCCAGTTCAGCCAGCAGTTCAAGTCTCCTTAGTGTTGATGAAACTTTAATTCCATGCAGGAGCGACAAATGTCTGACAATATTCACAAGCGGAATGTAGAGGCCGTATTTCACATCAAATCCCCCGGCATAATCACCAAACCGCTCAGTGAGCACCTGCCCAAGCAGATTAAGTGTCGCCTTGTGGCGCACTGTATTGCGAAGCACTGCTATTGTCAGTTTCTTGTTATCCTTGAATCCGGCCTGGAACGCTTCCCGCCACTGCGCAGATAACGCTTCGCTTCCTGCTACATGACGCATGTCCGAGGCAATAATCAGGTACCGGACCGGCTCCCACTCAAGCTCCTCCATCCACTTCGCCAGCTGAGCCTTCCAGTCAGGCAGCGTTTTGCGCCACAGCGGCTCGGAGCACATCACCTTTCCGTCGCATTTCTCATAGCCGGCTGTTTCAAGCACATTAGACAGCATGATTCCAAAGGCTTCGAAATAGCTTCTTTTAGTACCATCCGGTTCCCCTTCAATAATCAAGCCATTATCCTGATCACTCCAGAGCGTAGCCTCTTGCCTGCCTGCACTGCCGAAGACAATAAAGGAATAGGCGCAAGGAGGCAGGCCGTAGCCCGCCTCCTTCATCTGCGCCTCACATATGCGTACCGCCGCTGCTGCAAGCTGATCATGCATTGCATTCACCCGGTACATCCATTCCTCCACAGGGATAACGTTTAATTGCTCCAGGAGTACTTGCTGGCAAGCGGTACGCCTGGCTTTAAGCTCCCGGGGCGAACCGGCCGTTGCGATGGACTTATAATTTTCATCATTATTCCAATCTGTAGTCTCCACCTGAGCCACGCGGTCCGCCTCCCTATCAAGTAGAAGTTATAAATTTAATTAAGGGGTTTGGATTCAGAGTCAGTGATCAGCTTCATTTGTTCCGGATAACCGTAAGTACCGTGTTCACTGATATCCAGACCCATCAATTCTTCTTCTTCAGTAACACGGATGCCGATTACCATCTTCATTACGTAGAGGATGATGAAGGACATTGCTGCTACGAAGACAAAGGTTCCGACTACACCAAGCGCCTGAACACCAAGCTGATGGAGTCCGCCGCCGTAGAACAGACCTGCTTTACCTACAAGACCGCCTTGTTCAATCAGATCTGGTGCTGCAAAGAGACCAGTGGACAAAGCTCCCCAGATACCAGCGATACCATGTACAGAGAAGGCATAGATCGGATCATCCAGGCCCGCACGCTCCAGCCACTGGGAAGTCATGAAGGTAAAGGCACCTGCAACCAGACCGATGATGATAGCTGCCCATGGTTCAACAAATGCGCAGGCACCTGTGATTGCAACCAGTGCAGCAAGTACGCCGTTCAGCATTGCCGGAATATCCGATTTACCGAAGTACAGCCAGGAAGCGACGAGCGCAGCCAGACCGCCTGCTGCTGCAGCAATATTAGTAGTCAAGGCAACATGACCGAAGAATCCGCCCATAGGAGACAAAGCGCTACCTGGGTTGAAACCGAACCAGCCGAACCAGAGAATAATTACACCGAGTACTGTGAACACTTGGTTGTGGCCCGGGATAATTACCGGTTTGCCTTCTTTATTGAACTTGCCGAGACGAGGTTTGAGCAGGATTGTCGCAACAACTGCTGCAGTTGCACCTGTCAGATGGACTACTGTAGAACCGGCATAATCCTGCATGCTCAGCTCAGCCAGCCAGCCGCCGCCCCATACCCAGTGAGCTACAACCGGATAGATTACAACAGAGAAAAGAATTCCGAAGATAATGTATACGCTCAGCTTCGCACGTTCTGCCATACCGCCGGATACGATGGCCAGGGAGACCGCTGCGAATGCCATTTGGAACAGGAATTTAACGTTCATAGTCACATCGGAGAATCCAAGCGCATTATCGAACAATGCTGCCTTGGTATCACCACCGTAGAAGAAGCCTGTAGTTCCGAAGAAGCTGTTGCCGTTTCCGAAACCGAGACCGAAGCCGAATGCCCAGAAGCACAAGCTTGCAATCGCGAGTGTCAATACCGTCTTACCGGCAACGTGACCGGCATTCTTCATCCGGACCGAACCGGCTTCAAGCAGTGCAAATCCGGATTGCATAAAGAATACTAAGATAAATGCCAGGAAAGTAAAGGCCGTGTCCAGACCGATCTGCAAATCCGGTGCTGCCGGACCTTCAGCAGCAAAGGCGCTGACCGGGTAGATCATCAGTGTAATCATGGCCAGGAACATCATCAATAATTTCTTTTTCATACTTTACCCCACTCCCCAATGTTATATTTTCTAACAAAGCGTGAAACTCTTAATGTCATTATAATCAGAAGTCAGGTAAATTGACAAGACTATTTTTTTGAATGCTCTAATTTATTTTTCAGCACTCGTGAATTCTTCGCAGAATCGCATTTCTCCGCTCCAACCGCTGATAACCCGCGGTAATATCCAGCTTGGCAACCCTACGATGATGCAAGCGCATACACTGGAAATAACGCGTTTGATTCCTTTTCTTTGTATTTTTATTAATTTATATTAGTAAACATGCCTTAAATCAGTTGCAAAATACCTAACATGATTCCTCATTCCTTCAATAAACAATCCAGCTAACCACATGTACCAGTCTCAACATATTTATGACAACAGTATTTTTGTAGCTCTTCTTTATAAAGATGACACATTATGTTATATTCAGCACCCTCTGTAATGGGTTCTCCATTCATTCTGCTGCTACACAAGCTGTTAAAGCAGACATATCCCGAGGCCTGACCGGCATATACTTTAAGTAAGCGTGACGTTTGACTGTACGGTTTCGGATTTGTTATGATTAATTTATGGTATACAGCATCAATAATTCGAGCAGAGCACCGCTGTATTAACAGCTACAGCAACCGGCTCTTCCAGCGAGGTGAGACAACTTGGAGATATGACCCTGTACCGGATCGGGGAGCTGGCCAAGACAGCCGGCATAAGTGAACGCACCATTGATTATTATACGAAGCTCGGACTTATAACCCCTGAGTCGAGAAGCATGAAGAATTACCGTTTGTACCGACATGAAACCTTAGCCGATTTACAACGTATTAATCAGCTAAAGCAAGAGAAGTATACATTGGAAGAGATTAAATCCCTGATGGGCAAATGGAATGCAGCAACACCGGAAGCCGAAGTCTCCGGCAAGCTGGTTCAGCTGGAGCTTCAGATGCAGCAGCTGGAGCGGGAAGTCAAAGCGCTGGAGCCTGTAATCAGCGGGCTTAAGCCCGGGCAGGCCAACCGGGCACTGGCAGCACTGATTCCCCAGGGCGTTGCCTGCATCGAAGCGATTCGGCTGCTGCTGACGCAGAGCCCGCCAATGTAAGAGCTTGAAACTTAATTTGGAGGAATGAGAGCATATGATGCCCCTAATGTATCTATTAATATTTGTCGCCTTTATCATCTCTATATGGGCCCAGTTCAGAGTCAAAGGAAATTTCAAGAAATGGTCGAAGGTGGCTAACCTGAATGGCTTGACTGGATACGACGCAGCCCGGCGCATGCTTGATGCGAACGGACTCTACGATGTACCTATTGAACCGGTTCGGGGAACCCTCTCCGACCACTATGATCCGATCAACCGGGTTGTCCGGCTGTCCGAGCCTGTATATTATGAAAGCTCCATCGCATCTGTCGCTGTAGCCTGTCACGAGATTGGCCACGCCATCCAGCATAAGGAGCATTATCCGATGCTGACGCTGCGCCACCGGATGTTCCCGGTTGTCAATTTCGCCTCCGGCATAGCACCATTCATGCTGCTGGCCGGCTTTTTCTTCAGCTCCATGAACTTGGTCGGTCTCGGTATCATCTTCTTCTCCGCCGCTGTCGCCTTCCAGCTGGTCACACTGCCGGTAGAATTCAATGCCAGCAGCCGCGCACGCCGTATCATGATGCAGCAGGGCTTCATCCGCAGCGAAGAGGAGCGCGGGGTGGCCAAAGTTCTGAATGCCGCAGCCCTCACTTATGTTGCAGCCGCATTAGTCTCGCTGCTTGAGCTTATCCGTCTGATCCTGATGTTCGTGGGCAACCGCGACTAAGCTGCAGGCAACCCATAATGATAAAACAATACCCCGGTAGGCTATGAGCCGACCGGGGTATTGTTATGCTGTCTATCTTTGAAATAAGTTAGCAGGAAGGTCCGGAAAGAACGGGCTACCAGCGGAAGCTTGCCGTCCGACCGGTGAATCAGCCCTACCGTCCGGGTCACCGACGGCTCTACCACCCGCACCTGCGCAGGCTGCAGCGGGTTGGTCTGGTATAGCGCCATTTCCGGCAGCAGGCTAACCCCCATTCCGGCGGCAACCAGGCCGCGGATCGTATCTGTCTCTCCGCCCTCAAACGCGATCTGGGGCTTAAAGCCTGCCTGCAGGCAGGCTTGCCATACAATCGGCCGCAGGGAGTAGCCTTGGCTGAATAAGACAAACTTCTCTTCCCGCAGCTGCTCCAGAGAGATCACCTGCTCCCCGGCCAGCGGATGGTTCTGCGGCAGAATGGCGAACAATTCCTCGGTCATAACTATATCCCCGGCAACACGGCCGTCGTTCTCCGGGAAAGGTGAGATGAATGCCAGATCCACCTCGCCAGAGATTACATCCTTAATCAGCGACGGGTAGGCCCCCTGCTTGAAGCGGAACTTCACATGAGGATAATGCCGGCGGAATTCAGCAACTATAGTGGGGATCAGATGCGTCCCCAGGCTATGCGGAAAGCCGATGCGGATCTCTCCGCGCTCCGGGTCAAGGAACTCATGCACCTCGGCCACTGAACGGTCAAGCTCATTCAGCACCGCTTCCACCCGTTTGCGGAAGAGCTGGCCGACAGGTGTAAGCTGCAGATTCCTTCCCTTCTGCATGAACAGATCTACACCGAGCTCCTCTTCCAGCTGATGAATCTGGCGGCTTACGGCAGACTGTGCGACATGCAGCTCCTCTGCGGCTCTGGTCACATGTTCCTTTTGGGCAACTTTCAGAAAATACTGCAGCTGTCTAAGCTCCACATCCACACCCTCTTTATCGTCGATTTCTTGAAAATATGCGGATAATCAGCCCGTAAAGGAAGAATCCGGCAATCAGCCCGCCGATATGCGCCATATAGTCGACATGCGGGGTGGCAAAGGACATAATAATCCCCATCACCAGCACGCCATACAGCGTCTTACGGGAGCCCTCGTCCATCATATTCCGCTGCAGCACGGCAATGTAGAGAAATGCCCCATACACTGCATAGATTGCCCCAGAGGCGCCTACAGAGACAATGCCAATCTCCACATCCCCCCGGCTGCTGACGGCAACCCCCAGAAGATTCGCCAGGAACCCTCCAGCCAGATACAACAGCACGTACCTCCACCAGCCCATAAGACGCTCCAGCGGAGGAGCAAAGACCAGCAGGGCAAAGCAGTTAAAGAACAAGTGGGCAAAGCCGTTGTGCAGGAACATAGCGGCCGCATAACGCCACAGCTCATCCTTCTCGGGGCTCACGTTTACCGTCGCCCCGTAGTTGACCAGTGTATGCAGATTAGTGGATCCCCCGTTCAGGGTCAGCACGATAAACATTAGTACATTGGCCAGAATCAATACACAGGTTACAGGATAATACCGGATATAACTTTTCCAATTCTCATAGCGTACGAAAATCATAGCACCCATCCTTTTATGTATGTTGCCTCGCTCGACATTCGGCATCTAAAAAGATTATAATTTATTGTGGCAGTACAATCCAATTTTGCAATTCAAGGAGGAACCACGGACATGTCGCAAGAAAGAACAGGCGTAGCTACTTTTAAGGGCAACCCGATTACTCTGGTTGGACCCGAGCTGAAGGCCGGAGATGACGCACCGCAATTTGTGGTAAGCAAGAACCTGCTGGAAGAAGCTTCACTTCAAGATTACGCCGGTAAAATTAAGCTGATCAGCGTAGTCCCTTCTCTGGATACCGGTGTATGTGATGCCCAGACCCGCCGCTTCAACAGCGAGGCAGCCGGTCTCGGAGAGGATGTTGTGATCCTCACCATCAGCACGGACCTTCCTTTCGCCCAGGCACGCTGGTGCGGTGCTGCAGGCATTGACAGTGTAATCACCCTGTCTGACCATAAGGACACCGCCTTTGGACAAGCCTACGGCGTACTGATCAAAGAGTTCCGGCTTGATATGCGTTCCATTTTCGTTGTAGACAAGAATGATAAGCTGGCTTACGTCGAGTATCTGGGTGAGATGGCTGAGCATCCCGATTACGAGGCAGCTATTGCCGCTGTACAAGCACTGCTGTAAGTACAAGCACACAATCGTATAAATCCCTGTTTTCCGAAAAAAAGCGGCAGAAGGACTTCCTTCTCCGCTTTTTGCGTATATTTGCTCCATAAAATTTATCAGTGCTCTGCAGCTTATGTCCACCTTAGAAACCGCATACAATCTCTTAACAGCCAAAAGCACAGTCTTTATTTCGCTTAGTCAGCCTTATATTTGCCCAGCTTCTTATCGAGCGACTGGTACAAACGCTGAATGACACGGTAGTTGGCCCCCAAATCACCAAGTGATCCTCTGGAGGCAGAATACATATCTACAGCACATCGTACAGGTGTGGTACTCAGTACAGATACTGTAATATCCAGTGTACGGCCGAACGTCGTTCTCTTCTCCAGGGTGATTTCCCCTACAGACTGCACTTCATGCAGCACTTTGAATCCAGGAATTTTCTTCAGCGTTGCGGATACTTCATCCCACGCCTTGTCTTTTGAAAGATTGTAATAACGTGTCTTCAGTGCCGGATCTTTCGCGCGGTCGCTTGTCCCGTCATGGCTGCGGAATAAACCGACCAAGGTTCTTTTCAACGACAAAATTCTTCCCCCTCTTCAAATCCCAAGTTCACTATCCTAAGTGTAACACTCTTATCCCCGGAACAAAAGAGCATAGCGCACTTTCTCCAGGCAAATAGCCCCAGATCGCCCGCATTGTCAGAATCCTGTCCCAATTTCGCAGGCAGTTTAATTCATTTATCTTTCAAAAAAGGCATCCTATACCTGCAATAAGCAGGAAACAGGATGCCTTGTCATTACATTAGAAAACCCGCCTATGCCGTCCGGCTGCAGTGTCTTCTGAACCTGCTAGAGCAGGTGGGTGACCGCAGAAGTCGTTTTTGAATTCCCCGGGTCATATAGACAGGGCATTTCAGCTGCGCTTCATGTAGATCTCCCAAGACATTATCATTGGTTCAAAACAACGAGCAACCATAACGTACATCGCAGGATTTATAACTATTATATTGCGTTTTAACGAAAAAGTAAACCTGTATGCGCTTTAATTAACACTGGGATAAAATTCCGTTAAAACTTCAAGCCTAATTGTTAACGGTATGTTAACTCTTTTTGAGGTCAATACCGGCTCTTTCATCCTCGTCTTCATCCTCATCATCAGAAGGCATTCCTTCGTTCTCCGCCGCTTCCAGCGCCGCCTGTTCCTCAGCCAGCTTCTTCTTCTCTACCTGCAGCTGCAGCTTATTATACGTCGCGAAGAAGTTAAAGAAAGCCAGCATCGCAATCAGCGTAGGAATACAAATGGCGTAAAGCACAGGATAACGCAGACCTATATAAAGTAGAACCGCTGCACCAATCAGGGTGGAGAACACACGGATCGGCCGGGCGATGGTCAACAGAATGGAGTTGGTCACCACTTCCTTGAAGGTCATCTGGTAATGTACGACAATTGAGAAGAAATTAAACATGGACACGAACAAAATAATCATCAGCACCAGCATTAAAATACCGACGATTTTGAAATTGGCCATCTGCGTCATGTATACGGTCACATCTACATACATAATTACAAACAGCAGGGTGTAGATAACCCCTCCAAGCATGCTTTTCAGATAATTCTCTTTGTACCCCTGAAAAAAAGTGCGGAATGTGCTTACATCTGTGTTGCCCATCACCCATTTGCGGACCACTGTAAATAAAGCCGACGTTGCCGGAAATACAGTGAATGGCGCAAGCACGCCAAGAATCCAGTTGAGTGTGATCTGCTCATTCGGCCCGCCAGTCTCCGAGCCCAGCATGATCATCTTCATAATACCTGCAAACAGAAACGGAACTGAACACAGTGCCCACAAAATATTGCTGAAGGCAATACGTGATATCCATTCCGTGACGCGGTATAAACCGCCCATTGCTCCTTTAAACTCCAATTCCCTTCCTCCTGTCTATCTAGCGCATACTGCGTATCTTAACTATACCCTTTTGCCCCGGACTTTTCCAGCGCCCAAGTTTACGAAATATAGGTAAGTGTCTAGGCAAGCTCAGCAATCCGTCCATATATTAGAAACGTAACCACATCCACCACTGTTTAAAGGAGGTTAACCCCATGTCCACACCAGTTGGCTACGGAGCCTGGACTTCCACCGGCACCATTCTTGTATTGTTCATTCTGCTTGTTATCATCACCCGCACTTTCATCTAGGCAACCTTAACGGGGACTCCATAATCCATCCCGGCTGCTGAACGGAGACTCCCCCGCTCCCACTGAATTTTATGCAAAAGAAAGACGAGAACCGCTAGCGGTTGCTCGTCTTCTGTACTGCCCTTATGTGTAATTCTTAATTGTCGAAATCTTCGCGCTTAGGAGCCGGACGGGAGCTTGAGCTTGGGCGTGACGATGGTCTGCCCTCAGCACTGCGGCTTGCGCCGCCATCGCGGTTGCCTTTGTAGCCGCCGCCGTAGCTGCTTCCGCTGCCGCTGTTGCCACCGTAGCCGCTGCTGTAGCCGCCGCGTGTGCTTCCGCCGCCGGCATTATCACGGTTACCGCGATATCCGCCGCCACTGGCGTTATCACGGTTGCCGCGGTATCCGCCGCTGCTGCCGGTTCCGGAGCCGGTACGGTTACCGCCGTAGCCGCCGTTAGGCTTGCGTCCGCTGCGGATGTCATTCTTGCCGCCGCGGCGTTTTGCACGGATCGGATCTTCAGGTGTCAGCTCAACCTGAGCATCCTTGTTGTCGCCAGTAAGCAGCTTCATTGCTGCAGACAGCAACTGTACGGAGTCATATTGCTCCAGCAGCTGAATAGCGATACCTTTGTATTCGTTCAGCTCACCGTCTTCAACCATTGCCAGCAGGCGTTCAGCTGTAATACGTTGTTTGCCTTCAATAGCTTCTGCCATTGTAGGAAGCGGTTTGCGGGTGATGCGGTGACGGGTCACGCGCTCGATCAGGTGCAGGTGATCCATTTCACGCGGAGTCACGAAGGACCAGGCAGTACCTTCTTTACCGGCACGGCCGGTACGGCCGATACGGTGTACATAGCTTTCCGGATCTTGCGGAAGGTCAAAGTTAATTACGTGAGTTACGCCGGAAACGTCCAGACCGCGTGCAGCTACGTCCGTAGCAACCAGTACATCAATGCTGCCGTCGCGGAATTTGCGCATTACAGCATCACGCTGGTTCTGCGACAGGTCGCCGTGCAGGCCGTCAGCGGAGTATCCGCGCTTCTGAAGGCCTTCCGCCAGCTCATCTACCCGGCGTTTGGTGCGTCCGAAGACAATTGCCAGATCAGGAGATTCCATATCAATCAAGCGGCTCAGCGCTTCGAACTTCTGGCGCTCAGGAACTTCAATATAAGCCTGGTCAATCAGCGGTGCGCTGATTTGCTTAGGAATTACCGATACATGCTGCGGGTTCTTCAGGAATTGCTGGGCAAGGCGTTGAATGTTAGGAGGCATAGTAGCCGAGAAGAGCATGGTCTGGCGTTCTTCAGGAACGAGCTTGAGGATAGTCTGGATATCCTCCATGAATCCCATGTCCAGCATTTCATCAGCTTCGTCGAGGACGATTGTCTGAACATCATCAAGGCGGATGGTTTTGCGGTTGATATGATCCAGGAGACGTCCCGGTGTACCGATGATGATCTGCGGTTTCTTCTTAAGTCCGCGGATTTGGCGGCCGATATCCTGCCCGCCGTAGATAGCCAATGAACGAAGTCCCTTGAAGCGGGTCAGCTTCCCGATTTCTTCTGCTACCTGGATTGCAAGCTCACGGGTCGGTGTCATTACCAGGGCAAGAATTTTCTCATCTTCCCGGGAGATCTTGGAGATAAGAGGAATACCGAATGCTGCGGTTTTACCGGTACCCGTCTGGGCCTGCCCGATCATATCCGCTCCGGTCAGCGCGATCGGAATCGCCTGCTCCTGGATAGGTGTTGCTTCCTCAAAACCAAGTTCTGTGATTGCCTGAAGTACTTTGGGCTCCAGGCCGAATTCTGCGAATGTTTTCAAATTATTCATGCTCCTTCTATACAGTGGACATTCCACATGCTTGTCTGTATTCTTAAGTAGCGGTAAACACATTTATAGGCTGTCCAATCATGCCGTATTTCCTGCATGGTTTAGCGCGTATTGGGACAAAAAAGCTGTCCTATGATCAGGCTACTACATACACCTGACAACTGTAACTTCGCATTCTAAGCAATGCAAAAATACCATTGTAACGTCCTACTCAAGAATATCCTATACATTATATCACAAACTCCTTTAGGAATACCAGTACATTCCTTACTTTCATTACTTACATTAAACATAGAGGTGAATTTGCTTGTTAAAACTCAGATTATTCGGGAGTTATCTCACCGTAATCCTCGGCTCTGCGATGATTGCCTGCGGGTTTAATCTATTCCTGATCCCGCACAGGCTGCTCAGCGGCGGTGTCTCCGGCCTGGCCATGCTGGTCGGTTACTTCACTCCATTTAATATCAGTCTGATGTATCTGCTCTTCAATGTTCCGCTGCTGGTTGCCGGCTGGTTCCAGCTCGGACGGAGATTTATTATCCTAAGCATCCTGTCTGTCGGAGCCACAACCTGGCTGATGACCTTGGTTCCAGAAATTCAGGTCTCCTCGGATATGCTGCTCGCTTCTGTTTTTGGCGGAGTACTCGTAGGCGCCGGCGCCGGAATATCCTTCCGTGTAGGCGGATCTTCCGGCGGGTTTGACATCCTGGGCTCCATTATTACGCGGTACCGGGATTTCCCGATCGGGAATGTGCTGGTCGGGCTGAACGGATTGGTCATTCTGGCTGCAGCCTATTTTGACAACAACTGGAATCTGGCGCTTGCTTCCATGGTATCCATTTATGTGAGCGGCAAGGTGGTGGATCTGATCCATGTCAGCCACATCAAAGTTACGGTCTATATTGTGACTACCCGGACTGATGAGCTCCTGCAGCAATTGCTGGGACTGCAGCGCGGAGTTACAAAGATCAAAACCGAAGGTGCTTATTCTCATGTGGAACGGGACATGCTAATGACTGTGACCACAAGATACGAGCTGGCTGAGCTTAAGCGCATTATTAAGACAAGTGATCCCCAGGCTTTTGTTAATATTGTGGAAACGGTCGGGGTAATGGGCTCATTCCGCAAGAGATAACCCGCGGGGACACTGGCCGGGCTGCAAAAAAATGCGCTTATTTTAAAATTGTGATATATTAGAAGCACGCAGGACCCTAATCAATTTCATGAAGATTGTGCTTTACCCCTCTTTTCCAGGCACTTCGTTTTTCCGGTTGGATTCTGAATTTTAATTCAGTTCGATTCGAAAAAGGAAAGGGTGATTGTTATGGAAATGGAAACGGTAAAATTGTCAGCAATCGTCATGAGGTGGTATCCCGATATGATACCGTTCCTGAAACAGGACGAACTGAATTCAGTTATTGTCCTGCGTGACGGCCTGAGTATTCTGGAACCGGCAGATGCCATGGATATCATCCATTACAGCATTTGCGAGCATCAGAATTCTGCGTATCTCCACTAAGCAAGCTGCCTTTAAGCAAGAAGGTTTTGATAGTTGCCGCTTTGGATCCGGCTTTTTGCTCCGGTCCCGGGCGGCATTTACTTTTTACATTAGCGGTTCAAAATCTGTACATCCCGTTTATTAACAACAAGAGCGGTTTATGACACCAAAAATTACGGGTATTGTTACAAGTCTGTTCTTTTTGCGTGCATCCGTTACTTTATACTTTAAGGGAATGTACATAAAGGGAGCGAATATGAAATGAACATCACCTGGGCATTACTGATGATGGCCCTGGGAAGCGTCGGTGTACCGGGCCACGGACACGACGCCGATGTGGCTGCAGTACTGAAGAGCGCCATGAATCCCCCCATCGTCGCAGAACACACTAATGATCCGAATGCAACAGCGACTACACCAAGCGGAGCCGGCGGCACGGCGGTACCAGCACCTTCACCAAGCCCAACTCCGGACGCAAGCGCAGCGCTTCACACCGATCCGCAGCCTGATGCGCCCAAAGTAAAAGGCATTTATGTAACGGCCTACAGCGCCGGCGGCTCCCGGATGGAAACGCTGCTGGACCTGCTGGACAAAACGGATCTGAACTCCATGGTCATCGACATTAAGGATGATGCCGGATACATCACATACAAGACAGATAATGCCGAGCTTCAGGAGCTCGGACATCCCCAGCCGTTCATCGGGGACATCAATAAGCTGATGACAAGACTGAAGGAGCATGAGGTTTATCCGATTGCCCGGATTGTTGTGTTTAAGGATTCCGTACTCGCTAAGAAAAAACCGGAATTATCCTTTGTTAATAAGGACGGCTCTGTATGGTCCAACAAAGGCGGGGACAGCTTCGTGAATCCTTATAATGAAGATGTCTGGAAATACAATGTGGACATCGCCAAGGAAGCGGTCAAGCTCGGCTTCAAGGAAATCCAATTTGACTATGTACGTTTCCCTGAAGGCTTTGAGAAACGTGCCGATACTCTTAAATACACGAAGAGCGACCGTCCGCGCGTTGAGATTATTGCCGACTTTGTCAAATATGCCAAAGCAGAGCTCGCACCGCTCGGTGTACGTGTATCCGTCGATATCTTCGGTTATGCCGCCTCGGTCCCTGCTGCAGAAGGCATCGGCCAGGATTTCGTCAAGATCTCCAAGAATGTGGATGTCATCAGCCCGATGGTCTATCCGAGCCATTACTCCACCGGCTGGTTCGATGTTAAGGATCCGGACAAGGACCCTTACGCCACGATCAGGGGCTCAATGGTCGACACACATAAGAAGCTTAACCCGCTCGGCAGCTACAAACCGGTAATCCGTCCATGGATTCAGGACTTTACCGCCAGCTGGCTCGGCAGTGGACATTATGTCAAATACGGCAAGCAGCAGGTAGAGGATCAGATTCGTGCCCTGAAGGACGAGAATATAGATGAATTCCTGCTCTGGAATGCCAACAACCGTTACACCGCTGATGTGGACTACGAACAATAAGCTTGCAGCCATTATTTGATACATTGAGATACTAAATGATGATCCAGAGCCCGGCATCTGCCGGGTTTTTTTCATCCAAATACATGATAACGGAGCCACGACTAAGATGAATCAAACCTCTTCCATTAAGCAAAAGGCTGTACAATTTCTTCATATTCTGCTGCCGATCCTGATTACACAAATTGCCCTGTCAGCCATCACCTTCTTCGACACCAATATGTCCGGCAAATTCGGCACGAATGATCTTGCCGGTGTTGCCATCGGCACAAGCCTGTGGATTCCGATCCAGACCGGCCTCAGCGGTATTCTGATGGGTATTACACCGATCGTCTCCCATCTCATCGGCAGCAAGCGTGACAAGGATGTCGCCCATCAGGTAATGCAGGGCATGTGGCTTTCACTGCTCGTCTCGGTGCTCGTCCTTATAATGGGCGGGTTGGTATTGTCACCTGTACTGAATTTCATGAACCTGGAGCCGGCAGTGCGCGATATAGCTTCCCGCTTCCTGCATGCCATTTCCTTCGGTATTATACCGCTGTTCGGATATACTGTACTGCGCAGCTGTATCGATGCCCTGGGCCAGACCCGGGTCTCGATGTTCATTACGCTGATTGCGCTACCGGTCAATGTTGGACTGAACTACCTGCTTATCTTCGGGAACTTCGGGTTCCCCCGCTTAGGCGGAGTCGGCGCAGGTGTCGCATCGGCCATTACATATTGGGTAATCTTCATCATTGCCCTTGTTTTCATCTACCGTGCTGAGCCTTTCAAAAGCCTGCGGCTCTTCCGTAAATTTCACACAATGTCGCTTCAGAGCTTCAAGGAGCTGCTGAAAATCGGCGTACCGATCGGCTTTTCGATCTTTTTTGAAACAGCGGTATTCTCTGCCGTAACTCTGCTGATGAGCCGCTTCGACACAGTGACCATTGCCGCCCACCAGGCGGCGATCAACTTCGCTTCGACACTGTATATGATTCCGCTAAGCATCTGTATGAGCCTGACCATTCTGGTCGGCTTTGAGACGGGCTCCGGGCGGCTGAAGGACGCACGCCAGTACAGTATTATGGGAATCGGCACGGCAGCGGTCCTGTCACTGCTCACTGCACTTGTGCTGCTGTTTGCCGGCAGCCATGTTGCCGGCTTGTATTCGGATGAAGCAGAGGTCATTTCACTAATACAGCATTTCCTGATCTATGCGATCTTCTTCCAGATTTCTGATGCGATTGCTACACCTACCCAAGGTGTATTGCGCGGTTATAAGGATGTCAATCCGGCCTTTCTCATTTGCTTTGCCGCTTACTGGATAATCGGCCTTCCTGTGGGTTATCTGCTGGCAACTTATACGGAGCTTGGCGCATACGGCTATTGGATCGGACTGATTACGGGTCTGGCTATCGGAGCCATCCTGCTGCTTGCCCGGCTTGTCAGAGTGCAAAGAAGATTCTCACTGGAGAAAGCTTAAGCAGCTATAAGAGTAATTATCGAGGCACAATACCGAGGCACTTAAGACACAACAAACCCGCCTGTCTCCAGGCGGGTTTGTTGTGTAGAAACGAAGGTACTGCTTGTACTTACTCAGCTTCTTATTGGGATAAACGGGAAGCCAGTTCATACAGATCCGTATTGAAATCTTTCTTGGTGTTCACTACAGTATCGATATCAGTAAGCGTCAATTCGCCTTTAATAATTCCACATGCTTTGCCGGACTCGCCTTCAATCAGCTTACGGACAGCGAAATCACCCAGACGGCTGGCCAGATTGCGGTCTGCCGGAGTTGGTGTACCGCCGCGCTGAATGTGGCCCAGAACGGTTACGCGGGCATCCAGAGAGGCATGACGGTCTTTGAGTGCCTGTGCCACATCTTCACCTTTGCCTACGCCTTCAGCTACGATAACGATACTGTGGCGTTTGCCTCTTGCAAAATTATCCTTCATCCGGTCAGCAACCTCATTCAGATCATAAGGCATTTCCGGCACCAGAATCGTTTCGGCTCCGGAAGCAAGACCAGCATACAGGGCGATGTCTCCGCAGTGGCGTCCCATTACTTCTACAATAGAAGAACGCTCATGGGAAGACATGGTGTCACGCAGCTTGTTGATTGCATCGACTACAACGCCAACAGCTGTATCAAAGCCAATGGTATAATCCGTAAAGGAAATATCATTGTCAATTGTTCCCGGCAGAGCCATCGTCTTAATTCCAAGCTTGCTCAGCTTGTTCGCTCCCTGGTAGGAGCCGTCGCCGCCGATAACTACCAGACCGTCGATTCCCAATTCGTTCAGGATATCGGCACCTTTCTGCTGGCCTTCAGGCTTAACGAACTCCAGACAACGTGCAGATTGCAGAATAGTACCTCCGCGCTGGATAATATCACCGACACTGCGCAGATCCATCGGGAAAATATCACGGTTAAGCAGCCCCTGGTAACCGCGCTGAATGCCGAACACTTCAATTCCGAAGTAGATCGCGCTGCGCACAACCGCACGGACTGCGGCGTTCATCCCCTGTGAGTCTCCTCCACTGGTTAGTACTGCAATTTTTTTTACGTTTGACATTCGGTTTGTTCCTCCTTAAAATTGCGCCCGGCTGATTCCAGAAAGAAATTGCAGCCTACAGCATATAATGCGACTAATACATGTGTTTGCGTATCCAGCGGCTGTTTACGAAGAAGAACAGTCTCGTCAGCGGACTTCTTCTCATCAGACGTTTGGATACAGTGCGAACCTCCCGCTGTTCGCTGACTTTGGGATCGGATAAATAAAGTGCCAAGAGCCCCTCGATGACCATACGGTGCATTGAGGTCTCGGGAAGGTTCCGGACATCCTTGCGGGCCCACTCCACTATGGAAGCGATCCGATTCAGCATGGTATCAGTATTGTCATAATAATTACAGAAATTGAGGTCCCCGCCAGCGCGGTCTTCATCCTGATCAATCAGGTAATCCAGCATAATATGCAGCCCGCAAACATGCGGAAAATACGCGGCACGGATGGAAGATGCTGCAGATGTGCTCAGCTTGGGATCACAGGAAGCCAGAAAAAGCATAAAGACCCCCAGAGTTGAACCTGTCGCCGCTGCAAACTCATTCCACTGGAGATGAGGGGCACGCTGCCCTTCTTTCTCCCACCATTCCTTCAGGGCAGATTCCCTGAGTTCCGGGCGGATATGCTTATACACCTGGAGATCCGTATACAGCACAGCCAGATCATGAATCTCTGGAGCCGCAGCACTGTAACCCGGAAGCTGTAAGATCATCTCCTGGCATTTGCGGACCAGCCTGGACAAATATCCCCCGTCATTCTGTTCGGTGCGCAGCGCGTAATAGTTCACCGGCTCCGCCTTAGGATCAATAGCGTCAAGCATCGATTGATGCAGCAGCCGGAAATCGGCAGGGTCAAGCGAAGTACTGCGGTCACACAGGTTGTCCAAATAATCACTGATCGTCTGATAAGCGACAATTAGCGGAATCAGTATATGTCTCATCGACAAATTGCCGGCAGCATAAATTCCGCCGCCTTCGCAGTGAAACTGTTTCGTCTCAATGCTGGCAAGCGCCTGCCTGCGGAGCTCGGGATCGGGAATCCCTTCAGCATCCCGGCGCCAGAAATCAAGACATGATCGCACTTCCGGCAGCACGTACTTGTAGACCCGGTTCATCAGTCCAATGGGACCCCGCGGACTAAGGTAACGGCCTTGCTCAAATTCATTCAATGACAGTGCCTCCACATTGTTGTCTCCTTATCCAAATCATCATTTATTATAATATGCAGAGCGTATTTGTACAAACAACAAAATCACTTTCGCAAAACCGTGAAAGATTCAGAAATACATTAATTTAGGTAAACCCGGCTTTCCGGCTTTGTGCTATACTATTACCCGTTCTACATAAAATGTATAATGTTGTTCATATCCGGAGGAGTGCAGATTTATGAAGCAGCACGACAGCGGCAGCCGGTACAGCGATCAGAATTGGCTGCGGTTCTTTATGTTTACGTTTTACGGCACCAGTGTACTGGTAGTATCGTATTTTCCCTTGTTCTATTCACATCTGGGCTTCAGCAGCCCGCAAATCGGTCTGCTCTACTCTGTCGGCCCGCTGATTTCGATCCTGGCCAACCTGTTCTGGAGCATGATGAGCGACCGGATCGGTGCAGTCCGCAAGATCATCGCCATCCTGCTCGGGGGACAACTGGTAACCGCCATCATTCTGGCCAGAATGACAGATTTCTCTAGTGTGATGATTATTTTGCCCGTTTTCTACTTCTTCTATTACCCTGTGTATCCGCTTGCTGATACTATGGCGATCAAAATTGCCCAGCGGCACGGACGCAATTTCATCGCAATCCGCGTGTTCGGCTCACTCGGCTACTCTTTCTTTGCCCTTACTGTCGGCTATCTATTACGGGCATTAGGTCCTGAATACAGTGTTGGTATCTGCATAGTAGTCGTTGTTTCCGCGCTGCTCATTTCCATCGGCCTGAAGGATGCTGCACGCGCCGAACCAGTCCCGGCACCTGAAGACGAAGCTGCAGAAGGGCAGCCCCAAATCAAACAGGCCCGAAGCGGAGGATTGAAAGAGATTCTGCTGCAAAAAGAGGTACTCTGGTTCTTCGGCTCTGTATTTCTGCTTGCCATCGGCTACCGGATGAATGAAGCCTTCCTGACGCTGAGCCTGAAGGGAATGAACGCAGGCGATGAGGTCATCGGCTGGGCACTGCTGGCTTCGGCGCTTAGTGAAATCCCTGTTTTTTTTGCGCTGAGCAAATACGGTGAGCGGTTCAAGGAGCTCCCCCTCCTCGCCTTCGCCAGTCTGATGTTCGCCCTGCGCTTTCTGTTCATGGCACTCACGCAGGAGCCGGGCATGGTAGTTGCCATTCAGGCCATGCACAGCGTTTCCTTTGGTGTGTACTTTGTAACCGCTGTCCGGTATATTACACGGATTATCCCCGATCATCTCCGGGCGACGGGCATGGCCATCTTCACCGTGGTCTGGTCCAGCGGCGCCGGACTGCTCAGCGGCACATTCGGCGGCCTGATCTTCCAGGATGCCGGCCGGACTGTCTTTTATTATGTCGCTACCGGCTTCTCACTGCTCGCTTTCACCGGCTTCTTCTCCAAGCATCTGCTGGATATCGGCGGCGGCACCGGCCGGCCCTTCCGCAAAAAATCTGCAGGCAGACAATAACGGTTTCCTTAAACAATCAGCCATGTGTCCCTTCAGGGAACGCATGGCTGAACTAAATGGCATAGCATTAACCTATAGTATTCGGTTTTCCGCATACATTCAGCTTTTGACCGCGGGAATCAAGTAGACTCCAACTCCTCCCGGTGAACCTTCAGCTGCGTTCAGCAACAAAGTTACTCTACTACGAAGTTATTCAAAGAAAAACCATCCAGAAATCTTTACACACCTTACCACAACAGACAGAAACTATAATGTCCTAAAAAATAAAAAAACACAGTTCCCGAAAGAACTGTGTGTTGCTTAAGTTGCCTGTTGTGCTACTCTTGCAAGTGCTTGCTGCATCAAATATATATATTTGCGGCTGACAGAGGCTCTGCCTTGCCGTATCTTATAATTTAACTACGTTCGCTGCTTGTGGACCGCGGTTACCGTCAGTAACATCGAATTCAACCGCTTGGCCTTCATCCAATGTCTTGAAACCGTCGCTTTGAATAGCTGAGAAGTGAACGAATACATCTTCGCCGCCTTCTACTTGAAGGAAACCATAACCTTTTTCTGCGTTAAACCATTTTACTGTACCTTTCAAATGAACAACCTCCTAAAAATACCGCCATATATGGCGTATGCTTACATTATACTCCATCTATACCTGTAAAGCAATCCATCATTTCCCTTTATTCTTGATTTAATTTGCTTTTCTCTTCCCGGGTGCGTTATCATTGAGCCAAAAGCCAAAAATCGCCAGGGTGGTAATGATAATGATCAAAAAACATGAAATATACAAAACAGACAAGTGGAATATGATGACGGTAGAGGTTCAGGGACGGTATATTATCCTCCGTGAAATTTCTGACCAGTGGGGTGAAGAAACACATACCTTCATGAGCCGCCCGGCCATGATGCAGTGGGTGAACAACCGCTTCAATAAAGAGTCCTATAAAGATAATGAAGAAGAGTATAGGAATATTATGGCTGCCTTCAAGCAGGTGTAAGCAGGCATGAACAACGAGAGCCTTGTAATCTATGTAATCGTCGTTCTGTGCCTGGGTGCCGTACTCGTAATGAGCAAGGACAAAATGCCGCCGCGCATGAAGCGCGGCATGGCACTGGCTGCTGTCATATTGATTGCCTTCGCATTTATCTTCATTATTTACAGTCTGCTCGTCTAACTTTATTCTAATGAACTAGGAATTGGCAGGGCATACTAAGCCGACTTTAATTCTTCAGGAGGCTGCCGTCATGTCCTTTACCGCCAAATTCCTCCCGCTTCTGCTGGCGCTTGGCCTGTTGCCGGGGAATCTCTCGGCAGCGCAGCCGCAAGCAGGAACAAGATCTGCTGCATCCCACCAACCGAGGAGGATTTCTATGGAACAATTACTTAAGAGAAGTGAAGTGCCCGCCGAGAACCGCTGGAAGCTTGAAGACATGTTTGCTTCAGAGGAACAATGGGATGCCGAGTATAAGGAAGTTAAGGAACTTATCACAAGCGCCGGGGCTTTCCAGGGCAAGCTGGATTCACCGGATGCCCTCAAAAAGTGCTTCGAGCTGGATGATAAGCTGTCCCTCCTGACTGAACGCCTCTACGTGTACGCGCATATGCGCCAGGATGAAGATACGGCTGCTCCGAAGTACCAGGCCCTCTCCCAGAAAGCCAAGAAGCTGGGCGTTGAAGCAGGAGAAGCCCTCTCTTTTGTCACACCGGAAATTCTGGCCCTGCCAAATGAGACCCTGGACCAGTTCATCGCCGACCCTTCCCTTTCAGACTATACCTTCACCTTAACGGAGATGAAGCGTGAGAAAGCCCATGTTCTCTCCAAAGCCGAGGAAGCGCTGCTCGCCCAGGTGGGCACACTCGCTCAGGCACCGCAGACCGTATTCGGCATGCTGAACAATGCGGATCTCAAATTCCCGAAGGTCAAGAATGAAGAAGGCAAGGAAGTGGAGCTGACCCACGGAAGCTACATTCAATTCCTGGAAAGCCCGGACCGTGAAGTGCGCAAAAATGCGTTCAAAGCCGTCTATGAAACTTACGGCAAGCAGAAGAACACAATCGCCGCTACGCTGAGTGCGAATGTGAACAAGAATGTATTTTATTCAAGAGTTCGTAAATACCCTTCCGTGCTGGAAATGTCCCTCTATGGTGACAACATTCCGAAGGAAGTCTACACCAATCTGATCGACACCATCCACGAAAGCCTGCCGCTGATGCACCGTTATATGAAGCTGCGCCAGAAGCTGCTTGGGGTTGACGAGCTACATATGTATGACCTGTTCGCTCCGCTGGTGGACGAATACAAGCTGGATATCACTTTTGAAGAAGCCAAGAAAATCACCAAAGAAGGCCTTAAGCCGCTTGGTGAGGACTATCTTAGCGTGCTGCAGGAGGGCTACGATAAAGGCTGGATCGATGTCTATGAGAATGAGAACAAACGCACTGGCGCCTACAGCTGGGGAGCTTACGGTACCCACCCTTATGTGCTGCTGAACCATAATGACAATCTTAACAGCATGTTCACGCTGGCGCATGAAATGGGCCATGCCCTGCATTCCTACTACTCAGATACAGCGCTGAAATACCGGGATGCGCAGTACACGATTTTCCTGGCTGAGGTTGCTTCCACTACCAATGAAGCCCTGCTGATGGATTATCTGCTGAACAAGTCGACGGATCCGAAGGAGAAAATGTATCTGCTCACCTACTACGCCGACCAGTTCCGTACCACCGTATTCCGGCAAACCATGTTTGCTGAATTCGAGAAGATCATTCACCAGCGTGCTGAAGAAGGCGAATCGCTTACACCGCAGGATCTCTCGGCCATCTACTACGACCTGAATGTCAAATATTACGGCAAGGATATGGTAGTGGATCAGGATATTGAGATGGAATGGGCGCGGATTCCGCATTTCTATAACAGCTTCTATGTCTACAAATATGCTACCGGCTTCTCTGCGGCAACCAGCTTTGCCAAGCAGATTCTCGAGGAAGGCAAACCGGCGGTAGACCGTTACCTCGGCTTCCTGAAGAGCGGCGGCAGTGATTATTCGATCAACATTCTTAGCAAGGCCGGCGTCGACATGTCCACACCTGAACCAATCCGTGAAGCTATGAGCGTATTCGAAAGCGTGATCGAGCAGATGGAACAGTTGACCAAATAAGGCATAAAGTTTAGTATTACTTTAATCCCTTGCCCTTTACGGGCAAGGGATTTATACTGTCATACCGCCCCGAGGAGGAAGTTACATGAAATTGCAATGGTCGCTCATATTAGGTTTGTTTTTTGCGCTGGTGACGGCTGTGTTCGCTGTGATGAACGTAGATCCGGTCCTGGTGAACTTCGGCTTCGATGTGGTCAGCATTCCGCTGATCCTGATTATTCTCGGCTGTGCGCTGATTGGCGGCGTGGTAGTCGGCTCCTATGGCATTTTCCGCCAGTATAAGCTGCAGAAGCAGATCAAAGGCCTGAATGCCGAGTTGTCCAAGCTCCGTGATACAGGCAGCAGCCTGGACTCTATAAGTGCTCCTGATGATACCTTCTCTTCCGAAGGTTCATCCCAGCTATAACCCCATACAACGAACAGGAGGATCATCCTTTGTTAAATATCCAGCCCAATGAAGAATATATACTGACTCTGCTCAAAAAACTGCTCGACACCCCCAGCCCCAGCGGCTTCACCTCCCAGGTGATGGCACTTGTGGCTGAAGAAGCGGCCGCACTGAATATTCCGCTGGCCTGGAATGAAAAGGGCGGCGCCATTCTGACCGTTCCCGGCCTTGACCCTTCGCGTACTATCGGCATCAGCGCCCATGTAGATACGCTGGGAGCCATGGTCCGCTCTATCAAGCCAAACGGCACGCTGCGCCTGACCTCCGTCGGAGGCTTCACTATGAACAGTATTGAGAATGAATACTGCATGATCCATACCCGCAGCGGCCTGACCTATACCGGCACGATTCTGACCAGCCACCCGTCTGTGCATGTCTATGCAGATGCCCGTGATTACAAGCGTGCCGAGGAGAACATGGAGATCCGCATCGACGAAGTGGTCGCGACTAAAGATGATGTGCTGAAGCTGGGTATTGCTGTCGGTGATTTTATCTCCTTCGATGCACGCGCGGTTCTGACCCCAAGCGGATACGTGAAGTCACGCCATCTGGATGACAAAGCCAGCGTAGCAGCAATCTTCGGGCTCCTGGAGAGCATCCGGCGTGAAGGCTGGAAGCCGCTGCATAACCTATCTCTGCTGATTTCGAATTATGAAGAGGTCGGTCACGGGGCAGCCTGGATTCCCGGCGGGATCAACGAGATGATTGCTGTAGATATGGGCGCAATGGGCGATGATCTGAGCTGCAAGGAGACCGATGTCTCCATCTGCGCCAAAGACTCATCCGGCCCTTATGATTATGCCATGACCAGCCGGCTGATTGAGCTGGCGAACGGGCTGGCCATTCCTTTTGCCGTGGATATCTATCCGCAATACGGCTCAGATGCCTCCGCTGCACTGCGCGGCGGCAATAACATCCGGGCCGCGCTGATCGGTCCCGGCGTGCATGCCTCCCACTCCATGGAGCGCACGCATAAGCAGGCTGTACTGAATACAGCCAAGCTGCTTGCAGCTTATGTTGGAGCGAACTAAGCTTAGCAGCTAGTGAAGCGGTTGTGATGCAACGCTTGGGTCTGCGGGAGATGCTACGATATCTGGGGGCGGCTTATGTTGGCGGAAGCTCAAATTGGACGATGGATACACCAGTTGCGCGGACAGCGCAAAATGTGGATAATCACTGCCGGAGTGCTGTTATTACTCGCTATTGGCAGCTTGATTGTACTGAGATTAAACGGTTCAGGCGAGCAGGAAGTCTTTAGCGGCCTCCCTCATAGCTACACTTATCTGGAGGCGGAGAGCTCCGGCAAGATCCATCTCCATATGATGGCTGTGAACCCGGAGGATGTCGTGCTGCGGCGCGCCGGCCTGCCGCTGCGCCAGATTGCCGCCTACGGGATTAACGGCGGCTTCTTCTACGGCGAGGACCTCCTGTCCATCGCCATCATGGACGACCAGCCGGTGAACGGTGCACCGCACGGCTACGGCTCGGGCTGGTTCAACGCGAAATATGCGCGGGGAACCCTGGTCTGGGATGGCGCCGCGGAAGCATTCAGCGTGCAGGTTGCAGCCGCAGGCGGCGACCTGGCGGTGAGCGACCGCGGCAATTACTGGGCGCAGGGCGGCATCAGCATGAACCTGCAGCATGAAGAGCTCTGGGCAGCAGCGGCGGCCGCAGAGCATCTGCCCTATGAGGGCGAGCAGCGCCTGCGCTCCGGGCTGGTCTATGACCAGGCCGGGAAGCTATGGCTGCTCGTCACGAATACGCTCTGCACGGCGGCGGAATTCCGCGCCGCCGTGCTGGAGACCGTCCCGGGCGAGGGACGGGAGGGGATCTTCCTCGACGGAGACGGTTCATCGCAGATGAACGCCGAAGAGGCCGTGCTGACCGGCGACTCGCGGCCGGTCGTGCAGATGATTGCCGTGGCCGGCGGCAAGTAGCGGCGCGGGTGCGTGACGCCTCGGCGGGACGCGGGCCGCGGAGTGCAGACGGCGGGGCACAGACGGCGCTGGAAACAGCACCGACTGCAGAATCGTATTGGCGGCCGTTCCAGACCCAGCCGCAAAATAAAAGCGCAGCATCCGCCAGGTTGAAGGCAGATGCTGCGCTTTTGTTAATGAATAGAATCTTTATTTACAGCGTGCAACGATCATAATCTCCATGCTGTCGACCTTTAAGGGATTCGCTCCAAAATGTCCTGCGGTGCAGCCGTATGCTGCCTCCACCCCGAAGCCTTCACTTTCAAGCAGCATTGCTAATTCTCTGTACGTAAAAGCTGTAGTGTAGATAGTTACCTCTTTGGATTCACCCTCCGGGCTGAGAATCATTTCTTTATCGGCTTTTGTACAAGTATAAGCATCGAATAGCGATTCATCATTAATTTTACGTGCCACGTTAAGGGCATTAATCACGGTGAGAATAAATAAAGATCCGGGCCGCAGGGCTTGTTGCACGCCACGTAGGACCTTCCGGTGGTTCTCCTCACTGCCGGCTAAACCAAATGCGCCTTCACAAAGGCAAATCGCTCCGTCAAACTCCCCGGTAAAGGCGAGTTCACGGGCATCTGCTGCCAGGAATTCTGCCTTCAGCCCTTCACTCAGAGCTGCTCCGTTCGCATATTTAATAAATTCCGTAGAAATATCAACACCGACTGTTTGAATTCCACGACGGGCTAGCTCCAGGCTGTGCCGGCCCGGTCCACAGCCAATATCCAGAACCCGTGCATCCGGCTGCAGATTCATCTCTTCAATCAGGAATTCAACTTCCTGGACTGTTCCCTTGGCAAATCCATAATTTAAGTAATTACCTTTAATGAAATCACCAATCTCTTCGTAGAAGCCACCGTTATACTCAATTCTGGAACTATTAATATCCATTGTTAATCCCTCCGCTTTGATGTAAGCAAGTCCAATTATAAATTCACTTGCTAACCTGTTTTGTAATTTTATAGTAGACCGGAGCGGATATTTCAGTCAAAGGAAGAAATAATTATACTCATTCTGTGCGTGGGCAGCAGGCTGACGCTCTCTCTCCTACAGTCACAAAACAGACCGGCACCTGATTAACGGTGCCGGTCTGTTGAATTAATGATCTGTGTCTAATCCCACCGCTCTTCCAGCTTATCCGCGTAAAAGCTGATAGCTTTGCTGTAGCTCTGTATCCCTGGATCAGCAGAGGTATCAGCAAGCAGCTGCAATAGCAGCTCCATCGCTTCTGCATGCGCGCCCAGATTATGCAGGGTCATCGCCAGGAAGGCCTTAAACTCGGCACGCAGCGGGAACTCCCTTATGCCCTGTTCCAGCATGGCTTGGGACGCCGGATACTCCCCGAGTGTCCTGTACGTACTGCCAAGACCGAGCATCGCCCCCGCCCTCTGTTCCTCATCAGGAAGTCCAAGCGCGAGACTCTGCTCGTAATAGCTGACAGCCTCCCGTTCCAGACCCAGCACATCATGCGTCCAGGCCAGCTGGTAGTACAGTTCAGCGTTGTGGTGATCCCCGTCCAGCAGTTGGAGCAGCAAGATCCTTGCTTCCTCCGCTTGACCGGAGGTGCGCAGCGCTGCGGCAGCTTCAAGTGCAGATGTCATCAGGCTGCCTCCCTTTCTAAAGCTCCGCCCGGAGGGCTGAAATTTGTTATATAAGCTAATCCGGCGGAATCACAGGTAAATTAAGTGGAAATTCTCCACGTATTCAAGTGCCTTAAGCCAAACAATCTGATTTAATTGGATAAATGTCATTTAATTTTCCTGATTTCTATTCTTAACATGAAATGGCAGATGAATAAGTGTTGTTTGTCCACCTATTCTTCTGAACTTAGCATTTTCAGGAGTATTAAATGTCATTTTTCCACTTATTCCTCAGAACACGCAGCGCGAGAGGCGTCATGCAAGAAGACAGCTTCTGCCAGATGCTTCATTGCTGCATTGCCCAAATGAACCCGCTCCTTCAGCTCTGATGCTGAACGCGTTTCTGCAAACCGCCTTACTTCCCGGCAATCTTCTCCGCCAGCTCATTCAGATACGTCCAGCGCTCCATTAAACGCTCCAGCTCAGCTTCAGCCTGACGCTGCTTCTCTACCAGCTCCTGCAGCTTGCCGGAGTCGGCGAATGCAGCTTCCATCTGGGACGCGATGTCCACAAGCTGCTGCTCAGCCTGCTCGATAGCTTCGTCGATGCCCTCGTACTCACGCTGCTCCTTGAAGGTGAATTTCAGCTTCTCACGGGCAGGTGCCGCAGCTGGGGCATCGCCTCCGCCCTGCGCAGCTGCAGGATTCGCACTGCGCCCGGAAGCTGTGTCCGCCTTACCGGAATTCCCGCTGCCGGCCGGCACATTCTTCGCCAGCCATTCCTCGTATTCGCTGTAATCACCGACATGCAGCCGGATGGTTCCATCCTCAAAAGCAATCAGCTTATCTACCGTCCGGTCCAGGAAGTACCGGTCATGCGATACAGTGAAGACCACACCCGGGAATTCGTCGAGATAATCCTCCAGCACTGCCAGTGTGCCGATATCGAGGTCATTCGTCGGCTCATCCAGCAGCAGTACATTCGGCGCACCCATGAGAACACGCAGCAGATACAGGCGTCTCTTCTCGCCGCCGGACAGCTTGGAGATCGGAGTCCACTGCATCGCCGGCGGGAACAGGAACCGCTCCAGCATCTGTCCGGCTGTAATTACACTGCCGTCCGCAGTACGGATAATTTCCGCTTCTTCCTTCACATACTCAATAACCCTCATGCTGAGATCCATGTCCTGATGCTCCTGGGTGAAATACCCCAGCTTCACTGTGGTCCCGAGCTGAACCTCGCCGCTGTCCGGCGTAAGCCTGCCGGCGATCAGATTCAGCAGCGTCGACTTGCCGCTGCCGTTCTTGCCGACGATGCCGACCCGGTCCTGCGGTACGGCAATATAAGTCAGGTCCTTAATCAGGGTCCGGCCGTCCAGCGATTTGGTCAGATCCTGGATTTCAATGATTTTGCGTCCAAGACGTGTTGATGCAACAGAGATGTCCATTGAGGCTGATGAATTGCCGCCTGTGCTCTCCTTCAGCTTCTCGAAGCGGTCAATCCGCGCCTTCTGCTTCGTAGAGCGGGCCTTGGCCCCGCGGCGGATCCAGGCCAGCTCGGTGCGCAGCAGATTCTTGCGCTTCTGTTCCGCCGAGGCCTCGCGCTCTTCACGGTCGGCTTTCAGCTCCAGGAAGCGGGAATAGTTGGCTTCATAGCGGTAGAGATTGCCGCCGTCCAGCTCCAGCATCACGCCCGCTACCCGTTCCAGGAAATAACGGTCATGCGTTACCATCAGCAGCGCCCCGCGGCGTTTCTGCAAATACTGCTCCAGCCAGGCTACGGAATCTGTATCAATATGGTTGGTAGGCTCGTCCAGAATCAGCAGCTCTGAAGGAGTAATCAGCGCAGCGGCAAGCGCCACGCGCTTGCGCTGACCGCCGGAAAGGCTCTCCATCTTGGCCTCAAACGAGGTTATGCCCAGTTTGGTGAGAACGGTCTTGGCTTCACTCTCCAGCTGCCAGGTTCCGGCGGCATCGATGGCCTGGCCAATCCGGACCAGTCTGCCCTCAAGCCCCGTATCTCCCGGGTTCTGCTCCAGCAGCGCCATAACCTCCATATACTCACGCATGGTGGCGAGCTCCGGATCATCTCCGGCAAACACCTGCTGCAGCACTGTGTTCCCCGGTTCATAAGGCGGATTCTGCGCCAGATATTGTACACGCACATCGTTGCCGATGGCGATATTTCCTTCATCAGGGGTATCCAGCCCGGCGATAATCTTCAGAAAGGTGGATTTCCCCGTTCCATTCACGCCAATTACGCCGATTTTGTCCCGGTCATCCATCCCGAAGGATGCGTCACGGAATAGTATTTTCTCC
The DNA here is from genome assembly GCF_032302195.1 of Paenibacillus sp. MMS20-IR301. Classification (NCBI taxonomy): domain Bacteria; kingdom Bacillati; phylum Bacillota; class Bacilli; order Caryophanales; family Paenibacillaceae; genus Paenibacillus; species Paenibacillus sp. MMS20-IR301. Next base: position 2,966,800 of record NZ_CP135275.1, read on the forward strand.
CCGTAGCTCTTAGAGAGATGTTCCACAGTCATAATATTCATCGGTTGTCCTCGCTTGCCTTATATTTTATAACCAGGTCTGGCTGCATCACTTATTGATCTGTGGACGAATCTCCAATGGCCGGATGCAAGCTGCCCAATGCCCCTTTGATGAACAGGCTGGCCGCAAATTTCGCCTGCTTATCCGCATCTGCCTCCGCAAAATCAGGATTAAACAAAATATCCATCTTCAGCCGGTCCAGCATTCCGATATAGGCCTTTGCCATCAGCTCCGGCTCGGTTGCCCCGCCCTCCAGCAGCACCTTCACCACCGCCTGCATGTAAGCCTCCATGAACTGTGCCATGTAAGCCACCAGCTCAGGGTTATTGTTAGGCGCCCGGAAGAACAGCTTCGTATGCTGCTTTCGTTCGTAATAATAGAACAGATGATGCTCGGCAATGGCCGAGAGCTTGTCCGTCAGGACGGAGCTGGCGCTCAGCTTGCCCTCAAGCTGCTCAAGGAACCCTTCACAGTCCCGGCGGGTGACAGCCATGAACAGCTCCTCTTTGCTGGAAAAATATAAATAGACCGTTCCCTTGGCAATTCCTGCCCGCTCTGCCACTTCTGACATCTTCGTCTCGTAGAACCCGCTTGAACCGAAAAGCTCATAAGCAGCATCCAGAATGGCCGCATGCTTGTGTATAGATGCGCTGCCCACCGTTTCACCTCCTCCATGTTATACTCATCCGATGAAGAGCCCCCGGCTTCCTCAGGCCTTCATAAATCATATGTAGCTGACCAGCAGCGCCACCACGCCGCCAAGAATAGAGCTGACAGCATTCACTGCATCATTGTTCATCCACCGCCAGCCCCGGGCATATACCGTAGGCTTACCGCAGTGCTGAGAGGCTTCTACCTCACGGCCGCACACCGTGCAGCGGTTCATCCGCTGGACCGTAGCCCCCAGGACCGAATCGGCAAAAGCCCCTGCCAGCCCGCCGAGCAGTCCGGCCAGCGTAAGCAGCAGGAAAGCCTGCGGCTCCATGCCCGAGACCGCCTGCAGCAGCCAGGAGGCTGCGCCGATCAGCGCCCCGCCGGCCGCTGCTGCCAGCGTGCCCGGCAGCGATACGCCGCCTGAGGTTCCGGCCGGCAGCACCTTGCCGGTCAGCACCGACCGGGGAGGCCGCTTCGCCAGCGTGCCGATCTCCGTCGCCCACGTATCCGAGGTCACGGTAGCCATCACCCCGATGAACAGAAATCCCCACAGCTCCTGCGGATAAATCGCGTTCAGCAGCACCAGCAGCATCCCGAGTCCGCCGTTGGCGAACACCTGCCCGGCATCACGGCGGCCTGTTTTGTCATACGTGGCTTCAAGCTCGGCCTTATTCTCATGATGCAGCTTCGACAGCAGGCTTGAAGAGATGAAGAACAGCAGCAGAATGCCGAACCAGAAGCCGTTCCCGGCCCCGAAATAGATGGTTCCCATCATCACTGCCGCCAGCATCCCGGAGAAGCTGAGCGATTGCTTCCAGAATGCAGCCCCGGCAACCAGCACCGCGCCGCCGGCCCCGATGATCCATTGCAGCACTTGCAGTCCGGTCATCCCTGCTTACCCGATCAGGCAGGTGCCCAGTAGCTTATCGCCCCAGAACAGCTCGAACGAATCACCCGGAACAACCGGCCCTACACCTGCAGGAGTACCGGTGAAGATAATATCATCTTTACCGAGCCCGTAGCGGGAAGCGATGAAATCGATAATTTTCTGCAGCGGAAAAATCATGTTCTGCACGTTCCCGCGCTGCACCTCTACCCCGTTCTTGCGCACCGTGAAATCCGTAGCCTCAAGCTCTTCCTGCTCAGGAAAAGCAATATATGGCGTGAGCGGAGCCGCATTCCTGAAGCCCTTAGCCGGTGTCCACGGCAGGCCCTTCTTCTTCAGATCGCTTTGAATGTCACGGAGCGTAAAATCAAGCCCAAGCGCCATTACATCCACCAGCTCATCGACGGTCATTCCAGGCACGTAGTCACGGGCAATCCGCAGCACCAGCTCACCTTCATAGTGAATCATTCCGGCATCTTTGGGCAGCTCAATGACCGCCTTGTCCAGCGCTACCGCAGCATGTGAAGGCTTCAGGAAAATCAGCGGCTCTGCCGGAACCTCGTTGCCCAGCTCCTCGGCATGTAATACATAATTGCGTCCCACACAGTATACGTTGTTCACTGTTCCACCCATTGATCATTCAGCCCTCTTTCGTCTCAAATAAATAACAGTCCGCTTCAGCTTTGGCTCATTCATTCAGCCCTGCAAAAAAAGCTCACCCCAGATATCCGGGCGGTTCGTACAGATCATAATCTCCGAATGCATTGCTGACAGGCGGCGCATCTCCTTGCCTTTGTTCACTGTCCAGGCCATGATCTTCACGCCTTTATCAGCAAGTGACTTTGCCAGAACCGGGCTGAGCCGGTCGAAGCTGATGGACAACAGGGAGCAACCCAGCTCGTGCAGCTTCCGGGCCGGATCACCGTATCTGGAATCATAGATCAGCCCAGTGTGTATTCGCGGGTCCAGTTCCTTAATCCGCTGCAGCACTCCGGCGTCGAAGGATGTCAGCACCACTTCTTCACGCATCCCCTTGCTGTTCACAAGATCAATGACCGCCTTCTCCAGGCCGGGGTACATATCCCCGCTCGTCTTCAGCTCAATGTTGAGCCGGAGTCTGCCCGCAGCCAGATTTAAGACCTCTTCCAGAGAGGGCACCTTTTCTCCGCGAAAAGCACGCCCCTTCCAGCTCCCTGCATCCAGGCGCCGCATGTGCTCAAAGTCCATATTCTTCACCTTGCCGTGCCCGTTGGTTGTACGGTCCAGTGAAAAATCATGGATGACTACAGGCACGCCGTCCTTCGTCAGCTGAACATCAATCTCCATCCAGCTCACAAAGGGCAGGGCAATCGCCATCCGGACAGCAGCCAGCGTATTCTCGGGTGCTTTGCCGGAAAATCCCCGGTGGGCTACACAAGGGTTATTCATCATCTGCTCTCACCTCCTGCTGAAGTAGGATCTGTCCGGGTATACGTTTATTTTCCGGTTTGAACAACAGTGCCGTCATTGCCGATCTTGACCAGTCCGGAAGATAATGACTCCACCCGCTTCAGTAAAAGCTGGCCGTCTGCCGCATTCATCGGCACCGGCTGGCCCAGCTCGGCATCCATCGGGCTCAGCTTCAGGGAACATTGCCCCTGCTTGCTGCATTCCGCATGGAACACTGCCGTCTCCCAGGTTGCCGGAACGCTCGAGCGCGTAAAGATAAAGTTGCCTGTACTGTAGGCGATCCATTTGCCTTTGTACGGCTCAATTCCCTGCAGTACATGCGGATGCCCGCCCATTACGAGATCTGCTCCGGCATCGATGAAGCTATGTCCCAGCTCCTGCTGGGTTTTATCATACTGCTCGATCCGCTCCTTGCCCCAGTGGACTACGACAACAACCAGATCTGCCTTTTGTTTGGCTGCCTTGATCGCTTTGAGCGCTTCCCTGCTATCATAGACGGAAGCAACCCCTGGACTGCTGGCACCGGCCATCCAGCTGCTCTCCGGGATAACCCGGGTGAAGCCAAGCAGCGCAATCTTAATGCCCTGCCGCTCGAAATACTGCGCCGAGTAAGCCTCCTTGCTGTTCTTCCCTGCCCCTACATACGGGATTCCCCGCTGGCTCAAGTGGCCCAGGGTATCCAGCAGCCCTTCTTCCCCCTGATCCAGCGTATGGTTATTAGCCAGATTGACGGCATCCACTCCGGCGGACTTCAGCGCATCCAGCGCTTTCGGGGCACCTTTGAAGACAAACTGCTTATTTGCGGCACCCACACCGCCTGTAGTTACGGGAGTCTCCAAGTTGGCCACAGTCAGGTCATCCTGCTTGAACATTCCGTTCAGGGCACTGTATGAATAATCATAACCCTTCTTCTCCAGCAGTTCACCCACTTTACCAGCAAAAATAATATCTCCGGCAAAATTCAGCTTCACTGTCCCGCCGGAGGAATTCCCGGGCAGGCCCGCGACAAGGCCGCCTGCGTTACCTTCTGTCCCTTGAGTTCCATCACTCCCGGAGGAATCGTCCTCCTGCTCCGGGGTCGCCTCAGGCTGTTCCGGCTCCGGTTCAGGCACTGGTGTTACTGCCGGCGTCGGCTCAGGCGTAGGCTCGGGCGTAGGCTCAGCGGTAATCTGCGGACTGGCTGTGGGCAGCTCCTCTGCAGCAGGAAGTGCTGCTGCCGAGGCCTCCGGAGACGGCGAAGGCGGCCGCACTGTAGCAGCTGCTGGCGGCGGCGCACTATTCTTCTCTTGCTTATCCATAAATGAGTAGGCCAGCAGACCGGTAATCATGAGAAGCAGCGCTACGTTAATCCATGCCCAGACCGTTCTGCGCCTGCGTTTATTTTTTTTCTTACCCTGTTGTTTGCGTGATCTCGGCGGATACATGAGTGCAAATAATCTCCTTTAACCTTAAAGTGCTTCTATTATAGCATATCTCTTACATACGGCTCCAAAGCTGCCTGATGCGGCTGCACAACTTAACGGTTTATCCTGCATTTGGCCCGGCGGCAATGTTTTTTTCGCTTTTGTACATAACTTTACATAAGAATGATTGATGTTGGTTGTAAAAAGTGTTAGTCTGTCAACGGTAAACTCAAAATACATGCTCTAATTAGAAAGGTAGTACTTATGATAAAAGCACAAAACTTATCCTTCTCATTTCCGCAAAAAGAGCTATATAACAACATTTCATTTACACTGGAAGACAATCAGCATTGCGCTTTCATCGGAACAAGCGGCAGCGGTAAAAGCACCCTGACCGATATCCTGATGGACCCGGAACGGTATTTGTTCGAAGGGCGGCTGGAGATCGAACCCGACTGCAGAATCGGATATGTAAGCCAGTTCTCACAGCTGGACAAAGCTGCCGAAACAACCGTTTTTGAATATATCGGAGAAGAATTTATTAAGATTCAACATGAAATAGACACTATCCTCAAGGCAATGGAAACGTCAACCGACATTGAGCCGTTACTAGAAAAGTACCAGTCCGCTTTAGATGCCTTCGCTGCAATGGGCGGGGATGATTTCGAGAGCATCATTCATAAGCAGCTGAATCTGGCCAATCTCCTGAAGCGGAAAGATCTTGCAGTGTCCAGCCTTAGCGGCGGTGAATTCAAGCTGATTCAAGTGATGAAGGAAATGCTTAACCAGCCGGACTTACTCATTATGGACGAGCCCGATGTATTCCTCGATTTCGAGAATCTGAATGCGCTGAAGAAGCTGATTAATTCGCACAAAGGAATTCTGCTCGTGGTTACGCACAACCGTTATCTGCTCAACCATTGCTTCAACAAAATTATTCATCTTGAGAACATGGAGCTGCAGGAGTTTGACGGCCGGTATATCGATTATAATTTCTTCCTGCTTCAAACCAAAATTGAACTGCAGGAGCTCGCACTCGCCGAAGCAGAGGAAATTGAACGGAACGAGGGCATCATTGATAATCTGCGGGCTATCGCCACCTATAATTCAGAAGCCTCCAGAGGGAGAGCGCTGAAAGCCAGAGTTAAATTCCAGGAAAGACTGGAAGCACGCAGAATTAAAGCACCATTCGTTGATATTAAGCAGCCGGAAATCAGATTCGGGACGGATAACGAAATGGAAGACCGCATTGTTATAGCAGTGAATAATTATAGCGCTGCCTTTGACGAGCTGCTGCTTAACAATGTCAGCTTTGAGATTCAGTCTGGTGATAAAGTAGCCATTATCGGGGCAAACGGCACCGGAAAAACAACGCTGCTCCGGGATATTTTCAGAAATAAGCAGGATTCAATTGAGATCAGTACCGATGTTAAGGTGGCTTACTTATCCCAGCTGCAAGACGAGGTGCTGAAGGACTCGAATACCATCCTGGAAGAATTCATTGACGCCGGATTTGCAGCCTATGATGACATAAGAGCGTATCTTGCAGACTATGGCTTCGAAGGAGAAATCTTCAACCAGAAGATAGCCTCATTATCCGGCGGCGAAAAAAACCTGCTGCAATTGGCGAAAGCTTCTGCCAGTAAGGCAGATGTGCTGCTGCTCGATGAGCCGACAAGCCATTTGGATACCTATACCCAAAGCGCGCTGGAGAAAGCGGTCCAGGAGTATAAAGGCGCCATCCTCATGATCTCTCATGACTTCTATTCAGTGGTAAACGGAATGGATTATGTTCTGATCATTGAGGATAAGACCATCCGAAAAATGAGCATGCGCAAATTCCGGAAGATGATTTATGCCAGCCATTTCGACAGAGACTATCTGGAAACGGAGCAAAAGAAAAAAGCGGTTGAAACAGAAATTGAACTGGCCCTAAAAAATAGTAATTTTGAGCTGGCCAAAGGTTTGGCGGCTGAGCTGGAAGCGCTGATTAAGCTGCTGTAAATGACAATCCCTTCCTTATAAAACACCCCCCAAACATATAAAAAACGGTGAAGCGCGGAACTGCGCCTCACCGTTTTTTTATACCGTGACAGCTGCCGGTTCAGGCAGCTGCTTCAGCTCTGCTGCGGCATGCTCGGCCGTTAGCTTCGCCTGCTTGATGCAGTCCGGCATCCCGATGCCGTCATAGCCTGCACCAAATGCGTACACACCCGGCAGCTTCCGGGCCAGCTCACTGCGCAGGCCGGCAATCCGCCCGGGGTGGCCGACCGGGTATTGCGGCATCGAATTCTTCAGCCGGGTAATCTCTGTGAACAGCGGCTCTGCAGTAATCCCCATGATCTCCTTCAGATCGTTGCGTACCAGCTCAGCAAGTGCTGCATCCGGCAGCTCTACATTCTGCTCATCGCCTGAACGCCCGACATAACAGCGCAGCAGCACCTTGTCATCCGGGCTCGTATGCAGCCATTTCGTCGAGGTCCAGGTGCAGGCTGTAATATTCCGGCCTTCCTTACGGGGAACAAGGAAGCCTGAACCGTCATATTCGGTATTGATATCCTTCTTCGTGAAGGCCATAACCACGTTCGCCACCGATACATAATTCACTGCCTCCAGTGCAGAGACATCGACATGGGGGCGGAGCAGCCCGGCTGCGGCGAAATTCTGCACCGTGACGAATACATCATCGGCTGCCAGCACTTCACCGTTATCCAGCTCCACCTCATAACGGTGGCTGCCTGAAGGCTCAGCACACTGCTTAATGGAGACGGCACCGGTTCCCGTCCGCTGCTCTACATCCTGCAGATCATGGATCAAAGCATGCACCAGGCTCTGCAGCCCCTGGCGGAAGGTCAGGAAGGCACTCTTCTTCGTGCCGGTGTGGGTCTCAGCCGGCTTCCTGCCGGTTGTCATCCCGCGGATCAGACTGCCGTACTGGCGCTCCACTTCGCCGAACTGCGGGAAGGTCGCCTGCAGGCTGATTTTGCGCATATCCCCGGCATAAATGCCGGCAAGCAGCGGCTCAGTCATATTCTCCAGCACCTCTGTCCCAAGGCGCCGCTCAATCAGATCCCCCAGCGATTCATCCTCGGGGCTGCGGCGCGGCGGGAGCACGAAATCCATCAGCGCCCGCATTTTCCCGCCGAAAGTGACCAGCCCGCTCTTCAGGAACGGCTTCAGCTCTGTCGGAATTCCCAGAACGAGACCGGCAGGCATCGGATGAAGCTTACCGCGCTGCAATATGTAGGTCTTCTTGGCATTCGGATTGGTCGTCACCAGCTCATGATCCAGCTCCAGCTCACGGGCCAGATCGCTCATCGCCGTCTTGCGGGCCAGGAAGGAATCCGGGCCCTTCTCGATGACGAAGCCATCCCGGTGCAGCGTCTCTATCTTTCCGCCAAGACACTTATTCTTCTCAATCAGTACAATCTCGGGCTGAATCCCGGCTTCACGGTAATACTTGCGGACATAAAAAGCGGCGCTGAGGCCGCTGAGGCCTCCGCCGATAATGACCACTCTGCGGGCAGACCCGCTCATGGCTGCTTCACCTTAAGCTGGCCTGCCTTTGCACGCACCACATCGCTGAGCACTGACATGTAAGCCGGATCGCTGTTCAGCGAATCAATCCGCAGCAGCCGCATGTCCAGCTCCGAAGCCAGTGCCTGCGCTTCAATATCCAGATCGTACAGCACTTCAAGATGATCGGACACGAACCCGATCGGGGCAGACAGCACATACTTCACCTGGGCTGCGCCCAGCTCACGCAGCGTATCCAGGATATCCGGGCCGAGCCATGGTTCGGCTGTTCTGCCTGCGCTCTGCCAGGTGAACTGCCAGGACTCTACGCCAGCCTGGGCAGCGATTGCCTTGGAGGTCTCCAGCAGCTGGTCACGGTAAGGATCGCCCATAGCAAGAATCCGCTCCGGCAGGCTATGCGCACTGAATAATACACGTACATCCTCCCGTACTGCGCCGGTTTCTTCGAACTCGTCCAGCTTCGCAGTTACCCTGCGGCTGAGTACATCAATCAGTTCCGGATGCAGATGGTAGCTCTCCACAAATTCCATGTTAATTCCGCAGGCATCGGCTTTTTCCTTCGCCCGCTTAATATAAGTCCCAACGCTCATCACGGAATAATGCGGAGCCAGAACGATTCCTATAGCCTGGGTAATCCCGTCCCGGACCATAGCCTCTACACCGTCCTCAATGAAAGGCCGGGCATGCTTCAGTCCCTGGTAGCAGATATACTGAATCTGCCCGCTGTTCAGCTTGGCCTGCAATGCTTCTACCTGCCGGTCTGTATTCTCCCTGAGCGGGAACACTCCTCCGACAATGGCTTCATAGCGGTCCTTCAGTTCTTTGAGCTGTTCTGCGGAAGGCGCATGTCCCCGCCGGATATGCGTGTAGTACGCCTCCACATCCTCCAGACTTTCAGGCGTGCCGTAAGACATTACGAGTACTCCAATTTTGGCCGTCATAGTATCCATCCCCTTCTGCGAATAATGTCCAGGTTAAGAAAAATAAAGAGAACAGCAATTTTTGCTGTCTCTGTCCACCTAATGTATTTACACGCGCGCCGCCGCCTGCTTCAGCGCTGCGGCTGAATACTCATGCACGTAGTCTGTTAATTCCTTTAATGTGTCCAGCGAAGCCTCAGGAAATAATCCGTGGCCCAGATTAAAGATGTAACCCGGCTGTGTAATCCCTTCATCAATCAGTTCCCTGGCCCGTTCTTTCAGTATGTCCATTGGTGCCGTCAGCAGATAAGGGTCGAGGTTGCCCTGAATGGCAAACCTGCCGCCGGTTCTCCGTCTGCCCTCAGTCAGGCTTACCCGCCAGTCCAGTCCGATGACATCGGCCTTAAGCTCCGCCAGGCTGGGGAGCAGCTCCCCGGAGCTGACACCCGGGAAATAAATCTTGGGCACATCAAGATGTGACAGCTCGTCAAAAATCCGGGTAATCGTCGGCAGCACATAGGCTTCGAAATCACGCGGGGCCAGCGCCCCCACCCAGCTGTCAAACAGCTGGAACGCCTTGCCGCCGCTCGCGGCATGCGCCTTGAGATAAGCGATAACCATGTCGCCCAGCTTCTCCATCAGCTTCTCCCATACCTTGGGCTGGCTGAACATCATTTCCTTGGTGCGGTGATAACTCTTTGAGGGTCTGCCCTCAATCAGATAACTGGCAATGGTAAAGGGTGCTCCTGCAAAAGTGATCAGCGGCACATCCAGCTCCTTGTCCAAAAGCTTGATGGTCTCCAGAATGTGGCTGAGATCGCCTTCCACATCAACCGGCTTCAGCCGGTCTACATCTCCCGCGGTCCGGATCGGATTCTCGATGACCGGCCCGATGTTCTTCACAATGTCGAAGTTAACACCAAGGGAGGCTACAGGATTCATAATGTCGGAATACAGAATGGCCGCATCCACACCCAGCTTGCGCACAGGCATCAAGGTTACTTCCGCTGCAAGCTCCGGCTGTCTGCAGATCTCCAGCAGCGAATACTTCTCCTTGATTTTACGGTACTCGGGATCATAACGGCCGGCCTGCCGCATGTACCATACGGGAACGTGCTCCGTACTCTGCTGTCTGCAGGCGCGGATAAAAGTGTCGTTGTAGGTCATGATAAGATCTCCATTAGATTTAATAGATTATTAAAACACATATCATTATTATGCCCCTTTTGCCAGCGGGTAACAACTCCTTCGGCTATTAGGGAATGACAATCCCATGACATTACTATGACAAGTGTTGCACTGCACGGTTTAAAATATATGATATACTGACATAATGTAAATTTTTCGTGAACTATTTAGCTTTGAATCCCCTGAAAGGAAGTGAAAGCACTTTGAAGAATTGGGAGACATGGAAAGTCAACCTCATGGTGCTTTGGTTTGGCCAATTTCTCGTAAATGCCGGTTTAACTATGATTACCCCGTTTCTGTCCCTGTATCTCGCCAAAGATTTAGGCGTGACCGGAGACCGGGCGATCGGAATGTGGGCCGGACTTATTTTTGCCGCAAATTTCCTGACCGCCTTTATCTTTCAGCCGCTGTGGGGCAAGCTGGCCGACAAATACGGCCGTAAAATCATGCTGCTGCGCTCCAGCTTCGGTATGGCCATTGTCATCGTCCTGATGGGTTTCGCCCAGACTCCGATGCAGCTTCTGCTGCTCCGCCTGCTGAACGGGACCATCTCCGGCTTCAATCCCGCCTCTATTGCGCTGGTCTCGGGCACAACGCCCAAAGCGCGCATGGGCTTCGCTATGGGACTCATGCAGTCCGGCGGCGTAGCCGGGACGATTCTCGGGCCGCTGATCGGCGGCGCATTCGCTGACTGGATCGGGTTCCGCCCGATCTTTTATGTTGTCGGGGCACTTCTGTTCGTGGCCTCGCTGCTGGCCTTGTTCCTGGTCAAGGAGAAATTCGACCGGGTGGAAGCGGCTCAGGTTCCGCAGGTATCGGTACTCGCAGGCTTCAAGGAGCTGGCCAAGGTGCCGCAGCTGCCCGCCTTATTCGGCGTTACTTTCCTGCTGCAGTTTGCCATGATCAGCCCGATGTCGCTGCTGCCGATTTATGTAGAGAAGCTCCACGGCTCTGCTGTGAATATCGCCTTCTGGGCAGGTATGGTCAGTGCTGTTACCGGTATCTCGAATATGATCGCTTCCCCCGTGCTCGGCAAGCTCAGCGACAGGGTCGGCGCCCACCGGATTCTGACCTATGCGCTGATTGGCGCCGCCCTGTTCCTTATTCCCCAGGCCTTCGTTACGAGCGTCTGGCAGCTGATTATTATCCGCTTCATGATGGGTGTCTTCATGGGCGGGCTGCTGCCCAGCGTCAACGCGCTTATCCGCTCCTATACGCCTGACGGCAAGGAGAGCCGGGCATTTGGCTTCAACAGCAGCACCCTGGCGCTCGGTAATATGCTCGGCGCGCTGATCGGCGGCTTTTTAGCGGGTTATACCGGGATTGAAGGGCTGTTCATAATCTCCGGCGCTTTCCTGCTGATCAATACTGTCTGGGTCCGGCTCAAGCTGTATAAGCCAACCGAGCTCCGCCTGTTCCGTTAAATTCAGCGGACCATCGCCAGAGCCAGCCCGTCATACGCGGGCAGCAAGGTGCTGGTCAGGCGGGGATCGCCGGCAATCATCTCATTGAACCGGCGCATCGCCTGGACAGCCGGGCCGTTCTTCTCCGGATTCAGCGTACGGCCGCGCAGGAATATATTATCACCGGCAATGATCGCCCCGGGTGAAGCCAGACTGATCGCTGCTTCCAGATAGTTCGGATAGTTCTCCTTATCGGCATCGATGAAGAAGAAATCATACTTTTGGCCCTGTGCTTCGAGCAGCTTCAGGCTGTCGAGCGCCGGGCCGATTTTGTATTCAACCGAATCACCGAAACCGGCCTGCTGTAGATGGCTGTGGGCCAGCTCTGCATATTCGGCCTTAAGCTCCAATGAAGTCAGGCTTCCGCCCGGCTGAAGACCGCGGCACAGACAGATTCCGCTGTAGCCGCCAAGCGCCCCGATTTCCAGGATGCGGGCAGACCGGGAAAGGGTTACCAGCATCGTCAGCAGCCGGCCGTAACCAGGGGCGATGGACACCTCCGGCATGTCTTTTTCCGCTATTGCTCTCTTCACCTCAATTAATAATTCATCCTCTGTATACAGCAGTTCGCTGTATTCTTCCTGATTCGGCATATGTATGCTCCTTAAAATTAATAGTTTGTGTTCCATGGACGGGCATTGTGCAGTGACCTTCATTACCCTATACTGGTATCTGAACGTACTAAACGGTGCAACGGTTCAGAAGCGGGAACCAGCTTCCCTTATTGTACTGGCTTTGCGTATTTATCCACAAGTTAAACGGAGTTGAGAGCATTTGGGCAAATTACAATTGATCGCCACCGCCCCTATGGGGCTGGAGGCTGTCGTAGCACGAGAATTGAATGAACTGGGTTATGAGACCACAACCGAGAATGGGCGGGTCCTGTTCAGCGGTGATTACATCGATATCTGCCGCTGCAACCTTTGGCTGCGCACCTCTGACCGCGTACTGGTCAAAATGGGCCAGTTCCCGGCCAAAACCTTCGACGAGCTGTTCGAAGGCGTCAAAGCGATTAACTGGGAGGACTGGATTCCCGAGAACGGAGAATTCCCGGTCGAAGGCCGCTCCCACAAATCACAGCTGACCAGCGTTCCTGCCTGCCAGGGGATCGTCAAGAAAGCGATTGTCGAGAAGCTGAAGCTGTCGTACCGCACCGAATGGTTCCCTGAGAACGGGCCGCGTTATGTGGTCGAGGTCATTCTGCTGAATGATATCGCACTGATTACGCTCGATACCACCGGACCGGCGCTGCATAAGCGCGGCTACCGCCGCCATGCCACTGAAGCGCCGCTGAAGGAGACGATGGCGGCCGCCCTAATCCAGCTCAGCCGCTGGAACGGGCATCGCCCGCTGTATGATCCCTGCTGCGGCTCCGGCACGATCCTGATAGAAGCCGCAATGATCGCCTGGAACATCGCACCGGGCCTGCGCCGCTCCTTCCCGTCCGAGCACTGGCCGGAAATCCCTCAGCGCTTGTGGGAAGAGGCCCGCGAAGAGGCTTTCGACGCGGTGCGCGATGACTACCCGCTGCAGCTGACCGGAACGGATATCGATCCGGCAGCGATCGAGATTGCCGAAGCCGCCGCGAAGAGCGCCGGACTCGCCGGTGAGATTACCTTCAAGCACATGGCCGCCGCCAAGGCCCGTCCTGAAGGCGAATACGGCTGCATCATCACCAATCCGCCATACGGCGAGCGGATCAGCAATGACAAGGAAGTCGAGAAGCTGACCCGCCAGTTCGGCGAGATGATGCTCTACCTCCCGACCTGGTCCTTCTTCGCGATCAGCCCGTACAAGGAATTCGAGCAATACTACGGCCGCAAGGCGGACAAGCGCCGCAAGCTCTATAACGGACGGATTGAGTGCCAATACTATCAATACCTGGGACCGCTGCCGCCGCGTAACATGTAGGGCGGGGAGTAGACGGACTGTTAGGTGCTGACAGGGCAGTAACTTGGCGCCGACATGCCGACATTAGGTGGCTGGATACCAACTTAGGTAGCTGGATATTAACTCAGGTAATTGGACTCCAACATTAGGTAACTAAACACTAACTTAGGTAACTGGCATTCCAGCAGCAAGCCTTAAGCTCCAGTGCAGTTATACTGCGCTGCGGGCTTAAGGCTTGTTTTGGTTTAATTTGCAAGTAACATTCGGGTACGCCGGGAAACTTCTCTCTCTACCATTAACTCAGACACCACAACTGCCACACTTTACACAGAACTCTCCCTTTACTTACTGCTCCAGTGCCACATCCGGCTCATTTGGCGGGACTTTCCCTCTAACCTCCCGCTACAACGCACATTAAGCAACTTTAAACAGATCCCCTCCCTCTACTTCCCGCTCCAACGCCGCATTTAGCCTGCTTAATGGAACTTGCGGGTTCTGATGAAGTTAGTCAAGAAATTTGGCCGGGACGCAGCAGTGTTCGAGTAGGTAGCTTAGCGTTACGGGCATGAGAGACGTCAATTGACGGGAACTCACCTATGGCAGGGTCTTGCGGACACCAGCGTCTGAGCCCTCCGCCACAATGTATAAATGCGCGTAACCCGCAGTGCCAGCAGATTCCCCCCACAACAAAACAACCCCCGCGAACCTGAGCGGAGGTTGTAATGCTAAACTAACCTTATTCCTTAACTGCCGGCTGTTTGACAAACGCCTGTGCCTTGGCCAGCACTTCATCTTCTGTCGGAGCGCTGATGTAACGGCCGTTAATATACACAAACGGGCGTTTGCCGCAGGGACCGCAGTAAGAGATGCAGCCTGTCTTGATCTCGGCATCCGGCGCCATCTTCAGCAGCTTGGGTACAATGCTTTTCATTTTGATATGATTGCATTCGTCACATATTCTTATATCGTTAGCCATGAAGCAACCCTTCTTTATGTCCTTAAAATAAAAGCGAGCAATTAGTGATCGCCATGATTTCCTTTAGACGGATTAGTAATAACGAAACCTTCTTCGGGCAGGTAGAGATAATCAATCTTCACACCGTCCAGCAGCGGCTGGTTCGGATCAAGAATAACGTCGATGTCCTTATCGGTGGAGATCACTACATCATTCTCTTTAGGCGTGTCCAGATCAAGGCCGTAGTGGGCATGGTCGCCGTGGGCATGTGTAATTGCTACACGCAGTTTCAGCTCGCTGTTGCCTTCAAGCTCCATGGTTTTCTTTATCACTTTAGCCGCATTGCGGGTAATTTTGACGTTCATCACATTCCATCTCCCAAGCATCTATAGTTTAAATACTCAATAACTCATTTTAAGGAATATAGCTAGTAAAAGCAACCATATTACTGAAATACCTCAACAGGGATTACAGGATATTTCGCAAATCTGTCATCTCGCGCGGCCCAGCGCCGGGTATTTACGGTCCATCCGTGAGACGAACCAGCCCATCAGCAGCATCGTTATGCCAATATCATCAATGGGAACAAACGGCATGATGTCGGGGAGTACCCAGTACAATAGTGCCGGAATGGTGAACAGCAGCTTGTCTCCTATGGAGACCGCCGGGGAAATGATATATTGCCAGGTACTGCGGAAGATATGAGACCACTGTTTCAGTGACAGCAGTTTTCTGAGTTTCATAAGTGAACAGCCTCCCTTGCTAATTCCAGCCTAAATGGAAAAGGGCACAGCCGCCAAGTACCTATGGAAAGGATTGCGGCCATACCCTTTGCTGTTATCTTACGCAAATTTGCAGACATTGTTTCATTTTTAATTAAAATTTGACAGGAGACTATACCGCACTTGTTATTCCGTAACCTTAACGTCGTCGATCCGGGCGGTGCTGGAATGCATCCGGATGCCGACCTGGCCCCCGGCCGGCTGCGCTGCCGGATCCGTCCACTGGATCAGCTGGGAGCCGCCGGCATAGCAAGTGAGCGTACTGCCGCTGACCGTCACCTTCAGCTCCGTCCACTGGCCGGGGGTAACAGTTACGCTGGCGCTGCTTACCATCGTCAGCGTGCCTGCTGTTTTTTTGAACAGCTCCGCCTTGTCGCCTGAATCATTCAGCCGGAACATGTAGTAGTTTGCAGCATCCGCGTACCGGAACAGCAGGCCGGCATTGCCAAAAGCATTCAGCAGCTTCACCTTAGCTGAGTATGTGTAGTTACTCCAGGCCGCATCGCCGGTGTAAGCCAGCGCTTCCCCGGTTGCCGAATTCTGCGACAAAGCCTTCGTACCGTCATCCGCCACAGTCCATGACCCGCCGGAGGTCGTCCAGCCGCTGTAGTTATTATCCTCGAAATCGTCCTGGAACAGCACGGCCGGCGGCACAATCGTTCCCTGGAATTCGAATGCCCCGATATCCGGCACACCGTAGTAGAGCGGATTGCCGAAATAATCCTGGCCTCCGTTCCCGTCAACAGCCACACCGGCATTAAGCAGCGGAGAGGTCACTGCCAGCTTATAGCCGTCTGCCGAATCACGTCCCGCAGCTGTGCCGGGGCTGACGAAGCCGGGATTGCCGGTGATTTTATTGGGATCGCTTGGAACGCTTGAATTCAGCCCGTAAAAGCTGTTATGGTCATACGTCATTCTGGGACTGTTCGTATATTGCCCGCTTGCCCCGTTATAAAAAATATTATTCATGTAATAAGCCATTCCGGTATTGCTGGCATGGGTCAGCGCCTTATTCTGCGTACCGGAACGGTAGATGATATTATTGTAGACATACAGGTTGCCGCCGCCGTTCACCAGATGGAACACCCCGTTAGCGTCCTTGTCATTCTGGCTGATGTTGTAGCGGAAAATATTATTATTCGTGTTGTTCATGACCAGAAGTGTGCCGCCCTCGTTGTTATAACTAAAGTTGTACTGGTAGATGCTGTCATGCACCTCAATATCGAAGTCCCACGGCTGGCCGTCTCCCCCCAGCATCCGCGTATCAGAAGCCTCGTTATATTGGAATACGGCACCCTTAGTATAGTAAGCCCACTGCGCTGCAACAACTGTAATATCCTCCAGATAACTGACGATCGAGGTGTTAACATCACAAGCTTCCCCGACCGACTTCGTCTTGTTGTACTCAATCAGCGGCGACTGGCTGGCTCTGACCAGAATCCCGTCCCGGTGAATCTTCTCGACCACATTCCCCCGGATGACCACGTTACGGAAGGCGTCGAATTTATGATTCCAGCTGCTATTGAAAAAAGCGTCCGTCATCGTCTGAATTCCCGTATCCGCTACATTGATCACCGTATTATTCTCAATCAGGATGCCGTCCCAGGTGCTTTCCGGAGCGGTGTTGGCTCCCCGGGCGTGGACATTAATCCCTCCCGTTCTGCGGTCCGTGCCGAAGATATCGTGAATATCCAGATTGCGGATATAGATATGCCTGAAGTTCCCCGCGCCGGCTCCTTCACCCGTCACGAGCACCCCGCTTCTTCGCATATCGGTGGGCTGCTGTCCGCTAGTAATCTCCAGATTATTGATCTCCCAGTAGGAGACATTGCGCAGCCTGACCCCGAAGCCTTCCCCGCCAACAGCCGTGTTGCCGAAATTAATCCGCGGTTTGGCACCTGTGCCGTAGCGGTCTACCGTAACCGGATTCCCTTCAGCTCCGGAACCCTGCAGATCAAGATACTGATTATTCCACACGCCCCCCGCCTTCAAAAGAATTACGTCACCCGGGCTGAACGTGATACTGTTCACTTTGCTTAACGTTTTCCAGGCGGCCGCTTCACTTGTACCCGCCGCGCTGTCACTGCCCAGGTCCGGATCGACATAATAGGCTGTTCCTGCTGCAGCTGCAACTGGAGCAGATACGCCGGAGATCAGGCTGAACAGCAGGATTCCAATCATACCCAGCAGGGGCAGCCTGCCTCGTTTGGCTAGTCTAGTCATTCTGAACACTCTCCCGAAATTAGTCAGAGTACGGCCAATCCTTCGCCGAGCCAGGCTCCCTGCCGGACCAGCTTGCGCTGAAGCTCCGTAACATCCACGTTCCGGCTCCGGCTGTCACCTCCGGCAGCCATTGCTGCCGCCAGTCCTGCAGCCTGCCCCATGGCGAAGCAGTTGGGCATCACCCGCAGCGAGCCTTGGACAACCCGGTCAGATGAAGCTGCGCGGCCTGCGACCCACAGATTATCAAGGCCCAGCGGCAGCATGCAGCGGTAAGGTACACCGTGGGACTTTCCGGGCGGAAGGTGGTGAATATGCATGGCCCCGCTGCTGCGCGCCATGTGAATGTCGATGAAGTAGCTGTTGCGGGCGATATCATCCGGGAAGGAGCTCATATTCATGAAATCCTCCTGAGTCAGCACATAGTCGCCGGTAATCCGCCGCGTCTCGCGGATGCCGATCTGCTCACCGGTGGAGACCAGATGGGCCTGCCCGAAGCCCGGAACATAGGCCCGGAAGAATTCCAGCTGCCGGCGGACCAGCTTACGCCCTTCAATTGCCCCGAGCGTCAGATCCTCGGCTTTAGAGCCGTCAATGCCGAATACATGCCCGAAGTTCACACCGACGAGGTAGTCGGCAACCCAGGACAGGCCGGATACCGAATCCCGTCCCGGCGGCAGCTGGCCATCCGCTTGTGCCTGCTGGACCGCCCTGTGGATCTGCTCGGTGTCACCGCTTTCATGCAAATATTGCAAGAACTGCTTTCGGTCCACATTAGCCAGCAGGTAACACATCGTTGCCGCCTGAAGCTCGCCTGCTTCCCCGCCCTTATGGAACGGTGCGCCTGCCAGCGCTGCCAGATCGGCATCGCCGGTCGTATCAATCACCGTCTTCGCCTTAATCAGGCTCCGGCCCGATTTATTAACGATGACTACGCCCTGAACCTGGCGCCCGCCTTCACCGAGCACCGTCTGGCTGGCCACCGTGTGCAGCAGCACCTCTGCCCCGCTCTCCAGGACAGCCTCATCATATACCCGCTTCAGTACCTCGGGGTCAATCGGCACCCAGTCCAGCTCAGCCCCGAAGCGCTCGCGGAATTCCGGCTCGCAGCCGGCCTTCATCCGCTCCAGCAGCTCCAGTCCGATGCCGCGCACGACAGCCTTTTCCCCGTCGCTGTACGGACAGAACGCAGGCACGAGGGCAACAGTGCCCATGCCGCCAAGGAAGCCGCGCTGCTCAATCAGCAGTGTCCGCGCCCCGCTTCTAGCTGCCGAGATTGCCGCTGCCACGCCCGCAGGCCCGCCTCCGGCGACCAGAACATCCACATCATGCGATACAGGCACTTCCTCGGCAGGCAGCAAAAACGTAAGTTTGCTCATTAGTCTTCCTCCTCCTTAAAATACATTCGGGTTGTTCTGCACTACTCATCAGCACTCTGGATATTTCAGCTTCACAGTTCTTCCTGCACACCGGCTAATCCCTCATCACCCGGCTGCGCTTTGAATTCACTCGGATTTTTGCCGCTGTATTTCTTGAAGACTTTGGAGAAATAAGCCCGGTCGGAGAAGCCCAGCGTATACGCTACATTCTCCACCGTTTCATGCGGGCGGGCCAGCATCGAGATTGCCAGATTCATTTTGTACTGATTAACATAGTCGGTGAAATTGCTGCCGGACAGCTTCTTGAAATAACGGGAGA
Source organism: Paenibacillus sp. MMS20-IR301 (assembly GCF_032302195.1). NCBI lineage: Bacteria > Bacillati > Bacillota > Bacilli > Caryophanales > Paenibacillaceae > Paenibacillus > Paenibacillus sp. MMS20-IR301. The sequence continues at coordinate 2,985,884 of NZ_CP135275.1, forward strand.
AGTAGCTGGCGTTAAGATGCAGATACTCAGCCATATCATTTGATGTAACCATCTGGCCGGCGTTCTCCTCCAGGAAGCGGTCAACCGCCTGCAGCCGGACATCCTTCTCCGCTGCTCCGGCCGGAGCAAACGTGTGCTGCCGCCACAAATTGCGCAGCTCCCGTTTGGTCAGGCGGGCCGCCTCATCCACATGAACACACTGCTCCAGCCGGGTGAAGAATGCCTCTTCGGCCAGACCGCCAGCCTCGAAGGCCAGCTGGCGGACAAAATTGCCGCAGATCTCCTTGGCCAGCCGGGGCTGCAGCCGCTCCTGCGACACCTGCTGCACCCACTGGCCGACCGCCAGATCAATCCAGGCGGCATTGCCGTCCTCCAGTGCCAGCGACAGCATCCCGCGTTCCTTATCTCCGCGCCACTCACCGCCTGCCGCAAACTCTGCAGGCTCATCTATAACTGCGACTGCTGCAGGCGGCTTGTAGAAGTTAACATCGCGCGCTTCGGCAAAAGTCTTATGCAGCGTACCAAACTGCCGGAGCGTTGCAGCAGCTTCCGAATAGAACCCGTACAGCGTAATCTTCAGATACTGCTCAACCTTGCTCTGCACAGCCCGCATCCATTTAATCAGCACATCCTGCGGCTGAGACGGGTCAGCTACATTCCAGATCACATAAATGCCGGCATCACCGGTCATGAACGGTGTAATCTCAGCTTGCCCGGCGGACAGCTCCAGAGCTATATTGCTCACGGCAAAATGGATTAGCGGAATATCCCGGTACCCGTAACGCTCGGCAAGCGAAGCCGCATCCATATGCAGCATGCCCTGGCGGAGATAGGGGAGGCGCAGCGAAATCCCCAGCCGCTGTCCGAATTCCAGTGTGCTCTCCTGCTCGGCTGCGCCGGACAGCAGCTGCTTCAGGAAGCTCAGCTTCAGCACTTCCTTATTGCGCTCAATAGCCTGGCGGAAGGAATACCGCTCGAGAAGCTCCTCCCGGCTGCGGAGGCGGCTGATGGCCTTGTTCAGGCTGCCCTTTAGCTGCTCTGGGGATAGTTCATCCTTAATCAGATAATCATCCGCCTCCAGCTGAATCGCCCGCTTGGAATAATGGAAATCCTCATAGCAGGTCAGGAAGATCAGCCGCACCTCCGGCTTCATTATGCGGAAGGCATCCGCCAGCTCCAGTCCGTCCATCCCGGGCAGGCCGATATCAATAATGACGATATCAGGCAGCAGGGCATGGAACTGCTGCAGCGCATCCTCACTGCCCGAGGCCGAGGCCACGAGCGTAAGCTCAAGTCCAAGTGATCCCAGCAAGTATTCTACATATTCCAGCATCGGGACATCATCATCAATCAGCATCAGGGACATCATGCGCTGCCGCCTCCTTCTCGTTAGTTACCGGGATATACAGGGTGAAGCTCATCCCTGCTCCATCCTCTCTTGCCTTAGCCGCCAGCCGCGCCCGGTATCCGTACAGCACCTGCAGCCTCCGTGCCGTATTGACCAGTCCGACACCTTTTTCCGGCCCTGGGGTCTCCTCCTCGATCCCTTGCAGGCGGCGGTTCAGCCGCTGGAGCTTCTCCTCCGGCATCCCCCGGCCGTTGTCGCTGATAGTGATCTTCAGCAAATCCTGTTCCAATCCGGCTACCAGCCGGATCGCCGGATTCGCGGGGCGAGCGGAGAAGCCATGGCTTATGGCGTTCTCCACAATCGGCTGCAGCAGCAGTCTGGGCAGCATGACCGCTCCCGTCTCCCCTTCAAGAACACAGTCGAAGGCAATGTCGAGCCGGTTGCGGATCTGCATCACCTGCACATAACTGCCGAGCACCCTGCACTCTTCAGCCAGCTCCAGCGGCTTGTCAGCGTGAACATATACCCGCAGCAGCTTCATCAGCGCATCGATCATCGAGCCGTGGGCCTGGTCCCCGCTGAGCAGCAGATCCACCTTGATCGAATTCAGAGTATTCAGCAGAAAATGCGGCCGGATCTGCGCCGCCAGCGCCTGCAGCTCCAGCAGCCTTTTCTCCTCCTGCTCACTCTCCACCTGGTGCAGCAGCTGATTCATATCATCCAGCATCTGATTGAAGGCAGCGGACAGCACCGCCACCTCATCCTTGCCCTTAACGGGGATCCGCACCGCACGGTTGCCGCCTACGTACTGCTTCACGCTTGCGCGCAGCAGGCTGATCGGCTTATTCATATACCCGGCCCACAGCATGGACAGAATCAGAAACGCCAGGAAGAACAGCCCCACTATCGAAATCGAAACCAGAAATTCGCGGTTGATGTGGCTGTCAATCGAATTACGCGGTGTGGTGCTGGTGAGCAGCCAGCCAACCTTGGGAATCACCGTCCTGCTGACCAGCCTCTCCCCTGCTTGCGGCACACCGTCTCCGCCTGTAAGGGCAATCTGCCGTCCCAGCCCGTCAACGAGCGAAAGCGTATTATCTTTATTGCCCGTATCCAGCAGATCCTGAAAATAATGGCTCGGAATACCCACATACAGCGTCGCCAGCTTCTCCTGATTAAGCGGATCGGTAATGAAGCGTACCGCATAATAATAATCCGGTGCCGGCTGATCCCCGCCGTAGGGGAACCATTGCAGCGAGATTTTCTCACGTTCATTGAGCTTGGCGCTTTCCTGCAGCAGCGGCTCCGGAAGGCTTGAGAATACCGGAATATTCTGATTGCCGATCAGAATTCTGTTCCCGCGGTTAACCAGCATAATCTGCAGGTCGGCGTCCAGCGATTGAACGGACAATATATTGGCCGTAGTCTTCAGCTTATTGTAATGCGTATACACGCCATAGTTCCCGAAATTCCCGGCATCCTTCAAATAACGCAGACTTTCCAGCACCGCCGGATCATAAGCCTCTGAGAAATAGACCGAGACAAAGGAGATGCTGTCCACCGTTTTCTCAATCTGACTCCCGATAACCTTAAGTGTCTCCTCGCTGGCACGGGTGATCTTATCACTGACATTCTCTCTTACAGAGGTGTAGGACCAGAAGGTAACGACAATAAAAGGCAGCAGGATCAGGATCAGAAACGTGAATTGCAGCCGGCGATGGAAGGAAAAACGGCTTAACCATTTCATAATGTATCCACCTTGTACTGTAATGTCGGTTCAACGTCTCTATTATAATCCATAACCGGTGCCGCCTTTAGATAAATTGCTTACTGCTGATTGGCCTGAACTACCTTCTCCACTTCCGCTGTCATTTCATTCTTGACCTCTTCGAAGCTGCGGTTATCGAGAATATAGCTGGCAAAGCCGTTCTCCACAATCGCTTTCAGCTCACTGCCGTAAGGCACACTGAATGTATCCGGCATTTGAATGCGCGGGTCGAACAATGTTTTGGACAAGGATGCGGTATCGATCAGATCTGTATTTTCACCGAAGAAGCCGTTAATGAGCTCAGCCCCGTCTACACCCTTGAAGGCCGGAATTTCCTTCGTATAATTATAGGCTTCCTTCGACATCCAGCGGATGAAGTCATACGAGGCTTCCTTGTTCTCCGACTTCGCGCCCATCGCCAGCCCGCCGCCGGAAATGTTCGTCATTCCCATCTCTTCAGCATCCACAGAACGCGGCAGCGGAGCGTACATGGTCTGGAATTCATGCGGGAATTTCTCCAGGTTCAGCGCGGCCCGGACAGCATAGCTCGGTACGGCAAGCATACTGGCATTCCCGGCAAAAAACTGCTGCAGCACATGATAGTTCGACGCGAGCACATCAGCATACGGCTCCACACTCTTATCCTCCTGCTCCATCGCCCGGCGGAGATTGAAGAAGTACTCGAAGGACGGATCATCAAAAATCGGCTTCAGCTCGGCACTCAGCTGCGGATGCGCCTTCTCTGTGTATGCAATGATGTTCGGATATTCACCCCAGGTATGGAAGTAGGTACCGTAATGCTCAGCTGTTGTCAGCTTCTTCGCATATTCGCGGAAATCATCCCAGGTCCAGCCCATCTCAGGCAGGGACAGGCCTGCTGCTTCAAGGTGATCCTTGTTAAAGATCGTCATCCACTGTGTGGTGCCGGGCATGATGCCGTATACTTTGTCCTCCAGCTTCAGCACCTTGGAATATTCATCCTCCGGCTTAACGCCCTCCTGCTCAAAATACGGATTAAGCGGTTCCACAACTCCGCGCGAAGCCCGCTCCAGCAGCTCATCCTCATTCCCGGTCATGAACACATCGACCACTTCCCCGCCGGCCACCAGAATGTCCAGCTTCTTCATGAAGTCGGTGCTGTCGCTGTTCTGCACCAGTGATTTATACTCTACCTCCACTTTATCCTGCGATTCATTATACGCCTGTACTGCCTGATACACTGGCTCATCCGGCTTATCCACCTTGAAGGTGTAGAACTTGATCTTCGTTTTGCCTGCCGGCTGGTCAGTATCTCCGCTTCCGGCAGCTGACGGTTCAGCCGAAGCCGGCGCGTTAGTCTGCGCTGCATTATTGCCGCCATTGCTTCCGCATGCGGTAACGGAGAGCATCAGAATCATACTTGCTAACATTAAGGATAGTTTTTTCAAAGCAATTCCCCCTTGATTTATATGCTGCAGGCTCATTATACAATCTAAGCACGGCATACACCGTGTACAGCTTTGCGGTGTATGCGTACACTTTTTTGACCTTACCTGTGAGCGCTAACGTCTACCCTTTCACCCCGCCGATGGCAATCCCGTCAATGACCTGCTTTTGCAGCAGCAGAAACAGGACCAGGAGCGGCAGAATTGCGGCCACCGAAGCCATCATCATGACGGATATCTGTGTACCGAACTCCTCCTTGAAGAACTGCATGCCGAGCGGAATGGTATACAGCCTGGTCGAATTCAGCATAATCAGCGGCCCCTGGTAATCATTCCAGGTCCAGATGAATTTGATAATTCCGACGGTAGCCAGAATCGGCCGGCTTAACGGCAGCACTACGCTCCAGAAAATCCGGAAGAACCCGGCGCCGTCCAGCTCGGCCGCTTCCAGCATATCATTGTGGATGCCGACCATGAACTGGCGCAGCAGGAAGGTAAAGTAACTGGAGAACATCCCCATCAGAATCAGCGCAGCATGGGAATCGTAGAGTCCCAGCTCTTTAATCATAATATAGCGCGGAACGAGCGTCGCCTGCTCCGGGATCATCATGAAGGCAAGCATCAGGGTGAAGATCAGCGTGCGTCCTTTGAAATCAAGCTTTCCGAGTGCATAGCCGGCCATAGCGGAAATAACGATGGTAGCTACCGTTGAGATCAGGGCGATTTTCAGCGAATTCATATAAAATAAGCCAAAGGCCACATCGCCCATCCATACCGCTTTGAAGTTGGCGATGATATTCCAGTCGTTCGGAATCCACTGGATCGGGAAGGTCCAGACCTCCTTCTCCGTCTTGGAGGCTGCCGACAGCATCCAGACAAGCGGCATCAGGAAGAAGACAGAGACGAGCGCGAACAGAATCGTAAAGAGCAGATTGCCGGGTTTAAATTTTCTCATTGTCATTGCATAAGTTCCTTTCACCGTAGACTAATAGTGGACTTTGCGGTTCTGCGTAATCCAGGTAATGGAGGTGACCAGCAGGATGATCAGGAACAGCACCCAGGACATCGCCGAGGCATAGCCCATTTTGAAGCGCTCGAACCCTTCCTCATAAATCTGGTACACAATGACCGTGCTGGAATAGTTCGGACCGCCGTTCGTCAGGAACTTGATCATATCGAAGATTTTGAAGGATGAGATCGTGCTCGTAATCGCCAGGAAAAAGGTGGTCGGTCCCAGCAGCGGCAGCGTAATCCGCCGGAACTGCCCGATCCCGCTTGCCCCGTCAATCGTGGCGGCCTCATACAGCTCTTCCGGAATATTCGTCATTCCGGCCAGGAAAATAATAATCTGATAGCCAAGCAGCTGCCACACATAAATAATCATAATCGCAATCAGCGAGAAGCTGGTGTCCACCAGCCAGCGCGGCGGATCGGATAATCCGAGCTGCATCAGAATCTGGTTCACCGGGCCTTTGGACGGATGATACAGCGCCTGCCAGACGGCGGCAATGGCTACCGTTGAGCAAATATAAGGGACAAAGAACGCGACTTTGAAAAAGGTTTTGGCATACAGCTTCTTATGAATAAGTGCGGAGAGCACAACGCCCAGCACCATCGTGACCGGCACCGTGCCGATCGTAAACAGCACGTTATTCTTCAAGGCCAGCAGGAAGCGGTTATCCTTGAACAGCTCGATGAAGTTATCGAGGCCGACAAAGTGGATCGCAGACAGGCCTCCGACCAGATTCCACTCGGTGAGGCTTAAGACAAGGCTGAACAGGAGCGGGAACACGGCAATTACCAGCATCCCGATTACTTCAGGAGCGATGAACAGCCAGCCCGCCAGCTGCTCCCTTCGCTTACGTGTCCAGTAGGTTCGCGGTGCTGTCCCCGCAGCAGCCTTCCGGGTAACGGCGGATTCACTCATGGCCTTCTCCCCCTGCTGCTGTGTCAGCCTCTATGTCCGGCAGATAGCCGCCTTCTTCGCGGAGCCGTGTACGGAGCTGCGTGATGTCCACCGTGTGGACATCACCGCCGGTCTGTGCAGCTGCGAGTGCTGCGGCAAGGCCGGCGGCCTCCCCCATCGCCAGGCAGACCGGCATCACCCGGACGCTGCCCAGCACCCTGCGGTCGCAGGAGATGGAACGTCCGGCGACCAGCACATTACGGAGGCCGCGCGGGGTCAGGCAGCGGTATGGAATGCCGTGTGATTCACCCGGCCCGTAGAGCGTGATGGACTGGCTTGATCCATCCCCGCTGCGCTGCTCCTTCTCCGTGCCGTGCACATCAATGAAGTAGCTGTTGCGGCAAATCTCATCCGCGAAGCTGCGGCGGGCGATGTAGTCTTCCGCTGTCAGGATGTAATCACCGGTGATCCGCCGGGACTCCCGCGTTCCGATCAGCGTGCCTGTGCTCATGACGGCTGCATTACCGAAGGCCGCAGGGTGAACAGCGGCGAGCATATCGCGGTAGGCGGCAGCCATCCTGCGGCCCTCGATTAGTGCCGCAGACACCGAAGCGGAATCCGTGTTGTCCACTCCCCAAAGATGCCCGGCGTTAAAACCAACCGTACGCGGAGCTACCAGGTTGTTGCACAGATGGGTGTCGGGAATGTCCGGGTAATTCCCTGAGCGGACCACTTCATGAATCGGGCTGTGCGGGTTCTCCGCATGCAGCTTCGGCCCGTACTGGTAGGCGTAATCATCCACGTTGCCCAGAATGAAGCAATGGGTGGCCGGCTGAAGCTCGCCGGTGATTTCGTCGCCCTTCTGATATTCAGCCCCCGCACCAGCGGCGACATCGCCATCGCCGGTGCAGTCCACATAAACGGCCGCCCGGTAGGCTTGCAAGCCGCCCTTGTTCAGCAGAAGTAGCGTTGTAATGTTGCCGGCTTCGTCTCTCTCCACATCCGCAAGCGCGGTCAGGAACAGAATATCGGCACCCGCTCCGGTGACCAGGTCATCGTAGACCCGTTTCAGCTTCTCGGGATCAATCGGCACCCAGTCCAGCGCATCCTCCTGCACATGCGGCATCTGCGCTTTCAGGGTATTGAACACCTTGGCCGCCAGTCCCTGGTAGACCATCTTCTCTTTATCCGAGAACGGGCACCAGGCCGGCACCAGGCCGGAGGTTCCCATTCCGCCCAGACAGCCTGTTGCCTCAACCAGCAGTGTCCGCGCCCCTTCTCTTGCCGCAGAAGCCGCGGCAGTACACCCCGCCGGCCCGCCTCCGACTACAATGACGTCATAGGAGGTATTCAAGGGTACTTCTTTACTTGCCAGCGTATATTTCATGCTCTCCATGTAAGCCTCACTTTCCCGGCGGACAGCTTTATATGTGTTCAATGAAGCCGTCCGCCGCTCTTCTATACTGCAATTTTAGCAAGCGGCGTCCGCGAGTACGGTATAGCTTTCATACGCGTTTATGTGTATTATTTTGACCTGCCGCTTGGCTGGCAGGCAGGTGCGGATTCAGGGGTGATTGCTCCTTCAGTTGCACATTGTACTACTTTAGCCATTTGTTATTTAACCCCTGCGTACCTGAAACGATATCCGGGCAGTATTGTTCTTCAGTTGCTCGGATGAGCCGCTTATGATACTACTCAATCCCTACTGCTCATACCGAACATGCTCTAGCCGATGACAGATGCGTTGGCGGAAAACATCATGCCAGACAATGCTCCGGATCAGGAACAGACAGGCTTTGATTATTTAAGTAACCGGCATCGTTTATGCCACCTTCCAGCCTTCTTGCGGACAGGAGATCCCTTATTGGGGCAGAACACATCGTTTCGGGGGCTATGCGGACTCAGATGCCGTTAAGCAACCCGTTTCACTTCATTTCAGGCTCAAATCGGCCAAATAACGCCCTCTGGGTCCGCAAGAGGCAGAAAATCCGTTTTTTTCGCTAAATAACGTCCGCTGTGTCCGTATAGGCAGGCAGTGAGACTTTTATTCGGTACCCCCCCCCCTACTTCAGCCCATTTAAAGGGAATTTTCACTCTATTTGCCACCTGCTACCCCTACTTCAGCCAATATAAAGGGACTCTTCACTCTATTTTCCACCTGCTCCCCCCTCTTCAGCCCATTTAAAGGGACTTTTCACTCTATTTGCCACCTGCTACCCCAACTCCAGCCCATTTAAAGGGACTTTTCACTCTATTTGCCACCTGCTACCCCCTTTTCAGCCCATTTAAAGGGACTTTTCACTCTATTTTCCACCTGCTACCCCCTCTTCAGCCCATTTAAAGGGACTTTTCACTCTATTCGACACCTGCTACCCCCTCTTCAGCCAATATAAAGGGTTTTTTCACTCTATTTGCCACCTGCTACCCCAACTTCAGCCCATTTAAAGGGACTTTTCACTCTATTCGACCGCGAACTTAGCATGATTCCACCCTCGCCTCCCCTCCTTCAGCCACTATAAACAGCACAAGAAACCGCTCATACTCGGCTGGAAGGGTGACCCTGCCTGCCCTATATGAGCGGTTTATAAGTAAATGTATAGTATGACTAATATCAATCTGTTCTGCATACTTACCTGCCTGGTTCAGTTCGCAGCACTGCAAGGTTCGGGTCTTGGTTCCCAGCACTGCCCGGTCCGGTTACATCTTCCCTCGGCTCATACTCAGCTCAAGTTCGAGAGGATCGCTCCGAGAATCAGTCCGGTCTCCAGCGCCATATCCTCGAAATCCGCTGCAGGCAGCGGATTCTTGCCGGTTCCCAGCTCCACCGTGAAGCCCGGCTTGCGGAACCGCTGGATGAACCAGTCCTTGTAGCCGGCGTCGCTGCCGGTCAGCTCAACTGCCTTGTAGCCGCTCGCCGCGGCGAGCCCGGCGGCCCAGCGCTTGCTCTCCGGCGGCTCATAGCCCCGGTAGTTCCAGTAAATCTCTGCCCCCTGGCTGTGCAGGGATACGGCAGCGTCGCCCGGCAGCCGCTCTGCCAGCGAAGCCAGCGCCGCCGCTTCCGGCTCACAGAGCGGCGCACTGCCGCCATAGTCGCGCGGCGCCGGGCCTTGCACCTGGCGCCGGTCGCGCTCCTCCTCCCAGTGGGCGGGGAACTGATCGCCGAGATCGACACCGCGGATATTCGCCTTCCAGTGGCGGAAGCTGTGCCTGCCGCAGTTCCACTGCATCAGCTTGTCATAATAAGGGTGGTCCGGCAGCACGCCCTCCTGCACCAGCTCCACGCCGTCGGGATTCGCCATCGGCACCGCGAGCAGCGTCCAGTCACGGTGCCAGTCCGCCGCCCGGTGGCCGTGCCACTCCCGGCCTGCGGCGAAGGCTGACGCATATTCCCCGATGAACCGCATCAGTGCCGGTGCGGTCAGCCACTCATTGGCATGCAGCGCAGCATTCACATGCAGGATGCGGGGACCGCTGCCAAGCTTCAGCAGCGTGAGCGGCTTGCCGAGAACGCTCTCGCCAATCGTTTCAGCGCTGAGAAACGGGTATTTGGCCGTCAGCCTGGCGGTATCTGCCTCAATATCAGCCGGCCCGTATTCTCCGCGCAGGCAAATCTCCTCCCGCCGGGAGGGAGCCGGAATGACCAGCACCTTGCCCGGGATGCAGCTGCGCCCCGGGCTTACACCCGGATTCAGCCGCTCCAGCTCATCCGTCCCGACACCGAACATCGCCGCAATACTGTCTGCGTCATCCCCATCCTGCACCGCGTAGCGCTTGCGCGGGGCAGACGGCAGAAACAGCAGCTGTCCCGGATATAGATAAGGCTGGCTCCCAGCCCATGGATTTCCTTGTATGACATGCTCCGGTGTCAATCCGTGTCTAGCGGCTATACGGCTTACCGTGTCTCCCCTGCGGGCAATATATTGCTGCATATCCATCATCCTCCCGGCCCTCTTGAGCCTAATCCCGCAGTCTTCAGCACGGCTGCCTGTAATCCAGGCGGGACACAGCTCTCCTGCCTAGTATATGAGCAGCCGCTGCGTGACATGAAAGATTTGAGCCGGCAGCCGGAACCCGGCACGCCAGGAATGTCAGCTATCATATAAATCCGTATATGCCAAAAAGCCGGAAGCTTACGCTCCCGGCCCTTCCTGTCCCCATCCCTGTCCCATGGGGGTTTGTCCTTATTCAATTCGCCGCTGTGCAGCGTTCTGTTACATCGAAGAGACTTGCCACACCACAGGAGTCCGGCTGATCTGCTCACCGAGCCAGTCCCGGGCGATCCGCTGGAACATCTCCGCATCCCCGCTGCAGAAGAACTGGTGGATCGGGCTTTCGTCACCGGACGCCAATTGTCCTTTGTCATACAGGATCGTGCTGATCTCCCGTGCGGTCTCATCTGCCGAGCTGATCAGCTTGACTCCCGGTCCCATTACTTTCCCGATCGGTTCCACCAGGAACGGATAATGGGTACAGCCGAGTATCAGCGTGTCGATCGGCTCGTATTTCATACCGTTCAGCGACTCCGCTACTGCCAGATGGCTCTCCTCCGAGCGGAACAGTCCTTGTTCCACAAACGGGACAAGCGCCGGGCACGCCTGGCTGACCACCTGAACAAACGGGGACAGCTGCTTCAGCGCAGCGGTGTATGCACCGCTTTTTATCGTACCGACCGTACCGATCACTCCGACCTGGCCTGTCTTCGAAGCGCTGATGGCTGCGCGGGCGCCGGGGTGAATCACTCCGATCACAGGTATATTTACCTTGGCGGAGATATAATCAAGAGCTGCTGCTGTTGCTGTATTACAGGCAATAACGATCATTTTGGGATTAAATTGAATTAAGTAGTCCACGATTTGTTCAGTGAACAATTTCACTTCCTCAGCCGAACGGGGTCCGTACGGGGCTCTTGCCGTATCGCCAAAAAAGATGATTTTCTCCCTTGGAAGCTGGCGCATCACTTCCTTGACAACGGTCAATCCTCCCACACCTGAGTCTAACATAGCTATTGCTTGCTGCACGAACACACCGCATCCTTTAACTTGTTTTGTGTAGCTTATGTAAGCCCGGAATAAAGTGTACCAGGTTATCAGCCCCAATTGCAGATAATACCCCATTTGCCGCTTCAATTCAAGTGAGGGGTCCGGCTTCACCGGGCCAAAGCCCTGTCAGGAACAGCGAAAGCCGCCTTCCGCCGGGAGCGGAAAACGGCTCATATCTCAAAGAAGCTAAACAGCAGAGGGCAATCAATAACAGAGTTTCACACCAGCTTAGGAAAGCTCTCCGTCCTTATCAGGGGCCGTCTCTTCATCCACAACCGCTGCAGCTTCCGTATCCGGTTCAGCCTGAGCTTCCGCCCCGTCTTCCAGAACCTGAGCAACAGCATCCTCTTCCGATACTGCTTCTGTATCTACGGTATCTTCTACGGCTTCCACAGCTTCATCCGCTGCTATCCCGCTCACTGTTACCGCCCCGGCTTCTGCTTCTTCCACACCTTCTGTGGCTGATTTGGTCCATTCTTTGACTTCGCTGACGACAGTGACTACCGCATCCTTGGCCTTGCCGTATAATTCACTGCCCTTCTCGCCGGCCTGGGCAGCGATTTCCTGAACCTTATCCACTGCCTCAACCGTACCTTCAGCGATGTCCTTGCGCAGCTCCTTACCCGGTTTTGGAGCGAACAGCAGTGCTGTGACTGTACCGATCACACTGCCGGCAATTACACCCCAGAGCAAGCTTTTGTTATCCTTTTTCATCATCAATCTCTCCTTTGGATTCAAAGTGCCTCTGCCCGGCCGCCCGGGCGTTCGCCTAGTTCTGGTATATCATAAGCATAGAGAGTATGTCCTGTGACTGCTCAGCTCAAGTTTTCGGAAGTTTTCTCCCGTTTCTTCGGGGTGATGGCATACCGGCAGCTTTGACCGCCCTCGGCCATGCATTCACTGCGGACGACCTTGGCGTCCAGCAGCTCCTCGAATAGCTGGTGCTCGCACTGGCAAGCCCTGCGGTACTGGGAAGCCACCTGACGGATTGGACAGTTAAATTCCCGCATCACATATGAACCGTCCTCCTCCTTGCTCCATTCCGCCATATAGCCCCCGGCATTCTGAATGGATGACAGCTCGGCGACACGCTCCTCCAGACCGCGGCCCTGCATCATCGGGCTGTACTGGGCGAGCATACGCCGCTTACGGCCTTCAAACAACACATTGACAGCTTCCTGCCCGCTTCCATGGTCCAGCTCCCGCAGCAGCTCCAGCGCCAGATTATGATAGCTTTTGGGAAAATGATCTTCCGCACGTTCCGTGAGCGAGTATACATGCATAGGACGTCCCATGGCCTGGCGGACTACCTTGGTCTTGGCCAGCGATTCCTGCTCCAGCTGGAGCACATGACGCCTGATGCCCATTTCTGTAATTCCCAGCTCTTCCGCCAGGGCGCCGATGGTCAGCGGCCCCTTCATTTTCAGCAGCATCATAATATTACGTCTTGTCGAACCGCCTTCCTGAATCTTTTTCGCCATAAAGGACCTCCTTTCTGTCTGTCAGCCTGACTGCCGTTAATCTGCCTAGCTCTTCACTTCACTTCCAAGCTCCTGGTCCAGGTAAGAGCGTACCTCAGAGGCGAACCGTTCCATAATTCCGGGCAGCCCTATTGTCAGCGGATGCAGCGTCCCCCGGTCCCAGGCATAATAATCCTGAACCAGCGGCTTCCGCAGTGCGACCAGAGAGGTCAAATCAGCGTAGATTCCGCTGTCCCCAAGCACCCGTTCCTCATGAATAATGGTAATAATATCTTCATAGCTTCCGGCGTCGCGCATAATGAACCCGTCGATCAGGCAGCTGCCCACATCCGTTACCACTTCAATCGCCAAATGCAGGCAGCGTTCCTGAATCAGACCGAGCAGCGTACTGCCGTCCCAGGAAGAAGCTGCGTGCCGCAGACCGAGATTAAGCTCAGGAATCTGCTCAAGTATTGTTTCAATTTGCTTCCGGTTGACATAATACACAGCTGCCCCTCCACCCTGCACTATTTGATTTAACCCTTCAATCCCTGCTACTTCCTGCGTCTGCCCCGGCGCTTAAGCCAGAACACCATAACGAAGCAAGCCGCGAAAAAAACAAACAGGTACGTCAAAGCCTCCATCGGATACTCCAGCTCGCGCATAACGTCACCGCTTTCCGCATTAATGGCCCCCAGCCTTACAGAATACCCTTGCTCAGATTTCGTAGTCTACCGCTATGGAAACTTCTTTGACCTCATTAATATGAACGATAACTTCCTTGTGGGCCGGATGAACCTGGTAAGCCTGTAAATCTTCGAGCGAAGCCACCACTGTAACCAGGGCAATATCAAACGAACGCTCTGAATGAATCAGATCTGCGCCAACCTCAATGGAAATGAGCTGCGGAATCTTGCCTTCCATGTTCCGCAGGACAGCAACCGTCTCAGCCACTTTCTCCGGAGACCGGTCCTTTAATTTGAAGAATACGATATGCTTGATCATCTATCCCGCTCCCAGCTCATGATTAATGTTAAATCGGTTACTAAAAATATATCATAAACAGCGGCATTACTGAAAGAAACTTAACCCTCCGTTAACAGGGCATAGAACTGAAGCATTGCAACTGGACGAAAGCCTTGCTGTAATGTTAAAGTCATATCAAGCCAGACAAGTGGCAACGGTCAGTCCTTCCTTAACAGGAAGGTATCCGTTTCAGCCGAGAAAGATAAGGATTGGCCTATTACGACGAAGCATATATTCTTATCTTTCCAGAGAAATTACACTTCATTAATTCGTAAATCGGAGGAATTATGCCTAAGAATCAGCAGGAACCACACAAAATACAGGCCTGGTCTCTGATCAACCGCAAATATCTTGGACAAGGCGTACGGGTCAAAAGATTCCGCCGGCCAAAACGCAGCCAGATCCGCAACCGCGTTCTGCTGGCCATCCTGATGGCCAAGGACATGAAGCTCTCCCGGCTTGCAGAAGAGCTATCCGTTTCCTCGCGCAGCGTAAGTGCATGGGTGTATGAAGGCCGCATTCCTTCCAGAACCAATCTGGATAAGGTCTGCCGTCTGCTCGGCTATCCCTCCCATATCTTGTTCAATGAAGCTCTTCTGCGGCAGAGTCCGATTGTATGCCAGCCGACCCCGTCACGTTTCATGAAAAGAACACTCGCCCATTCACAGCAAAGCAACGCTATTCTGACCGGACTCTGTATGGTTTACGATTTCTCGGTGACCGATGTCAGCATCTGGATCGGTGTCCATCCCGGCACTTTCCGCAAGTGGCTGCATCAGTGTCACCTGCCCACTATGGCCCTGCAGGAAAAAGCCGAGAACTTCTTCCGGATTCCGCGCCATATTCTGTTCGCCGACTGCGAGCTTCACTGATCCCCAGCCTGGTGCACAGGAAGTCCTTTCATAACTGTGAATAACAAGCCCGCTACTTAAGCAGCGCCAGGCCTTCTGCCGGCGGGAAGCGCTTTAAGGGCTAAGGCCTTTCTCCCTGAAGAGAAAGGCCTTTTGGTGTGTTGTGCCGGATATTCATTCATGCGCCGTTGCGGACCAGGATAAATCTTAGTATGTATTCATGGCTTCCGCCCTGCGGGCTCTGCAGTGACTCGGTAAACGAACCGGTCTCCACAACCGTCATACCGGCGAAATGGGTTCTCAAATCGGCCTCACTGAAAAAATGGGCATATTTATCCTTCTTATATTCGTAGGTGCCCGGCTCCAGCATCTCTCCGCAGCCATTATGTGGATCTTCATCAGAAAAGCTGGTGAAGTAGAGCAGCCCTCCCGGCCGCACCTGCCTGAGACTCGCCTCGATCAGCCTTGCCCGGTCAGCGGCCAGAAACAGATGCAGCACATCATAGCAGTACACGGCATCCACCTGATGCTCAAGCTGGGGCTCCAGCGCTGAACCGGCAATGAAGGCCGTTCCGCTGTCCCATTCTGCCGCCAGCTTCAGGGCTGATTCGCTCAGCTCAATGCCGTACACTTCACATTCCGGGTGGAATACTTTCGTATTGCGTCCATAACCGGCTCCAGGGACCAGCACCGACCGGACTCCGGCATCTAGGAAGTGCGACTTCGCCCACGCTGCTGAAGGACTTGGCTCACTGCCCCATATCATACCCTCTCCGGCAAAACGCCGGTTCCAATATTTGGACAATTATATACCTCCTCTCTAACTTGGGATAGTACCTTCCGGCGCTTCAGCAACAGGAGCAGATCCTGCTGAAGCTCAGCGCCGCTTGCTGCGCATCGCACTTAGCAGCTTCACTCCGGCTTCGCTGCTGGATGTATAATAATCATACTCCGGCGACTCTTTGGCATACAGGGCAATCCTTCCTTCCGCATCGTAATGGATGCCCCAGCCGTACCTCTTGGGCAGCATGGAGGCCCGCAGGCACGGATGGTTCTTCGCGAACAGCCCGGCCCAAATCTCCTCCCGGCGGGATTCCCATTCCGCTTCAGGAATAGCTTTGTGGCGCACATGCACCTGATACAGCAGCTCTTCATGATTATACCGGTACGGTGAGCCGGATAAGAGCTGATACTGAATGACATGGGCAGGCAGTGCAGGACGTTCAGATACCGGAGTTGTGCCTGTCTCGGCCGGACAATCCTCAGCAACCCGGATAAACGTGTCGGTATAGCTCATTATGAAACCTCCTTATAATTGCAAACCATACTTATCTCTTATCATAATTCACCGGGGCTGCCCAGGCAAAGCATTCCGGGTACAGCAAAACAGCCGTTCCCCTATTCAGAGGAGCGGCCGCCTGCCGTAAATACATATACTTAGTAATACTGTTTACCAGCTTGATTTGGTAACACCGGGAATCTGGCCTTTGAGCGCCAGCTCGCGGAAGATAATCCGGGACACTTTGAATTTACCGAGATACCCGCGCGGTCTGCCGGAAACGGTGCATCTGTTTTTTTGGCGGGTAGCTGAGGAATCACGCGGCAGCTTCTGCAGCGCCATATAATCGCCCCCCGCTTTCAGCTCTCTGCGCATATCTGCATATTTCGCTACCAGCACCTGCCGTTTCAATTCCTTGACTACCTTGGATTTCTTGGCCATTGTATAGAACTACCCCATTTCTGCCCGGTCCAGGGCTATGTCTCTTATTCGTTAAGTGCCGCAATCAGAGCAGCAAGATTCTGCCGCATAATACCTATATAATCCAGATTGTTCTGGATATCTTCTTCAGTCAGCCCTTCAAGCGGATTCAGTACGGCACTCTTTGCACCAATTTCCCGGGCAATCGTATCCGCCACAGAAGAGGAGACCAGCGTTTCGAAAAAGATCGTTTTTACATTATTCGCTTTGGCAAACTCAACAATATCAGCCATCTGTGCAGCGGACGGCTCCTGCTCCGGAGAGAGGCCGGCAATCGGCACCTGGGTTAACCCATACTGGCGGGCCAGATAGCCGAAGGCAGCATGCTGGGTAATAAAATCCTTGCGTTTGCTATCCTTCAAACCGTCCTTGAATTCCTGGTCCAGCTGCTGCAGCTTGGCAATATAGGCTTCACTGTTGGTTTTGAAGGCGGCCGCGTGCTCAGGTGCAGCTGCGGATAATGCGGCTTCAATCGTGCGCACCTCCTGAATAGCCATAGCCGGGTCCAGCCACACATGCGGATCAAGGCCGCCGTGGTCATGCCCCTCATGGCCTGCTTCACCTTCATGCTCATGTTCATGTTCATGTTCGCCTTCATGCTCGTGGTCATGGTCATGCTCATGTTCGTCTTCATGCTCGGCCTCATGCTCGTGACCATGCTCTTCTTCAGAACCCGCCATGATCTCCATATCCTTGCTGGCTTCTACTATCAATAACTGGCTGCCGGCAGCGCCATCCACAACCTGCTGTGCCCAGCCTTCCATTCCGGCGCCGTTATAGACCAGCACATCGGCTGCAGAGATATCAGCCATATCTTTAGCTGTCGGCTCCCAGTCATGCGGCTCTATTCCGGCTGGAATCAGCAGCTGCACATCGGCGAGCCCGCCGGTTATATTCTTGGTGAATTCATACATCGGATAAAAGCTGGTCTTAATGCTCAGCCGTTCTGCTGCAGGTGCAGCGGATGAGGTTGCAGCCGCAGTTGGCGCAGTTGTCTGGCTGCCAGATTCAGCAGCAGCGCCGGAGTTGCCTGTGCTGCTGTTGTTGCTGCCGCAGCCGGCGATGATCAACAGGGCAGCGAGTGGCACGGCGGCGAAATGGCGGAGACGCAGGAAGGAAGTTGCAGACCGGGAGCCGGACTTTGGCATGGAGCCGGATTCAGACTTGAATTTCGCTGGATGACTAGCTTTAAAGTTCAACATAGTTTGATTTACTCCTCATTTTATAATTTAGGTTTTATATTTAATCCGACGGTTAATTGCCGTTGTTATACGCTGCACTGCAATAGCAGCCAGCAGGAACAGAAGCAGGATAAGTGCGATAGTGCCTCCTGGAGGCGTATTGATATAATAGGAAGCCGTCAGGCCGCTGAATACGCCGGCCAGCCCCGCCCCGACAGCAATCAGAATGGCCGAGGTAAATCCGGAGGATATCCGCAGCGCCAGCGATGCCGGCAGAACGATAAGTGCTGAGACCAGAAGCACACCGACAACAGGCATTGCTGCAGCAACCGTCATGCCGGTAAGCACTGCGAAGGAGAAGGACAATAATCCCGTATGGACACCGCCGATACTGGCGGTCTCTTCATCAAAGGTCAGATTGTACAGCGGCCGGCGCAGAACAATGAAGTATATAAGACCAGCGGCAGCCACGATGGCAATCAGCTTGAGCTGCGTATCACTGACCGCTACGATGGAGCCGAACAGATAGGAGCTGAAGCTCTTGGTAAGGTTCTGCTTCAGGCTCATAAGCACCACGGCCAGTGCCAGGCCGGAGGTCATAATGATAGCTACCGGAAGCTCACTGTATGTACGGTAAGAACGGCGCAGCTGTTCAATGACGAGTCCGCCTGCAACCGCCACTGCGAAGCCGCTGAGTGCCGGATTCAGTTGCAGGACCGATCCCAGTGCTACTCCGGCAAGCGATACATGGGACAAGGTGTCCGCCATCAGCACCTGCCTGCGCAGCATCAGATATACGCCAAGCAGCGGCCCGATAATTGCGATCAGGCCTCCTGCCCAAAATGCGCGTTGCATGAATTCGTAACCAAGCATGTCCAGCCCTCCTGCTCTTTGCGTTCCAGGCTGATCACAGTATCCAGATAGGAGCTTGTTTCCTCCAGCCCGTGGGTAACCATAATTACAGTCCGGCCATGCTGGCTGACATAATGCCGCATCAGCTTGTAAAAGCCGCTGCGGCTGGCTGCATCCATGCCGGTTGCCGGTTCATCCAGCACCAGCACCTGCGGCTGCTGGGCCAGCGCCCGGGCAATGCAGATCCGCTGCTTCTGTCCGCCGGACAGCTCGCCGATTCTGCGGTCGCGGTAGTCCCACATCTCCACCTGCCGCAGGCTGCGCTCCACCAGCGCCTCCTGCTCCTTCGTGAAGCGGCGGAACAATCCCAGCCCGGAGTAGCAGCCGGAGCGGACCAGCTCGATAACCTTGCTGGGAAATCCGGCATTGAAGGAGGCAACCTGCTGCGGTACATAGCCGATAGCCAGCCGTCCGTCACCTGCGATCTCCTTGTTCAGGGAGACTGTCCCGCTCCAGGGCTTCAGCAGCCCCAGCATAAGCTTAAGCAGCGTAGTCTTCGCCGCCCCGTTCGGTCCGGTGATGCCGATGAATTGTCCGGCTTCAATATCCAGCGACAGGCGGTCAATCACCGGCTCATTTCCGTAGCCGAATACAACCTCCCGCATCGATGACAAAATCATTTAGCACACCCTTTCCTCTCCCATTCCGCTGCGATTAAGCGGAATGATTATCCATTTACAGCTGCTTGTATGCAGCTGATTTATGCGTAATTCGTAATAATTACGTTTTGACTCCATTGATATTATCGTAATAATTACGATTTGTAAACCCGAAATATAAATTTAATCGTAAAATCTCCGATTAACTTTTTCTGGCATATTGTAAAAAGCCGGAATCCGGTGAACCGGCTCCAGCTTTTTACGTTAATCTTATGTGCCGCACAGCATCGAAACCAGATCGTGCACACCAGTATCAATGTATGCGGAAAACCGAATACATTCGGCTACTGCGAGTGCAACAGGGCACATATTCAGCCCTGTCTTCACCCTTTGCGCAGACTGCTATTCCCGGGCCGCAAGCAGCTCCTCTGCCGGCCATGGCAGCGGATTGTTGAACCGGCTCCAATCCTGCTGCATCTCTTCGGCTGTCAGCAGGCAGCGGTCCAGCCGTGCTTCAATGTCAGCACGGTCCATGCTAACGCCGATGAACACGATCTCGTTCAGCCGGTCGCCCCACTGCCCGTCCCACTTCGCCTTGACATCCGGCTCTGTGGCCAGCACCTCCAGCTGCTGCTCCTCCGGCAGCGTCGCCAGCCAGTAGCCCGCGGGCCCGAACTGGATCGACGGCCCCGCCTGGCTGACTGTAGCAGCCAGGTCGCCGCGGGCCGCCAGCCAGACCAGGCCTTTGGCCCGGACCACCTCTTGCGGCCAGTTGCTGAAGAAGAAGCTCAGCCGCTGCGGATGAAACGGCGTTCTGCGCCGGTATACGAAGGAAGCGATGCCGTATTCCTCCGTCTCCGGGGTATGCTGCTCCTTGCCGAGCTCGGCAATCCAGCCGGAGGACATGCTGGTCTGCTCGAAATCAAACAGCCCCGTATTAAGAATCTCTGCAGGGTCCACCTGCGCATTGACCGTACGGATGATCTTCGCACGCGGCTGCAGCCTGCGCAGCACCGCTTCCAGCTTGTTCAGCTCCTGCTCCGCCACCAGATCACATTTGTTCAGCAGCAGCACATCGCAGGTCTCGATCTGGTCAATCAGCAGATCGACAATATCGCGGAAGTCACCCTCACCGGCCGTTGTATTACGGTCAAGCAGGCTGTCGCCCGAGGAGAAATCATGCCAGAACCGGTTGGCATCGACGACGGTAACCATCGTGTCGAGCCGGGCCAGCTCGGTCAGATCAATATCCAGCTCCGGGTTCGCGTAAGTGAACGTCTGGGCCACAGGCACAGGCTCGCTGATCCCGGAGGATTCGATCAGAATGTAATCGAAGCGTCCCTCTGACGCCAGATTATTCACTTCACGCAGCAGATCGTCCCGCAGGGTGCAGCAGATGCAGCCGTTGGACATCTCGACGAGCTTCTCCTCCGTCCGGGAAAGCGTGTTGCCCGACTTCACGAGACCCGCATCTACATTCACTTCACTCATGTCATTCACGATAACCGCCACCTTCAGGCCGTCACGGTTATGCAGAATATGATTCAGCAGCGTGGTTTTACCGGAACCCAGGTATCCGCTGAGTACTGTCACAGGAATTTTTGTCATTGTATTCTCCTTTGTTCAACTATTTAACGCGTCTCGCGGTGAAGTGTAACACGCTTCAGGCGCGGGCAATATTTCTTCATCTCCAGCCGTTCAGGCGTCGTTCTTTTATTCTTCGTGGTAGTGTAGTTACGGTCACCGGTCTCCGTACAGGCTAATGTAACGGTTACTCTCATTGGGATTCACTCCTCTTTGTTATTCGTAATTATTACGATTTACACATCTTACAGCTTCCCTGCCCCCGGTGTCAACTGCTTATCCGTAAAATTTCCCCGCATGCAGATTTGTGGTCTTTCCCTGGACTGGTCTACGTATAGATGGAATTACAAGCGAAAGACGGCTTTGAAAATGTATTTCCGGCAGTTTCAAGACTAGAGCGGGAGAGTGAGAATGAGCCATGAAGATACCTGTAATCATCCTGAGCGGATTTCTGGGGAGCGGAAAAACGACCCTGCTGCTGAGTCTGCTGAGGGAAAGCAAGAGCCGGGGACTAACCCCCGGCATTGTTATGAATGAACTGGGGAAAAAAGATGTAGACGGTTATATTCTGCAGGAGAACACAGGAATGAACGTGGAAAAGCTGCTGGACGGCTGTATCTGCTGCAGCCGCAAGGAAGAGCTGCCGCGCAGCCTCGTCTCACTTCTGGCACAACGGCCGGACATTATCTACATCGAGCTTACCGGTGTCGCTGACCCGGACGAGATTGCCAAGTCGCTGCTGGAGCCGCCCCTCTCCGGCAGGCTGGCGCTGCATTATACCATTACGCTGCTTGACGCCGAGAATGCGCTGGATTACGGCAGCCGCTTCGCCTCGGATAAGCAGCTGGTGCGCACACTGCGCAAGCAGCTCATCACCGCCGATCTGATTGTCGTTAATAAAAGCGATCTCGTAGAGCCGGAAACATTATGGAAGATCGAGAAGATGGTCTACCGGCAAAACTCCGAATCGGAGATTGTGTTCACCCACTACAGCCAAATCAATCTTGCTCCGGTGCTGGCCGGCATTGCTTCGCGTGTGCTGCGCAGCCCCGCACCGCAGCGCGGCCCTGGCAGTATCAGCGGTACTGCGCTGAAGCGGGGGCACCCCCCGCAAGGACAGGGCGGCACTGCGGTGCAGGAGCGCAAGGCCGAGGACAGTGCATCTTACTCCCAGGTAGCGGCAGTAACGCTGACAGTTCCCCAGGAAGCGGTCAGGCACATCCGGCGGGAGCAGCTGGAGCATTTTTTCCTGCAATGGGGGTACAGCCTGCTCAGGGCCAAAGGCCATGTCCAGGTTGCCGGGAACGATTCCGTTCAGCTGGTGCAATATGCCGGCAACCGCACCAGCTGGGAGGACTCGCGTTATCCCGGCCAGCCTTACATTGTGTGCATCGGCCTGAATCTGGACGAGAAGGCTATCAGCCGCAGCTGGGCCGCCTTGTTCAGCTAATTACAGGCGGGAAGGAGCCGATGAAGCCTTGACCACTTTTTCTCCGTTCAAAATACTGCCGCTGCTCGTTCCCGCCGCTTTCCTGACCACCATCGCCGTCCTCTGGCTTCTGGCACATCCGGAGCTGCTGAACAACGGCTATACCGATTCCTTCAAGACAGCGTTCCTGGGCATTCTGCTGGAAGCTTTGCCCTTCGTCCTGCTCGGTGCGCTGCTCTCTTCGCTGCTCCGCGTCTTTGTGCCGGACGAAATGATCACGCGCTGGATTCCGCGCCGCCCGGTTCCGGCCATTCTGCTGGGCTGCCTGCTCGGCATTCTCTTTCCCGTTTGCGAATGCGGGATGATTCCGCTTGTCCGCCGCCTGATGCACAAAGGGATGCCGCTGCATGTTGCCGTCGTATTCATCCTCTCGGGCCCTGTTCTGAACCCGGTCGTCTACGGGGCAACCTTAACGGCGTTCCGCTCCCATCCCTCCCTCGCTTACGCGCGGATGGGACTGGCTTTTGCCGTAGCTGCGCTAATCGGCCTCCTAGTCTATGCTACTGTCCGCAAATCCCCGCTGCGCCATTCCATCCGGCGCGCAGGCGGCGCGGAGCATCACAGCAGTACACGCGGCGGACGGCTTACGGCGGTGTTTGTGCATACATCGGACGAGTTTTTCGAAATGGGCAAATATCTGATTATCGGCTGTCTGCTGACCGCCGGAATCCAGACCTTTATGCATCAGGGCAGCCTGTCCGCTATCGGAGCACAGCCGCTTGGGTCTTATCTGTTCATGATGGGGCTGGCCTTCGCCCTCTCGCTCTGCTCCACCTCTGACGCCTTTGTCGCCTCCACCTTCCTGCACACCTTCCCGTCCGGCTCACTGCTGGCCTTCATGGTGCTGGGGCCGATGCTCGATTTCAAAAACTCACTGATGCTGCTGTCGCTGTTCAAGACCAAATTTGCGCTTTATCTGTTCTTCCTGATCTTCTCAGCCGTGTTTACCCTCTCGGTGCTGTCTTCATTCTGGCTGTAGCGGACTCACATTACTTAGCCTATGCTTCCGATGCCAGTTATGCGCAGTGATTCAAGAAAGACTATGCTATCCTAACTTTCAGGAGGTTCCTCATGAATGACTCCCGGAGCATCCGGCTGCACTATCTGTTCAGGGCAGTTATTCTGCTCGCCTTCGCCCTGTACATCGGACATCTGGTGCAGCAGGATGCACTGCATTACTATGTAGCCCCTAAGCTGGCCCGCTGGATCAGGCTCTGTCCCGTTCCGCTGTCCCTGATGGCGCTCAGCCTCGGGCTGCAGGCCGTACTCGGCAAGAGCAGCGTCCTCTGCGACTGTGAGCACCGTCTCCCCCAGTCCCGCTGGGGCAGCTCGGCACTGTACAGCCTGTTCCTGCTCCCGCTTCTGCTGGGCTTCTTTCTGCCGGACCGTGCACTCGGCAGTGCGGCAGCAGCGAGGAAAGGCCTGAGCTTGTCTTATACCGCCATAGAATCAGGCAGCGGCGGGAAGTTCACCTCCGCGAATCCCTATGAGGCAGAATTTGCGGAGCTGGCCGGCAAGCTGTACGCACAGCCGGTCATTCCGGTCTACCCGGAGATTTTCTCAGAGACGCTTGGAGCAATCAGCCTGTACAAATCACAGTTTGCCGGCAAGGAAATCCTCCTGTCCGGTTTCCTCTACCGTGAGCCGCAGGGTCAAGGGCAGACCGGCTACGCTGTCAGCCGCTTTCTTGTCCAGTGCTGCACAGCGGATGCTACACCTTTCGGGATTCTGCTGCAGCCGGGAACACAAATAAGCCTGCCCGCCGATACCTGGATTGAGGTTCGGGGCAAGCTTGCTGTTGTGCTCTATCAGGGTGTTGAGACGCTGCAGGTTGTGCCGGAGGCCATAACGGCCGTGCCGGAGCCGTCAACACCTTACATTTACACGAATGCTGACGCAGCCGCAGCCTGGGAAGCGCTGCAGCCCTTAAGCGTCAGATAACCGCGTCCAGCGCGTCATCGTCGTCAATAGATGCATCCGGATTAAAGACCTCGACGAGAATCCGGGCCGGTATGCAGATGATCTGCTGCTTGGGCCTCGAGATGAAGCCCATATCCAGCGCTATAGTCAGCGGGGCATCGGAATAGGTCATCTGAATCCCATAATCATACACCTTCAGTATGTTATGGCCGAATTTCGTCTGGATGTCTATAATCTGTTCTTCCTTGGTCAGATTCACCGTCTTGTATGCCTTGCCGTTTACAGTAATGACCGCCTTCAAATCGCCTGGCGCATACTGCTCATTCCGGTTAGAGTACCACTTGTAGCCATAGATCGAGCCGGCGGCAAGCAGGACGACCAGAATCATAATGAAGTCACCGCGTTTCATCATTTTCAATTTAGGCTACCCTCTCGCTGACTGTTTATATTAGTAATAATTACGATCTACATAACTATAAAGCAGTCAGGGAAAGCTTGTCAACGTTTGCCTGTCCGCCTCAGCAGATCCCTCAGCCCCCAGGTAATCCCTGCATAGATCAGCAGCACGACAGCCAGAGTCAGCATCCGCTCGCGGAATGAACCGTCAGCCAGCAGAACCGGACCCAGGCCATAGAGTGTCGTCAGCAAGTAAAGTACCGCAAATCCGATATAGATCATCCATCTCATTGTCGAACGGATCCCTCCCGCAGCTCTATCCATCGCCTTATCAAATCCGCAGGTTAGCCGACCATTCCCTGAGCACCCTGTCCAGCTCCTCGGTGCGGATCGGCTTGGAGATGAAGTCCTGCATTCCGGCACGCAGACACATCTCCTTATCCTCCTTCCTCGCAAAAGCCGTAGCGGCAATAATTACCGGAGACAGCCCCTTCTCCTCACGGATCACTCCGGTGGCTTCAATTCCGTCCATGACCGGCATCTGAATATCCATAAACACAAGATCGTAATTCCGGGCCAGCACAGCTTCGGCTGCCAGCTTCCCGTTCTGGACTACATCCGCAGCATATCCCCGTTTGAGCAGATAGGCCCGCAGCAGCTGCTGGTTCACCGGATGATCCTCGGCAATCAGGATGGACAAGGGGCCATACTGGCCTTCAGGCACCTCCGTCTCGAAGATCCCGTTCTTATACTCATCCGCAGAAACAGCTCCTGCGCGGGCGTGATGGCCGGGAGCCTCTCCGGCAGACATAACCTCTATCGTGAAATAAAACTCCGAGCCTTCCCCCTCACTGCTGTCGACACCAATGGTCCCGCCGAGCAGCTCAGCCAGCTTTTTACTGATAGCAAGCCCCAGCCCGGTCCCCCCGTATTTGCGGTTAATAGACGGATGCAGCTGTGAAAAGGACTGGAACAGCAGGCTCTGGCTGCCCTGCGGAATTCCAATGCCGGTGTCTCTCACCACGAACTTAAGCACCAGCAAGCCGAGTTCCCCTTCCGCCTCCAGCTTCGCCGAGATTTCCACTTCCCCTTCTTCCGTGAACTTGACGGCATTGCCGACAAGATTGACCAGAATTTGCCGCAGACGGTTCTCATCCGTAATTACAAGTCCCGGGATTGCGGGATCTGCGTCACTGCGGAGTATCAGATCCTTCTCTTTAACCCGCGGATAAAACAGCTCACAGACGCCCTGAATCACTTGCCGGATATCAACCGGCTGCAGGTCCAGTGTCATCATGCCAGATTCGATTTTGCTGAAATCCAGCACTTCGTTCAGAATATGGAGCAGCGCGCCGCCGCTTTTATTAATAATCTGCGTGTAGTATTGCTGCTCTTCTGACAGCTCTGTTCCCGACAGCAGATCAGCCATACCAATGATCCCGTTCATCGGGGTGCGCAGCTCGTGGCTCATAATGGCCAGGAATTCAGATTTGGCCCGGTCGGCCTGCTCGGCAGATTCCTTGGCCCGCACTATAGCCTTCTCCTCGGTAATATCACGGAATACGACTACAGCACCTTTATGCTCCCCGTTATCGTACAAGGCAGTCATCCGGTATTTGACCAGGAAGCTGGAGCCGTCCTGCCGCCAGAATATTCCTTCCTGCTCCTCATAGGCATGCTGGCCCAGGAGGAATTCCGTCATCATGCTGCGTCCACCCGGGAACATTTCCCCGTCCGTCCAGGTCTGGGCAATCGTATAGAGCTTGATGTTACCGGCCAGCTCACCCGGTTCATACCCCAGCATCACCGCAGCCGCAGGATTAATGAATACCGTCTCCCCGGCCAGATTGATGCCGAAAATCCCTTCAGACACAGAGTTCAAGATCAGGGCATGCTCGTAGCTGAGCTTCTCGATCTGTTCCAGATGGCGTTTGCGCTCTGTTATATCGCTGGTAATCGCAAATACTCCGACCACCCGGCTGTCCATCAGAATCGGCACATAAATCATGCTGACATCCACCCTCTGCCCGTCCCGGCGGATCACCTTAGTCTCAAAGGTCTGGGCGGTCCCCCCGGCAGCCGCAACAAAACGCTCATTCACAAACTCCTGCTCATCCTGTTCAATAATCTCACTGTAGCTTGAATACAGCAGGGTATCCCGGGAATAGCCCGTCAGCTGCTGCAGGCTGGCATTCAGTGACTGGATGCTGCCTGCAAGATCCATTGCGCTGATGGCGGAAGGATTATATTCAAACAGCGACTTGTAGCGGTTCTCACTTTCCAGCATCTTCAGCTCATATTGCCTGCGCTCGGATATATTCCGCGTAACCCCGACCATCTCTGTAATCCCGGGGGTTCCTGTCTCCGTATGACGCAGCGTGGTTTCGACCCACAAATAAGTACCCTCTTTGCATAAAAAACGGAATACTACCGGCTCCAGCTGCTGCCCCTGCTTGCTTCTGTCCAGAAACTCCTGCACGCGGGTGTAGTCATCCGCATGAATATAATCCATCCCGCTTGTACCGACCATTTCCTCCGGGGTATACCCGAACATCTGCAGACATATTGGCGAGGCATACAGATAGGTTGCTTTTTTATCCGTCGCATTGCGTGAGATGAAATCCTGGGAATTCTCCGAGATCAGGCGGTAATTCCGCTCGCTGACCCGCAGCTGGTCCTCCATCCGGTGGCGCTCCGTTACATCCTGTACAATCCCCCTGATCTGCAGGATTTTACCCGAGGCATCGAGAATGACTTCCCAGTGAGCATAAATCACCTTACGGCCGCCGCTGCAGCCTGCAATCCGGAAGACAGCTTCCCCCTTATTGCCTGACTGCAATGTATAATGCAGCTCCTCACGCAGCGCCGCGAGATCCTCCGGAACCACGCATGCCAGCAACTGCCCGTATTCAATAACAGTATGATTAGCGCTGCTTCCGCCCAGCTCAAAGATAACCCGCAGCTGCCGGGAGACTGTCAGCTTCTTGCCAACCGAATCCCATTCCCACGACCCCATCTGTCCAAGCTCCTGCGCGGAAGCCAGCATCTCCTCATACTTCTTCCGCTCTGTAATATCACGGGCGATGGTCAGCACCTGTATGACTTCACCCTCGCTGTTGCGCATGACTTGAAATGAGCTTTCAATCCAGACATAGCGGCCGTCTTTATGCCTGGCCCGGCGGGTAAACACATCGCTGTCCGAGTAGAGCTTCCCCTTCTCTGTCATCTCGAGGGCATCCTCTTCGTGGTAGTAATCCGGCCGCTTGCTGCCGATCATCTCACTGGCGGAATATCCCATAAGCGTCTCTACAGAAGGGGATACATACCGCAGCGTCCCGTCCGGATCGGCAAAGGAGATCATATCGGGCGTATTTTGCGTAATCAGCTTGTAGAGATGATGGTCCTCCTCAATCTTCTTCTCTGCCGCCTTGCGCGCGGTAATATCCTTCATCTCCACAATCAATTGGGACGGTTCTCCGGTCAAATCATCAAACATCAGGAAAATATGCAGCGCAACCCAGATAATCTCCCCGTCCTTGCGCACAAACCGTTTTTCTTTATCTACAGCCGCACCCGGGCTGCGCAGCAGTGCCTTCATTATCAGCCCGTGATCCGCGGTATGCCCGTCTTCCGGGTAGGCGATATCCAGATAACCCAGCTTCTTAAGCTCATCCTCCGCATACCCAAACATCCCGCAGAAGGCAGGATTGGCCATAAGCATAGTACCATCATCAACAGATACCACTGCAAATCCTATGGAGGACCGCAAATACAAGTGTTTGAAAAGTATATCGGACAAGGCCAAAGCCTCCTCTGTAAGTGGAAACGGCTACGCCGTCCTTAAGGGACGGTATCCGTTTCAGCGAGAAATAGAAGGATAAATTATAAACAGTATACCTTTTTTTCGGCAATTATGCTTCAGACCTGAAGCCTGTTCTCTCGCCTCCATAGTTCCGCTGCAAAAAAATAAACCGCCTTAGTCGTTTTCACGACATCAAGGCGGTTGTTATAAGATGTAATCTGTCAGTCCAGTCTCCGGCGCGGCAGCCAGGCGGCACAGAATACGGCAAGAGCCAGCGACAGGCCGGCCAGCAGCCACTTATCGTTATCCCATTCCTCTTTCAGCAGGCCGAAGAGATAGAAATGTCCGGTCAGCTTACCCTTGGTTGAATAATCCAGCAGATACCAGGTGAAGCCGGCGATATAACCCGCAGACACATTTCCGGTAAGGACTGCAGCCGTCAATCCGGCTGTCCCGAATGCTGCCGCTGTAATCACAACCCCGCCAATCATCGGCCATAGCGCAAATTCGGCACCGCGGAGATGCAGCCAGGCGAACAATAAAGCAATGACAGTGAAGAGATACAGGGTGGTCAGCAGCCAGCGGAAGAGAAAGACCGGAAGCGGCCTTATCCGCTTGGCGTACAGCACTTCACCGGTTCCGCCGCTCTCCAGCAGTCCCAGATGCGGGTAGACGATCAGTCCGAGGAAGCTGATCAGCAGCTCCCCCAGCTTCGCTGCATGGGTCCGCTCCATCAGTGCCGGCTCCATGAAGAAGGGCACCACAACCGCCAATGCAGCAGCCAGCAGCCAGGAGTAATTCGCTGTCAGCTTAAGATTATAACGAGCCAGCGGAGCGAGATTCTGCCGCCTCATCTGCCCCCCTCCGGTGCGGCTGCAGGTGCGGCGGGGGATCTCCGCCGGGAACGTTTCTTGGCCGTCATACCTGCTGAATCCAGCCGGCTGCGGTTTCTTTCCCAGAGCCATGCAGCTGCGGCAATCAGTAACACAGTGAGCAGCAGATAGAAGCTGCGGTTCAGCGCAATCTCATTCTTCCATCCCCTGTAGAGCCCGTAATCGTTAGGGGAGTTGAAGCGGATAATCAGCCGGCCCAGCCCGTAAGAGCCCATTAGCGGCAGCAGGGACAAGAACCACCAGAGAATCTGCAGGGCAATCGGTACGATTCCCCGGCGGAACAGCATGGAGCCGAACATTCCAAACGCAATGGAGACCCAAAGCGTTGGCAGCAGCCACCAGGCCGTGTAGCCAAGGAAAATGCCAACCGCCTGCCCGGTTTGTCCGGTTAGTCCCAGGGTATCCACGGTCTGCCAGCCGCCGAGGACAGCCACGATCAGATACACCAGCGATGACATAATCCCCAGGGCAAGGAATTTGGAGCTGACGTACACCCAAGGGGAGATCCGGCGGCTGTAGATCAGCTCATTCATCCGGCTGGAACGGTCCCGGAGCAGCAGAAAGGCAGAGATGAAGACTGGGAACATTCCAGCCGGCAGTGACATATAGTCACTGAAGTAACGCGCAGCCCCGGGCAGCAGCTCTCCCGCTTCTACCTTCGCGCTATAGTCAGCAAGGATATCTTCCTGCAGCTTTACCGCATCATCATAATTTTCAACGGGGAAGCTGTAATCTCTTAAACCCACTTTATACATGCTGTTTCCGCCAAGCCGCTTGTCTATCTCCCCGGCAATAGCGTAGACCTCTTCCATCGTATACTGCTCAGGGGCCAGCAGGACCGCGTCCAGCTTGGAGACCGCTTCTGTGAGGATCTCCCGCTCACCGGCATCAAGCGTATTTTTCACAGGAAAACCCAATCTCAGCTTTTCAATAATCCCGCTGCCCAGATCAAAGCCAATCTCCGTCTTCATTCTGCCGGCAAGCTCCAGTGTGTTCGCAGGTTTCTTCCAGCCGTAATAAGGATGCTCTGCGGTCCCTATGTTCTGCGGGGTAACATCTACTGCAGGAGGGCCGACCTCACCCCAGGTTTCCTCCGTGGCATACGAAGTGAAGTAGAAGAAACAGGTTACGATTATAAACAGGTAAAAGACC
Source organism: Paenibacillus sp. MMS20-IR301 (assembly GCF_032302195.1). Lineage (NCBI taxonomy): Bacteria > Bacillati > Bacillota > Bacilli > Caryophanales > Paenibacillaceae > Paenibacillus > Paenibacillus sp. MMS20-IR301. The sequence continues at coordinate 3,016,393 of NZ_CP135275.1, forward strand.
AGGCTGCGCAGCGTCATGCGCATCTCTTTGCCGATCAGCGCCATCATACGAAGGATTCCTCCCTGCGCATAAGATGCAGATAAGCATCCTCAATCGACGGCGTAACCTGCTGCGCTCCAGCATAAGGCTGCACATCTGCCAGCACCCGGACCCGCATGCCGTTTCCTTCCGGCACAGCGGACAATACCGGAAAGCGGTCACGGCTCTGCTCCCACTCCGCCCGTTCAAGCTCTGCCACCCAGACTTGTCCGGCGGCAGCGGCGGTCAAATCCCCTATTCTTCCGTGATAGCGCAGACTTCCCTTATGCAGCACCGTCATTTGTTCACAGGTCGATTCCACATCTTCAACCACATGTGTGGACAAGAGGACGATGCGCCCTTCGGCAAACCGGCCCAGCAGCCGCCGGAAACGGATCCGCTCCTCGGGGTCCAGTCCTGCCGTAGGTTCATCCACAATGAGCAGCTTCGGCTCATGCACCATCGCCTGGGCTACACCAAGCCGGCGTTTCATCCCGCCCGATAATGCCTTCACCTTGGTACGGCGCTGCTCAGTCAGGTTAACCAGCTCAAGCAATCCGTTAATTCTCCGCTTCCGCTCTGCACCTCCGGCGATACCGGATAACAGCGCAAGATAATCCATCGCCTCAAATACCGTCATCCCCGGATAGAAGGCGAATTCCTGCGGCAGATAACCGACCAGCTCACGGACCCGGGCTTTGTCCTGCAGGCTGACGCCGCCAATCTCAGCCGTCCCCGAAGTCGGCTCAAGCAGGGTGGCCAGCAGGCGCATGAGAGTTGTTTTCCCCGCTCCATTCGGTCCAAGCAGCCCGTGAATCCCCTCTCCTACCCGAAAGCTGATCTCCTGCAGTGCCTGTTTGTTTCCATAGGTCTTGGTCAGACCGTTAATATTAAGCTCCATTCATGTATCCTCCCCTAACTCATCATCTGTCCTTCTCCGGGCTCCAGGACCAGTCAAGCTTCTCCAGCAGCAGACCTGCTGCAATCAGAAGGAGCGACAGCGCTACACATAAGGCCTGGTCGATGTAGCCGAGCCGGATCATAAAGGCAAATACCGCAGTTATGATTGCAATGCCTGATGAGGTCACCGTCTTGCGCCTTGCCAGCAGCTTGCGGTTACGCAGCACCAGCTCCGCCTCACGCTTGTCATACTCCAGCAGACGGGCTTTCCGGTACACCTCGTCAATAAATGTTTGCTCCTGTCCGGTTGACATTACAATCCCACTCCTCCTTTTCGTAAATCTGCCTGAGCTTCTTGCGAGCCCGGTGCAGCAGCACCTTGAAGCTTACGTTATTCCTGCCCATCACCGCTGCCGCCTGCGCATAAGACATCTGCCCCACATCCACCAGATAGACTGCCTGACAGTACTCCGGCTTCAGCAGGAGCAGCCTTCTGCGCCATTCCAGATCCTCTTCGCGGATCACCGCCAGCTGTGCCGGATCATCAGCAGTCCCGTTATGTATGGCGCCGCTAAGCTCAGGCCGGCCATCTGCCGCATTTTTCCCCTGCCGGCCCGGATACCAGGGACTGTCACCCCCGCCGGTTTCAAGCATTCTCCGCTGCCTGGCATTCCTGCGCATAACATCAATGCTTTTATTACGGAGAATCGTGAACAGATAGGTCTGAAAAGCTGCGCGGTAATCATACTTCTCCGGATAGACCAGCAGATAGGCGAAGCAGTCCTGGGCCAAATCCTCAGCGGTATGATAATCACCGGTCAAATGGTAAGCAAACCTTACTGCAGGTGTCCGGTACTTGCGGACCAGCCATTCAAATGCGTCCAGGCTTCCTTCCCGGAACCTGCGTATAATCGTCTCCTCTTCCATCAGGCCTTCGGCTTCCGCATCCGGCATGATAGCTCCTGTGTTCTTGCCCCCGTTCCCGTCCGTCGTCCGCCGCCTCCTCTCCTGCCGAGCCATCTGCAGGTTATTCGTTTATGTCCGGCAAAAGGTTACAGTCCTGAATAGATATATTTTATCAAAAAATAAGAGAGGGCACCCGGCCCTCTCCGTTCAGCTGTTCTTATTATTCTTCACCAGCAAGCGTCCCGTCCGAATACACTATGCTGTCATCACCGTTGACGGTCCTCGAAAGCTTCCCGCCGGCTTTGATATATTGCAGATTCTCTTCATACATACGGACCGCATTGTCAATTTTATCCTGTGACCAGCCCGGGGCATCGGCTAAGGACTGAAGCTCTATCTTCTCCTGATCAAGCCATTTCTGATACTCGTCAGCTGTCCACCAGACGATGTCCGCCGCAGGATGAGTCTTGAGATACTCACTTTCCTCCATCCAGGTCACTCCGTCATCTTCACTGATGCTGGTTACCCCCGTCACTTTATCTGTGACTGACAGGACAATTGCACTCTCGGCATCCTGGTCCGGAGCTACGGCAGCCTCAGCGGCAAACACAGCAGGCACAGCAATAATCAGAGCCAGGGCTGCTGTCATTCCCATAACAGTAGTTTTTTTCATTTTCATAACAGACACTATCCTTTCTTCAATGGAATGTTTACTGAAATTGTTAAACAACAAGGTTAGCGCGCTTTTCTTTTCTTCCATTCCGATAAGTGTCATCGCATAGGCTGTTTTTGCAGGGGCATCTAAGCCTTTGACAACCGCTTCATCACAGGACAGTTCAATATCCCGGCCTGCCAGCACTACCATTAGCCACACTAAAGGATTGAACCAATAAACAGCTAAAGTAAAGGCCAGGAGCAGCTTGGTCAGCGCATCAAACCGCCGGATATGAGCGAATTCGTGGGCAAGAATATGTCTTAATTGCGCCTCATTGCTCCAGTCCATTGCCTTCGGCAGCAGCACAACGGGACGGAATATACCATAGGTCAGGGGAGAAATAATTTTGTCAGACTGCCTTATGTCCACAGATCGCCGTGCAGGATATTCCTTCAGCCAGAACGCAGCCGCATCATCCGCTACAGGCAGAGAGGTTGCAAATTTCCTGCGGCATTTCAGGTACAGTGTAATGAATAACACTCCGAAGATTAACACCCCTGAGAGCCAGATCACCTGGAACACAGATACGGAGGCTGCCTGCGTTTCTATTCCTGTAAGCCGGACAATTGCCTGAGCGGCATGATCTCCGGAAGGGGATAAAGGAGCTGTTCCGTCTGCACCCGCTCCTGCCACTGCCTGCTTCAACAGGTCAACGCCGGCATAAACCGAGAACCGTGATGTGAATGAAAAGGGGTTAAAGAGGTGGATCATCACGATTCCCCACAAGGCAACAAATGTCGTTCTGGGCAGTTTGTATAAAACAAGCGAACGAATGGCGGCGACGGCAATAATCATTACCGCTGCAGAAATGCTCTTATCAAGAATAGTCATATCCGCTGCTCACTCCAGCTCATTAACAAGCTGCTTCAGCCGTTTGATTTCCTCCGGCGACAAGCTTTTCTTGTTCAATAATGAAGCAAACAGCAGGTCAACCGATCCGTCAAATATTTTGTTGACAAGCTCCTCCGCCTCCTGCTGCTGCACCTGCTCTTTGACAAGTGTTGCCCTGCACTGAAAATTAGGCTCCATTCGTTCAATTGCACCTTTTTCAATACATTTTTTGATCACGGTATACGTAGTGTTCTTGTTCCACCCGACCTGTTCTTTCAAGATACCGGCAAGCTGCTTGGCCGTCAGAACCCCCTCTTTCCATAACACATCCATGACTTTCAGCTCAGAATCGAAAAGTTTAATTTCCATTTGATTCCCGTCTCACCTCTCCTCATACTATTACAGTAGTCTGATTTAATTAGATACTATCACAATAGTCCAGACAAAGTCAAACTACTTCAGTAGTCTGACTTTTGAATGCAAAAAAACAGGCTCTCTGCTGGCTGTAAGCCAATCAGAGAACCTGTTCCCTAAGACAAGATGCGGTCGAGAGGACTCGAACCTCCACGATATTGCTACCACACGGACCTGAACCGTGCGCGTCTGCCAATTCCGCCACGACCGCATATTATGTATGATAGTGATTCAATCACCGTAATTAAGACTATACTCTCTTTGAATATAAATTGCAAGCACTTTTTCTAATGATAAGCTCAAACCAGCTTAAATCTGAAGACGGAAATGAAGGACACCAAATTATAATAAGTAATATCATTGCGATAATTAATTTTATAATGTATATTATCGTCAAAACTTAATTAAGAAAGGTTGACGAGAATGGACTCTTTAGATTATAAAATACTGTCGGCAATTATGAGCCACGGAAGAATCACCTGGTCCGAGCTTGCCGGTCAGCTCGGCCTCTCTTCTCCGGCCACAGCAGACCGGGTGCGGCGGCTGGAGGAGCAGGGGGTTATTACGGGATATACTGCGCTCATCGACGCTGAATCTGCCGGGTACGGCCTGGCAGCACTAATTGCTGTATCCTTGGAACGGCCGGAGCACCGGCAAGGCTTCATTGAGCTTGTCAGGAAGCTGCCGGAGATTCAGGAATGCCATCACACTGCGGGGGATGATGACTACATCCTGAAGCTGCGCTGCCGGGGAACAAAGGATCTCGAACGGATTATCAGTGAAGAGATTAAGGGCTTGCCTGGAATCGTGCGGACCCGCACCACTATCATTCTCGGGACTGTCAAGGAGACACCTAATATTCCGCTGCCGCCGGCAGAGCATGCGCCATGAGCCACTGGCCTGCACTGTTAAGCGGCCTGGGGTTCGGCTTCATCATTGCTGCCCCGGTAGGCCCGATGTCAGTACTCTGCATGAACCGGACACTGAAGTCCGGCTTCAGCTCCGGCCTTGCTACCGGTGCAGGAATCGCACTGGCTGACGGCATATATGCCCTGGCGGCTGTTGCGGGCTCCCGGTTTGTGAATGAATTCACTTCGGACTATGCCTTGCCGCTTCGTCTGCTGGGCAGCCTGTTCATTGGCTACCTCGGGGTGAAGGGCCTCTCACCTGCTCCGGTATCAGCAGAGCCGGAAGCCGCAAGCCGCAGCGGAATCAGCTACAGCCTGCTTACCTCCTTTCTGCTGACTCTGGCCAATCCGGCTACTCTGCTGTCATTTGTCGCCCTGGCAGCTTCACTCGGCAGCGCCATCGGTACTTCCCTATATCTGCCGGCCGGCATTGCCATAGGTTCCTGTTCCTGGTGGCTGCTGCTATCCGGGCTTATCGTCTGGATCAGCGGCAGGCTGCCCGCCGGCTTCAGCCGAATACTTCGCCCGGCCTCATCAGTCCTTCTGCTTCTGTACAGCTTATACGGTATTCTGTCGGCATGACCACCAATCTTAAGCCAGAACTGCTGCGGCCAGCGAAACAGTCAACCCGCCTTAATCATTTCCTGCTCGGCTACTTTATTTCCCGGATAGGAGACGCACTTTACTCCTTTTGCCTGCCGCTGTTGTCTTACAAGCTGACCGGCTCTGTATTTGTCATGAGTTCAATATTTGCCCTTAGTGTGCTGCCGGTTATCCTCTTCGCGCCTTTTGCCGGAGTAATTCTGGACCGGTTCAACCGCAGAAGGCTGATGCTCCTGGCCGACCTTGGCCGGATGGGGATCATCGCCTCTATCCCCCTGCTTGCGCACTTCGGGTGGCTCGCGGTCTGGCAGCTGTATATCATCTCGCTGCTCCTGTCCTTATTATCAACCGGTTATGATATTGCCGTTGTTACAATTATTCCGCAGCTGGCCGGCAAGCAGCTTACCCGCGGCAATGCCGGTGTCCAGACCGCAGGCCAGCTGGCCGATATGCTCGGCCCGGCTGCTGCCGGAGGGCTCGCCGTTCTCATGAGCATCACTGCGATCCTGTGGCTGGATGTCCTTTCCTTCGCGGCCATTCTATATGCTCTGTACCGGCTCCCCCGGGAACCGGCACGGCCGCGTACCGCCAACCCGGCTGTATTCTCTGAACTGTCACAGGGCTTTCTCTGGCTGATCCGCAGTCCGGTTCAACTTGCTTTATCTTTACAAGCTGCTATCGGCAACTTTGGATACAGTGCCGCATATGCCACTCTGACGTACTATCTGATTACTGCCCTTGAATTAAATACAGGACAAATCGGCATCACTTATACCCTGCTTGCAGCAGGAGGGGTGGCCGGAAGTCTCGCCATAATCTGGCTTGACCGCTATTTCCGGCGCGGACGGCTGATCCCGGTGCTGCTGCTGGCCGGAACCTGCGGCTTCGTGCTGGCCGGCTTCAACAGATCCTGGCTGGCACCGGGAATCGGCTTCGGACTGGTTGCGGCCTGCAATACCGCCTGGTCCGTATTGTCCGCCTCCATCCGCCAGGAGCAGGTTCCTCCCGAGCTGCTCGGGAGAGTGCTGAGCTTCTCAAGAGTCGTCACCCGCACGGCCATGCCGGCCGGCGCCCTGCTCGGCGGCTGGATGAGCGGTGCACTGTCCCCCGCCGCTGTATTCCTGCTGGCCGCCGGAGCGAAGCTGATTGAGGTGATGATAGCTGCTATCTCGCCGATCCGCAGGTTATGACGGCAGGTCATGCCAATACCTTCAGCACATCCTCAATCTTACGCTGATGGGACAGTACACCATAATTCATCCAGGCCATGAAATCAACCTCGTACACGCAGCGGTTACGTACGGCAGGCAGACTTCTCCATAGCTGTGATTCAAGCAGCTCACGGCCTTCACCCTCCTGCCGGTCAAACGTAATAAACAGATGGTCTGCAGTCAGCCCGGACAGCTCTTCACTGTTCAGGCTTACCCGCTTCTGTCCCCGGGTAAGCCTGCGGACAAGTTCAGGCCGCTGAAGGCCCAGATCCTCATGCAGAACATTAGCGGAGTACCCCAGCTCTTCACTTCCATAAAGAGTAATTCCACAGGAAGAGAGACGCAGCAGTGCCGCCGTCTGTCCCCGGGCGCTGCGGCTGAGGATCCGTTTAGCCTGGCGGGCCGTCTGCTCGTAGCTGCTGATGACCTCCTGTACACGGTCAGTCCTGCCGAAGACAGCAGCCGCTGAGCGCAGGGTAGCGCGCCAGTCCTCCTGATGGAACGGGAGCCGGAACAGCGGGGCTACCTGGCGGCACTCTCTCAGCTGCCAGCGCTGATAGCCGTCATCCAGAATGATCAGATCGGGCATATAACGGGAGAGCTCCTCCCAGTCTCTGCTCGAAATATCGAATGCCGGCACCTGATCAAGACCCAGGTATTCCTGTCTGCCCCACTGGGCATGACAATACTGCACTACCGGAGTAATGCCGAGTGCCAGCAGATAATCCTCAAGAAAAGGGGCAAATACACGGCCCCCCTCCTGATGGAGGCTTCTGTATTGCCCGGGAGTTACACCAACCATTCCCTTGAAACGGCGGTTGAAATAGTACTCATTGCTGTAACCGACAGCCTGTGCAACGTCATGCAGCCGGTCCTTCGTCAGCAGCAGCTGCTGCTGCGCCCGTTCAATACGCAGACCGTTCAAGTGCTCGAGTGGAATCTCACCTGTAATCTCTTTAAAAAGCTGGGTATAACGCGTACGGCCAATCCCGGCAATCTCAGCCAGCTGGTCAACGGATAAGGCTTCGCTGAAATGTTCTTCCATATAACGGATTGACCGTTCTACAGCCTCCAGATCATCCTGTGACCTTATTGCCGGGGCATTCGCCCGCATAATCAGCAATAGCAGTTCCTGGAAGCGGGTCTGAGCCGCGAACCACTCGATATCCTCCATACTTTTGCGGCTGTGACATATGGAATCCAGCAGCATTGCACACTGTGAATACGGCCTGCAATAGAGATATCCCGGCTGCAGCATGCCTGCCCCGGGCAGATTGTCCGTTTCCTCCTGTCCTGTAAGAATAAGCTCAAAGGTAAGCCGGTAAAAGCTAATTCCGCTCTCTCCAGCCTGGATTCTGTTCAGAGATCCGGCTTCTGCCAGAAATCCCGCACCTTTCTCCAGAAGATATCTTCTCTCGTCCGCCTTGAGCCAGCCCTGCCCTGCCGACACTATGATTAGTGTATGCTTCGGATATACGGCAAGCTGTTCAGTCTCCGCCGGGGACTGGGCTGCCGCTTCTATATTAATCAGGCTGTAGAACAGCCTTTTTCCGCTATATCTCTGTAATTGATCTGCCATCCCACACCTCCAATTGAGAACCATTATCATAATTATAGTGTAAAATAAAAAAAAGATCTATCAACGCTCTGATAGATCTTCTTTCCGCTTTTATCTCCATATTCACTTTATGCTGTTATTTCACCATTGCCTGCAGCAGATCGTCCAGCTTCATTGAATTGGCCGTGATTGCACCAGACTGCCAGTGGGATCGCTCCATTTTATAGATGTTTCCATTTTTCACCGCAGGCAGGTTCTTCCAGAGCGGGCCATCGAGGATTCCAATGGCTTCCTGATTCGCTGCAGTATCCCAGCCTCCGTTATCGGGGAAAATAATAATGTGATCTGCCTCAAGCTCAGGTATCAGCTCTTCGGAAATAATGGACTGGTATTCTGTCATCTCAGCAGCCATAGGGACAGGTGTCAGACCAAACTGATCATAGATTACACCGGTATAACGGTTTTCAACTCCGAAAAGAGCAAAGGTTTTGTCCGCCACATTAAGCCGGATTACTGCCACCTTCTCCTGTCCAAGCGCCTGCTGCAGCTTCGCTTTTCCAGCCTCTACCTTCTGGTCGTATTCCACAAGCACAGTCTCGGCCTTCTCCGGAATGCCCAGCGCATCTGCTATGGCGGCAAGCATCAGTCTCGAATCCTGCAGTACGGCCTCGGGCAGACGGTAAGTCGGGGCCACCCGGGAATACTGCTCATATTTCGCCTCATCCGCTCCGCCGTCGGCAATGATCAGATCCGGATTTTTATCAAGCAGTGCTTCAATGCTTCCGGTAATGTCGTACTCCGGCACATCCAGATCCAGATAATCCTGCTTGCCCCAGCTGGGATGATACCATTGGACGACCGGTGTTACACCGAGCGCCTTCAGATAATCCTCTACATAGATTCCGGCTACCCGCTGAGGATTCACCGGAATCTCGACATCTCCGAATTCCCCTGTAACAGTTCTTGTGGCACTTTCTGAAGCTGCTTCATTGCCAGTCTCCGCTGGAGCTGTGCCAGCTTGTGCCTGCCCCGCTGCATTCCCCGTCTGGGCGGCGTTAGCGTCCCCTGCATTGTTATCGGCCCCGCAAGCCGCCAAAGCGGACATTGCCAGTATTAATACGATGGTCCAGATGAATTTACGCCCCCGGCTTGTCATTACTCTCTTCACTCCTATGTCTGTTTTCATTGATTATCATTCTCAGGTAATCTTATTGACAATAGTAGCATGTCCTGATCAGCATTCAATGCACTTTCTCTGCAAAAAACTTATACAAACTCGCAGGCTGCATCAACCGTAAACCAGCAGATACATCTCTGCCTTCATATAGACAGTACTGCTTCAGCAAGAATTATATAGATTGAACTAATATAATTTAGAAAAAGGAGAGTCGGTGGAGGGGAGCTGTAGGGATGCCAGTGACCGCCTGCGTTACTGGATTTTCGCCATGAACAGCAGTAATTAGTCACGCACCGATTGTTCAAGTGACCAGCTTAGCGTTACGGACATGAGAGACGTTAAGCCTTCAGAAAGGTACCTGAGTGCCGGTCTTACGGATGAGCGCCGTTATTTCACCGGAAAAGCGGAGTTTGTCCACGATAAGAGGCGGATAAGGGCCGTCGTGTCCGTAAGCCCGCCCCAATGACCTTTTTGGAGCGAATAAAGGCTGTGATGTCCGCTTAAGCGTCAGATTGGGAGTGTACTTGAACCAGACAGAGGGGATTGACCCTCTATAACCTGCCCCACCTCCACGCTTAGCTTCCTTAGAGGGAGCGAACGCCAACAATCGTGTACAATAAGCTATCGCGCGGGTAAGCGGTGAATACATTAGAATGAATTTCGGCCTTTCAGCAATTCTAGATCAACATATAGCTTTCCAGTTCAAGCTATATAAGAATAATTTACTGCAAAAAAAGGACCCCGCCGTTACCCGGCGGGGTCTAAAGTCCATAAACGTTATGTAATACATACAACTGAGGATAAACTGAGTTTAACACCGGATTGTTAACAGAGTGTGTTATGAAATCACCAGATTCAATAAGTATAGTTAGCTCTCTACTTCTTGTCCCCCACATACCGGTTGCTCCCGGCTCCCATTCCGGCAGCGAACAGCAGCACGCTCGCTGCTGCAAGCACAGCCAGCGGAACATTCCAGCTGTCCGTTCTATCATGAAGCAGACCGAACAGCGCAGGTCCCATTGCTGCCAGCAGATAACCGGCAGACTGGGCCATTCCGGACAGCTCGCTTGCCTCCTGAGTAGTGCGTGTGCGCAGACTGAAGAACATCATCGCCAGGCCAAAAGCGAATCCGCCGCCGGTTCCGATGCAGACCGCCCACACGGCCATCAGCTCCGTACTGCCCAGCCAGACTCCCAAAATGCCGGCCATAAACAAAACTGCTGTAATCGCAACCAGCATACGCTGGTTCTTCATCCGTCCAGCCCATAGCGGTACGAAGAAGGTAAACGGCAGCTGAGCCAGCTGCATTAGTGAGAGTATCCAGCCTGCATGGCCTGGCGACATCCCCCGCTCACCGAGGATAACGGAAAACCAAGAAATCAGAACGTAGTAGAGCAGAGACTGCAGTCCCATGAACAGCGTAACCTGCCACGCCAGCGGAGAACGCCATACCCGTACGGCCGAAGACTGTACAGCTCCCGTGCTTCCCTGGCTCAGCTTCTTCATCTGCGGAATCCAGAATAATGTGGCCAGTGCCGCAATAATGAACCACAGGGCCAGGGTTCCCCTCCAGCCAAGCCCCGCCTGCTCCGCCAGCGGAACACTGATTCCTGAGGCGGCAGCAGCGCACATATTCATGGACACCGTATAAATACCGGTCATCAGACCAATACGCTGCGGAAATTTCCCCTTGATTAATCCCGGCAGCAGCACGTTGCAGAGTGCAATCGATAAGCCGACCATAGCTGTGCCGAGGAAAAAGGCAACTGTCCCGGAAGCCGAACGGATCAGAATGCCCATAGACAGCCCAAGCATGGACAGCATCAGGATATTAGCCAGTCCAAGCTTACGGGCCAGCTGCGGAGCGAACGGAGACAGCAGTGCAAATGCCAGCAGCGGCAGCGTTGTGATTGCACCGGCAAGTGTATTAGAGAGCCCGAGATCATCACGGATCATCTCGAGCAGAGGCCCGACTGAGGTGAACGGGGCACGGAGCGCTGCGGCAACACAGATAATTCCTATGACCAGCAGCCACTGGCTGCCCGTGCCGGAGTCCTGTGTCCGCAGACTGCCAGCTTCCAGTTTGTTGGTTACTTTACGGCTATTCTTCATGTTAGGTAGTACCTCCAGGTCGCAGCAAAAACACCCGGCAAGCCCAGGCTTGTCAGAAATGAAGCTGTGTATGTATTATGCCGGACTTGCAGCAGCAGGTTAATTGCTTACAAGCCATGGCATTATTCCATTATAGCAGGCGATCCGCAGCACGAACAGCCGCGGGTCACAAGGACCGGCGGCTGTCGTGAACTATGGCCTGATTATACCAGGAAAGATCTGCTGATGATTACGAGCAGGATGAACAGAACCAGAATCGCGCCAGTCGAAGTGAAAGCTCCGCCGTATCCCCCAACATTTTCGCTCATGATGACTCCTCCTTTTCACTTGAATACAGTTAAAATATGTAGAAACAGCTCCCGCGGTTTGGGTGAACTGGCAAGGATTCCCGGATTTTATACATAATTTTAATCATCTCACCGTTGACAAATCGTGTGACCCTCCTTTAGTATCCTAAGAATAAGGTTTATTTGAGAATCAATCTCAATTGCCGGATACATAACACACTACAGAAAAGAGTGAACAAGAGATGCTGCGTCGTTTTTTCTCCTATTACCGTCCTTATAAGAAGCTGTTTATCCTCGACTTCACCTGTGCAGTAGGTGCCGGGCTGCTGGAGCTTGCTTTTCCCGTGGCGGTCAACAAATTCATTGACGACCTGCTGCCGGGCCAGGACTGGCCGCTGATCCTGATTGCCTGCGTTGCACTGCTCGTTATATATGCCCTGAACACGGCAATGAACTATGTTGTCACTTACTGGGGACATATGCTGGGCATCAATATCGAGACCAATATGCGCAAAAAAATGTTTGATCATATCCAGAAGCTCAGCTTCCGCTTTTTCGATAACAATAAAACAGGCCATCTGCTCGGCAGAATTACCAATGACCTGAACGATATCGGCGAGGTGGCGCATCACGGTCCTGAAGATGTATTCATCGCTGTAATGACACTGATCGGGGCATTTGTGCTGATGGCCGATATCAATCTCCAGCTGGCTATAATCACTTTCATCATCGTGCCGATTATGGCCTGGGTTATCATCCATTTCGGGCGCAATATGACAGAAACCTATCACCGTCTCTTCGGCAATGTAGGTAATTTCAATGCCCGGATTGAGGACAATGTCGGCGGAATCCGTGTAGTCCAGTCTTTTGCCAATGAAGAATTTGAAAAAGAGCTGTTTGCTGTCGATAACCAGAAGTTCCGCGAAACGAAGCTGATGGCGTACAAGCTGATGGCCAAAAGCTCTTCGGTCAGCTACATGATGACCCGTCTGATCACCATTGTCGTGATGGTCTGCGGCGCCTGGTTCTTCATTCAGGGAGATCTCGAAATCGGGGAATTCGTTGCGTTCATTCTGTTGTCTAACATCTTCTTCCGGCCCATCGAGAAAATTAATGCCGTTATTGAAAGTTATCCAAAGGGAATTGCCGGCTTCAAGCGTTATCTGGAGGTTATTGATACGGAGCCGGATATCGCAGACAAGCCTGGCGCTCTGGATGCCGGCCTGCTCCGCGGAGATATCCGCTTCAACAATGTCAGCTTCGGCTACGATGCAGACCGTCCGGTACTGAAGGACATCAGCCTGAATGTCGGTGCAGGTGAAACTATCGCCTTCGTCGGGCCGTCGGGTGCCGGTAAAACGACCATCTGCAGCCTGCTGCCGCGGTTCTATGATGTTACAGAAGGAGCAATTACCGTTGACGGCACCGATATCCGTGATCTGAAGCTTAACTCGCTGCGTAAGCAAATCGGTATCGTGCAGCAGGACGTGTTCCTCTTCTCCGGCACGATCCGCGAGAATATCGCCTACGGCAAGCTTGGCGCAGAGCTGAGTGATATCTGGGAGGCTGCCCGGCGCGCCCACCTGGAGGAGCTGATTAACAACCTGCCGGACGGTATGGATACAGTGATCGGGGAGCGCGGCGTGAAGCTGTCCGGCGGACAGAAGCAGCGCCTCGCCATCGCCCGGATGTTCCTGAAGAATCCGCCGATCCTGATTCTGGATGAAGCAACCTCGGCTCTCGATACCGAGACGGAAGCAGCGATTCAGCAGTCTCTGGCCGAGCTGTCTGTCGGCCGTACAACGCTGGTCATCGCTCACCGCCTGACGACAATCAAGAACGCCGACCGGATTATCGTCGTGAGCGAGGACGGCATCTCTGAGGAAGGCCGCCACGAGGATCTGGTGGATGCCGGGGGCATTTACAGCCGCTTGTATCAGGCGCAGTATAATGCTTAAGGGATTTGGGATTTAACTTTGTGTGCGGGATAACCCTCCATTATGCAGCCTTCCGGCTGGATGGAGGGTTGTTTTGCTTTTTATGAAGGAAGAGGGCTATGCTCGTGGTGCGGCGGCGGGCGGTGATGGGCAGTGGATGATTTTTAGAATGTGACAGCAATGCCAGTGATTATGCTGGAGATCGATTTTCTAATCGCAGCGGACACCACAGCCGTTCCTATTTACTCAAATAACGGCTCTGTAGTCCGTAAGGCTGCTCCGTCTGATGCAACTGTCAGCAATATCAGCAATACTAGCAATTTGAGCAGGACATAGGTTACTATAGAGAAATTATTACTTAACGGAGGGAACTCATGAGTGCGATTGCAAGAACACCACAACCCCCTTATTATGCAGTGATTTTCACATCTGAACGGACAGCCGGGGATAACCACTATGCGGAAATGGCCGATGAAATGCTGAAGCTTGCCGCTCTCCAGCCTGGATTCCTTGGTGTAGAAAGTGCCAGAGAAGGTGTCGGGATTACTGTGTCCTATTGGGATTCGCTCGAAGCCATTCAGCACTGGAAGCAGAATGAGCGGCATTTAGCCGCCCAGCACAAAGGAATAGCAGATTGGTATCAAACCTACAAGACAAGAATATGCAAGGTTGAACGGGACTACGAATTTGATAAAAAGAGGGTCTGACAAATCAAAGACGTCATCCCTAAATCCCCTCTATTCCTGAACCGTACCCAGGAAGCGGATAGCCAGCTCACGATAGAAGCTGATTGAGTCCAGATAGGCGTCGATATCCACCCACTCATCCGGCTGATGGGCGAGGCGGGGGTCACCGGGACCGTAGATCAACACCGGCAGCCTGCCGTTATCATGCAGCACGGAGCCGTCCGTATAATAGGGTACGCCCTGCACTTCAGCTTCTGAGCTGACTGATCTCCCCAGACTCCCTTTATCCTCTTCGCTTCCGGTACTCTCCTCTTTGTCCCCCCGCTGTGCAACAACCTCAAGCGCCGCAGTAATCAGCCGCTGGCCCGGATCTGTATATACTACACTGCGGTCCAGCAGCTGCTCCACCTGATAACGGTACTCCGGATGAAGCAGCTGAATCTCCTGCAGCTTATCCTCAATCTCCTGCAATAGCGGACCATGCCGGAGCGGCGGGACGGTGCGGATGTCAACATCTATGCTGCAGTAGTCCGGCACAACATTAGTCTGCACGCCGCCGACAATCCTGTTCACCGATAAGCTGCTGGAGCCGAGAACCGGATCAGCAGCCTGCCACTCCAGCGCATGGCGGTGCAGCAGCGCAATGAGCTCCATCATGCCCTCCACAGCGTTCAGCCCAAGCTGCGGCATGGAGCCGTGGGCGCTGCGCCCGAAGAGGGAAATGCGCAGCCAGAGCGCGCCTTTGTGTCCGGCCGCCACCCGGCTGCCCGTAGGCTCGCCGATGACAAGGCCATCCAGCAGCGGCAGGTCATGCCGGTGCTGCTCCGCATACAGCCGTGCTCCGCAGCTGTCGACCTCTTCCCCGGCGGTCGCCAGGAAGAGCAGATCACCGGCCAGCCGGATGCCGTCCTGGTGCAGTGAGGCTGCGGCGAGCAGCATGGCGGCCAGGCCGCTTTTCATATCCGATGTGCCCCGGCCGTACATCCGGTTCCCTTCGATTACCGCACCATGCGGCGGATAACGGCCTGCCGCAGCGCTCCAAGGGCTGACCGTATCCAGATGTCCGCAGAACATCAGCTTCCGGCTGCCGGAGCCGGCAATCACCGCCTCCAGGTTGCTCCGTCCTTCCTCCACAGCCGTAATGGTGCTGGCGATGCCCAGCTCCTGCAGTGTCTCCTGCAGCAGCAATGACAGCCCGTGCTCATTGCCGGGCGGATTGCAGGTATCCGCCCCGATCAGACGCTGCAAAAAAGGCACGGCGAACCCGCGGCTTCGTACATTGATCATAGTCCACCCTCCTCCTTAGTTTAGGTAGTTTCAGTTCAGCTTATGATGAAATCTACGTGATCCTGTAAGTTTTCGCAGCCGAAAAAGTCACGTTGCCCACGTCTAACTGTATTCTTCAGAACAAAACCTTGATACAGATAAATATATCAGCTTCTTCCCCTCCAACATTTCCCTAATGTTCGGCCTCACCGTTAGCAGTAACACATTGTATTCGGTTTTTCGCATACATTTGGCCCGGTTGCTCTCATACCTCATATTTCGCAAAAAAAAGCCGCCACCCCGTTTAACAATTGGTGTGACAGCTTTTGGGAACAACTTATTTCTTCGCAATATGGCACTTCAGCAGCTTGCCCTTGACGGTTGTCTCCTTCATCGCCTGCAGCACAAGCGAGCCCTTGCCGTTCAGAATATCGACGTAGGTTACATTATCCTGAATCGTGATGATCCCGATATCCTCAGCCGTAATTCCCTCAAGCCTCGCAATGGTGCCGACGAAATCGACCGCGCGGAGCTTCTTTTTCTTGCCGCCGTTAAAGTAGAGTTTCATGATGTCCTGGTTCATGACCTCGGTTTTGCCGGCTTTGCGGACCTGTTTCTTGCCGAGCTTCTGATCGAAGGCCGGTTTGGCATAAGCCACGGCATCATCCGAAGGAGCCTTCATCACCGGGAGAGTGAACCCGATATAGCCTTCGATTTCCTTGACCCACTTGTGTTCGTTCGGCGTGACGAAGGTGATCGCTTTGCCGCTTTTGCCGGCGCGGGCGGTCCGTCCGGTCCGGTGGACGTAGCTCTCCTTTTCCAGCGGGATATCGTAGTTGAACACATGGGTGATGTTCTCGATATCGATTCCTCGGGCCGCCACATCGGTGGCAATCAGATAGCGGAACTGGCCGCGCTTGAACGCATTCATCACCTCAAACCGCTCATCCTGCTCCATGCCGCCGTGGATTTTGTCCACCGGATACTCGAGGTCTGCCATCCCGCGGAAGAGGGAATTCACCTGCTCCTGGGTCCGGCAAAAAATAATACAGCTATCCGGATTCTCCACCGTCAGCAGATCACTGAGCAGCCCGAACTTGGCGGCCTGTACAACTTCAATCAAGGCATGCTCGATCGACGCTGTCGTAATTCCGCTTGCTTCAATCTCGATATCCGTCGGCTCCGTCATGTACTTGCGGCACAGATTCTTAATGGCTTCCGGCAGTGTCGCCGAGAACAGCATCGTTACGCGGTCCTTGGGCAGCTGCTTGATGATCTTCTCAATCTGCTCGATAAAGCCCATGCTGAGCATTTCGTCGGCTTCATCAATCACCAGATATTTAATCCGGCTGAGGTTCAGCGTCCCGCGCTCGATATGGTCAAACACACGGCCCGGCGTACCTACGGCCACATGCGTTTTCTGGGCCAGCTCAAGCTTCTGCGGAGCAAACGGCTGCTTCCCGAACAGGGCTACCGCCTTAATCCGCTTGAACCGCCCGATATTCGTAATATCCTCTCTTACCTGCTGGGCCAGCTCCCGGGTGGGGGTCAGCACCAGCGCCTGAGGCTTGTTCTCCACCCAATCGACCAGCTCGCAGAGCGGGATGGCGAAGGCTGCGGTTTTGCCGCTGCCGGTCTGTGACTTCACAATCAGATCCTGCGCCTTTAGCGCAACCGGAATGACCTTCCGCTGCACCTCGGTAGGATTCACATATTTCAGTGTCTCCAGTGCACGGACAATCTCTTCATCCAAACCATAATCACTAAATTGTACTTGTACTTCACTCATATCGTATTCAACCTCTTCTATGCTGTTTGTTCCGGTGGGGCGGGCCTGCCCGCATTCCATCCGCCCTTGCGCATTATATCATTATAACAGCTACTCTGCCCCCTGATTCCATTCCTTATAAAATTGCTCGAGAAAAATCAGCATGAACCCATGCCGCTCCTCCGCCAGCTGCTTGCCGTAAGGGGTATTCATCAGGTCCTTCAGCTTAAGCAGCTTCTCATAAAAATGATTAACCGCCGTCCCTTTGGAATAGTCGCGGTATTCCTGCTTCAGCGATTCGTCACGCGGGGGAATCTCCGGGTCATAGACCGGCCGGCCTTTCGCCCCTGAAAAGACCATGGTCCGCGTAATCCCAATCGCCCCCAGCGCATCCAGACGGTCCGCATCCTGCACGACCTGTCCTTCCAGTGTGGACATCGGTGCTCCACCGCCGCCGCTGAACGACATCGTTCCGATGATCTCCATGATCATCTTACAGGCAGCTTCATCCGGCAAATGTTCTGCCAGCCAGTCCTGCACCTTGAGCAGCCCCGCTTCCTTGGAGGGGTTCAGCTTCTCGTCAGCTACGTCATGCAGCAGCGCCGCGACCGTGCAAATGACCTCATTCGCTCCTTCCATCCGGGCGATCAGTGCCGCCGTATTGCGTACCCGGTCCGTATGAAACCAGTCATGGCCTGTCGTGTCCTGGCTCAATTGTTCCCTGGCGAAATGCTCTGCTGCGGTGATAAGCTCTGTATAATTCATTATGATTGCTCCTTTGTGAGAATGCGGATAGTAATATGCGAAGCTGCCGGTCTTGCACAGTACCTTCCGATCCGCTATAATGTGCTGTAATTAAGAGCTGAAGGGAATGGATTCCTATGAACCGCTTGTCTATCATACAGAATCAGCTTCATCATCACAAGCAGCGTTAGCACACCTGAATTCATTCAGGGCGGGCTAACGCATTTCGCGTTCGACCTCCCTGCGGCATACCAAAGCGCGCGGGACCAAGAGGTCCGGCGCGTTTTTTATTTCCGATAACTTACACAGAGGGAGCTGCTGATTATGCAAAATATTAAAGGTACCTATGATTACTTCGGCCGTGAGCAGGCCATCCGCCAGAATGTCCGGGCCACATTACAGGAGCTGTTCGAGCTGTACGGATTCGAATCCATGGATACGGCGCTGCTGAATGAGCTGGAGCTGCTGACTTCCAAATATGCCGGGGGTGACGAGATTCTGCGCGAAATGTACCAGCTGACCGATCAGGGCGGACGCAGGCTTGGGCTGCGGTATGATCTGACGATTCCTTTTGCCAAGGTCATTGCCCTGAATCCGGGAATTGAATTCCCGTACCGGCGCTATGAGATCGGCAAGGTGTTCAGGGACGGGCCGGTCAAAAAAGGCCGGCTGCGTGAGTTCCTGCAATGTGACGCCGACGTCGTCGGTATTGCCGGCCCGCAGGCCGAGGCGGAGCTGATGCAGCTGGCGGCGGAAGTCTTCCGCCGGCTGGACATTCCGGTTGTTCTGAAGTGGAACAACCGCCGCTTCCTAGGAGAGATTCTCAGTGCTGTCGCAGTTCCGCCGGAGGAGCAGCTCTCCGCAATGCTGACGCTCGATAAGCTGGCCAAAATCGGCAGCGGCGGTGTACTGGCCGAGCTGACGGATAAGCAGCTGGCAGCGGACACGGTGCAGCAGATTGCCGGACTGCTTACGCTGGACAATCCGGAATTCGGGCAGCTGGTGGAGCAATATCAACTTGAAGGACTGCCGGGGGCAGGTGAGGTTCTTGCTCTGCAGCAGCTGATTGACGGGGTTGGCCTGGGAGCCGTCTGTGTCTTCGATCCTTTTCTCTCACGCGGCCTCTCCTTCTATACGGGAACCGTCTATGAAATCTTCGATGCTTCCGGCCGCTATACTTCAAGCCTGGGCGGCGGCGGCCGGTATGATGCCATCATCGGGAAGCTTGTGGGGCGTGATGATATAGCATACCCGACCGTGGGGATCTCCTTCGGGATGGAATCGGTTATGGCTCTGCTGGGCGGACGTCCGGCGGAGGCGGAGGACCGCTGCGGCGTGCTGATCATTCCGGTCGGCGGATATATGCCGCAGGCGCTGACTGCTGCCGCTGTACTGCGGGCCGCGGGCATCCGCACGAATGTGGACAGCGGCACGCGCAAGCTCAAAAAAACGCTGGCCGGAGCCAGCGCTAAAGGGTTCCGCTATGTGATTATGATCGGAGAAACCGAAGCAGCTCTCGGCAAGCTGCGGCTGAAGGATATGACGCTGCAGAGTGAAACGCTGGTTAGTGTGGAGGAGGCCGTCCGGTTGATATAGACAGCGGTAATCATCAAACATCCGGGAACAAGAGCGGCCGGAAGTCCAAAACTCATCTCTAAGCGGAAAATCATGTACAATGAGCTGCCGCGCAGGTAAATGGGTTAAATGGGCCCTCCGTTAAGAAAAGCGGCCAGCCACGCAATGGTTATTCAAGTGACTAGCTTAGCGTTACGGACATGAGAGACGTTAAGCCTGCAGAAAGGTACCTGAGTGTCGGTCCTACGGACATGAGCGCCGTTATTTCACTGGAAAAGCGGAGTTTGCCCATGATAAGCGGCGGATAAGGGCCGTCATGTCCGTAAGCCCGCCCGAATGACCTTTTTGGAGCGAATAAAGGCTGTGGTGTCCGTCCGATTGGGATTGTACTTGAACCATTCCACTTCAAGCTATATAAGAAAGCTCTGTGAACATGGAGAAATGATAATGCCATTGTCACTACATTGCTGAAACAAGGAGATGTGCGCCAGTATGAACATATTAAACCCAAAGAAAAATACTGTATTTAAAGTTATAGTAACTGCTATAATATGCACCATCCTTATCGTTGGCTTATTATCAAATTCTGCGGTTAGCTCCATATTTAAGACTACCGCGACGGTATTTATACCTGGGAAATTCAGCGGCTTGAAACCACCGATTTGTCCAACATTACTGTTGAAAGACCGTGAACAACAGCTCCGGAAGCAAGCGTGTATATTATGATAAGACAACTGACGTTATAATCGAATTTATATACGCCAATCACACCAGAGACCTTGCATGGACGATACTAAGATATTCAGAATAGAAATGCGCTCTTTCAATTAAGCATAAATACCCATAAGCATTCCGCCCGCCGCACCGGTTAACACTACGATCCAAGGCGGCAATTTCCAGTAAACCAGCATGCTGAACAAGACAGCGGCAAAAGCAAAATCAAGAGGCGCCTGTATGGAGCTGGTCCAGATCGGCTGATAGAAAGCAGAGATCAATATTCCTATCACGGCTGCATTTACGCCCGTTAAGGCACCTTTTGCTTTTGGATTATGCCGCACAGTATCCCAGAAAGGCAGGCTTCCGGCGATTAGCAGAAATGCAGGCAGGAAAATAGCAACCGTTGCCAGCAGCCCGCCCGGCCAGCCGTTCATCACAGCACCGAGATAAGAGGCAAAGGTAAACAGCGGTCCCGGAATGGCCTGGGCTGCCCCGTATCCGGCAAGAAACGCCTCTTCGCTTACCCAGCCTGTTGTGACAAATTCCCGTTCAAGCAAAGGCAGGACAACATGTCCACCGCCAAACACAAGCGAACCGGAGCGGTAGAAGCTGTCGAACATAGCAATCCAGCGTATGGAGGTAACTTGTCTTAGAACCGGAAGCAGCACCAGCAGTCCAGCAAACAACACTAAACAGCCTATGGCAAATCTGCGCTTCACCGGAAAGCTGACCCGGTCATCCGAACCGGCTTCCAGCCGGCTGTAGAGCAGGAACCCAACAATAGCGGACAGGAGAATAATAGCCACCTGGGAATAGGCAGTCTGCCACAATAATGTAATCACCATTGCCGCCAGGGCTATAGCTTTTCTAGGCAGGTCCGGAGCCAGTTTGGAGGCCATTCCTGTAATGGCATGTGCTACAACGGCAACTGCAACTATTTTCAAGCCATGTATCCAGCCCGCACTGCTTACATCCATCCCCTGCAGAATCAGGGCAAAGATCATTAAGGCAGCTGCAGAAGGCAATGCGAACCCGAGAAATGAGACAATCCCGCCCAGCACACCGGCCCGCATAACCCCCATCCCTATCCCCACCTGGCTGCTGGCCGGGCCGGGCAAAAACTGGCATAATGCTACTAAATCGGCGTAATTTTTCTCATCCATCCATTTTCTTTTGCGGATATATTCCTCATGAAAATATGCCAGATGGGCAATCGGCCCGCCGAAGGATGTAAAACCTAATTTGCCTGACACCAGCAGAATCTCAAGTAATGATCTAATTATCCCCTGTTCCCTCCGTACCGGCTGCTCCACAATCTAATCTCCCCTCCAGCTGCTCGTGAACATCATCATTTTCAAATGTCTATTTAGGATGTTACATAGATCCAAGCCTCACTACAACTCTTTCCGGAAAAAATTACACTGCCATTACAATTGGAAAAGCGTATCTTAATTTTGCGGTTTTACGGCGGGGTATTCATTCATGCGCTAGTGGAGAAAATCCGACCATCAAAAAGAACCGTCAAAAAGACGGTCCTTCCGCATTTAACTATTGTTCACCGGGGGCTCTGGCTGCCGGCCCTATACGCGTGCTGTCCCTGTATTCCTTGGGTGAGAAGCCGCTTGCGTTCTTGAAAACACGGTTGAAATGGCGTACATTGCCAAACCCTGTTTCCTCGGCGATTCTGCTGATTTTGTCATCGGTGAACGCCAGCTTTTTGCGGGCTTCATCGATCCGGATATGGGTCAGGAATTCGATAAAAGTAACGCCGGTCCGCTGTTTGAACAGATTGCTGAAATAAGCAGGGTTCAAATATACCTCGTCCGCCACCTCCTTCAGGCTCAGCGGATGATGATAATGCTGCGAAATATAACGCTGGGCCGCATGCACCGGGTCCGGATCCTTCGCTTCCCTGGATTTCGCAATACAACCGGTCAGACCGAGCAGCAGCCCCCGGCATTTCTCGGCCAGCTCCTGCCGCGACGACAGGCTGCATACATCGAACAGCACTTTGCGGATATCCTTCGAACCGAGCCAGGACTCGGTCACGCCAAGCTCTTCGGATAATTCATAGTAGTAGAGCAGCAGCTTGCAGATCTGCTGGTGAATGCTCTCCGGCGATTCCGCCGTGCTGCACAGCTCTTCAATCATATGCTCGACAATTGCACCGATGCTGGCTACCCGGCCATCCACAATCGACTTCTCCAGCATCTCCCACGACCATTTCAGCGGTCCGCCGCCGGAGTGGGGGCGCCTTGTCATAAGCGCATAATCCAGCAGCTTATCACCGCCTTCGATTAAGCGGTATAAGAGGGCGATTCCCGCTTCAGTATAGGCCTTCGGAATGCCCGGCAGCCCTTCCGCCGGATTGCTCACCCCGATCGTCACCGTCAGGTTCGACAATGAGCGGATCTGCCTGCGGATCATATCGCCGAGGGCTCCCGGTGCCGACAGGGACTGCTGCGGCTCCGCTGTATTCAGCAGCGCCACCACTTCCGTATCCGACAGCACGAAGCTTATGCCGGTCGCATGCCGGTCAATCATCTCCTGGACTACCTGCTGGATATACAGGAGGAACAGCGAGGCATCGCTCTGCAGATAGCGCTCTTTCTCGACGGAATGCTTATCGAGCTTAATCACCATGCAGATGAAATAGGGATGCCGGATGGTGAAGCCCAGCTCGCGCAGCAGCTGCAGGTCACTTTCGCCTGTCTTGCCTTTGAGCAGACTCTCGCTCAGGTGGCCAGCCACATGGCGCTTCAGTACCGGCCGGGCCTGCCAGGCCTCAGTCTGCTGCACCGGCAGCGCCTTGCGCTCAGCCAGCTCCCGTCCCAGCTTCTCCAGCACCCGGCTCAGCTCCTGGCGCTCAACCGGCTTCGTCAAATAATCCTTCGCCCCCTGGCGCATCGACTGCTGCACATAAGCGAATTCATCATAACCGCTAACGACAACGGTTATCAGATCCTTGAAGCGCCCGCCGGCCATCTGCTGCAGCTGGATCCCGTCCATCCGCGGCATGCGGATATCGGTAAGCAGCACCTCCGGCGACAGCTCATCCAGCTTGTCGAGTGCATCATAGCCGTCACTGGCTTCACCGACTACCTCCCAGTTTCCTTCCAGGCTGGTGATCATTTTGCGCAATCCTTTGCGGAAGACCGATTCATCGTCAACGATCAGTATTCTGGGCATCTACGTCCTCCTCCCTCGCTGTACCCTGATAGTTAATGACCGGCAGCTTCAGCACTGCCTTGAAGCCCTGAAACGGCATGCTCTCCAGGAAAAGCCCGTATTCCTCGCCATAATGCAGCACAATCCGGCGGTGTACATTCAGCAGCCCGTTGCCTGTACGGCCGCCCAGGTCCTTCGTGCTGCACAGATGCAGGCGGAGCGCTTCCAGCGCATCGGCATTCATGCCGATGCCGTCGTCCTCGACTGTGATTCTAAGCACATGATCGCTGCGGTCGGCAGCCAATGTTATCCGCCCCTGGCCGATACCCTTGTCCAGCGCATGGTTGATTGCATTCTCTACCAGCGGCTGGATCATCAGCGGAATCACCTGGCAGCCGAGCAGCGAAGGCTCGATTATCATCGTGAACTGAATGCGCTCCTCATAGCGCATCTGCTGGATTTTCATATAGCCGCCGACATGATCCAGCTCATCCTGCAGTGTTACATGCTCCTTGCGCCCGCTCAGGCTGTAGCGCAGCAGCTTGCTGAGGCTGTTCGACATCGTTATGATCTCCGGACTGCCCTCAAGCTCAGCGTACATACTGATCGAGCCCAGTGTATTATAGAGGAAATGCGGGTTAATCTTGCTCTGCAGAGCTGCAATCTGCGCGTCCTTCTCCCGGATCTCCGTCTCGTAGAGCAGATAGCCCAGCTCACTCAGCTTGGCAATCATACCGTTAAACGAGTGGCCCAGCATCCCCACTTCATCCGTTCCGCTCACCGGGAAGGCCTTACTAAGATCTCCGCGCTCGACACTGCGCATCAGCCGGCTCAGCTTGCGCAGCGGCTGAGTAATGCGGTAGGCAATGAATACATACAAGAGCAGGGCAAGGCCTACACAGATAACGCCGGTAAGAATGATATACGTACGCAGCACCTCAGTATCCTTCATCAGGCTGGAGACCGGAACGACGCCTACCGTAGTCCAGCCCGTTACTTCAGAGGTCACATGGGCAACGAGCAGCCCCTCGCCGTCCGACTTCACATGGCTTACCCCTTCCCCGGCCATATCCGGCTTCAGCTCAGGGGCAGCCAGCCCCTCACCATGGTCCTTGCGGACAACCAATTGTCCGGCGTCATCAGTAATGTACAGCAGCTCCTTGACATCCAGCTTAACCTTGGACAGAATCTCACTGATAAACTTGGGGTCCACATCAATCACAATGTATCCGAGTGTAACCCCGTCATCGAAGCTGCGCAGCTCGCGGACTATAGAGAAGGCCTGATACACATTTCCGCCGCTTGCGCTGAGATCATGGGTAGCCACATATACCGGCTGCCCGTAATGGCCCTTGAACCTGCCCAGCCAGCTGACATTCTCATCCAGCTTGTAAGTCGTGACATATTGGCTCTCCGGCATCACGACATACGAAGCCCCGCCGGTTCCGTACAGGGAGACACCCAGAATATCTACCCGGCCGTTCAGAAACACCTGGGTAACGAAGCTGTTCAGCCCGCTGATCTCATCCAGTGTCAGCGGTTCACCGGGGGCACGCTTGGTTGCAAGATATTCGGTCACCTTGGGGTATTGATACGGCATCACGGTAAGCCGGTTCAGCTCATTCATATAGGTGTCGATATTCAAAGTGAGCTGCTTCAGTGTCTGAAGCTGATAATCCCCCACCTTGCGCTCCGTCGTTTCGGTGAAGCGGGCAAAGGCGAAATAACCCATCAGCCCCAGCGGAAGCACGATGAATACGACATTGATAAGAATCAGCTTGCGCGCAAGCGCCAGATTCCTGAACCAGCTGTGGAATGATTTCAAGCCGCACTCTCTCCTTTTATACCGTCACCGTCATTTCTTCAGCTGAAGGTTAATGCTGTCCACCGCCCTCTGCAGCGCCTGCTCCGGACTTTGCTCCTTGTAGATCATCCGCTCAAACTGCCGGATAATCTCTTCATTAATACTCCACTGCCTGACATTTCTCGGCCAGTAGGCCACAGAGTTGGCGGTATTGGCATAATCGCTGCGGAATTTCAGTGCGGTGTATGCCTCACTCTCTACAACCTTCAGGGAACTCGGCACATGCCCGGCTTCCGCCCACATTACTCCATGCTCCACCGCCCAGCGGGCAAAGACCATAGCGGCTTTGCGCTTCTCCGCGCTCATCTCGCTTTTGGCCGGAATAGCGAGCGTATGGGAGTCTCCCCACACTGCCGGATGATCATAGATCACCGGAACCGGAACCACACCCAGCTCCAGCTTCTCATCCTTCTCAAAAGCGCCCGTTCCCCACACGCCTGTTATCAATGTAGCAGCCTCACCGTCATAGAAGAGCTTGAAAGCATCATTAATGTCCGGCGGGATCAGTTCGTCCTGATATAAGCTGTTCACGAACTCCAATGTCTGCTGCGAAGCCTTGTTGTTAAAGACCGCCTGTGTGCCTTCCGGATTATAGAAGCTGCCGCCGCCCTGCATCTGATTGTACAGGCTCCACCACAGCCACACGGAATCTATCCGTGTGCTGGGGAGTGCCAGCGGTGCAACTCCGGCCGGAACCGCTGTTCTCAGCTGCTGCAGGAATGCCTTGAATCCCTCTTCCCCCTTGCCGATCAGCGGTTTATCCTCTGCATCAAGCAGCCCGGCCTCTCTTAAATATTTCTTATTATAATAGAGCACCAGTGTATGCGTATCCAGCGGTACAGCATAATGGGCGCCTCCATAAACTGTGGACCCGGCGATCTTGGCATTGAACTGGCCCCAGTCAAGCCCCGTGTCCGCCGCCAGCCCGTCAAGGGACTCGATATAGCCGTTCTGCACGAACTGCGGCAGATTGGTGGTGTGGATTATCGCCAGATCCGGTGCATTGCCGGACAAAATTGCTGTACGCAGCCGGGAATAATAATCATCAAGCCGCGAGTTGATCTGATCAATCCGGATATCCTCATGCTCCCGGTTAAATTGCTCCACCAGTTCAGTCATGAAAATATTGTCGCCGCCGCTGAACGGAGTCCAGTACTCCACGGTCACCGGCTGGGTAGCAGGCGGCGGAGGCTCTTCCGCAGCCTCTGCACTGCAGCCGGCCAGTGCCGGCAGCAGCATCAGCAGCAATGCTGAAAGCGCCATCAGTTTATATCCTTTGTATCCTCTCAAGCCTTCTGTATCTCTCATATGAGTATGCCCCCGTATGGCTTGCCGTCTATGAATCTTTCGTATTATTCACTTGTCTGCCATATATCCATATAATCTATACCGAAGCTGCCTTCGCTGTCAAAAAGAATGATTTCATTGCCGCCGCTGCGCAGCTTCAGCTCCAGCTGAATGAATTCCGGCTGGTTCCGTTCCTGCGGCTCCAGCGTTACTGCGGTTCTCGTTCCTCCGTTCACCGCCGCTTCCAGCTTCGCCCCCGGTGAAGCATTCAGTACAGATACAGACACTGTGTAGGTACCGCTGTGCGGAACCTGAATATTACCGAAACGCAGCGCAGCACCGCTGCCGTTCAGGCTGGCCGCCGCCCCGCCGGAGGCATACGGATTATCCTCCGCTGCCGCCTCCCCCTCCAGCGTCTGGGCTTCGCCTTCATAACGCGAAATTTCCACCGCCTTAATTGCAGCGCTGCTGCCTTCCGGCAGCTCCAGGGATACTGTATTCTTCCCGGCTGTGAACGGCAAGCGCAGATACGCGTAGCCGGGCTCATCTTCTCCCGTTGGCGGAAGCTGCAGCACGGCCGGCGGCCCGCCGTTCACCGCTGCCGCCGCTTCCGCTGCGGCTCCGCCCGGATTCACATAATGCACCAGCAGCGGAGTATTGCTGTCTATTGCCGCAGGCAGCGCCGGATACTCCAGGCGGTTCCCGCTGCGGACAGCCTCCTCTGCCCGGAACACGCCTGTTCCGGCCGGGACCGCCAGCGCCGCACTCAGCGCCAGCGGCTTGCCGAAGACCGGCAGCCCGGTATCATCCCAGCTCACAGGCTGGGCCCGGGCTTTACGGTTGTTCCAGCCGTCCGCTTCTCCGCTCGTAGCGTGGTAGACGATCCATTGTTCACTGCCGTCCGGTGACACCGTGAACGAATTATGCCCCGGCCCGTATACCCCGGCGGCTTCATCCATCGCCAGCAGCGGCTCTTCCGATTTGGTCCAGCCTACCGGTTCCAGCGGATTCCCGCCAGGCTTCAGGGCCAAGAGGCCCAGACTATAGTACGGTGTCCAGCTGCCCGCCCCAGAATAGACAATGAACGTGCGGCCTTCATGCTGAAGCACCGACTGGCCTTCATTAATGTACGGCGGCCCTCCGGCCCGTTCCCAGTCAAGGAGCGGCTCACTCAGCAGCACTCGCGGCCCGCTGATCGTCAGGGGATCACTCATCGGCGCAATATAGGTGTTCTGCGCGGCATTTACATCCCCTTCCCAGCCGGACCAGACGAAATACAGCTCCCCGTCCACTTCCATCGCCAGTCCGTCAATCGCCCATTTGTCCGTGCTGTCAGCCACCTGGCCTTTGAACGTGTACTCACCCAGTGGATCTCCGCTGTCCCCTTGCAGCACATACATCCGGTGATTCTCGTTATTTCCGTCATCAGCGGCGAAATAGATATACCAGCTTCCCCGGATATATTGAATCTCGGGTGCCCACAAATTTGCTGAATAAGCGGTCTCCGCCGGCGGGTACCATACCACCTTGCGTTCCGCTTGCCGGAAATCGAGCGTACGTGACTTCATTACCATAATATCCGTTCCGTTATGGGTAAAGGTCATGTAATAATATCCATCCTTATACATCACGCTCGGGTCTGGGGTATCCATCTCGGCAAGTGTGTTCTTAAATGTTCCGCCATGCCCGCTATAGGCCACATCTGCTCTGTCACTCCCGTGCTGCAGCAACAAGTACGCACCTCCTGCCAGTATAAGTAACAGCACCGCAGCGATGGCGCAGGTTATTCTACGTTCAGGCTTCCCCCACCCTACCTTGCGCTGCGGCTCTTCTGATTTGAATTTCATTAATTACCCCTCCAAGGGTGTGATAACAGCGGCTGGAAGCCCAAATATCCACCTGTTCACTCACCCGCTATTTCACACCTGAGCTCGTAATCGCCTTGACGAAGGATTTCTGCCCGGCGATGAAAATAATCAGCACCGGCAGCGCCGCGATCGTCGTCATCGCCATCAGCTTGCCGTAGCTTTGGGTGTAGCTTCCCGTAGCCATCATTGCGATCCCTGCTGTGATCGTCCGCATCTCCGGCGAGGTAGTCGCATAGAGCGGCCAGACGAAGTCGTTATAAATTCCCATAAAGGTGAAAATGCCCAGCGTCATCATGATCGATACCGCCGACGGCAGCAGAATCCGGGCATACAGATTCCATTTGTTCACTCCGTCGATCCGCGCTGCCTCTTCAATCTCCTTCGGGAAGGAAATGAAGAACTGGTACAGCAGGAACACCCCGAACGCTCCGGCGGTCGCCGGCAGAATCAGCGCCTGATAGGTGTTGATCAGTCCAAGGGTATTGAATTCGATATACATCGGCAGAAAGGTCAGCACGCCCGGAATCATCAGCGAAGCGATGAACATCGAGAACAAGGTGCGGCGCAGCGGCAGATCCGGGAGCCGGGCCAGCGCAAATGCGGCCATGGAATCTATCAGCAGGACAATGGCTGTGCCAACGATCCCTACTGACAGGGAGTTAACGATCCAGCGCAGAATCGGCGTATTCATCAGCTCACCGTTCAGCCCCTGGGCAAAGTTGTCAATCGTCGGCTTCTTCGGGAAGAAGTTCATCCGCCCCGAAAGGGCTTCGAAATCATTCTTGAAGGCTGTCGACAGCATCCAGACCAGCGGCAGCAGCACGGCTGCTGCAATCAGAACAGCCAGAAGCAGCAGGCCTGTTTTTTGGGCTTTACTCATCTATACCTTCTCCTTCCGGTTCGTAAGACGGAATTGAACGATGGATACCATCATGATCAGCAGCGCCATCAGAATGGCCATCGCGGAAGCGGAGCCGATATCCTTGCGCACGAACGCCTGATCCAGCACATTCATGAGCAGCACCTTGGTCGTATCCCCCGGACCTCCGCGCGACAGCAGGAACGGCTGGGCATAAATATTGAAGGAGGCGATGGTTGAAGTAATCATGACGAACAGCATCACCGGGCGGATGGAAGGCAGCGTAATCGACACGAACCGGTTCCAGGCATTGGCTCCGTCGATGGCAGCCGCTTCATAATAATCCTCAGGCACCTCATTGAGTGCATTCACAAAAATAATCATATTGAACCCGATGGTCCACCACAGCGTGGTGATGACCAGGGCAATCCAGACCCACGGGGTGGCGGTCAGCCAGGGAATCCCGGTCAGCCCCAGCTTTTGCAGCAGGCTGTTGATGAACCCTGCGTTCGTATCAAACATCATCAGCCAGATCACCGCCATTACTGAAGCCGATAACGCATACGGCAGGAAGTAGAAGGTTCTGAACAGGCCGCGCACTTTGGACGGCAGCGAGTTGACCAGCATAGCTATACCAAGCCCCGCCACAATCAGCAGCGGAACCGAATACAAGACAAACTGCAGCGTGGTCCACAGCCCCCGGAAGAAGATACTGTTCTCATACGTGCCGGGTGTGAAAATCGTAATATAATTACGCAATCCTACAAACGGGTGTGCCTTAGACAACAGTTCAAAATCCTGCAGGCTGATCACAAAGCCGTACAGAATCGGAAAGAGCAGGAACATCCCAAAGGCTGCAAGATAAGGCAGGATGAACAGGAATGAGGTGAAGCGTGAAGTCCATATGCTTTTCAAAAGAGATTCCTCCGTTTCTTCGTATAAGCAAAAGCAGGAAGCGTACAGCGCTCCCCGCTTTGCTTACCGAAATAATCACTACTCAGCGAGGCTATTTCATCGCCTGACGGGATTTGGCTACTGCATCGTCCATTGCCTGCTGTGGTGAT
Organism: Paenibacillus sp. MMS20-IR301; assembly: GCF_032302195.1. Taxonomy (NCBI): domain Bacteria; kingdom Bacillati; phylum Bacillota; class Bacilli; order Caryophanales; family Paenibacillaceae; genus Paenibacillus; species Paenibacillus sp. MMS20-IR301. The sequence continues at coordinate 3,046,836 of NZ_CP135275.1, forward strand.
TTTTTGCCAAGGATCGCATTGCTCAGCTCACCCCATACCGGTTCAACAATCGTGCCCCAGTTCAGCACATTCGGTGCAAACTGTACCGCGGGGAAGCTCTGCGCTACGGTGCTCTGGAACTCCATCGCCTTGAATTCCGCACTGTCCATCACAGTCTTCGATGCTACAGCCTGACCGGATTCCGCCCAATCCAGGGAGTTGCCGGATACATACTTCAGGAAGTCGCCGATACCGGCCAGTGTGTTGCTGTCAGTTACCGCCTTCGGAACGACAAAGCCGTGTGAGCCTGCATAAATTGCCTGCTTCGCCTTACCAATCTGCGGCATTACCGCTACGCCATAGTTAAGCCCGGCTTCGTCAAACTGTGATTTCATCCATGGACCATTGAACTGGATCGCATTTTTGCCCTGGAGGAACAGTGTATTCTCGCCGTCCTGCTGCACATTTGCCGGGGAGATGCCCTTGTCAACCATATCGCGCAGCCATTGGACCATTTCTACCGCTTCCGGAGAATTGTAGGCTACGTCTGTTCCGTTCCACAGCTCTCCGCCGTTCTGCCAGACCAGCGACGGGAAGATGAACTGCTGCGGCCAGAGTGTAGGCACAACATAACCGTAGACTCCTTTGGATTTATCCGTCAGCTTCTCTACTGCCGCATCGAATTCAGCGCGGTTCGCTGGAGGCGCGGTCACGCCTGCCTTTTCAAACAAATCCTTGTTGTAGTACATCACCACCGGGTGGATATCCAGCGGAATGGTGTACAGCTTGCTGTCAATGGTAGCGTATTTAATCGGGGCTTCGGCGAAATCCGCAGGATTGATGCCGGCGGCATTCGCCAGCCCATCTACCGGCTGCAGCTGATCCTTGCTCTGGTAAGTCGGCACTGAATCGACGTGCATAATCATCAGGTCCGGACGTTCCTTGCCGGTGCTGAGCGCAACATCCAGCTGTTTGTAATATTCACCATTCGGCTGAATGACAAAATTCACCTTGTACTGATCCTGGGAGCTGTTGTATTTATCTACGATTTTCTTCATGAACGGGCCATCCGAACCGGAGAACGGTGACCAGAACAAAAGCTCAGTCTTCTTGCCGCTGCTGCTGCTGTCACTTCCCTGCGCTGCCTTGCCGCTGTTGCCGCTGCTTCCGGCATTTCCGCTGTCCGCATTGTTGCCTCCGCAAGCAGTTACAACCATTCCCAGCATCATGACTGCCAATAAGCTTGATGTTACTTTTTGCATGGATCGTTTCATCTGTATACGCCCCTTTATCGGTGATTCAAAGCCGGTTGCTCTTTGATGCCTTAATGATATAGCCTTCGGGTAACGCAAAAAATGTCCTCAGTCTAGGATCAGTGGACATTTTTACAGATTGGCGGGCTCGTGGCTGTGCTCTGCCCGGATGACTTCAAACGCTCATGAGATCAGAATCTAGCGGCGGCTTCCGGCGGAACAAAATCGCCCTCCGGGCGAACGCAGCTGTTCGCTGCGTATGAGCTTAGTCGTTACGATTCCGCCCGGTGAAGATTCTTCTGTTTAGTAGCCGCTAGCTAAAATGAAAATGCGGAGTTCGGCCTCTCTTAAACGGAAATAAGTGGACAAACGCATCTTAATTTCGCTATTTTTGGTTCTTTGATACATTTAAGTGGATAAATGTATCTTAATTTTTTACAGTTGGCCTACTTTGGTCTTTTTCCCTAATTTTAAGTGCTCTTTTTCCACTTACGGTTTGACCTTGCCCCCTTCGTTCTTGCAGCAAGTGTACTTTATCCATCTATTGTTCTGCTAACCCGGTCGTATGCCTCGTGCAAATACCGTTCCACGCCGCTCAAGTCACTTTTCTCCGTTATCCACAGTTCTCAATTTGCATCATTTCCTAGGCAATCAAAAAAGCTGCCCCACCGGCATAATCACCGGGGAACAGCTGCGTTGCTGAAACGACAGAGACAGAAATCGTTGCTGAGGTATGTTCATTCATTCGATTTTGCAATGCGAAGGCTTTTATGGGTTACACCGGTTACAACAAAAATACACAACGATGCTATCCAAGGGGACGCCCAGCGGAAAAGCAATTGTAGCTGTAGCACGAGAGTTTGGTGGGTTTATAGGTCTGTTGCTCAAGAAATTGAAGAAGCCAGAAGTAATGATCCCTATTTGTCATTTTTGTATATCTCTAATTTCAATACATACATGCTCGATTCCAGGTTATATATACCGAGTGTATCAGAGGTAACATGAAATGAATTCATGTTGTCCATGATTTCTTTACGTCCACCAGACGCCAAGAGAACCCCCCAATTTGCATGAGATTTTCCATCGGCAGTTATAGTAACATCACTCATACCGGCGGTTAAAACAGTAACACTAGCGCTGGGATAACAGACAAAAACACTATATTCCCATGGGTTGCCTCCGTCATCATTCATGCTTTCGGTTCGAACTTCATACACATTGGTTACTTCAAGTTTGAGTCCGCCATCACTAAACGTTTTGGTTTCTCCGATTTGTGTCGGACTTGGGGTCTGTGAAGGTGTTTGAGGTAAGGTTGAAGTCGGTGTTGAACTCAAATCAGGGCTGGGGTTCATAGTGTCATTAGGCATATTGTTGTTATTGCATCCGGCAAGCAGCATCAACAACATAGTGATAGTCACGAGTATCCCCGAGGCACGTAGCATATGATTGGAGTTATTCATTATAAATTTCTCCTTCCCCGAATGTTTCTGAATTTCGTACACCCACGCAGACAGCTGCGTGGGTGTACTCCGATGACACTATCTTATGAGACTGTGTTTGTCCAGTATCCATACGTGTAAGAGCTCGCGTTAGGATTGTTATCCGGCTGATAGAATTTTGCAGGACCGAAAGCCGCCTGAGATACACCGCTTCGCATAATTCTTATCATCCATTGTACGGATGTCCCCGAAGATACCTTTCCGGTAAAATTATAATTGTAGGTATCGCCAGATCTAGGTATGACACCTCCATCAGTCCACGAACCCGACGTTGTGCGATAGTACATCCTGACTTCGGAAAAGTACTCTTTAGCACCGTCATTCATGATATAAGAGGTAAAGGACGCTGTGTTGCTACTCCATGTCACTTGAGCATAAGCGTCTAGGTGTTTCCCGGAATTCCAATTCGTCGAAGATAAATGCCTGTAATTGACCTCATTTCTGAGCCATACCAAGCCACTTGATGTTGAACAGATTCCAAAGTGAAGGTGTGCAGCGGTGGTTCCTTGATTGCCTGACTTGCCTATCAGAGCCCCCTTGCTCTTCTTTCCTGCTGCCTCTCTACTATTCATATGATAAAACCTGATGTGATAATCTCCATCATCTTGTATATTATTGTTGTTTGCATCCACCAAAAAATCGATATCATACGAACCTGTAACACTTATACCTGTTGACCAACCATCATACGGCGCGTATACATTCGTATTCAACGGTGCATTTAGGTCTACTCCATTATGGGGATTTGTTCCACTCGAACGCGGCTGATTCCACTTGCTGTTCACTGCCGCAAACCCGGAAGTTGAACTGCTGGAAAGCGGTGAGTTGAAATTAACGGCAGATGGCGCTGTATTCCCGAAAACGATACTGTAATCGGCCGCGAAAACATTTGATGTGAAAAGTAATGAAATGGCTATGGAGAATGTAAATGCTGCTAATTTAATTTTCATTTTTTTACCACCTTTCCTCAAAATACTGTGCTATTCCGTCACTTATTGCTCCTCTTGTGATTTGATCAGGAAGCTGGAGGTTTCGCTTCCAAGTTGCGTATCAACGAGTACTGCATCGTCATCTATCCAAAGGAAACGGGCATTATGCCCTTTCACCGCCCGAGCGTTTTGCAGCGAATTGGAGAGCAAATCATGTGATTTCGTAGACAAGTCAACAAACATTACGTCGTCAACGCCAACCATCGGGTCCTCACCATAACCTACAGCAACTTTACTTCCCGATGGCGAAAAACGGGGTTCGCCATCAAGATATCCGGATAATCTGGTAATTTCAGATACCTTCCCTGTTGATACATTGACACTACTAATGAAAGCAGTGGTATTAGAACTGCCTTCTTCATAACTTGAGAATACGATATTTTCATTTTTAACGTCGCTGATACGTAAATTCGGCAGTTTAGGGATATCCATATTGACCGCACTCTTACTATTAACATCAATCATACGCGTGTCACTGAGTGCTCCTACAACAACATTGCTATCATTTATGAACCCGACAATATCGTTGTTATAGGCCGGATTAATCAATTGGCTTTCCTCTCCGGTATTAAGGTCAATTTCCCAAACAGACGTCTCGTTGAGCTCGATACTATCCCGATTCGTTCGATAAACGACATAATTCCCATCAGGACTGATATTTACGCCATCGACCCAAGTAAGATACCAATCCGGATGAAGCTTCGTGATCTCACTGCTGATTTCGGCTTGCGCTTTGCCGGAGTATTCATCGGACGAGAGTTTTTCTGCCGACATTGTTTCTGAATCTATGCGCCAAATCCCCATATCCGTATATGCTATAAAGATATTTTTTTCACTCATAGAAATAAAGCCACATGACTGGTTTCCCCATTCGGAAGGAAAAACAAAGCTATCATTACCAACGCTTGCTTTATAAAATAAACTACTGTATTCGCCGTTCGATTCATCTGTAATGGAGATGTTAAACGGTGACAGCTTAACCTCTGTTGTCTTCTCTCCAACTAATGAATACGCCCTCATATGTTCGGCGATAAATTGTTCACGAACTTCGGCAAGGTTGTTTATGCCAGGAATATCTTGCCCTTGTGCATCTACTGTGCCGTTAGGGTAAAGTATACTCATCATTTCCGTATACTCTTTATCGTCGATTGAATCGACCAATAGAACCGTACCGTGCTCGCCCACCATAACATTACTGACATTTTCTTCGTACGGGACAGCCACTAGCATATTATCACTTAAAATGGGCTCATTTGCTGCTTGTATTGCTTGAGTAGTCGCACCCCAAAGAAGAATAAGCGCAGTTATTATAACTATAATACCCGACCACTTTTTCCTAGTCATAATCATAATCATTCCTTTCCTACGTTCAAAAGTGATGAAAAAATAACAGAGCGCACGCTTGCTTTGATGAAAACGACTATCCTCCTTATAAGAGCGATTTCGTAAAATACCTTACGCCTCTTGAGTGACTTCCTGATGTGTGCGTATTACCCTCATTTAACTTCTATACAATTACTAATTTACCTTATTTTTTCATTTCATGTTATCAGACTATTTTACTAAAAATTTTACACAAAATTACACTATTCGACTTTTGGAAAATAGACTCATTTATAGTTTCATCTGATTGTATAAACTATGTTCTGCCATCTCTCTGCCTTCCGCATACGTATTTCTATATGAATTATATGGGCGGCTCAACGGATGGACATAGATGATAAACAGCTGCAATTCATTTTTTGCACACAAAAAAGGAGCCGACACGGGCTCCTTCATAGCTCTTGTAGAACTTCTATCAGCTTGACTTTGGTCTGGCTTAACCGCAGCTCGGCACCATCCGGGTGCAGGGGTTCGCCCCAGACAAACCCGTCGCCTTCATACCGTGGAATGAGATGCATATGATAATGCGTCAAATCGTTGAATTTGCCGCTGTCTTGACACATTCGTATCCCGTCCGGCTTATATAAGCGCTTCAAGGCGATAGAAATTTGCCGCGAAGCATCTATCACGGCCTTAGCGGTCTCCGCGTCCATCTCAATAATATCCTTATAATGCTGCTTGGGAAGAATCAGCGTATGGCCTTCATTGAAAGGTTCAATATCAAGAACACAGGTGATCAGCTCATTCTCATAAATAATGTTCAGATCAGGTTCGATTCCATTTGCAATTCTGCAGCCTAGACAGTCCACACCCGGCACCCCTCTATTCCAATGGATCACTCTCACGCCTGCTTGCGTCCGTATACGATCTTCTTGATACTGTCGCATGACAGGCAAAATTCCTCAGCTAGTCCGGCCACACTGATTCCGCTGGCGTATCGCTCACGGATCGAATGATTCCGGGCAGCCAAATAGCTTCTGCCGCCTGATTTCTCTCCCCAGCGGGTATGCTGGCCTTCCGGCTTGGGGATATAGAGCAGCCCGCCCTGAATATACTTCTGCACTTCCCGCAGCAGATGCTGGGGCAAGGCATGATCTGCATTTACATATTTCATCATAGCTCCGCTCCTTAAAAGTAATGAACTTTTAGAGGCAGCAAAGTCTATGAATCAAAGCTATAACCGGCCAATCGTTACTTTACAGCGGAAGCTTGCTTTCCGCTCTGCGCACACAACCGCCGTGATTGATCCATAAACTTTGCGCAGAGCTAAGCATTAACTTACTCATATGATTATCCTCCTTCCAATATCTGACTTGAGATTAAATTTAATATAGCATACTGGGACAGTTTTTTCCTCCAAAAAAGCACGAAGTCCCCTGCTTGCAGAGAGCGGCGCTTCGGAATGGCGGGGCAGCCCAATGTATGCGGTTTTCCGCATACATTCGGCCCGATTAGCAGCGCACAGGCACATTGTATTCGGAATTTCATATACATTAGCCCAGGGAGCCTGCTTATACCCGGCCTAGTCAGACATCCGAACAAAAAAAAGGACCCCGCCAGCGTCCGGCGGAGCCAAAGATTATATTAAAGGGGGGTTATGGGATTACTATACCCCCTCAAGCTTAAAATCAGATGAAGCTAATCTAAAGATCTGCTTAAACTCAGCTCAGATTTTGAATTTCTCTACCAGCACCTGCATTTCCTTGGCGCTTTGGGTATTCTCATCCGCCATCGCCGCTTCGTGGAAGGTCTTCTCCACAATATCTGCGGTCTTCTCGGCGATATCCTGCACACCGATTGCGCCTTCATTCACCGTCGCCGCCACTTCATTGACGGCAATGGCAATGCTCGACACCGTTTCATTCAGATGATCAGCCGCATCCTCGAACTGGTTCATCAGCTCATTAATCGTTGCTGCATCACTGTTGTACTGCTGGCTGACCTCGTTCAGGCGCTCATAATCGCCCAGCACGTTCTGGTCAATGAAGGTCAGCATCGCTTCGGAATGGCGGATCATTTGCTCTACGGAGCTGTTGACATTTTTGACCACGCCCTGGATACCCGATGCTGTCTGAGAAGACTTCTCGGCCAGCTTGCGGATCTCTCCGGCCACTACAGCGAAGCCCCGGCCGGCCTCACCCGCCCGCGCAGCTTCAATTGCCGCATTCAGAGCCAGCAGATTCGTCTGGCTTGTAATGGAGAGAATAGTCTCGGCCAGCACATTAATTTCACTGATGGCGCCCGACTGCTCAATCGCCTGCTCCATCTCCCCGCGGACCGAGCCGTAGATCCGTTTGGCATTATCCGTGGAGTTGAGTGCATCCTGCTGTAGTGCCAGTGCACGCTCCGTAATCTGCCCGGAGACTCCCGCCCCCTCTTTTACCCGGCTGGAGATGGTCCGGACATTGTTCTCAATCTCGTGTATGGCCGCTGTCATCTCCTGTGTAGAGGCAGCTGTCTCTTCCATCCCTGCGGACAGCTGCTCTGTCGTGGCCGAATTATCATGCGCATTCTCTCTGACATCAATGGACAGCTTCTCCAGCGTTTCCGCATTATCCAGCACTTTGGACGAGATCGTAATCAGGCTTCCGGCCATCTCACGCAGCACGACGCGGGTACGGAACATGGCTTTGGCTATAGTCCCGGTCTCATCCTTATTCTTGCTCAGGTATTCGTAGCGGTTATCATACTTCAGATCCAGCTCCGCCGTACGGTTAATCAGCTCAGTAAGCTTCATAATCGGCGAGGAGATCCGGGTGGCGACAATAATCCCGATCAGCAGGGTAAGCAGCAGGCTCCCGACTCCAAGAATCAGAATGTAATTGGTCATCTGCTGCACTGGCAGCATAATCTCATCCAGATCGCCGGTCAGCACCAGCGTCCAATGCGTTTCTGGAAGAACGGTATAAGCCGCTTTTTTCTCCGCCCCGTTATAAGTATACTGAACTATTCCGTCTGGTACGTTCTCACCCGTCTTGATCCGCTCCACAACGGATTTAATCGCTGCATTCTCAACTACGGAACCAATCTTTGCTTCATCCGGATGGTAGAGAACATTGCCCGTCTCATCTACCAGATAGGCATAGGAGGACGGCGCATTAGTCACCTGGGCGTCAGACAAATACTTGATGATGCTGCTCGCATTAACGGCCGATGCCACGAACCCGATCATTTTGCCGCCGCTTGTTACAGGATGAACGAAGGCCAGCACATAAGCTCCGGTAGACTTGGATTTGAGCGTCTCGCTGATTACAGCCTCACCGGTCTTCATCACATTCTTCGTGTAATTTCTTTCACTGAAATCCGTACCGACCAGCTTAGTGTCACTGTCAGCTACGGCAATACCGTTCATATCAACTACAAACATATGCTCCAGGTTGCCGGCATCCTTCACCAGGCCCTGCAGCTTCACATTGACCTGATTCTGCAGCTGTCCCCCGTTCTCAAGCCCGCCACTTCCTGCCTGAATCAGCAGTTCGGTAATTTCCGCCTGACCTGCTACGAGCTGCATACTCCGCTTCTCTTTATCTATCATTGCTGCAATCGTCTGCGCCTTGTTGGTATTCACCTGTGCCATTGAAGATTCGGTAAGACTCATAATCGTGCCAGTAGACTTAGTGTACGTAAAAATACCCATTAATGCTGTAGAAATCAGTGTGACCACAATCATCATTACTGATAGCTTCGTACGAATCTTCATAGTTTCTACACCCTTCCGCCTTGTTCTGATCTACTGGTTCATCTCAAGCTGAAACTGTAATATTTATTACAATTACTATCGGATTTCCCTTGAAAATAATTAATATTTTACGACGAATTTTTGAAAACAATATCGAATTTTGTCGAACTTTGCTTTTTGTTTCTAGGCAAAAAAGCCCGTACTCTCTGCTGCAAGCAGAGGCTGCGGACTTAAGCCGGATCATTATAAATAGGCGCGGTGTTCTGCAGCCCGGACTTTAGGCCCCCCGCTTCGCTGCCAGCTGCTCCGCTGCCGCTCCCGCCTGCAGCAGGCGTCTCGCCCGGCTGCGGATGAACATGCCGGAGCAGGCAGCGAGAATCTGCTGGAACAGCATCCCGGAGATAACCGGCAGGGCAACGGCCGGCGGGAAATATTTGACGGCCAGCACCGCACCTGCACTGAGGTTGCGCATACCCGAATTAAACTGTACAGCTACGGCATCTTCATCATTCCAGCGGAAACGGCGGGAAACTGCCGCGCCGATGACATAACCGAGAATTACCGTTACAAAGGTGACAGCAATAATCAGCGCCAGCTTCCCGTCCGGATGCTTCAGATAGCGGGCAATGCTGGCGCCATTGATGGACACCACGATGAACAGGCCGACTTTGACAAACGGCGCCAGCGGCGGGCCAAGCACGGCAGTGATTTTACCCTTGGAGAACTGGTTGAGCAGCATCCCGGCGACAGAAGGCAGCACTACCATCCAGAGCAGGCCGGTCATCATCTCGCCAATCTCCATCTGCACGCTTGCTCCCATCAGCAGATACAGCGTACCGGGCACAATCAGCGGGGAGAGTAAGGTATCAATCAGGATTAATGCCAGCGTAAGCGCCACATTCCCGCCATGCATCGACACCCAGACAACACTTACCACTCCTGTCGGGATTGCGAACAGCAGCACATATCCGGTCACTGTATACGGATCTCCCGGGAAGAAGAGCATTGCCGCCAGCCAGCCGATCAGCGGCATAGCTACATGCAGTATAATCAGCAGAATCATCAGCTTCTGCGGTCTTGCCAGCACGGCCAGCACATCACGGAAATTCGATTTCAGGCTGCCGATCAGCGTCATGAAAGCAAATATCCACGGCACGAGCCATGTAAACGGCAGCAGCGCCTTTTCATTCAGTACGCCAACCGCAATGGCTGCCGGAGTGAGCAATGGCATTATTTTCTCAAGGACAACGTTTGATGCGATTAACCCGCGTCTGATGGACCCAAGCATAATGTATACCTGTCTGTATGGCGTGCCATACATTCCTTTTCAGTAAATTACAGAGTCCCCTCCGGTACAGTGTTGATTATACCTCAATAAGCAGTGAACCCCCCACAAAGCGGAGAAAAAAAAGCAGAACAACAGCGGTTAGGCTGCAGTCCTGCTTCTTAACATCATACGCCTTGCGGGAATAAAGCATCAAGCGCCGGGCAAGGGCGCTTCTCCAGATATTTCTCAAGCGGTGCAGGCATATTGCTGTACAGATCTTTTAGCGAGGTGCCGTTATAAATATTGCCGATAATAACCGGATGGCACAGCTCGGAGATCAGAATATCGCCGTTGCCGTGCAGGTGAAGCTGCTTCATGCCCTCAATGCAGTGCGGGAAGTAGACACCAGGCTGCTCCTCGAAGCCCATCGCCTCCATGAACCGGTCCATACATGTGAAGTAGAGTGTTGTATCCTCGGGCTTCCGGGTAATCAGCTCATTCACGGCATTCTTCAGTTGTTCACGGGCCGCAATCGCCTTCCAGCCGGTGTGTCCCATAATGATGCTGTTCTGGATTTCGTGGGTTCTTACGCCCATCGAATATACATGCTCGCTGATCTCCCGCATATTATCCTGCGTTTCGTTGAACAGCAGCGTTTCGAGTACGACATTGACATCTGTTTTGGCGAACATGGTGATGTTCTCTCTGATTTTGTGATACACGCTGGTGTGAATATTGTAATACCGCGAGAAATCCTCAGCGTTGGTGAAATTAAAGGAGATATGGATCGTCGTCAGTCCGGCCTCAACCAGCTGTCCGATCCGTTCTTCATTCAGCAGGCTGCCGTTTGAATTCAACTGGGTCTGAATGCCACGCGAGCTGCAGTAAGCCACAATCTCCACGCAATCCTGGAATTTCAGCGTCACTTCACCGCCGGAGAGGCGGACACGCTTCAAATTAGGCAGATCCTCCAGAATGCGGATTACCTCCTTGCTGTTAATCATCTGTCCGTCATTTCTATTGTAGGCGCAGCAGTAGTCGCAGCGGAAATTGCAGTTTGAGGTGACCCCGACTTCAAGCCCTTCCAGCTCATATGTCATCGGCTTATCCAGTTCCAGTGCTTTGTATTTTGTGCTCATGCTCTATATTCCTCCCCTAAAATGAGATACTCAGTTCAAAAGTCAACCTTTAAAATTATACAGGTTAACCCGCCGGCTTAATGTGACATTTGGCATCGCCAGCCTGGCGCACGCAAAAAAGACCGCAGCAGAGCCGCAGTCTTCAAGCAGATATTTATATTAGTGATTATAGCTTATAATTCAATAGCTTCGCCCATCTTGCTCATTACCGGCTGGCCGATCAGGCCGAGGCGCCAGATCGCGATTCCCTTCAGGCCATAACGTTTGGCCAGGCCAATCTTCGTGTTCACGGAGGATTCATTCTCGCTGAACACGGAAATACCGAGAATCAGCTTGTCCTTGCTGACCTGCTGCAGGGCAAGCCGGATGCCTTCATCGACCTTGGCGGTAGGCTCAGGTCCCTTCTCACCTTCGTAAGCATAAGCCATAATTACAAGATCATCGGCAAGTGAACCCAGCGTCTTGTAATCGTAACCTTTGTAAGAGCTGTTGAGCGGATGCAGGATGACTGTCAGCTTCAGGCTGGCGGCACGTGCGGCGGCTGAGAGGTTCTTGACAAAAGCATTATACTGGCTCTGCACAGCTCCCTTGTCTCCGGTCAGGCCCAGCCCTTCCAGGTCCAGGCCGATGCCCTGAAAGCCCTTGGACGCTGCCAGATCAACGATACTTGCAATGGTCTGCGCCTGCAGCTGCGGGTCCTCCAGATTCTTGCTCAGCTCAAGCGAAGAGTCACTGGAATAGACCATCAGATAAGGCGCCGTACCGGTGGCGGCAGCATTCTGCACAATAGATTCCGGTGTAACGTCACCTGCAGCCTCCGGCCACCAGAAATCGGTTCCGGTTGTGGTGAACTGGCCGGTCTTATCAATCCGGCTCCAGCCGAAGGCTACAGCGTCAAAGCTCGGAATCAGGGAAACCTCGCTGTAGGCTTTCTGAGCGTAGAAGCCCAAAGTGTATATATCCCGCTTAGGTGAAGTAATCGACACCGTCTTGGCTGCCTGATTCCAGGCTACGGCTGCACCGAACTGCTGGCTGAAAAATTTGAGCGGAACCATCGTTGTGCCGCGGATATTTTGCGGCGCAGCCTCCAGCTTCACAGCCGTTCCGTTCACAGACGCATTAGTATTGCCGAGGGTCAGAATGACTACAGTCTTAGCCGCATCAGCCGCAGATTGCTGAGTAGCTGTGATCCGGCGCGCTGCCTGGTTCCACTCCACCTGTATGCCCAGTGCTTCAGAGATGGCCCGGAACGGCACCATGGTCGTTCCGCTCATTACCGCCGGCTCAACCGGGAAGGGCAGCGGATAGCCGTCCAGCTGAATGCTGACACTGGCAGGTGCAGCAGCCTGCGCACCGTTTACGGGCAGAGCAGACATGCCGCCAATTGAAATGGCAGCACATAACACAATTTTAGCCAAAGCTTTCATATCTATAATCCCCATTCTTCTGATAGTTTATGAGTCTCTCAGCCGTACATTCTCTACCATTTTACCAAAATAGATATTTTTAGCAAATTAAGAGATTGTCACTTTTGAGAGTACAGCTGCCAGTTGAACGTGGGAAGAACCTGCTGATGCCTGCTATAATCCGCTTAATTCCTGCTACATAAATGCACTCAAAAAGACGCCGACTGCACGTTCCGCCTCGACATCCACTGCAACTTCAATGAACGTCCCTTCCTTGGGCTGTGCCCGCAGATCGGCTACGACCATCCCGGCAGTGAATTCGCCCTGCCGCTCTACACGGACCTTCATCCGCCGCGTTGTCACCAGATCAGGATGCAGAGCCGCCATCAGTGCCAGCGGATCATGCAGCGGTGCACTGTTGATGAGATAATTGGCTTCCCGGTAAAATTTGAAATAGTAGCCGAGCGACTGTTCCATGAAATCAATAATCGCAGTATTCTCTTCCCGGCCGCAGCGCTTCAACAGCTCCAGATGCTCTGAAGTTATCCTTGTCTTCAGCGTAACATCGAGTCCGATCATCAGCACAGGCAGGCCTGAAGTGAATACCCGGTCAGCCGCTTCCGGGTCTCCCCACAGATTAGCTTCAGCCACCGGTGTCACATTGCCCGGTTTGAAGATCGTACCGCCCATAACAACTACCTTCTTCAGCTTAGAGACCAGTAGCGGGTCCATATCCAGCGCCAGCGACAGATTGGTCAGGCGCCCGAGAGTAACCAGTACGATCTCACCCGGATTCTCGTCAGCCATCCGCACAATAAATTCTGCCGCCGTCTCCTGAACCGGAGCCTGCCGGGAAGGTGCCAGCTGAACATCGCCAATGCCGTTACCGCCATGCACATGAGTGGAGAAGCCCGTAAGCTCCCGCACCAGCGCCCGTGAAGCCCCAAGCGCAACCGGGATATCATAGCCCGGATCAGCAAGCGCCAGCAGTCTGAGTGTGTTGTCCGCCGCCTGCTGCACATCAATATTGCCGAATACCGTAGTAATACCCTCCACTACGACATCCGGGGTCCGCAGGGCGTATAGAATGGCGAGCGCATCGTCAATCCCTGTATCACAATCAATAATCATCCGCGTTATACTCATTTCTTGTCTCTCCTACTCTCTGTTTCTTCTCTGTTGATCTTCAGCTTGCCGTAATGCCCATCTTAACACGGGCCGGGAAACGGCTCAATAAGCAGGCAGAATTATTCATTGTTAGCCAGACATGAATTTAGCACGGGATACTTTAAGGTGTATTTGCGGGAAAGAACGCCCATAGATAGAAATGAGTAATTGTATTTTGTGCATTAGACTCCTTGCTAAACGGCCGAAAAATCCATTCTATTGTATTTTGTACAATGATTTTCAGGGAAATGAGCATAAAATGCCTAAATCCAAAAAAACTATTGTACAAAATACAGTAGATTCAACTTCCAGGCGGTTTTAACCGTGTTCTACTGCACAAAGTGCAATAGAACACGCTACTCCCTCACCAATGATATTGTTGGATCAATTGCAGGCTGTCATTGACCAAAAACGCAAAGGGGCCGTCCCATAAGCCATAAAAACAGCTTTTGGGACGGCCCCATTCAGTGGATCACCCATCAATATATAGAAATTCAATGGTGAAGCAAATCCTAGATCTTGGCGGTATGCGCAGACGCGGCCCGGGTGAAATTCTCCAGTGCCCGGGTCAGCAGCGAACGCGGGCAGGCCAGATTAATCCGCAAATGGCCTTGGCCTTCGGTGCCGAAGACAGAGCCTTCGTTAAAAGCCACCCCGGCCTCAGCATACATCAGCTGCTTCAGCCCTGCCGCATCGAGGCCAAGCGCAGTGCAATCCATCCGCAGCAGATATGTCGCTTGCGGCTTCATCACCCGGATTGCCGGAAGCTTCTCCTGTAAGTATGCTATTGCATACTCTGCATTACCGGCAACATGCTGAACCAATTGCTCCAGCCACTCGTCTCCTTCGTTATAGGCAGCTTCCACCGCTTCCTGTGCGAAGAATGAAGCCATATGCAGGCTTAACGCCTTCAGCTTGCGTTCGAATTTGAGCCGCAGCGCAGGGTTCGAAGCTACAATATACGAGGTTTGCAGCCCCGGTAAATTGAACGTTTTGGTCGCAGCCAGCGTCGTGACTGTAATATCAGACAGTTCTGCTGACAAGGAGGCAAACGGAATATGCTTGTAACCGGGCATTGCCAGATCGCAATGAATCTCATCTGAAATGACCGTTACGCCATACTGCAGGCATAATCCGCCGAGTCTCAGCAGTTCCTCGCGTTCCCATACTCTGCCGCCGGGATTATGCGGACTGCACAGCAGCAGCAGCTTGGCCCCGTCCTTCATCAGCTCCTCAAGTCCCGCATAATCCATCTCATACCTGCCGCCCTTCAGCAGCAGCGGGTTCTTGGCTACCTTGCGGTCATTCATCTGAATGACATCATAGAACGGATAGTACACCGGCGACTGAATAATGACCGGATCTCCGGGTGCAGTGAACAGCTCAACCGCCAGGCTGAGTGAGGTCACGATACCGGGTGAATCTGTAATCCATTCCTTTTCGATCTTCCAGTCATGATGTCTGCCGTACCAGCTAAGGATAGCTTCTTTATAGGAATCGCTAGGCACACTATAGCCGTAGATTCCTTCCTGCGCACGGCGCAGCAGCACTTCCTTGACTGCCGGCGGACTTTCGAAATCCATATCTGCTACCCAAAGCGGCAGAATATCCTTGCGGCCGAACAGCTTCTCGGACTGGTCCCATTTGTAAGAGCGGGTATTGCTGCGGTCAATGATACGTTCGAAATCATATTTCAAAACAAGAATCACCTCATCCTTTCAGCTTGTCCGACTATTGTAACATGAGACGGGCTGATCCGGCAGCCTTCATGCCTGCCGATTCTTTAATTGTTCAAGACGTAGATTCATCCGCCCAGCAGCCCTTGCGCAGCCTTTCTAATGAATGGCCCAGCCGGACCTCCTCCAGCGGCTTCATGAGATAGTCCGCAATATTCTGGTCGAAGGCCCATAACGCATGCTGCTTGCTCTCTGTGACAACGACAATCTGGATCTCCGGCAGCTGTTTTTTTACATATTCAGCAATAATTACTCCTTGCATTCCAGGCAGCTGCAGATCCAGAAACAGTACATCGGGACGGAGCAGCGCAATTCTGTCTGTAACATTCTGCGCATGGACTGACATACCGATCACGCTGACCTTACCTGTGCGCTGCAGCATGGACGACAGCTTATAGAGATCCTTCTGGTTCACGTCCAGCAGGAATGCCTTAATCATGGGTTCCCTCCTTCCGTTCAAGTGACTTTAGCGGCAATTTCTTTAAAAAAAGTGCTGTCCCCGCGTTTACTCAACGTTAGAGGACAGCCATGGTCATCTTCATCCTGCAGCCATTATTTATCCAAGCCGCATTGCTGCCTGGAAGTTCTGTTACTTGAAGGAGGCCGGCAGCAGGCTGCGCAGGTCCTCCATGTTCACAATCAAGTGGATGTTATTCATCGTCCGCAGTGAACCGGAGATTACTCCGGCGAGCTGTCCATGCGTATCCAGCAGCGGACCGCCGGACATCCCGCTTGCCACCTGGGCCGATGTCAGAATCCGGCTTCTGCCATTGATCTCTGCATCCGGCGTGTTGACGATGCCCTCTGTGATGATTGCTGTGTTCTTCAGCGGATAACCGAGTGCAAATACAGCTTCTCCATGCTTCAGGGCAGCCGAGCGCAGCGGAAGATAAGCATACGCATTACCTTTCTGCTTCGCTGCTGCAGGACTTGGCAGTTCAAGGACTGCCAAGTCCTTAAGCTCATCGAATTTCGTGACTTTGATCGGACTGATGATGCTCCCGTCCGCCATAACCCCCTCCATCCGCTCCGCGCCTTTGACCACATGGTAAGCCGTTGCCGCTGTTCCGGCCGGGGACAGGATAATTCCTGTCCCCGTGGAACTTGCCGTGCCGTCACTTTTCAGCACCCGCAAATAGAACATAGCTTCACTGGCCAATTCATAGCTCTGCTCAGCATTATAGATGCCGGGGGCTTCAGCGCTGGTAGTTCCTTCATAGAAGAGAACCGCAGAGATCAGCGTGAAGATCAGGCTCACGGCCAGCAGTTTAACTCTCATCCGCCTTATCTCCCTTCTTCAAGTAACGCGATTATTTTACAGCTGCCATGATGTCTTTATAAGCCCAGTGTGTAGCAGGCAGGTCTTTGAAACGTACGGATGTTACAACCAGCTTCTTCGTGCCGGCAATCCGGTTGATCAGTACAACCGCCTGTGCACGGGTAATTGGTGTCCCCGGCTTGAAGGTGCCGTCAGGGAAGCCTTGGACATAACCTGCTTTGGAGAGGGCATTCACATATTTCTCTGCCCAGTGTCCCTTCAGATCTGATTGCTTCGTCACTCCGGCCTCCGTAACATCCAGCTTCAGCACGGTCGTCATGATTTTGGAGAACTCGGCTCTCGTCAGACCCTTCGTTCCTCCGAAGCCGCCGTCCGGATAACCTTCAATAATGCCTGCCGAAGCAAAGAATCCGGTCAGTGCTTCATTGCCGGCACTCACATCATTAAACAGATTGCCGACATTAACTTCTTCCATATCAAGCAGCGGTGCAAGGGCTTCAATCAGCTCATATCTTGTAATGGCTGCGTTAGGCATGAACAGCCCGTTCGGATAGGCAGCAATGTACTTGATCTCCCCGGCGTTGCTCTTCAGGCTGTACTTTGCATTCTCAACAACATACTCGATAGTAATGACTGTGTCATCCTTATCCGTAATTGCTTTGATCGTCGTATTCTTGGTAATCAACAGCTCACCGCTGAATTTCGGACTGTCCAGTGTCGGTATGCTGCCGTCCGTTGTGTAATAGACCGTTTGTCCTTCCGGAGCCGTCAGCTTCAGCTTGCTGTTCTTGGCAATCTTCACTGGCGCCTCGCTGTCTCCGTTCACTGTCGTTGTGCCGGCAACCGCAGTAACCGCTGGTACCGGGGCCGGGGTTGGGGTAGGAGACGGAGCCGGTGCAGTACCGCCACCACCACCGCCACCGCCGCCTGAAGGCATCCGCGTCCAGATCCACTCAGAGACTCCGCTGTACTCTTTGCCCGCAGCGATAGTGACCGCTTTAACAGTTGTCGTATTGTTTAATACGATAGCTTCTTTATATTGCTGTGATGTTTCGTTAGGCACCGTGCCATCGAGCGTGTAGTAGATAACGCCGCCCGGCTCCACTGTTGTCAGCTCTACTCTTACTTCAGAGGAGAAACTCAGTTCTGACGGAGTTGCAGCAGGTGCAATTGCTGATCCCGGATATTTCAGCGCTGCCGCATTAATAATAATGCTTCTGCTCTGTCCTCCGGCTGTTGCTCTCAGCTCAGCGCTGCCGCCTGTTGTCAGGCTCCCCGCAGCACCATTCACCTGTACTCCGGTTGAACCTACGCTCCAGCTAAGCGAGCTGCTGTTGCTTAGAGTAAACCCGTGGCCCACACGGTTAATCAGATCCTGCGGGCTTAAGATCAATGCTGCAGAAGCCAGTGTTCCTTCACTGGTTCCATCAAAGGCAGTTAGTACCGGGTAGAAGCTGCTTACAGCTTTCCATACTCCGGCATCCAGACCTGCTGGAACACTAGAGCCGGTAAGCTCCGCAGCCGTAAGACCTCTAACGCCATTATTATTACTGTCTACGGCTAAGCCATTTACATTGAAGTACGCAATATTATTCTTCAGCATCTGTCTGTTGAACAAGGACTGGCTGATTGCTGCATGATCCGACTTCTGTCCGGCAATTCCTCCGAAGAAGGCCTGCAGCGGCACAATTTTGCCCTTCACTCCGGCCTTAACTTCTCCGGTATTCAAGGAAGAAGTAATTGTTCCGCTCTCCGCCAGACCGGCGATACCGCCAGCCCATGCGGTAGACATGCCATCAGCAGAGACTGATCCGCCGGAATAGCTGTTCTTGATCTCTCCTGCGTTCAGGCCGCTGATCCCGCCGGCTATAGCCTGGGCCGAAGCCACATAGATATCGCCATAGGACATCGATTCAGTGATGGTGCCTTCCGCACTGTTCTCCCCGGCAATTCCGCCGGCTGCCAGTGTGGCGGTAACATCAATAATGCCTTTAGACACTGCCTGGTGAATAGCTCCGGCGTTGCGTCCGGCAATTCCGCCAATGCGGCTCTGCCCCGAAAGCCTAACTCCTTCATTAGTCACCTGCTCAATGGTTCCCTGATTCACACCTGCTGCACCGCCTGCTGCGCTGCTGCCGGCTACGGAGCCGCTGACTTTAACATTCTGGATTACTGCACCTTTGTGGTTAATCCCTGCAGCAATACCGGAATTTACTGCGCCGGAAAGTTCCGCTCCGGTAAAGGTTACATTCAGAATCCGGCCGTGGTTTTCTTTAACAAAACCGGCTGTCTGCTGTTCTGCCGTCTTCAGTGACAGTCCGCTGACTGTATGTCCTTGACCGTCAAATACGCCCTGGAAGCTATCGAAAGCGATCCATCTGCTTCCGGCAAGATTGATATCTGCCCCTAGCAGGATGGTACCCAGCTCCGGTTTGTTCTCAGCTGTTCTGTTGAACAGCTTGTAATAATTCAATCCTGTCTCGTTATAGAACATGACTGCACCCGCGAGCTGCAGCGGAGTCTGCACCGTAATCGTTCCGTCCGTCAATTCATTCAGGAATGTAGTGTCATAGTCCATGAGCCAAGTGTCTGCACTCAGCGGATTAAGCGCTTCTGTCTTAACCGCACCTGCCGCTGTGCCCGGGTTACGGCCTACAGCGCCCAATCCTGCCGTCAGCGTACCTGTCGTATATGACGAGCCGGATATTTTGCCATCCCGGAAGTTATAGCCGACGAGTGCGCCCGTGGAGACATTGCTGCCTGTTACACTCACTGAAATCTCCGGAACATTGGCGTATACGCCTGTCAGAGTCCCGTCGTTATACCCTGCGAAGCCGCCATTATACGAGCGGGTCGAAGATTTCACTCCAATTGTAGAGATCTTGCTCTGCAATGCATAAGAATTGCTGATGCTGCCGCTTCTCTCCACCTCTGCTGCGAAACCGCCGCTGCGGGTGTCGAAGCCTGTGTTGCTGATGTCACCGGATGCATAGGAATCTGTGATCAAGAAATGATCGACCGAACCTGCGAAGCCGCCGACATAGGAGCCCAGTCTGCCGCTGACATTCAGCTTGCCTGTTGCATAGGATTTCTGAATTTGTCCGCTGCGGGTATCGGTATCCCCCAGAAGTCCGGCAAATCCGCCTGCATAGATCGTATTGTCCTGATTGGTATCTGTAATCAGTACCGGAATATCCGTGTGGCTATGCGTGATTGTAATGACATCACCCAATCCAACAGCTCCGCCGGCACGGGTTGCCGGTACCGATTGCCCTAGCGTTAAAGCCGAGCCTACTGTAATAGCTTGTCCGGAGCCGGAGATTACTTTGCTGTAGTGAATTTCACCGCCGAATCCCCAGCCGACGAGTCCGCCGACATTGTACACTCTGCTGGTATCCGCCTGCAGACCGCTCCTCACGATTGTATCTACAATGATACCACTGCTGTATCCGGCAACTCCGCCGGCATTTGCAGTGTTTCCGCCGCTTACCTTCAGACCGGAAGCAATTTCCGAGCTGTAGATCGAAGCATGGGTGTTCTTGCCCGCGATACCGCCTGCATAAAGATCAGCAGTATTGTCTGTTCCTGCTACTGAAATATTGCCGTTATGAACTTTAGCCATGTAAATGCCGCTGTACAGCGGATAACCTTTACCGAAGTCGAAGCCCCGGTTAATGTCATCCGCGGAAATGGCACCGGCAATACCGCCGACTGAGACATCGCCATTTTTTGCCGCCGCCTGAAGATCAGATGACGCGTCCGCATTATACAGAATTGAATTATGTCCTTCACCCAGAATACCACCGGCTAAGATAGTTTCACCGGCTGCCTGAACAGCAGCATCTGAACGGACATCATTGATTGCTGTCTCTAATGTTCTGCCGGCGAGTCCGCCGATAACAGCCTTTAGGCTGTCACTGGTTGTAACCAGCTTCACACCTTGAACTACAGCATGATCAATATCAAAGCTGTTAGACTCTATAGAACGGGCCAGCTTGTTCCCGCCCAGTTTGCCTTCTTTAGCACCGACAACCCCACCGACAGTACCGTTAGCAGTCAGTTGAATACCGCTGTAGGACCCGCTCACTGTGACATTGCTGATGCTGTTCTCTCTATCTGACTGACCAATGATTCCGCCGAGGATGGAGTCGAGTCCGCTTGCCCCGATCGTGCCATCAGCGAAGGTCAGTTTCAGATCCGCAGCCCGGCCGGAAATGAACTGTCCGATCATTCCTCCGGTAACAGATTCCACACCTGTAGTAGAAATCTTATATCTGGAATTCACTTCGAAGCTCAGACCCGTTACATCGCCGGTCTGGACGCCGATAAGTCCTCCAACCAACGCATTGTCTGCTGCGGAACCGATACTGCCTTCTTTATCATGGAATACATAGTCGGCAGCTGTAAGATCCACGTTGTTCTCACCGATTAATCCTCCGGCAATACCGCCGTCAGCAATCGTCTCAATCCGGCTTCCGCCGTCCAGCGTAAGATTCAGGCCGGAGATTGGCCCTGAATTGCTGCCGATCAGCCCGCCGACAATGCCTCCGCTGACTTTCAGACCATTCAGCAGCTTCAGATCAGCATTCTTCACTGTACCGAGGTTTATTCCGGCAAGGACCCCGGTTTCCCCGTTACCCGCTACAGAGAGCGGCTCAAGATTGATGTTCTGCACAACAGCCTTTGTTCCGATCACTCCGAATAATCCGGAATAAGTGTATACAGGCTGCAGCGTCAAACCGTCGATCAAATGATTGCTTCCTTCAAAGGTTCCCTCAAAAGGATTCTCTTTCTTATCGCCGATAGGTACCCACTGTTTGGACTGGATATGGATCGGATTCATGATCGTCACTGTTCTGTCCGCAAAGTCGAATTTGCCTGCTCCGGCGATGGAGCCGTTGACGATGCCTGCAAGACCTGCAAGCTCCGCTTCCGTTGTAATCTGGAAGTTGATGGCGTTCTTATCTTTCATATACCAGTTGATATTGGCATTGACCTCATTGCCGATTTCGCCGCCGGTATTAGCTGTACGGTTTACTTCAGGATATTGATAGACTGCGTTCAGTGAGCCGTATTTCCAGGCGCTATCAAAGTCCCAGCCCGACAATCCCGGGAAGACCGTTCTGTCCTTGAGTGTCTCAGACAGGATGGTTGTCAGCCGGACATGCACGTTCAGCCAGCGGTGATTGCCTTCAGCGAAATCCGGCAAGTCGCTGTTGATGTTCAGTGCTTCATCTTTAATGTAGTAAGACTTGTAGAGCAGTTCCTTGCTTGCATTATCATAACGTCCGGCGAAACCGCCGGCATAAGCGCCGGAACCGGCGGTAACTTCCGCCGCCGAGTATACATTGCTTACTTTACCGTCTGTAATTCTGCCGATGAAGCCGCCGACGTAAGAATTAGCTTTAGTAGCCGCTACGCTTTTTGCAACATAAGAGTTCTTGATTGTCCCGCCGGAGAGTTCCCCGACCAGACCACCGACAATGGTGTAGGTGTTATTTCCTGTAACCTTGGAGGAAGAGTACGACTGCTCCACCGTCCCGGCCGTATTTCTGCCGATCAGTCCGCCCAGGTAGACCGGATTGGCTGATGTTCCTTTCGCATTACTGGTAACATCAATATCGACATAAGAGCCGATAACCACTCCTGCATTCTCACCGGCCAAGCCGCCGGCATGGGTACCGGTATTCTCAACGGTCAAGTTGGCATTGGAATACGTGTAGTAGAGCGTTCCTGATGAAGTATTTACACCGGTATGGCCGCCGATGATGGAGTTATTGCCTCTTGAAATAACTGTAATCTTATCAGTAATGCTGTTATTGGCAATCAGACTGTTGTTCTCCCCGACCATACCGCCCACGATCGAATTCAAGGATTCAGCGGATACAGAGCCGAGCGTACGTGTATTCTGAATAGTGCTGATTGCAGCAGCGGGATTCAGTACAGGGCCAATGGACTGGGCAGCATTGAGACCCACAATCCCCCCGATTTTGGAAGAAACCGCTCCTGCATTGGCTTTCAGATTCAGAGTACTGATATAACTGTTCGCAATAATTCCGGAAGCACTGCCATGGTTGTAGCCTGCAACCCCGCCGGCAACCGCGCGCGGTGCATTAATCGCCAGGTTAATTGTTGTTCCTACCAGACCCTCAAGTTTGGAAGCTTCATTATAACCTACCATACCGCCAATATAAGCATCCGTAGCGGCAGACTCGACCAGAATATTTGCACCCTCCAGATTGACTATTTTACTGTCGCTGGTGATACTGCTGTCCGTAAGCGTCCCTGCCAGGCCGCCGACAGATGGTTTAGCAGCCAGAACACGGATGTACATTTCAGACCCGTCCTCTGCGTTCACTTCCGGATTTTTAATATCGGTAGTTGTGGCAGTCCCTGCGATAGCTCCTGCTTTGGAATCTGCAGCGCTCAGAGTAATCATCGGGTCGAACCCTGGAACATTCAGCACAGCAGTTCTCACTAATGCCCGGTCTGCCGCTCCTTCTGAATGTCCGATAATCCCGCCGACTTCAGCGCGTACACCCTTCGCTTCAATAGACAGCTGGGTAACTGTAGCGTTAATCAGTTGTCCGGTACTCAGACCCGTGTTGCCGCCAAGCTGATTATCCGCACCTGTTGCAGTGATGATTACATTCTCGGCATGGTTGTATGGCTCTGCCGCTTCTGCTGAATGATTCTCACCGAACATCCCTCCGGCTTTTACCGAAGCGCCAGCAGCTTTAATATCAATACGGTTCGTGTGTCCGTTGAACTTGGCAGCCGAGTTATTCCCTGCACCGCCGCCGAAGCTTACCTTGTCAGCCTTCAGCTCAACCTTAATATCCTGGACCTCCACCGGTACGGCAACAGTGCCGATTACAGCATCTTTAGTAAGCGTTCCTGCTGCACCGCCGATCGTATATCCGCTTGTGCCCGTTTCATTCAGGAAGCTGATCCGCGCCGCCTTGCCGCCGGTCAGCGTCAGAGGTTTGGTGTTCACACCCACAAGACCGCCGAATGTGATATTATCCTGGCCTTCTGCCGGAGTGGTTACCGCAGCCTTCAGAATTAATGTGCTGTAGCTTTGCGAAGCAGAATCACCAGCGGTTACCCCGTTGATTGATCCCTGTGCATTCCCGGCAATCCCGCCGATCACACCGCCTGCTGAAGTTACTTGCAGCGTTGCATTTTTAACTGCGGCACCATTCACTGTGCCCTCCAGATAACCTGCAATACCACCGATGGTCCCTGGAGAAGTAATCGCCAGCAGAACATCTGCAGTCTTACCTGCCGTTGCCGAAGCAATCGTTCCGCCGAGCTCATAGCCGGCTATCCCGCCGGTATAGACTTCGGAAGAACCTTGTACAGTCAGCGCTCCCTTGGAGGAGACCTGATTCAGGTTGCCATCCTTATCGTAACCGGCAATCCCGCCGGTGTAGACTTTAGTGCTCCCGCTCGCAGTTATTGCAGCTGTATTCTCAAATGCCGCCGCATTGGCATGGGTAAGCACCAGTCCTTCTGCAGCGTATCCGACAAAACCGCCTGTCGCTACATTCTGCGTTCCTGTTGCTGAAACCGGCTGGGTATTCACGTAAGCATGAGTCCAGGTGAACTTGCTGCCTGTGTATCCGGCAATCCCTCCGGTGTAGACATTGTTCCGGCCATTATTGGTTACCGGAGCTGTATTTACAAACGTAATAGCAACCTCTTGGCTGGCAACAGTCCCGGTTGCGCCAACAAGTGCACCGGCTGCTGTGCCCTCTCCAGCAGGCGCATTAACCGTAACTGCACCAGTATTGGTAGTCATGTTGGAGAAAACTACCTTGCTGTCTATTTTACCGGCAATTCCGCCTGCCGCCGCCTGGCTGCCGCCAGTTATGGTAACAGCCGCATTATTGATGATTGGAGTATCCTCATCATTCAATTTAAGCAGACCTGCTGCATGACCAATGATCCCGCCTGCAGCAGCAAGGGTACCGCTTCCCCCCTGTGCTAGAACCGCACCGTTATTCGTAATTTTCTTGATGATGATGCCTTGGGAATCACCATAACCCAAAATCCCGCCGACATCAGCAGAACCTTGCGCCGCTGTAACGGCTCCATTATTAATAGAGTTGGAAATCATCCCTTCGCCCATTCCGACAATCCCGCCTGTATAGGAATGGTACGGAGCAGCGTGTGTGGTGATATTGATGTTGTTGGTAATGTCAAACACAATACTGCTGCCGCTCATTTTCCCTACTGCAGCCCCTGCATATACATCATAAGTAACTCCGGTGACGGAAATTGAGCCTGAGTTAAAGCTCAGACCGCCTACGGTACCGCCTTCCATATTCCCTACCAGACCCTGGTAAGATGAGTTCTCTACTACATTCATTCCTGAGATGGTCTTAATCAACCCGTCTTTAGTAATCAGCGTTCCCCGAAAGGGATGCTCAGCTGTACCGATAGGTATCCATACATGCTCCCCAAGATCAAGGTTATCTGTAATCTCGAGAATTTTCCCTTGCAGACCATCACCGGTACCTTCGTTCACCAGCTTGGCCACACCTGCAAGCTCAGCAGCCTTAGTGATTTGGTAGGTGTCGTTGGTTGGGACATACCATTTCGTGTCCGCTGAGCTTGTCCAGGTTTGTGAATCAGCCTTGGCCATGATTCCTCCGGTGACCGCCGCAACGGCAATTACCGCAAGTGCTATCAGATAACCTATTAATGATTTTCGTTTCAAAGCCATGATGACACCACCTAATAGTATTGTTAATTCCAGCAGAGTGCGCCCGTGCTTCACCTGGAAGCACGGGCGGCATTCTTTTATTGGCCGGCTGTAATTAATTGATCAAGTCTGATGGCAATTGCTGCCGCCTGCTCACGCGTAAGCGGATTGGACGGATTCACTTTATTGCCTTCACCAAGGATAATGCCATTCTTGATGCTCAGTGCTACTGCTTGTCTGGCCCAGGCCGGAATCTTATCCTTGTCGGCAAAACCTCCGAGAATCGTAGTGATTTCAGCCTCGCTGATCTCACTGCCTGCATTGACCAGATTCAGCAGTCTGCCCAGCATCGTCATCGCTTCAATCCGTGTCAGTGTATCCTGCGGCGCATATTTGCCGCCCGCGAATCCGGTGACAATACCCAGCTCTGCCGCAATAGATACGCTGCGGTTATACCAGCTGCTGCTGCTGACATCGCTGAACCCGGCTGCTGCTGCCTGCTTATTCATCAGACCTGCAACACGCAAGAGGATCGTCGGATACTCTGCTCTGGTCACTTTGCCTGCCGGATCGAAGGTGTCCGCTGATTTCCCTAAGACGAACAGCTTAGCAGAAGCTGCTGTAATTCCTTCTTTGCCCCAGCCTGCTGGCATATCCTTGAAGGTCTTCTCGTTGCGGATGAAGAAGAGACTTCCTTCTCCGGTCAGCTGTACATTAACTGCTGTACCGCTGCTGTCCAGTTTCCATGGCACTGTAGTCCAGTTGCCTGCTGCATCCTTCAGCACGATTGCTGTAATTTCCTTGCCGGAAACCGGCGACGGAATAGCAATCTTCGCTGCAAGTGCCGGTGTCCAGCTGCCTGCCGGCAGGTTGGCCGTAACCGATACACCCTGACCTGACGCTATTAACGAGAAGCCTTGCTGATCTGCAATAACCTTCATTGCCTGCTGGTCTGTACTACCGTTCTTCCCAATGCCTACCACAAGCTCGCCTTTCACTGCGGCAAGATTCTCAGGAGCAAGTACCAGACGTCCCATTGGAACTTCAATGATAAGTTTTTTCTTGGCTGTTACTGCCTGCTGTACCACATTCTGATCCACATGAATGCTGAATGCGCCCGCAGCAGGATCTGCAGAAGTTACAGTAATATCACTGTCTGCTGCCGCTTCTTTCTCCGTAATCCGGATTACTGCTGTAAGCCCGTTCCATTCAGCATTCACTGCCTGTCCGTTGACAGTCACTTGAGCGGCTGTGTCTGGAGCTTGCTCTTCGGTCTTGCCCGGTGCAGCTGCGCCGCCACCGCCACCGCCGCCTCCTCCGCCGCTACCGCTGCTGGCCCATACTTTGGCTGTAACCTGACCTGCTGCCATAACCAGCTTATCGGTAGATGTGCGCTTAGCCAGTACGATTACATCACCGGATGAAGCATTGATTATGCCATCCAGCGGCAGGAGCGTCCATGAGCTGACATTCTCCTTGAAGCCCGGCAGGACTGCGCCGGAACGGTAGATCTTGTATGCGATCTGCTGTCCGGTCATATCCCCTGAGGACGTAACTGTAATTCTGGTCCGTCCGGAGTCGGCATACACCGTATCAGACTCGGCTGTCAGATCCCCGCGGTCCGTTGGTTTCGGTACAGCTACTGTTGAAACAAGCATCCCCTGAAGTGTTACACCCTCTGATACTTTATACTCAGCTTCGATTAAGCTTGAGCCTGTAGCAAGTGCTGTAACACTGCCGTTTGGCGACAAGGAAATTGCATCGCCTACCGGAACAGTATAAGTCAGCTTCTTCAGATCTTCGCCGGTAATCGGCTGATTCTCAAATGCCGGCTTGCCGAAATCATCGACGATCACATTTCCGTCTTTGTCCAGGCCCTTTGAAACCCTGAGATAGGCCTTCACAGTGTCTACCGCACCTGGCAGCAGCTTCTCCGCTCCCTGTAGAACCAGGGCAACCGGAACCTTGTAGCCAGCGTTTGTAATATCCACAACCGCTGTATTCTGATTCTTGGCTTCGTCTGCAGCTACAATGCTAAGTGCTACTGAAGGGTCAGCAGAGTTGATTTTTACTGTTCCATCAAAGCTTCCCGTCAGTGGATCCACCTTAATTGACGTGGGAACCACAACTTCTTTATAAGTTCCGTTCGTCTGCAGTTCATTTATCGTATAGTTGGCTGTGAGCAGGGTTCCGGTTGTTGTAGTTCCGGCTACTCTGACTTCGCCGTTCGCTGTCCGGTCACCCGTCACCGGCTGATCGATATACAGCACCGGTGCGATTGTGTCCACAGTCATATACAGCATCGTAACCGAGATATCTTTAGTTACCGTATTTCTGGCTCTCAGTTCGAGAGCAAACGGCCCGTCTGTCTGGAACTGGTCCAGATTCAGGATGCCTTCGCTTCCGCCGCCCGCCTTATTCATCAACGCTACCGTCGCAATGGATTTCTCTGCATTGAACACTTCTACCGTCACATTAGACTGGGTTGAAGTTAGCGTCAGCTTCTGTTTCGTTTCACTTGTCAACAAGTTAATGTAGTTTCCGGTATCCTGCACCGTGCCTTTATTAAGTTCTACGGGTA
Source organism: Paenibacillus sp. MMS20-IR301 (assembly GCF_032302195.1). Lineage (NCBI taxonomy): Bacteria > Bacillati > Bacillota > Bacilli > Caryophanales > Paenibacillaceae > Paenibacillus > Paenibacillus sp. MMS20-IR301. The sequence goes on from NZ_CP135275.1 coordinate 3,074,903, forward strand.
ACTTAAGATCCGGCAGCTTCGGAACCGGCAGCAGCTTCTTGCTGCTGTCCTGGCGCTCTGCATAATGGTAGTTCTGGTTCTTGTCAGCATCCGCAGTCGGAACTGTTGCGGAAGTAACACCAACAACATACTCCGTGCCGACTTCCAGGCCGACATAGCTCAACTTGGTCACATCTGTAACCGTTCCTTCAAGGCTGGTTGTATTCACTTCATCCGAAGTGGATAATGCCTTCCAGCCGCCGATCAGAATACCTTCATATTTACCAGTTGCTGCATTCCAGTAAGGCTGGAGTTCATCTTCGGTATACAGGATTTCGCCAAATGGAGCATAAGTCTCCAGCTTGCCTTTCACTTCAGCCTGCGCATCAATTACGAAGCTGTGTTCGTAACCGCTGTGTCCTGATTTCTTGGCTCCCGGTTTAAAGGAGAGCGAGAACAGTCCGTTACCGGCAGGTACAACCGAGACATCACTTACTGTCTGCGGTGCAAGCGGATCAATCAGCTCGAACTTCTGCGGAGAAGTCTTCGTGCCGAAGGTTGCGCTCGATTTCAGCTCAGCCCGCAGATAGTAGTTGCCTTGTCTGAGCAGCCCGCGGATATCCTCGGGATTGCCCATCAGCGTTACATTCGTTACATCAATGACTTTGCTGCCGCTGGTTACGCCGCCACTTACAGAACCTCCGGCACCAACCGGCACATCTTTGGCAATCAGCATTCCCGGATCTCCCGGTGACAGCACCTCCTGCCCTTCAATCACAGTCTTCTCTGTAGTCACCGCATCTTCAGCCAGATACAGGTTCACTGTATCTCCCTCTGCTGCATTCGCAACTTTCCATGAAGCTGTGAATTTATTGGCATTCGTGTTATCCTTCGCGAGATTTACTTCGCTGAGCTGAGGCAGGGTAGGTACATTCATCAGCTTAGTTTCCACAGGCGAGACTGCAGTAAGCTTCCAGGTACCGCCTTTTTTAGCCTCATTCTCAGGGATAATAACATAAGCTCTGCGGATATCCACTTCAGCATTAAGCTTCGATGGGTCCTGTGATTTATCACTGGCAGGTATATATTGCGTAAAAGCATTGGCGTTAGGATTAACCTTATCCGGGTTAGTGAAGCTTTCGAATACTACCGGGTAATCCTTGCCTGCAGCATCCTGCAGTTTGAACTGCGGCATATCCTTACTGCTGTATTCCATTTCAATAATCGCATTGCCGCTTGCAGCGCCCACCCCAATCTCATGGATTCTGCCGCCGTTCTTGACCGTAATGCCGCCTACGCCGACATTAACCGATCCGTTCTCAACGATTTTCACACCTTCTGCTACTTCACGGTAGATAATCTCCTGATTCTCTTGCTCAGGAGCAGCCACGGCCGAAGTGGCGAGTGTCTCCACTCCTTCACCAATGACCATCAGGCGTGGCCCAAGCTCGGGATCATCCACTACGAGCTGAATCATGCCGTCCGGCAGCTGATCACTCGAAGTACCGAATTCAATGCCCCCGCTCCAATAGTAGGTAATGCCCAGTGAAATGAAGAGAATACCGATACTGCCCCATACCTTATCATTGTTGACACCGAGGAACATACTGGACAACGGCATGCCGCCGACAACCGGAACACTGTTCGGTATCTGTATTTTGGAGCCGATATAGCCTTCAAAGTCCGTGCGGTTCTTCTCCAGGTTCTGTCCGACGAAGATACCCGCCTTACCAATGATGATATCCCAGCCGCCGATATCCATTGCCGCTTCTACCCGTACAAACCATGGAGTAACCCACTGCGCTTCGAGCAGTGCCTTGGTCAGCATTGGAAGGCGGTCACCCGGTTCGGAATCTGCATCAGCCGAGAAATCCAATTTCCCTTCGATTTTGAGACCCGTGCGTTTCACCGTCAGATCTATATCTCCGAAGAAGTAAGCCGGAGCTATACCGAACCGGAGCCCTACCCCTGCTTGAATCGTCAACGGGAACGGATCAGCAGCAGTACCGCCGGCAATCGTGTCGGCCAGTTCACGGACAGCACCGCGTATTTCGTTCAGGTAAGTTGCCCCGGTGATCAGGATACCCGGAGACGGCAGGGTTGCCCCGAAGCCGATGACATCCGGCAGAATCCGGCCGTCCTTAACCTTCTTAAGTGCGAATTCAATCTGAACTCCGAGCATGTTCTTCAGCTGTGCATCAAACTTCAGACCGTACGTATTTCCTTCACCGTCGCCCTGAACCACATGCTTAATCGTAATTTCTCCGCTCGGAGATTCCGGTTCATCTTTCTTTTTCTTGGCCGGTTCAAACAAGCCCATATTATTCTCCAGGCCGAATCCGAGAGATGCATCCACCCCGTAGAAGCCTGCACTATTGAAGATTACATTCTTGATTTCAGCACTTACTACCTTGAGGGACAGTGAACCTCCGAAGGAGATACCGCCTTCTCTGAGAATAAAGTCATTGAAGCTGAAGCCAAAGCCGTCAATGGCAAAGCTTGGTGCTCCAAACAGCGACTGCTTGTTAAAGTACACATCCTCGATCATGATCTGGCGTAACGGATTCAATCTGTCACCGACAGCGCCAAGGGCCCACTTCAGACTGCCGTTAAGACTGCTGTCCTCAGGGTTGTGCTTCGATTCATTGTCTTTTTTGGCAGTTGACGGTTTTTTGAGACTAGTAGGATTGAAGCCGCCATCGCCAAGGGATTTGGTGAAGCCGTTGAAGAAGTCAAGCGTCCATTCCCCTTTATGGAAGACGAAACCGCTGCTCGCCACGCTAAGTGTTCCATCCCCCTTGATGAACAAGGTATCAAGGAACGGCATATCCGCAGGCTGGGACTTCCCGAAGATATCCAGCTTACCGCGGACAAAAGCCAAATCCTTACCCGTATACGCTACTGCATCATTGATGATTGCCGGTTCGGTTTTGGTATCGACGACGACCTGCTCATCCTTACCGGAACCGACCTGCTTGATCATCCCGCGGATCGTAACCAGGATCTCACGGTCGTATTTCGCATCCTTCGAGTCAACCTCTTCTTGGAATTTCTCAAAGTCCTGCTCCGATGCGAACAATTTGTAAGTATACATCGGAGTCTTTTTCAGCGCCGCATCATCCATAAATTCCTTAAGATCAAAGGAAGGATCTACCGCTTTGCTCGCCGCTCCGATGAGTGCCTTGGTCTGTTTATAGCTGGTAACTGCGGAATACAGGAATGCCCCGTCTTTAAAAGGCTTGCTTGGGAACAGTGAATTCAGCTGAGTCAGCAAATCACCTTTCACAGAAGCTCCGTTTGACAAGCCGCTGACATCTACATACTCTCTGTACAGTGCCATAATTCCGGCTTCGCGGATCCGCGTTTCATTATTGTCTGTAACCAGGAAGGATTGCGGAGTCGTGATATCATAGAGGGCTGCAACTTCCTCATCGCCTCCGGCATCGCCTTTATAATCGATCTCTACCTGGTATTCACCCAGCGGAAGATCAGGCCCAAGCCCGCTTTTCAGCACGTTGCCGCCCTTATCCACCTGTTCGCCGCCGCGGTACGTAATCCGCATTGCGCCGGAGAAGCCGTCGTCAGTCGGCTGCATAACTACCGCATCCTGCACATTGACCTTGTACCGGTCCCCGTTCGCCTTATTCTTCAGGAACAGGTCAAAGTTCGGTGCTGTAGTGTCATTGCCTGTATTGTAGGCTTCAATGTTCGACAGGTTCACAGTCACATACTTCACATCTGTGCTGTAAAGCTCCTTCGGAGACAGTGAATAGGAATACGTAGCTGTTGCTTCGCCTACCGGCGGCAGCAGAATAAAGTTTGTACGTGTAGATTCATACTGTGCTCTGATCCCTTCATCCTCGACACCCTCAATTTTACCTTGTGTTTCAGGGCTTCGTGCAGAGATCATGTATTCCTTGGTGACCGGCCATGGTCTGCCTTTAGCCTGTACGCGGAAAGATGCAGTAACAGCATCACCCGGCTTGTACTTCGGCTCAATTCCCATAGCAGCTTCTTCCGGAGTAGCTGACTTTTTAAATTCCAGCATTTTGCTGCGGTCATTCTCCAGGACAGGCCTGCCGTTTGCGTCCAGAACATCCTGGCCGCGCTCATCCTGCCTGACGAAGCTGAGGCCGCTCTCGAGCGTCATCTCCACTTCGATCTTGGAATGCTCCATATTGTAAGCCTGCAGGTTCTCAACCTCAGCTGTGACGGTGAAAACTCCGTTATCCACATATTTCGACGGAACGCTCTCCCCTGCTGACAGGGGGGCAGTAGCCAGCTGCTGAATCTGATCTACATAGCGGATCGAGAATACTTTATCAGGCGCCGTAAGTTCTCCTAGCCCGTATACCGTCTCGAAGCTCTGGAAGCCTCCGGCTGCCAGCTTCTCCGGGTTCCAGTAGAAGGCAACGGCGGAATCCGCCGTGCCGTAATCATTGGTGTCTCTGGTGAAATCCAGGTTCGGATTCACTTGATAGTCCCATTTCGTGTTAGCCAGGCCGTTCCAGTGCCCGACAATCATTTCATCCACAATATTAATGTTCTGTTCAGCAAAGTTATTGAAGCCGTAAGCTACAACATTGGTTGCCTGCGGGTTACTAAGATCAAGCTTATCGCGCATTACCCAGTAAGCGGGAATTTTGTAATAAGCTCTGTCCTCTTCCGGAATATTGCCGTCAGCCTCCGGATTATGCACCAGCTTCCGCTCTAACTGCAGCGGAGACTTATAGGCTGTGCCAATCTGGAACTGCGGGCCGTCGTTTCCGCCGACCATCGTATCCAGCAGAATCCGGCTTCCGATCTGGACCTGTGCATTGCTCCGGTTGTTCACTTCATAGCGGATATTGACGTTTCCGGAATTCACAGCATCCTTGCTGTCGGTGTAGAGCAGCAGAATCTGCTTAATCTCCACGCCTTTAATCTTCCAGATCATCTCAAGCTGCTTAGTTCCATTCGAATTTTCAACCACTTTAGGTGCAGTAGTCTCTGAATAATGGCTGTTATCGAACTTGTACTTATTTCCGTAAATATAATCCGTTCCGTCAATCCGGAACGTCGTGAACGACGTTTCCGGATCATCTCCCTGGAACAGCAAATTTACGTTGTTATCATTTTTACGGATCGGCTGGCCATCTACTGTCCGTATTCCATAGCGCCCGGTTTCGTTATCCACAGTAACCTTAATAAAGTTATTCTGTATAACGGTTGTTTTCGTACTGCTGGCCGCCTCCACAAGGGCATGAAAGCTCTCGGAGGTGGACAGAAATACCATGATTAATGTGAGCATTACCGCCGTAACGCGTTTAAACAGCTTCACCTGGTGTTCCCCCTGTTCATCTTTCATTTATTTCGTGTTGCCAATAAAGAAGGTGGAGAATTCACGGTCACGCTCCTGGGTTCTCACCACAATGGTGTACCAGCCTGTTTTCGGGAAGGTGACCTTGAACTGTTTGTTCACGAGTTCGTTATAGGTCAATTTCTCCTGTACAAGCTTCAGCTGCCCTTCGCGGTATAGACCAGGGTAATACAGAATATCGAAAGTACCTGCTTGGTTGACTTTATCTACACCGGCAACCTTCATCACGTTATAACCCGTCACCTTGAACGTAAGGGTGTTGGTATTGAACAATGCAGACTCTCCGGAGGATGCAGAGATCAGGGTATCATTACCGAAGATAAGCAGGCCGCCATCCTTCACGACTACTACATCCTGGTAAACGACTGTCTCATTGCCTACCTGGTCAACAGCTGTGTAAGCTACACGCTGGCGTCCGAGCTTGCTGAGATCAAGTCCGCTGATAGACACCTTCACATCGGCTGCAGCCGATACATTATCGGAAACAGTGAAGCCGCCGAGATCTGTGCGGAAGTTGAAGTCTTTCTTGTTCTGGGCAATACCGGCTGTTTCATTATTCAGTGTCAGCTCAGGCGGTGTGTTATCAAGACCGGTAATGGTAACCGGAGCCTTGTTCACATTGCCCAGCAGATCAGAGATAGCAACCACTGTAGACCCGTTGCTCTCAAAAGTACGGTAGTAGCTGAACGTTCCATCAGCTCCGCTGATCTGATTCGTATAAGCTGCTCCGTCCAGAATTGGTCTGACACCGAAGAACATCTTGTTAGGAGCTGTAACGGTACCGCTCAGCGTAACCTTTACTTTACCTTTGGCATATTTCTGTCCGCCGATCGTTACAATCCGATCAGCCGGAACAGCTGCGCCAGCTGCATCCACGAAGGTATACGTTATCTTTCCGACTTCCGGTGAAGCGGAGAGAATATTATCAACCTTCTCTTTAATAACTGCCGTATTGCCGTAGTTATCAATCACAGTGAACGAGGCAGTGCCATTCTCAGTCAGAGTAATGCTCTTGTCCTGACTGGTAATCTTGATCTGCTTGTCCGAATTGTCTGCTTTCTCTACCGTTAAGGTAACTCCGGTGGAGAACAGTACATTTCCGCCGTTATCTGTTACAGTGTTGAACGTGCTGCCGCCATTCGTACCATACTGGTAAGAGCGGACAACCTTCACCTTCGGTGCTTCTTTGTTAATATTCTTGACCTTGGCTTCAACCGTATTGATATTCCCGGCCGCGTCCTTAATTTCAAAGATGAACGTGCCGTTCTCTTTGAAGGTGTAGGAGTTCTTGCCGCCGTTGTTCGTAATGGTTACCGGCTCAGAGGTGCTCTGGAGATAGGCGGTTACATTGTTATTGGTCTGGCCTTCGTTGGAATACTCAACCGTTCCTTCCGGGTTGGTTCCATCAATGTTCTTCACAACCAGATAGAGTGTATCTGTCCGTGTTGTGTCACTGAGGTCAGTCAGATCAAAGCTGTAGAAGCCATTCTCATAAATCTTGAATTTATTACCAGTACGCACAGGCTCCGAAGGGTTGATCTTCGAAGGCATCACGCGGATCCCCGGCGGTAGTGTAATTTCAATATCGGCACCAACCTTGGCATTTACCGGTCCGGTTGTACTAAGTGCAGCAAGCGCATAAACCGGCAGTACTGATGTAGATGCGTTTTTGATATCAAGTTTGGCTGGCTCATTGATCAAACCGCCTGGTGTTCTGTATTTCACCCATACCTGCAGCTGCTCAGGATCTCCTGTCGGAACCTTCACGGCTACAAAGTTGGTATACGGCTTCCAGTTGAGCCAGCTTGTCCCGTTATCAGGGGACACCGAATATTCATAACCCGTTTTGTCATCTGTCACGAGGCTAAGCTTCACAATCGCTGTGTAGCCATCCTCTCCATCCCCTGACAAATAGATGAGCGAAGAATCTGCGTTAGCCGGCGGCGTCTCCGGTTTCGAAGATGCGGATACTTTGAAGGTTCCTGTGCTTGCCGTAACCGAGCTATTGCCCGCTCCGTCCGTTGCAAGGACATATAATTTGAAATCCGCAATTTCTCCAGCTTCCAATGCCTTGCCGTCAACGGATACTGTTCCGCTTGATGGCACATCCTGCCATTTAGCTTGATCAGGTACTTCTGCACCTTTCTCTACTTTAACCCATTGATATTTGCTTATTAGCCCCTTTGTACTATAGAACTCCGACACGTTCACCCGGGTCTTATGTTCCGGAAGCGGATAAGTTATCGAATTGATGCTAAAGGTAACTGTTGGTGCCTCATTGTCAAAATAATAAGCTTTGGAGTAGTAGTAGGTTCTGTCGCTATGCTTCACCATAAGGTGAATGTATTGCGTACCGTTCACCAAAGGGTCAGCCGGAATGACATAGCTGTAAGTAGCTTCACTTACGGTTGTATTCAGACTCATTGCTGCTGGTTCCGGAACGGAAATTCCTTCTGCTGCTTCTGCATTGGCAGCAGGTGCCGGAGTTTCTTCTGCCGCCAGCGGCGTCAGTGAAGGTTCGGCAGGACCTGTGGATAAGAGCTTAAGAATCGCTACCGGTCCAATGTTTGCGGTAACTTCCGGTTCAGTTGTGACATCCGGCGCTGCAGGAGCAACAGGCTCTGTTGCTTCCTCCCCGCCTTCCGGGAGATTCTCGGCTGAACGCGACTGCATCCGGTTAGCGCTTTGCTGAATGCCGGTATATTCACTATCAGAATCCGGATGAATGGAGCTGCTGCTGATTGCATAGCCTACGAAACCAGGCTTAACTTTACTGATCTCGAAGGTTACTTCATGACTCTTCACATAATCCGGATTGGCTTCCGGTGTGAAGCTCGTTGGAACAGCCGCCTCGGAGCTTACAATAATCGCTCTTTCCTGCGGTGTTTTGACCGTCTCATTACCCGCATAGTCTGTTGCCTTCAGATAGAGCCAGTAGGCACCGTCTTCATTGATATCTTCATAGGTAGAACGGGTTACGGTTGTTCCGGAGTAGTCAGCAGGTGCCCAGCTGTTACTGTCCGTGTCCTGGCCATCCTTCACCCACTGATACTGTACCTCCTTGACTCCGCTTTCCGGGTCCTGTACAAGTGCTTGTACAGTGGCGATATCCTCAGCCGCCATCTTAATGGTAGGGCCCTGGTTATCCAGCTTGAGAATACCAACCTCATGCGTCCAGTTGGAATCATCCTTTTTGAAATCAGCAATACTCCAGACACTCAGGTCACCATATTGTCCGACAGCTGCCAGTGCCTGATTGTCGGCATAGAAGATTTTATCCGCTTCCGAGCCGGCAGCTTCTGCTTTCCAGGCTTCATATTGCGCCTGATGGCTAGCGACATAAGCTTTTTTCTTCTCATACTGCATCAGTTCCCGTGCCGAATCCCAGGTCATATCTGCAGTCCAGGTGTGTAAATACCATTCACCGCTGTTTCCGGCCTCGAACGCTTCAGGCGGAGGAGACAGCAGGTTTGTTTTGTTATTGACTACCGACAGCTGTACATTCTCGAAATCTCCAGGATACAGCTCCTCCGACGGCTGTTTGGCAGAAAGCGCGTACCGCTTGAGTGCCGCGTTATTATCTGCGGACACAGTGGCAAACGGATCAGCCTTATTCTTACTCCACCAGTAGTACACCAGACCTACCGAAGGAGAAGCTCCCCCGCTCAGATTGGACGGACGGTAGATTCCGCGGCTCGGCCGCTCTGCTCCGCGGTCTGCGATAGTCGGATCAAGGGAAGGTACTTTAATGGACGGATCATTGGCATCGATTGTGATCTTGCCTTTTTTCTTGTATTCAATATTGCTTGCACCGCCTGTCTCGTAGCGGTAACTGATAATCGGCTTCGTATTATCGATGAACAGGTTTGCCCAGTCAATCTTGGAATTGGCAAGCGAGGCATCTTGACCATATGGAAGGATTTCCTCCACATGCGTACCATCAAAGTTGGCCGGCTGAATCATCAGATTGCCTGCATAGTCCTGGATAACATCCGTATCCATTTCGATAGGCAAAGTACCGGGTTTAGCATCATTAGATACGGCAATCGCTTTGAGCAACGGCGTTTCCACAGCCAGCCCGTCAGGCACGGTCATGCGGAAGGTCCAGTTTTTTGTGTTCTTGCCTGTAACATAATAGGCTTTCATTCCGTTATTGAATAAGATGAAGGTTTTCTTCTCATCCCACCCGTTTTTGATCACGGCCTCTTCCGTCAATTGAAGGGTGAAATCGATGACATCTCCCTTATTCAGCGTGACATTGGTCAGAATCTCCGGCTGAATGCCGTTAGCGGTCTTGGAATACTTCGGCCGCACCGCATCGATGATCACCCGGAAGCCGCCTCTGTCGAAATCAAACGGATTTACATTTTTGCCGCTTAAGTGATCATTACTTCCGCTGCTTGGCAGATTATTAAGGTTTACGATTGCTTTATTCCCGGCCCCGTCACGGAATACCGCTTTTTTTAACTTATTTTCCATTGACAGATCCATCTGCGCCCCGCCATCAGTTTCACCTGTAATCAAGGGCCTCAAGGGCCGGTTGCCGCTATTGTGAAATGGCACACCTGTATATTTATAGCTGACCTTATTCTGATAGCTTGTCAGATTGTTATTATTGAAAGTTGTATTCGTCAGATACTGCTGCTGTCCGGCAGCCGGCAGCCCGGTCCCGTCCTCACTGATAAACAGTTTATGGCGCAGGAAATAGTCAGAGTCTGAAGATACTATCGCACTCGGCTGAACCGGCTCCGTAAAGTTATAGCTGAGTGTAATATTCTCATCTCTTTTTACATAGAGCTCTTTCTGATTAATGTTGGTGTTCAAGCGTTCCGCACCGTTACCGGTGAACGTATAGCTGTTCAGCACCGGGCGCTTCAAATCCTGGAATTTGAGGTAGAAACCGCGCACCCCTGCTGCTTCACCATCGTCATCGCCTTCGCCCCATACATAAATTTTAATTACAGAGTCAGGCTTAATAAGCGCAGTAGCGGATTTATTATATCTTTGGCTGCTGCCGGTTTTTTCATTGATCAGCATTTTTCCGTCGATGCTCACCTGAATCTCGGAATGACGTGTCCAGATGAACCCGGAGTGACGCCGCAGCACCGAAAAGCCTGTAAGCATCTCTGCTTGTCCGCTCTGCGCCATGGCTTTCAGAATCGGATTATCTGCCACACGAACCTCGAATCTGACGGTTGCTTCATTATCATTGACACCAGCGTAGATGTCCCCGTCTTCCCAGTTATACTGGGCATCTTTGTCTTTCTCCGTCTGTACAAACCCATCTACTTCGCTAAAGAAGTTAAGGAATGTATTATCAGCAGCGTAGCTCAAATTCCCGACATGTTTTCCGTTTGGAAACTGTACTTCAAAGTCATCACCCGCTGCCGCAGCCTGCCCGCTCCATGAGCCGGGTACTAATGACAGCAGTATGCTGAGGATCAAACTTAGCGAGATATACTTCTTCAATCTCCTGCTCATTAACAATGTGACGCTCCCCCTTATTCATTCATCATTTTCCGTCCGCCGCTTAGCAAGTGTTGCTGCAGTTCGTATATGCTCCCTTAGCCTTGCATTCTCCTTTCAGCCTGCTTTCCTGCGGACAAAAACAAATAAATTCTAAATAGCCTAATTTTCATATCTGCGATTCATTCTATCAGGCCGCTCTAAACAAACTCTTAACAAATCTCGACAAAACCCGTTTAAAAGTCCTAATATCGGGGTAATAGACTCAAAAAACGCAGAAAAATCCCGAATCCACAAAAAAAATGTCCCAAAAACAAAAAACGCATGGTGCTTTCGCCCGCACTGTGGAGGTGGGAGCTCCTTGGAAACTCTCCGGTTTAAATACAACCCAATTCTGATCCCTTATGGACACCACAGCCTTTATGCGCTCAAAATAGGTCCTTTGGTCGGTCTTACGGACATCACGGCCCTTATCCGCCGCTTTTCATGAGCTAACTCCACTTTTCCCGCGAAATAACGGCGCTGGTGTCCGCAAGTCCTGCACTCTAGTGCCTTTCCGCTGGCTTAACGTCTCTCCTGTCCGTAAAGCTTAGCTAGTCACTTGAACAACCGTTATGTGACTGGCTTCTTTCCTAACAGAGGGCCCATTCAGTCCATTTACCTGCTTTGAACAATGGCCTGCCGGCCCCACCTGAACGGCAAATCCGGGACAATCAGCCTGAGCGATGTCTATTTGACGAACGACAAGCTGATCTACAAGGTCTTTGTCCAATCGCAGCTTCCGAGCAGGATCATTATGAAATTGAAATGATCAATGCCGTAACGGAACGTGAGAACGTACTCGTTAATCAGGAGGTTGGGCTAAATTTGCGGTAAGCAGGTTAAGACGAGGGGTCACTCCCCCCGGTACTCCCCGTCTAACCGTGCACCAAAAAAGAGCAGCGCCCCCAGGCGCTGCTCTAATCACTTTATTCTACTTTTATATTCTTACTATATTATAATGTGCTGTCTTACTTCCCCACCGCAGTCCGGCCAATCGCCGCGCCAACCTTATCCAGGATATTCGCCATAGAGTCTGCATCCTTCACATCATATTCGTCGATGTTCAGCCGCAGCACCGGACAGGCGCTGAATTCGTTAATCCACTGGGAATACCGTCCGTGCATATGCTCCCAGTAAGAGACATCCGTCTGAATCTCCATCTCACGTCCGCGCTCGTTGATCCGGGTCAGGATCGAAGGCAGGCTGCCTTCAATATAGATCAGTACATCGGGATGCGGGAAATACGGCGTCATCACCATAGCTTCATAAAGACTCGTATACGTCTCATAGTCGGTCTTTGACATTGTACCCTGATCGGCATGCATTTTAGCAAAAATCCCGGTGTCCTCATAAATCGAACGGTCCTGCACAAACCCGCCGCCCAGCTCGAACATCTTCTTCTGCTCCTTGAAGCGTTCTGCGAGGAAATAGATCTGCAGGTGGAAGCTCCACCGCTCGAAATCATGATAGAACTTCTCCAGGTACGGATTGTGATCCACCTGCTCCAGTGATGTCTGGAAATTCAGGCGCTCCGCCAGTGCTGCGGTCAGCGTCGATTTGCCGACACCTACTGTGCCCGCTACAGTAATGATTGCGTTATCCGGGATGTTATATCTGTTCATTTCATAAGCTCCTTTAATTGTGCCGCAATCGCGGCGAAGTCTTCCGGGTTCTCTACAAAATCAACCTTATTGCCGTCAATGGTAATAATGACTGTAGAGGGTTCGCGGCGGGCCAGTGAAGCCATTGCATCATCATAATCCTCGATCAGCTGCTGCAGGTACGCAGGGGCAATAATCTCCTCGAACGTCCGCGCACGCTTGGCGATCCGGGCCAGCAGCGTATCCAGGTCGGCACGAATGTAGAAAATAATATCCGGCTTCGGAAAATCATCGGTCAGGATATGATAGATCTCCCGGTATTTGTCCCGTTTCGATCCCTTCAGTGTCCGTTCCCCAAAAATCAGATTCTTATAAATATGATAATCCGAAATGACCGGCTTACCTTTATCTATGTACTGGGTCGTAGTGTCTTCAAGCTGCTTAAACCGGTTGCAGAGAAAGAACATCTCCAGCTGGAAGCTCCAGTCGTCCATATTCTGATAGAACTTGTCCAGAAACGGATTTTCGTCGACGATTTCTTTAATGACCGGAAGCTGCATTTCACTGGCAAGCATAGTGGCTAGGGTAGTTTTACCGGCTCCGATCGGACCCTCCACTGCAATAAAAGGTGCATGTTTCATTAACGCTGATTTCCTCCTCAGATACGGACAATGCCGGGTAGCGCTTATTAATAGTCGGTACACAAATAGTATTCCAAAAAAACAGACTAAATCATTGTAACACACGAGCGCCTGCTATGAACGGTTAATTTTCAAAGAAACTTTTGGTCTGGAAGTAGCGTCTATATGGAAGGAAATATATCCTTTTATTTACCTATATCAGTAAAAATAACATTGAGGGTAGAGGTACTTTTATGAAAAAAAGAAATCTGCTTCTGAGCTTGATCATGGGTATGACCGCAATTCTGAGCATTTGTACTCCAGAGACCGGCTCAGCTGCAAGTGCCTCCGGAATCGCCTCTTACGGAGCCAATCATCTGATTAAAGATGACGGTTCTCTCTGGGTCTGGGGCGACACCAGATCTGTCCCTACACAGGTGCAGGGGTTAAGTGATGTGCAAGCTTCATTCCCCCTGCAGAACGGTGTGTTGGCAGTCACTAAGGATGGGAGCGTCTGGAAGTGGAAGAGTAGCCTCCAACTATCGGAAACAGCAGTTACGCCGGCTGAAGAAATGAGGAATGTTACCGGATTGCAAGGTATATACCCCCGTTATGTAGCAGTAACTGGAGAAGGCGCGGTTTATACTTCAGTTACATCATCAGACGGAATAACAATTCCCCCTTTTTCCGCGGTATCGGGTATTGATCAGGTCTCGGCTGTCTCTCAATATTACGAGAACAACAAGCTGAACAATAAGTACAGCAGCTGGCAGCGTTACCTGTTCCTGAAGACAGACGGTACAGTCTGGACAACCTATGATGAGTTCGCCAGCTTTAGTCCTGTTGCGAATCTCACAGATATCGTTAAGCTTGAGGGAAATTATGCGCTCCGCAAGGACGGCAGCGTCTGGACTTGGCCGATTCAGAATGTGTATGCACCAGAAACCTTGAGTGATCCCGCCGTGGTAACTGCCGCCCCGATGTCCGGCCTAACGGATATTCATGCTTTGTTTAACAACGGACGTACCCGGCTCGCGATTGACGGACAGTCCCGTTTATGGTTCTGGGGCTCTACGGTTACAGGATACTCAGATGGAACTACTTATGGCGATCAGCCTAATCCAGTAGTCTTTTCTAAGATCAGCAAAGTAACCGATGCCTACATCGTTGAACACTCGATTGTTGCGCTGACCTCGGATGGTAAGGTTTATGCCGCTTCCATTGAGACGGATAAGCTGCCCGCTGACGCCGCGTTCACCCTGCTCGCTTCCGATGTTCAGTCTATGAAGGGCGGCGGAAGACATCTTATTATGCAAAAGAAAGACGGAACCCTGTGGGGCTGGGGTGTGAACAAAAATGCCCAGCTCGGATACGCCACCTATGAATTCAGCTACCCTGCCCCTGTCCCGATGCAAAAGCCAATCTCCGTCACGCTGAACGGCGAGCCGGTCGCCTTCACTAACGGAGTCATTACCCGGGGCGGACAGAACTTCATCCCGCTGCGTTCGCTGTTCAGCAAGATGGGGGCTACTGTCGGTTATTCAGCGGACAAAATCGCGACGATTACCGGTACCACTGCGGAAGGTAAATCGCCAATAACGATTGTGATCAATACCGTTAATGGAAACACAACAGTCAATAATAAAAGCGTTAGGCTCGACAATCCCCCTTTTGTAGTCAATGGTGCAGTCTATCTTCCGCTGCGCTTCATCAGCGAACAGCTTGGGGCCACTGTGGAATGGCTGCCACAGGAAGGGCGGATCGTGATTAGTCTGAAGTAGCAGGAAGGTGAGATTGTGGACGTACAAAGCTGATTTCAATTATTTTCCGGAAAGGACTGAAGCAGCCTGAAGGATGTTACAGAACTAATTCAGCAAATTTCGGGCCTGCCTGACTGTAAAGTTATTTCAGCATCAGGTCTGCCCGTAACAGAAGGCTATTCGCTTCCTGCGGATGTTCGGAGATTCTATGAGCTTTGCGGGGGTATGCAACTTTTTGTGAGCAAAAATTATCACTGCCAGATCGTCCCACCGGACGAATTCGTCTTATCGAACCCCGTTATTATCGGTGAAGTCGTTGAGGATGATATTACCTCGGACTGGTTCATCGTTGCTCATGACGGCAATGGTGACTATCTTTCGATCGATCTGCATCCTCAGCGGCTAGGGAAATGTTACGATAGCTTTTGGGACAGACACGGGGTCGTTGGGGAGTGCCAGGTAGTGGCCCGCTCCTTTACGGAGCTCCTGAATCAGCTGGTGCAGAATAACGGCGAACGCTGGTACTGGCTGGATGAGGATTTCCCGCCGCTCGGAGATGCTTATGATGGAATTAGTGATGACCCGCTCGAGTAATGGATACAATTAGCTCAAATAGGCTTCCCCAGCCATAACCGCAAACCAAAAAGCGCCTCATCAGCCAAAGCCGATGAGGCGCTTCAATTATTTAAGACAAACGGCCGCTAAAGTCGCTGTACTCGAACTCGCGGATCACCTTGATGCCCTCTTCCTCATTGTAGGAAGCGATGGCCGGCAGGTTCACACCGTTGAACATGTGGTTCTTCACCATGGAATAATGCGCCATGTCGGTGAAGATGAGCTTGTCGCCGTATTTCAGCGGCTCCGGGAAGGAGTAATCGCCGATCACGTCTCCGGCCAGGCAGGTCATGCCGCCGAGCCGGTAGGTGTAGGCGAATTCGCCCGGCTGTCCGGCACCGATAATGCCCGGACGGTAAGGCATCGCCAGCACATCCGGCATATGGCATTCGGCAGAGGTATCGAGGATCGCGATATCCATCCCGTTATGCATGGTGTCCAGCACAGTGGCTACCAGATATCCGGTATTGAGGGCAATTGCCTCACCCGGCTCCAGGTAGATCTCCACATTGTACGTTTCCTTCATATGCAGAATGCACTTGATCAGCGTATCCAGATCATAATCGGGACGGGTAATATGATGCCCGCCGCCGAAGTTCAGCCACTTCATCCCGTGCAGATACTGGCCGAACTTCTCTTCCACAACCTTGAGCGTACGCTCCAGGGTATCAGAGTTCTGTTCACACATCGTATGGAAATGCAGTCCGTCGATGCCGTCCAGCTCTTCCGGCCGGAAGTTCGGCAGGGTCACGCCCATCCGGGAGTAGTTGTAGCAAGGATCATACAGCGGCACTTCAATCTCGGAATACTCCGGATTCACACGGATGCCGCAGCTGATCTCCTTCGGTGCGTTTTGCACCCGCTCCTTGAACCGGTTCCACTGGTCAAACGAGTTGAACACAATGTGGTCACTGTAGCCAAGCAGCTCGTCGAACTCGCGGTCTACATAAGCCGGCGCATAGACATGGACCTCTTTGCCCATCTCCTCGAAGCCAAGACGCGCTTCGAAGAGTGAGCTGGAGGTTACGCCATGCAGATATTTGCCGACCAGCGGGTACATGGAATGCATGGAGAAGCCTTTTTGGGCCAGAAGAATCTTTGCTCCGCTGCGCTCCTGCACGTAATTCAGCGTTTCCAGATTCTTCGTCAGCAGGCGTTCATCCACAAGATAGGCCGGGGACGGCAGCGTGCTGATATCGATATCGATTTCTTTTACCTTCATGATCCTGCGCCCTAATCCAGCAGCGTCGGCGAGAAATCTTCTTGCCAAGGCAGACCGTGTTTGTTAAGAGCTTCCATGAACGGATCCGGATCGAATTCTTCGATATTGTGTACACCCGGCTTATTCCAGATGCCTTTGATAATCATCATCGCCCCGATCATTGCAGGAACGCCGGTAGTGTAGGAAATGGCCTGGGAGCCAACCTCTCTGTAGCACTCCTCATGATCGCAGACATTGTAGACATAATACGTTTTAGGCTGGCCGTCTTTGGTACCTTGAATAATGCAGCCGATATTCGTTTTACCTTTGGTTCTTGGTCCCAGGGAAGCCGGGTCAGGCAGAATCGCCTTCAGGAACTGCAAAGGAATAATTTCTTTACCTTCATAGTTGATTGGCTCGATCGAAGTCATGCCGACATTCTCAAGCACCTTCAGGTGAGTCAGATAGTTCTGCGAGAAGGTCATCCAGAAGCGGATTTTTTTGACGCCAGGAATATTTACAGCCAGGGACTCCAGCTCTTCATGGTACAAAAGATAGATATCCTTCGGACCGATCTCCGGGAGATCGTATACTTTTTTCTCGGACAATGGTGCAGTCTCAATCCACTCGCCGTTCTCGAAGTAACGTCCGTTCGCTGTAATCTCACGGATATTGATTTCAGGATTGAAGTTGGTTGCAAACGGATAACCATGGTCGCCCGCGTTCGCATCGACAATATCAATCGTATGAATCTCGTCAAAGTAATGCTTCAGGGCATACGCAGTGAACACACCGGTTACGCCAGGGTCAAAGCCGCTGCCGAGCAGCGCTGTAATTCCGGCCTTCTCGAATCTTTCCTTATACGCCCACTGCCAGGAATACTCGAATTTCGCGGTATCCTGCGGTTCGTAGTTAGCTGTATCTACATAATGCACTCCGGTAGCCAGGCAAGCATCCATGATCGTCAGATCCTGGTAAGGAAGAGCCACATTAATCACGACATCCGGCTGGAAGCTCTTGATCAGCTCAATAACCTCTTCCGTGTTGTCCGCATCAAGCTGAGCCGTAGAAATCTTCGTCTGGCCGCCATCCAGTTTCTCCTTCAGAGCATCGCATTTCGCGACCGTACGGCTGGCAATACAGATTTCTTCGAATACATCCGGGTTCTGGCAGCATTTATGCACAACAACGCTTGCTACACCGCCAGCGCCAATAATTAACGCTTTTCCCACAATTAATAACCCCCTAAATTTGCTTAAGTTATTAGTTATTAGCCTTGCTGCTCTGGATCCGTTTCGTTGTCAGTCGTTTCGTTTCATCAAGCTTAGGCAGGCTACATCCTATGAAAAATCAACAACGCTGATTATACAGAAACATTCTCAATAAATCAATAAAATACGACAAAAATTGATATGTTCTCTGTAAAATCTGCGGATTTCTCCATTAATACTCTGTAATTCACAACAATACACGTAAATGCTCTGTTTTCCTTCGCTTATGAGTCTGGTTCCGGCAAGGCCGCCGCCTTAAGTCCGGATACCTCCTGCTGCACAAGGCCAACCGGATTATTGTATCACAGCAGAAGTCTTCTTCATACAATTTATTTAAAAATGAATGGAATCTGCTTACCTCCCGTTCAGCTCGGTAAAGATCCGCCGGGTCTCAGCTGCCTCCTTATGGTTGTATAACACATAGAGATCAGGCAGTCGGATCACAATATACGGCGGAGAATTCTTTGAGATATACAGCTTACTTTCGCCGAACTGATTCAACTCGAAATTACCGATAGCCACGGTGTCTGTTGCTATTCCATTCATTCTCCTTACAGCCTGCGGCAGCGATTCCGCCAGTGTCAGCTTCTGAACATCACTGAGAGAGAAACTGTAACTGTACATAGGAAAAGAAATTGTCGTTCTGCCATCACTCATCCGGAGGGCCGGAGAAGAGAAATCAGCCAGCACTGTGATCCAACCGGTCGCGGCCAAAATCACAGCCGCAAAGGCGCAAAGGCCGTAATATATCCTTTTACCTGCTTTTGTACCCAGGTTAACTGTAGAACCCGCTCCGTTCCGCTTCGGAACGAGAATGGCTCGGTCATTAGGATTATTATAAGTTGTCCCGTTTATCCAATACTCATCATCATCGGTATAGAAAATCTCCTGCTGCATGGCAAGTAACGCTGTCTCAAACCTGCTGAATATTTTATGTACATACAGAATGCCAAGTATAGGAATCAGCGAGCAGATAACTGTACCTGTGTTCCAGATCACAGCAGCGCTCCCAGGATACTTGGATGCTGTAAAAGCCATGATTAGAGTAAAGCAGCTGTCCGTTAGGGCAAGGCCCAACCATAATCTTGACCAGTACTGGCGATAAGTACGGTTAAGTAGCAAATTGAGTTCACTGTCCAGTGAGTACACCCTGGCTTTCATCCGGCTAAAGAAAAGTGTAACCAGCCAGAGCAGCAATGTCATACCCAGAGCAGACCAGCCTGCAATTCTCATGATGTTTCCATCATCTGCAAATATCCGCAATATAAAGACTACAGCAGCAATCAGGGCAGGCAGGATGAACCAATAGAGTGAGAGTTTCATTGTTTCTTTGTGTGCTGACAGCCTCGTATCCAGCCGGACAACCCTCTTGTCCCCTGCAAACCACTCCTTACTCCGTTTCATTTCGGTAAAAGATTTATGCGTTCTGACAAAGGAATGACGGAGTACCAGCAGCAGCAAACTGCCCCAGAGAAGCATGTAGATTACTGAAAGTGAGATATATGTGTCCAAGAACAGGATTGGCAGGAGTAAAGGAAGAGCGGCTAGTGTAGACTTCTTATAAATGTGCCGGTATGATTTTTGCAGTACCCGCAGTTCCACATGCTCAAGTACGTGAGCAGGAAGAGTAACCCCGAACCACAGGTTCCCGCTCGGCTTGCTCAGGTTCCAGTAGACTGTCACGATGATGACGTAGCCCAGCAAAGCCGTAATTAATACAATCGCAGTAAGCATTCTATCTCCCCCTACTCAAACACGGGCTTCGGCTGGTAAGCAACCGCCGCAAAAATTCCCGTACACAGTTGCATGAATTCTTCCCGGCCTACGCCCTTGAGCGCAGCTTCCGAGATAACTAGCCGCAGTTCGTTCTCAAGCTTAGCCTTAAATTCCGGCTGCCCGCTTGCTGCCGGAGACACCGTAGCCCCATGCCGCCGATCTATAGAGATGAAACCTTCATTCTTCAGGATGGCATAGGCTTTGTTTACCGTCATGGAATTAATGCCCAGATCCTCTGCCATCTGCCGGACGGTCGGCAGCCTCTCACCGTCAGCCAACTGGCCTGAGCCAATCCCGATAACAATTTCATTGCGCAGTTGAACATAGATGGGCAGCTCACTCGTGAAGTCCAGTGTCAAAATCATTGGTATCCTCCCATAAAGTATTATTTGTATTATATACATTAACACAAATAATACTTTTTGTCGTTATTTATGAAGGAAGGCGCATAGCCGAAGGCGGCACTCCGCTGAGCTGCTTGAAAGCTTTGCTGAAGTGAAATTCATCACTGTAGCCGCAGGACGCAGCAATTTCCTTCATCGATAGTCTGGTATATTCCAGCATTTTTCTGGCATGCCCGTAACGGATTTCGCTTAAATAGCGTTTGGGGCTCTTCTGGAGATACTGCTGAAACAGACTCCGCAAATACGAGGGGGATATGCCATAGCGCTCAGCCTGCTCGTGAATCAGCAGCGGCTCACTGTAGCGCCGCTCGAGCTCTTCCTTAATCCGCAGAAACAGCTCATACCCTTGCCCGCGGTCCTCACGGATATCTGCCTGCGCCTCTAGCATCCGGCAGAGCAGCTCATAAAGCAGTGACTGGGTCATCAGCTGGCTGCCGGTGCTGCCGGGTACCCAGTCGGCTGCAATCCTGCTGAACATTTGACCCAGCTGTCTGCCCCGTTCCCCCTCCGGCTTCAGAATAAACTGCAGCGGCAGAGCAGCAACCGGCTCAATAGCTCCCTGATTATCTGCCGAAGACGTCAAGGAATACAGGGAGAGCAGAATCATTGTAATCCGCAGCGGGTTCCCGCCTCCGCAGCCCATCTCCATGGACAGCCCCGGACGCAGATAGAAACACATGCCTGGTGAGACCTGTATTTCTTCGTCTGTGCGGAAGCTGCCCTCTCCCTCCTGAATCCAGTAGAAGCTGTGCACATGAATATTCTGCCGGATATCATTCCAGTGCGAATCAGTGATTTTATCATGAATCCAGTGAATATCAATCGCCAGGTTCTGCAAAGCTCCGTCCATCCGCTGCCTCCTCTGTACCTCCGGTTTTATCTGAGGTAAGCATAGGCTTCTGAAGCGTTTTTGACAAGTGATTCCTGTTCATAATACCATGCCCTTTCCGGCAGGCTGCTGGTACACTTAGAGCGTTAATGACTTGAACAGCGAAGGAGCGAACGGAATGCCTGATTCACAATCACCCTCACCCTCAATGAAGCCGCTGGATTATATGCCTTGGACTGAGGCCTCCGAGGAGGAGCGGCAGGAGCAATTACTGCATCAGCAGCGGTTATCTGCCGGATACCGCTGTACCTTCGGGGATGCCTGCTTTGTCTCCCCGCAGGCGGCTGTCCTGCCGGATGAGCTGCAGATGGGCGACCGCAGCTACATAGCCGCCGGGGCTATTGTCCGCAATACCCGGCTTAAGATGGGCAGTGACTGCTCCGTGAACAGCTATAGCATTCTGACTGGCGATATCACCATGGGCAATGGAGTCCGTATTGCTTCACATGCAAGCTTGTACGGGTTCAACCACGGATTTGAATCTACCGAGCTGCCTATCTTCCGGCAGCCGCATACGGTTAAAGGAATCAGCATCGGGGATGATGTATGGGTTGGGGCGAGCGCCGTTATTCTCGACGGAGTAAGCGTTGGTCCGCACAGCATCATCGCTGCCGGTGCCATCGTTACGAAGGATTTCCCGGCCTATAGCATTGTCGGCGGGAACCCGGCCCGGCTGATCCGCAGCCGGGCGGCTGAAGGAGCCAGTGCCCTTAAGGGGGACAGCAAGCAAGATAAGCTCCATCAGCGGCTTGCGGACTTCGGCAAGCAGGCGGAAGCTCAGCTGGCCCCTCTGCTGGAGTACTACTCAGAGACAGCAGACGGAGAGAAGCTGTTCCGCGACCGGCCCGGCTTCAAGCGCACTGTCAGGGCTTACTGCGATGCAGCCGAGCTTGCTGCCATGTTCGGCAGTCTGCCCCCAGGCTGGACACGTGAGGAGCTGATCAGCAAATTACAGGGCTTCCAGGATAGCCGGACCGGGCTGCTGCCTGATCCCTGGTCTCCTCCCGGGCCGGATGACCAGCCGGAGCTGTTATCTGACCATCTCTCCCGTTACCATCTGCTTGCAGCCGGATATGCGCTTGAAATACTCGGCTCCGCTCTGCCCCATCCGGTTGCCGTCTGCGATACGATGGAGACGGCAAAGCTATACGGGCAGCTGGATGCCCTGCCTTGGGAGGAGAATGCCTGGGGCGCAGGAGATTGGATCGACTGTTATGCCACCGGGCTGTATCATAACCTGAAGACCTTCGGCTCCGGCAAACGGCCGGATGATCTTTTCGGCTGGCTGGCGACGCATGCCCGCCAGGACTCCGGCCTGTGGGGGCTGCCTACGTCCGGTGAAGGGTGGCTGCAGCCGGTTAACGGCTTTTACCGGCTGACCCGGGCGACCTATGCCCAGTTCGGCCTGCCCCTGCCGTATCCGGAGCGCAGTATCGATACCATACTGGCCCATAGCAGAGACCGCCGCTTCTTCCGCCCGGAGGTGCTGAACGCCTGCAATGTGCTCGATGTCGTTCACCCGCTCTGGCTCTGCCTGAAGCAGACGGATTACCGCCGCCCCGAAATCCGCAGCTGGGCGGAAGACATGCTTAGTGAGGTGCTGGAATGCTGGGTTCCGGAGCGCGGCTTCGCCTTCCAGCTGTCCAGCCGGCAGGACACGGGCCTGCAGGGAACCGAAATGTGGCTGAGCATTATTTATTTGCTGGCTGATCTATGCGGAACCAGCGCTTCACTTGGCTATACGCCGCAGGGAGTCCACCGGCCGGAGCCCGCTTTCTCCTTATCTGCGCGTTAAGAGCAGCGCTCGCCCTACAGGCCGTGAACGGTCTCAGTACCGCTGTGCTGCAGCGGCTTTGAAATTCCCTGCAGCACCTCAAGACAGCAGCCCCGGTTTCTCTGCTACACAGAGAAACCGGGGCTGCACTCGCTTGTTTCCTTAAACTGAATTACTGCCCGAATCCGACACGCGGACGTTCGCGCTCCTTGGTCTGCACATCCACAGCCCGGATCGAGGTAACCGGGATATACAGTGTCTGATATTCCGTAGTGTATTTCACAAACCGCTCATCCGCTTCCTCCAGAACTCCGCCTCTGGTGCTTGTGCCATCCAGAAAATGAATCGTCACTTCTTGGCCTTTTAATGCTGATAGCATATCCATCGCTCCCCGCCTTAGAGATTGGTAATGATTTTGTCAATAATCCCGTATTCCAGCGCCTCTTCCGCTGTCATGAAGTAATCGCGGTCCATGTCCTTCTCCACCTTCTCTGGCGGCTGGCCGGTACGCTGCGCTGTAATTCCTACGATCCTCTGCCGGATCTGGAGAATCCGCCGTGCGCTGATGGCGATATCACTGGCCTGCCCCTGCGCCCCGCCATGCGGCTGATGAATCATGATCTCGCTGTTTGGCAGCGCGAACCGCTTCCCGGTAGCTCCTGCAAGCAGCAGCAGTGAAGCGAAGGACGCCGCAAACCCGGTACAAATCGTATTTACTTGCGGTTTGATTACCTGCATCGTATCATAAATGCCAAAGCCTGCGGTAGTCGAACCCCCCGGGCTGTTGATAAACATCTGAATGTCCTTGTCCGGCTCATCCGCCGCCAGGTACAGCAGCTGGGCGATAATGCTGTTAGCCAGGCCGTCGTCAATTGCCGCGCCTACGAATACTATCCGGTCCTTCAGCAGCCGGGAATAAATATCGTAGGACCGCTCGCCCCGTGAAGTCTGCTCAATGACATAGGGAATTACGCTCATAAGGTTGTGCCTCCTCTGGTCCCGCTTGGGGTGATATCCGGTAAACGGATGGGGGAGGGGTAAAAGATACGGGGAATGTGAATTAATCCGTACTTAGGCCCGCGTATCTTTTTCAAAGTGCAGTTCGTTTATATATAGAAGCAACTATCTGCTAAAGAAAGTCTAAATAACATAAACGAGCAAAGGAGCGAGTCCTGATGCTGACCCTTGAACAGAAAGTTATGCGGAAGCTATCCGCTGAAACACTCCCGCGAAATGCGGCCTTGCCCCCGGTGAAGGCTCAGATGCTTTACGGGAACCCCGAAACATTCGGATCGTTATGTCACCAGGAGCTTAACGCATCACTGCAGCGTTATTGCCTCTCCCTTACGCGGTCTGTCCCGGATGCTGAAGACCTGGCCCAGGAGACCTGGACCAAAGCGCTGGGCTACAGCAAATTCACCCATAGCCCCAATCCGGAAGCCCTGCTGCTGCGGATGGCCAAGAATACCTGGATCGATACCGTGCGGCGCCGGAGCTCCTTCATACGCGCACTTGAGCGTTCGTCTGCCGCAGTTCAGCAGACCGGCACTCAAACCGGGCTAAGCGGAATCTCTGACATTGAGCTGGCCTTCCAGGCTCTCTGCCGCTATCTTACTCCGCTGCAGCGGGCGGCCTTTGTCCTCCGTGATGTGCTGGGCTATTCTGCCGCTGAGTCTGCCGGATCCCTCGGAACCACTGAGGGTGCAGTCAAAGCTGCGCTTCACCGGGCCCGGCTGGCACTGGCTAAGGTTAAAGAAGAGCTCGGTGCCGGTGATGGTCCGGCCTTTCCGCTGGATGCTGATTACCGGGCTTATCTCCGGGCACTAGCGCTTGCTTATGAACAAGGTCAAATCCCGGTGATGCTGGAGCTGCTCCGCCAGGAGCATGCCGCCGAAGTGACTGTTGCCGTAAGCAGCAGTACGGTGCAGGCATATTACTCCAGCACAGGCAGGTCGTCTTCAGCTGCTGGAGGCAGTACACAACTTGTACTTCAGATGGCAGCTTAATAACTCAAGAATTCAAGGAGCGTGTCTGAATGAGAAAGATACTTGTACTCGGGGGAACCCGTTTTTTCGGCAAAAGATTAGTGGAGAAGCTGCTCCAGGACGGAGACAGTGCGGTTACTATTCTGACCAGGGGCCTCACTGGAGATGATTTCGGCGGGCGCGTAACCAGGCTGGCCGCAGACCGGACTGATGCCGAAGGTCTGGCCCGGGCAGCAGGAGATACCGATTGGGACGTCATCTATGATAATATCTGCTTCTCGCCGGATGAGGCTGCGGCGGCTGTACGGATCTTCTCCGGCAAAGTGAAACGGTATATCCTGACCTCCAGCTTGTCTGTCTACAATCCGCAGCCGGATATTCTCACGGAAGCTGATTTCGATCCTCTGCAGATCCCTTTGCAGACTGGCGGTAAGGAGAAGTTCAGCTACCAGGAGGGCAAACAGCTGGCCGAGGCCGTAATGCTGGGGGTTGCAGACTTTCCGGTAGCTGCGGTACGTTTCCCCATTGTGCTGGGTGTTGATGATTACACGCGCAGGCTGCATTTTCATATTGAGCATGTCCGGGCTGGTCAGCCGATCGGCATCCCCAATCCCCGGGCGGAGATTTCGTTCATCCGTTCCGATGAAGCTGCGGATTTCCTCTACTGGCTGGGCAGCTCCGAGCTGAGCGGTCCGGTGAATGCCTGCTCGGACGGTACGCTGAGCATCGGTGGTGTTATTACCGCTATTGAGGAAATAACCGGTATCCCGGCTGTGATCCGGCATGAGACTGCTGCTGCGGACCAGTCACCCTTCGGCATCGGGGAATCCTGGTTCATGGATACAGCAAAAGCCCGCTCTACGGGCTTCAGCTTCCTGTCATTATCCGAATGGTTTCCTGAGCTGGTGTCCTCGATTAACAGCTCACTTGGCAAGCACGAGTAATTTCTCCTCCAGCTCTTCCTCTACTTTGGCCGCCGGTTTGTTCACTGGCTCTTCCGCTGCCGGCATTACTCTGGGCAGCGGCCGGGGACTACCGGCTTTCTTCTCAGCTGGCAGGGTCTCCGGCTGCTGCTGCGGTGCCCTAACATCCGGCATCACTTCCGCCTCTACGGCTGGCTTTACTTCCGCTTTTACTTCTGCCTTTATTTCCGCTTTTATTTCCGGCATCATTTCCGCCTGGACTTCTGCTTGAGCTTCTGCCGCCTGCTCCTGCGGCTCCGGATCTGGTTCCGGACGGGACACTGCTGCGGTGCCTGCCTGCTCTTCACCTGTAATCTTGAATACATTAATCTCACGGAACAGCCGCTGTGAAATCTCGTTGATCTCCTCTGCCTGCCGGGCAATGTCATTGACCGCCTGATCCTGCTGTGTGCTGGAGGCGTTCACTTCCTGGACCCCGGCCGCAGTCTGTTCAGCTACAGCAGCCACTGAATGCACCGATTCCGCAAGCCGGGAGTTGATCAGCCGTGTCTCTTCAACCTTGTGATGGATCTGGCCGATCTGTGTGCTGATGCCGGCAATCGATTCGTCAATCGCCCCGAAGGAAGCAAGCGTCTCCTCTACCTGATGCTCCTGCTCTTCCAGGCTGCCTTTGGTTTCCATCATGTAACCCTGGAAATCAGCCATACCGGCCTGAAGCTCCTCAATAATCCGGCTGATATGGACAGAAGAATCGTTCGTCTGCACTGACAGATGTCTGACCTCGCCCGCAATAACAGCAAACCCTTTGCCGGAAGCCCCCGCCCGGGCTGCTTCAATCGCAGCATTAAGCGAGAGAATATTCGTCTGCTTCGAAATTTCCGTAATCGAATTGGTAATGCGTGAAATATCTTTGGACTGCTCTACCAGCTTCTCCAGCGCCTCATATACTTTGTTGATCGACGCCCGTGAATGAAGCGACATCCGGCGCAGGGCAGTAATTGTATCGGCCCCCTGCTTCGTATTCCGGTTAGCCGCCAGGCTGGTCTCCAGCATTACATCCGTATATTCCGTAATATCCTGAACCCCGCGTGCCAGCTCTTCGAGCAGCACCGTACTCTGTTCAGACTGGGCCGCCTGCTGGTCGGCTCCCAGCGAGATCTCTTGAATCGTTCTGACGATTTCACGGTTCGTATGCGCTGTAACCGCAGAGGACTGCTGGAAGGAATGTGAATATTCAGCGAGTGAACCTGCAGCCGACAGTGTCTGACGCAGCATTCCCTGTACACGGCTCACCATATGATCGAAATGATGGCTGAGGCGCCCAAGCTCATCATTGTAAGGTGAGTTAATCTGCTGGCGCAGATCACCGTCAGCAATCTTCCTGAGCGCTGTCTGCAGCTTACCGACCGGCGACAGGAACGAGCGGATCAGCAGGACGGCCAGCACCAGCATGAACAGGAATACGCCTCCGGCAGCATAGGCCACAATCGAAATCGTATCATCCAGCAGTGTAAAAGAAAGGCTCTGTGCCTGCTCGGCATTATCGGCAGCTGCAGTGTAGAGCTCGCTGTTGGTTTTGAGCATAGCCTGATTGAGTGCCAGCGCCTGCGTATGTATAACATCAATTTGTTCAAGGACCGTCAGCGGATCAAGCGTTTCATCCGACATCGTCGTGACCAGTTCATCCACATATTGGGTATATTCCCCCGCTTGTGTGCCCAGCAGCTCAAGCATGCTGTACGCAGGTGTATCCTGGTCGAAATCCACCTTTGCAAGCCCGGCTGACAGCTGCTGCAGCTTCTCCTGCAGAGGCTCTGCAAGCTCCAGGTCACTGGATTCGGCGAATGCGGTCTCCGCACGGTTCAGCTCCTGCAGCTGCCCGGTGATGGTTGATACGGTAATTCTTTTCTCCATTTCGCTCTTCTGCCGTTCCATAGAAAGCTCTACCTGGTTAATCTTATGACCCTGGTACAGAGCCACGCCAAGAAAGATTAGCGTAATTGCCGAGAAACTTAAGATTAGCTTCCATTTCATCGAAAAGTGTATCAGGTTCCCCTTCAAAGGTATCATCCCTTCATCTCAAACTAGTAATTGCGAATAGGTATATTTTGCTATTCACTTCATTGTAGAAGCCGGATATTAATTATCCTCTACCGTTATGTATGCGGAGCGTAAAGAAAATGTTGCGAAAGTGTTAACAAACACGAATTTCTTCCACGTTCTGTATAAATATGCAGCAGATTAGCAAAAAAGCCGGAGGAAAGATCCGACTTGCGAACCAGAAAGCAGACAAAAATAACCCCGCAAACTAAAAAACAAGCCTCCGGAATCCGGAAGCCTGTCCCTAATGCAGCTTGCTCTGCTAATGTTAATCTAATCTTTTATCACCAGGGGCTGTTCAGCAGCCCGGGTTACTCTGCACCTTGTTCCATGTACATAACTTCCCACAGATGCCCGTCGATATCCTGGAAGCTCCAGTTATACATGAAACCGTGATCGACCGGATCATTGAACGGTTTACCGCCGGCTTCCAGTGCTTTATGCACCAGCTCGTCCACTTCTGCCCTGCTTGCTGCGGAGAACGCAAGAATAACCTCCGTATGCCCGGCAGTATCAATAATTGACTTCGAGGTAAAGGTGCCGAAGAATTCTTTCGTCAGCAGCATAGCAAATGTATTGCCATTGATGATCATACAGGTCGCATTCTCATCCGTGTATTGCGGGTTGAATTCGAACCCCAAAGCGGTAAAGAACTTGATTGATTCCTGCAGATTATTCACCGGTAAATTGACAAAAAGCTGGCCTGCCTGGTATCCCATCATTATCACCTCTGCATGAAATGGAGTAACACCGCCCCATTATAGCATGGCAGAGGGAAATCACCAAAAGCCGGATTAATGCTGCGCTCCGGCCTTATTTCCTCGCCAAATGCAGATCAATTGTGTCATATACATGGAGAATATTTCCGGCATGTATTATGGCAGCAGCGATCTCTTGCTCAAGCCCTTCTTTGTCTGCAGATGGCATGGTTCTATGATCTGAGTATGTATTGAGTAATGCGATATAGTCCGGCGCAGTAAAACTTCTGGTCATATGATACAGCTTGAGCCGGACATCCTCGAACCCGTATGTACGCAAGCTGTTGCTGACAGCATCATATTTACTTGTATCATATTCTATTAATTTCTGGCCGGACGGGCGGTATTTGTGATAGATCTGCTGGATGCTCTGATGCAATGCATCATCCTCACGCCCTACATACGGCCGGTTCCAGAACAGCGCCACAGTGCCGCCGGGCTTAAGCAACCGGAATACCTTAGGATAGCCTGCCGATTCCGGGATCCAATGGAAGGCCGTAGCCGAATAGATAAGATCTATACTGGCTTCCGGGCATTCAAATGCTTCAAATGAAGTATGGGTCACCTTAAAATTGGAGAATTGCTGAAACTTTTGCCGGGAATACGCTGCAAGCTCCCCGCCCAGTTCAACTGCCGTCAGGCTGCAGCCGGTCCGGACAAACGGTCCGGTCGCCTGACCGGTTCCAATACCGATTTCAACCGTCTGGCAGTCCTGCCCAATCCGGGAGTAAGCCAGTACGTCCCTGAATAGTGCTTCACAGTAGAGGGGTCTCCACCGGTCGTAGTTCGCCGCATTCTCATTGAACGTTAGCCGCTTATCCATGTTCAATCCCCTTTCGCTTACATTTTATATCCGCATTCTAATGCTGCTTTAATAAACCGGCGTTACAATAATCTGTAAGACCGGCTGCACGGCAGCTGGCCAAGCTGAAGCTGTACCCGCAAATTCACGAGGAGGATCATAGATGCCTAATATTTGGATGCATATACAATACGGACAACAGCTGGCCGGGGAATTCAGCAGCCGTTTCCCGTTTCTCAGCAGCCTGGAGCAGTACAGTAAACTGTATAATCTTGGATGCCAAGGACCGGATTACCTATTATATCACAGCTTTCTGCCGTGGAGACAGGATATAGGCGCGCTTCATCTCGGGGACCTGATGCATTCACAGCACTGCGGCCCGGTACTCCTTGATTTCTGGAAAGCAGCCCGCATGCTGAAAGGGGAGGAGGCGGCTCAGACTCAGCTCTACTTCCTTGGTTTCCTCACTCACCATCTGCTGGACCGGAATCTGCATCCCTACATTAACTGGAAAGCCGGTTACAAATACCGTGACCACCAGCGGTTCGAAATTGATCTGGACATGTTGTTCATGAAGCGGCTGCGGGGTATCAACATCTGGCAGCATCCGGCCTGGACCCTGATTGACTCCGGCCCGCAGCTGGCGGCGCCTGTTCATCACATTCTTCATACTACTGCGCAGAACCATTATCCGGAGGCCATGCGCGGTCTGTCTGAGGAGATCTGGCACAGCTCGTACCGGGACATGGTGCTGGCCCACAGATACCTGTACGACCCTAAAGGCTGGAAAAAAGCCCTGACCTGGGGCAGAACCCGGCGGCTGTTCACACGCAGGCTGTCCTCCCGGGAGCAGCAGCTTGATTACCTGAATGAACAGCATGCCGAGTGGCGTCATTCTGCAGTGCATTCAGAGGTCCGGACGGAATCTGTACCGGAGCTTTGGGAGCAGGCGCTGGCCGAAGGCCGCATTGTACTGGGCGCGCTGGCTGACTGGCTGGACTGCACGAATGCCCCGGATGCACAGCATAAGCTGGAGCAGTTCAGCCTCTTGCTGGGCAACCGTTCATACGATACCGGCAAGGAATGCAGCCTCAACCTGCAGAACATTTATGCCGAACCTATATGGACAGCACTGGAAGACGGTTGTTCACGCAAAAAACGCCCGGTTTCCCGGACGCTCACTTGACAGCCTCTGCTCTGTCAGCTTCATGTTCCTGCAATTACTTTGGCTCCGGCGGAATGATCTCCGGCGGTGTCTGCGGTATGACTTCCGGCTGCTCCTGCGGAACAACCTCCGGGGGAATCACGGTGGGTCCCGGTTCAGGGACAACCCCCGGCTCCACTTCTGGAACGGTCTGCGGCGGAACCTCCGGCGGCAGGTCTTTATTCATAGTCTTGTACCTCCTTCATTCCTGATAGTACTGTATACCCTTTCCATTCTATTTTGAAAAAAATCCGGCTCTCCTCCCGCATTACTCTGAGGTTTAACCTGCGGTTAATCTCCGTGAAATATTCGCCTGTTATGCTCAGGGCAACAAGAATACTGGGAGGGATACCGATGCGTCTGGCAGTATTCACGGATACTTTTCTTCCGCAAACGAATGGTGTAGCCCGTACACTTGGCCGGTTAACAGAGCATTTGCACCGCCGGGGAATCGAGCATCTGCTGTTCACTCCTAGATCTGCCCCGGAGAACAGCTATCCTGACCCCGTCCGGCCCATTGCCAGCATCCCTTTTTTCCTGTACCCCGAGTGCAGGCTCGCCCTCCCGGGTATGTCTGCCATCCAGCATGATCTGAATGCTTTCGCCCCGGATTTGCTCCATTTGGCTACCCCGTTCAACATTGGCCTGGCCGGCCTCCGTTATGCCCGCAAGCGGCAGCTTCCCCATGTCGCCTCCTATCACACCCATTTCGACCGTTACCTGGAATACTACCGGATGCGGGGCATGATTCCGCTCTACTGGAAGTACATGAAGTGGTTTCACCGTTCCTGCGATGCTGTGCTCGCTCCCTCTGAGGAGACTATCGCCTCTCTGCGCGGAGAGGGGTTCAGCGGACTGCGGCTGTGGTCCCGTGGTGTTGATTGCCATCTCTACTCGCCGGAGAAGCGGAGCACAGACCTGCGGGAGCGTTACGGCAGCGGCGCTTCTCTGCTGCTGCTCTATGTCGGGCGGATTGCCCCGGAAAAAGACCTCACCACCCTGCTCGGCGCCATGCAGCTGCTGCCGGAATCCACGCGCAGCCAAGTGCAGCTGCTGATCGTCGGAGACGGGCCGCTGCTGCCCGAGCTGCGGCCGCAGGCACCCGAGAATGTCATATTCACCGGTGCGAAGCATGGCGAAGAGCTGGCGGAGCTGTACGCCTCGGCAGATCTCTTCGTCTTCCCATCGTGCACGGAAACGTTCGGCAATGTCGTGCTCGAAGCCATGGCTTCGGGCCTGCCGGTGGTTGCCGCAGATGCCGGCGGCACCAGGGAGCTGGTCGTTCCCGGTGCCACCGGGAGCCTGTTCGCCCCCCGCGATCCGGTGGCGATGGCGCACGGGATTGCTGAGCTGGCTGCTCAGCACAGTCGGCGGACATCCATGGGCCGCGAAGGGCGTCGCCTTGCGCTCAGACGCTCGTGGGACACTATTTTTGACGGCCTGATTGACAATTATGCCGAGGTGATTGAAAACCGCAGGATTAAGGGCAGAACAGATATTTTTACAGCTTAAGAGGCGCTATGTCCTCTCGGGTACTCAGATGTTCAGCTGGTATATTCAAGTATTCTGGAGACCGTATCCATTGGATGCGGTCTCTGTTTGCGTATGCAGGCACGGGCTTTTTGGGAAAGGATTCCGCATTTCCTGATGCTGTATAGATACTAAATAGATCACGGGGTTAATCATTTACTTTTTTACTAAGTTCACTGTTTCTACCTATCATTCTATTGACCAATGGTATAATGACTAATATCATACACTTATAAACTTAAGGGCCTAAAAAATGGAATTGGATTGGGTGGTGTTTTCTTGGAGCCTGCTACCACGATACGCGGTCATATTGAGGCTTATCTCTATTCACAACACATGTCCATCAATCAACTTTCCATTCAGACGGGCATTAACTCCGGAACACTCAGCCGTCTGCTTAGCGGCCAGCAGCCTTTTGCTATGAGCCATTTGGGGTTAATTACACAAGGAATGGGATTGCCGAAGGACTATTTCTACAGCCTGTACGTGGACGAATGCTTTTATTTCTCGGCACCGACCTGGCGGCGTCTGCACCCGTTCATTCTAAGCTGTGCTGAGCTGGGACGCCTCGACTGCATTGAACAGGTGGTCAAGCGTCTGCTCGATAATCTGGCCTATGCCCCCATGCTGTTTGAAGTGGCTGAAAGCCTGTTTCAGGAAGGACAATGGAAGGCAGCTGAAGTATTATACAGAAATGTGAGCACCAGCGAGAAGTATCAGCATTCCGAGCGGCTTGCCGTTTGCCAGTACCGTCTATTCCGGATTGCCCTCAGTGACAGTCAGAGCCGCAATTTACAGGCAGCGCTACTCTTCGAATGCTACCTTAACCGGCTGGAAATAGCCGATCAGCTTGACGGACTGAAGCACCTGATGCATGCTTACTATTCTCTGCATAAGTGGGCCAAGGTGGATGAGCTGGCCGTGGAGATGCACCGGCTGGCTGCGCTCAGCTACAATCATCTTCATCGCTCTGACCGCAAGGAACGTAAGGAGAAGTCCCCTGAGAAACCTCTGTATTTCTATATTCTGTACTCACATCTGATGCGTTCCAGTGTTCAGGAGGAGTACGGCAATTACCCCGAGGCGCTGAGGCTGATCCCTTTATATATGGATGGGAGCTGGATTCAGGAAGACAACGAGGAGGTACAGCGCACGCTGAATCAGTTTAACTTGTGGGGTACAGCCAATGAGTACCTTTACCGTGTTATGGCAGGAGAACAAGCTATCCTTCAAGAGTATGTGGAGTATATATCCGCCCATGAGGGGCAGATTTTTACAGCGGTCTACAATATTATCAAATCGGCAAACCGCTACGCCTGGAATATTGATGATATCCTGGAACGGTTCTCTGCATATGTTCCTTCCGGACCGGACCACTCTCTGTTTGGTAACTATACTTCGCAGATCATGGCGAATCAGCATGCCAGATTCCTCACGGAGCTGGCTGCGTACTATTTATCTCAAAATCATCCGGATGGAATTAAAGTAATATTAACCGGTTTGGAATCATCCGTTAAAATTAATAACGAAAGCCTGATAATTAAATGTGTCGATTTATTTGAACAGCACCGGCATCAAGCCAGCCAGCATGAGAAAGTATCCTACAAAAACCTAATCAGAGAGGTGCAGGAATTAAATGACCAAAAAAATCATCATGGCGATGGCTTCAGTTAGTTTGCTGCTAGTACTTATTTTACCGGCCGGAAATCCCCTTCTCCCGGCTGACAGATATAATCCGCCGTTGTTCCGTACCATGGGGCATGGTGCAGGTGAAGGCTAAGCCGGGAAATCACGCATTCCTTCCATAATAACAACATCAATTATAAGCGGCGCCTCCTTGCGGGGTGCCGTTTTTCTATCCTATTTCACGGGTCAATTTCTGCTACCTTAATCAAGGTCAGCCCGTTATAATAAAAAACCTGCCGGATATGATATGATCAGGCCAGAATTCAACGTTTACTCAAGGAGCTGATGCTGTATGACGAACACTAATCCGGAAGAATTCGTGCTCCGCACGGATTTCCCCTTCGAATCACATTATCAGGAAGTGAACGGACACAGGCTGCATTATATTGACCAGGGGAAAGGTGACCCTATTCTGTTTCTGCACGGCAACCCGACCTCTTCCTACACCTGGCGCAATATCATTCCCCGGCTTGAGGGTTACGGACGCTGTATTGCTGTAGACCTGATGGGAATGGGCCGCTCGGACAAGCCCGGTACCGGTTATAGCTTCTTAGTGCAAGCCGGATATATTGAGCAGTTCATAGAGAAGCTTAAGCTGAGCCGCCTGACTATCGTCGGCCATGACTGGGGCGCAGCCATCGGCCTGCATTATGCCATGCGCCACCAGGACAAAATCAGGGGAATCGCCCTGCTTGAACCGCAAGCACTCCGCCCCTGTGCAGACTGGTCGGAGTTCTCGCCGCCGGAAGCGGTGGAGCTGTTCCAGCAGCTCCGTGATCCCGGGCAGGGCTGGCCTTTCATGCGCGATAACAATGTGTTCATTGAAGGCATGCTTCATACGGTCATTAACCGCAAGATCAGCATGGAAGAGCTGGAGCATTACCGCGAGCCGTTCCTGGACCCGCAGACCCGTAAGCCGCTGTGGGTATTTCCGAACCAGATTCCGGTTTTCGGACAACCCTCCGAGGTTGTGCAGGCCGTAGAGGAACGCAATCTCTGGTTTACTGCTGCCGCTGTTCCGAAGCTGCTGCTCTATGCCGACCCCGGCTGTAATGTACGTGAACCGCAGGTCAACTGGTGCCGGGAGCATCTGCCGAATCTGACTGCACAATCAGTCGGCACCGGGTTTCATCACCTGGCCGAGGAGCAGCCGCAGGCTGTCATCGCCTGCTTGTCTGAGTGGCTGCAGCGAATGGAATAGAGGCAGCGCAAATAAAGCCTGTTTCACCCCTTCGGGGAATGAAACAGGCTCTATACATGTTCTGCCGGCTCCAGTCAAGCTTAACCTACCAGCTCACTGGTGTATCTATCAGCAATCTCCTTGAATTTATGCTTATTCTTCACGAATACCTTCACGATGTCCGGATCGAAATGCACACCGGCATCTCCGGTAATAATCTCTACCGCCCGCTCATGCGGCATCGCGTCTTTATAGACCCGTTTGCTCGTAAGCGCATCGTAGACATCGGCTATCGCCATCAGCCGGGCGGACAGCGGAATCTGCTCTCCGGAGATCTGCTCGGGGTAACCGGTTCCGTTCCATTTCTCATGATGACAGTATATGATTTCCTTTGCGAACCGCAGGAAGGTCTCCTCACGGTCCATCAGCCGCTCTGCCCGCAGAATAGCTTCCCGTCCGAGGGTGGTGTGCGTCTTCATCACTTCAAATTCCTCATGCGTCAGGGCGCCCGGCTTCAGCAGGATATGGTCGGGAATACCGACCTTGCCGATATCATGCAGCGGAGCCGAGGTTACGATCAGTCCGATCTGCTCCGGATTCAGCACTTCCGCATATTTCTCGGTTTTGGCCAGCTGGGTAGCCAGTTCTTCAATATACAGCTTCGTCCTTTGGATATGATTCCCCGTCTCCGAATCACGCATTTCAGCAAGCGCCGCCATCGCCATGATCGACACCTCCTGGATCAGCGAAATCTCTTTAATCCGCCGGGTAATTTCAGCTTCCAGAAAGGCATTTTTGTCTGCAAGGAAATCCTTCGTCTGCTTCAGGGCAAGATGGTTCTTGACACGCGAGAGCAGGATGGGCGAGCTGATCGGCTTCGTAATATAATCAACAGCTCCGAGATCAAAGCCCAGATTCTCATCCTCCACTTCTTCCTTCGCCGTCAGAAAAATTACCGGAATATCCCGGAGCGCCTCATCGTCCTTCAGTCTGCGGCAGGTCTCATAGCCGTCCATAACCGGCATCATAATGTCCAGCAGAATCAGATCAGGCGGCGCAGCCTTGGCTACCTGCAGAGCCTTCTCCCCATTGGTGGCAACCTTCACTTTATATTGCTCCTTCAGCAAGCCGCTGAGGAGTGAGATATTATCTGGTGTATCGTCAACAACCAGTATTACTGGTCTAGCATCCAGCATTTATATCAACCTCTGTTCATTATTACTTTCTCTGATGGCCGTTTCAACGATCTCAATTGCACTCTCATATTCGAACCGGTTCAGGAAGTCAGTGAGTTCCTCAAGCTGCCCCGGGATCAGGAGCTCTGCCAGCAGACTGCGTACCGAAATGAAGTAGTCGACCGCTTCACTGTCACTGTCCTTCAGCAGGCCAAGCAGCTTCCCGGCAATCTGTCCCGGCGGCTGACCGTCATTTACCGTTTCCTCTACTGCTGCTGCGGCAGCAGCCCTCACAGCAGATTCCCAGTGCCTGCGGATCGCGGTACAGCTCTCCTGTACCGCTGTATCCAGAAGCTGCAGCAGACGCTCCACCTTCTCCGGCTGATCCTGGTAGTTCGCCATCCGGCCAAGGGTATCCGCCAGAAACTGGACTTCCCTGACGCCTAAATTACCGGCTACCCCCTTCAGGCTGTGGGCCAGCATATATACTGCCGCATCATCCTCCTGCCTGATGAAGCTGCGCATCTGCTTCACCGTTCCCCGCTGGCTCTCTGAATATTTCACCAGCAGCCTGAGATACAGCTCCTCGTTATTTCCGACCCGGCGCAAGCCGTTCTCGGTATCAATGCCCTCCATAAACAATCCGGCAGCCCTCGGCAGCTCCGGCTGCTGAATACCTTCAGGCTCCGCGGTCTCCTGCGGATTCTCTTTGTGGGCATCTGTCGTCCATCTGCGGATCTTAGCGAACAGAATATCCGGGTCAATGGGCTTGGCAACATGACCATTCATTCCCGCCTCGTAGCTACGCTCCCGTTCCTCATGCATGGTCCGTGCCGTCATAGCGATGATCGGGAGGGCCGCCTCCGTTTCCCTGATCGTCCGCGCCGCTTCGAATCCGTCCATCACCGGCATCTGCAGGTCCATCAGCACCAGCTGATACGGCAGCTCCTCATGCATCTCGGCAATCCTCCGTACCGCCTCCGCTCCGTTGCCGGCGATGTCAACGACCATGCCTTGGCTTAACAGCAGCTCGGCTGCGATCTGCTGATTAATCTCATGGTCCTCTACCAGCAGTACCCGCACACCGCCCAGGCCGTAATCCTTGTCATGAACGCCCGCCTGGGGACCGGATAATCTTGAGCCATGCTCGGGTGCAGAAGGCATTCCGAACCAGGCCGTGAAGGAGAAGGTGCTTCCCTGCCCTTCCTCGCTCTCCACCCACAGGCTGCCGCCCATCACCTCGACCAGCTTACGGCTAATAGCAAGCCCGAGCCCCGTTCCGCCGAATCTCCGGGTGGTGGAGCTGTCTGCCTGCGTGAAGGCCTGGAACAGCTTGCCTTCCGTCTCCTTGCTCATCCCCATACCGGTATCACGTACGCTGAATTTCAGCTTCAGCATACTGTCTACCATCGTGATCCGCTCCACAATCACCACTACTTCACCTTTCTCGGTGAATTTGACAGCATTGCTAAGCAGGTTAGTAAGAATCTGTCCCAGCCGCAGCGGATCACCGCTCAGCTGGAAGGGAACCTCGGGAGGAATCTCGACCGACAGCCTCAGGCCCTTGTCCTGCGCTGACTGGCCTGATAGATCTATCGCATGCCCGATCACATCCGGCAGCTCGAAATCTATATTCTCCAGCTCCAGCCGGCCTGATTCCACCTTAGAGAAATCAAGAATTTCATTAATAATGCCAAGCAGCGAAGTACCGGCATTATGGATTTTAGAAATATAATCCTTCTGTTTAGGATCAAGGTCTGTCTTGAGTGCAAGATGGGCCATACCGATAATCGCATTCATCGGCGTCCGGATCTCGTGGCTCATATTGGCCAGGAACTGGGACTTGGCAGCTGTTGCTTCTTCAGCCAGATTAAGCGCGAACTTCAGCTCCTCCTCCTTACGCTTCACCTCGGTAATATCCTCGGATACACTTAGCAGATACAGCGGGGTGCCGTCCGAATCCAGCAGCGGTACCTTTGAGGTCAGGACATACTTCAGATTGCACAGCTCGGCATCGTCTGTATTAATTTCAATTTCACTGAAAAATTTACCCGTATCCAGCACTTTCCGGTCACTGCTGTTCAGCCTGCTCGCAAGCTCCCTTGGAAACAGATCATAATTATCCTTGCCTTCCATCTCCTCCGGAGTGAAGCCGACAAAAGCGGCCCCGGCCTGATTAGCCTTGAAGATCTTCAGGGTCTGCGCTTCTTTGACAGTGATCATGACCGGAATGTGGTTAATGATGGCATCGAGGAAATTACGGCTGTTAAGCAGCTCCTTCTCCTTGGACTTCATTACGCTGATATCCGTCAGAATTCCCATATATCCGCCAACCGTACCGTCTGACAGATGATAGGCCGACAATGAATACAGGATATCATGCACTTCCCCGGACGCGAATTCCCGCTGCACCTGCCGGTTCACCGGCTGCCCGCTGATTATCACTTCCTCTTTCATCTCATTAATGATGCCCAGATCCTTACTGGAGAGATAGGGCAGATCGGACATCGGGGTTCCCGTCAACACCTCGCGGGATACCTGGAAGGCTTCCTCATAGGCTGTATTACAGCCGAAGAAATTCCCTTCAGCATCCATATACAGCATCGGGTGCGGCAAAGTATCCACCAGCTGGGAGGTGAAATACAGCTGATCGGAAAGCTCTTTTTTGATTCTTTTATACTCTGAGACATTCTCCTTAATGCCTACATAATGCGTAGTCTCTCCGTTATCATTAGTTATGGATGAGATAATTACAGCTTCGGTGTATTCTTCACCGCTCTTCTTGCGGTTGATGAATTCCCCCTGCCATTTTCCTTCAAGCTTAAGAGTCTCCCACAAATTACGGTAGGTTTCCCGGCTGGTTTTGTTCGATTTCAGAATGCCCGGTGTTTTACCGACGACCTCCTCCAATGTATAACCCGTAACCTCAGTGAAGTAGGGGTTTATGTATTCTATCCGGGTGTCCTTATCGGTAATTACAATAGACAGGGGAGATTGCTCAACAACGTCCATATAAAGTTTCAGCTTCTCACTGTACTCTCTTTCCGTCTCAAGCAGCTTCCTGGTGTTATTGATCTGTTTGGCGTACAGCCGTACGATGAAATAAGCCATAATAATAATAGTGAAATACAGGAACACATACACTGAGAACCCTTTGATTACGAAGACAAGCGCCGGATAAGCCAGGAACAGTATCCCGCCCTTTAACGTCCGCCCCTCCGCCTCCGGCTGTTGTTCATCCGCTTCCTGTACTGCCTGTTTCGGATACTTATAGAGCAGAATTCCGCTGGCGGCGGCACATAATACTGATATTTTATAGAATCCGTCTATAGGATAGCCCGAAATAATTCCATCACTGAGCGCCTGCATCAGATCCAGACAAGAAATCATGGACAGCGAGAACGTCAGCAGTATAAATCCCGAATTAAGGTATTCACGCCTCATATATACCCAGACCAGCATGAGCGCAGCCAGCGTCAGCAGCGGAACCAGCAGATAGAAGAACAGAATCAGGCTGCGGTAATTCATCTCCGTCAACGGTGAGAATCCGTCCTGAAAGAAAACAAACCAGACGCTGCCCACAATACATTCCAGTGTCGTAATCTGATCCCACAGCACCTGCAGCTTATTCATGCCGCGCTTGAAGATGCCGTACAGCTGCAAAGCCGCAATCAGTATAAAAATCCGGGTAACGCAGTAGAAAGTCAGGATAGTAAGAGTGAACGCCGAAGTATCCTCCCTGCCGAATTTGAAGCCATATTGGCCTATAATCAATAGCGCATTACAGATTACCCACAGGAAGAAGCCGAACTGGATCAGCCGCAGCGGCCGTTTCAGCAGTGATGGCGGAGGGCCTGATACCCGGTAATAGATGCAGACCAGCATTGGCGTGATAATCGTAAGAATTCCCCACAGGGGGCGGATATCCAGCAGCACTGACACCAGATAGGCTGCCAAGTAGACCGCCAGTCCCCCTAATAATCTGTTAGCTCTATATCTCTCCATCCCAATGCCAACCACCCTTGCCTCTATCTATTTTCCATCCCTGCAAAAGGAAATCTGTGCCTATCTATTCTATACGCAGATGTCATCGTCCCTCTACCTTTTTTTTCGACATTGTTCAGCAAAATACTTAGCTATTCCCGCCGAAAACCGGAAATCTATTAAATGCAAAAAAACCTCCCGGTTATCCGGGAAGCTTCTAATGAAATCTACAGGTTACACACCGTCATTCCGCCGTTTCCGCCTGATGCGCTTCCATCCACTCGCTTCCGAGCACGCCATAGGCATAAGTATTATGCCATCTCGGATTGCCGTATTCATCATGCTTGAAATACCCGGTCTGCAGAAAATGCCCTTCCCGGCGCAGCTTCAGCCGCTCCAGCAAATGCCATGATCGGTGATTATCCGGATTGCAAAATG
Organism: Paenibacillus sp. MMS20-IR301; assembly: GCF_032302195.1. Taxonomy (NCBI): domain Bacteria; kingdom Bacillati; phylum Bacillota; class Bacilli; order Caryophanales; family Paenibacillaceae; genus Paenibacillus; species Paenibacillus sp. MMS20-IR301. The sequence continues at coordinate 3,115,425 of NZ_CP135275.1, forward strand.
CAGTCACCCGCCTGATTCCAAGCGTGCCGAACCCGTACGTAAGCAGCTTGCGGCAAGCCTCCACCGCATACCCGCAACCCTGATACCGGCCGTTAAACACATACCCCAGCATCCAGGTCTGAAACTGCGGAGGGTCCTGCTGCTGAAAATACAAGTTTCCGATCAGCTTACCGCTATCCTTCAGACACACAGCCCAAAAAGCCGGATCATCAGCCCGCCGCACGGCCTCAGTCTTGCTTGATGCTTCATCATATACACCGTAAGGCTCAAATCTCACAACTTCCTCCTGAGACAGATAATCATGCAGATCCTCTCCGTCCCCAGCCCTGAAGCGCCGGATGATTAACCGCTCCGTTGCGAATTCTTCCATTTGTCATTCCCCCGTTTTTGTACGCATAGAGAGTGTGATTCTGCCGCTTTTTTCATCTTATAAGCACATCCGATAGAAATCCAGTGTATCCGGTACTGAATCGGTCCATTTTCTTACAAATATACGAAACATTTTTTTCCAATCCACGTCTATACCTACAAATAACCGAAAGGACGGAAACTATGAAAATTAAACCCAAATTACTGCTTCTACCTGCACTGGCATTCGCACTCGCTTTCAGCATCCCTGCCGCTCCGGCCTCAGCAGCCAAGTCCGCTTCCGAAGTCCAGATTCAAATCACCTTCAGCAACGGACTGGACATAACCGGATCGGCAATAAGCAAGGCCCAGATTAAGAACGGTGTCTCCTATATGCCTGCCAGTCTGGTCAAGATTGCGGGAATCGAGATTGCCTGGAACAATTCAAGTAAAACCGCGTCATTCACCGGCTGGAACAAAAGCTTCCAGGTAAAGCTTGGCAGCATCAGCGGGGTACTCGACGGGAACAAGATCTCCCTGGACGGCGCTCCTTACATGTACAACAAGGAATTGTATGTTCCCGCCAAATTTCTGGCCAAAGCCATGGAAGGCGGGCCGGTAGTCTGGGATCCTGCAGCCAAAACACTGCTGCTGAACCGCCTGCATATGTACCGCAGCTATTCTGAAACCTATGAAGGTCAGGTCTACTCCTTGTCGCTTGACAGCGGAGAGCTCTATGTAACTTCGAAACAGAATAAGAAAACCAGGCTTGCCACACTGGGCTACGGCCTGGATCTCGTTGACTTCACCTTTGAGCGTACACCTGCCGGTCTTACACTGCTGCAGATCAGCAATAACTACGGTGAACCTCATATCCATGTTGAGTATTACAGCTATCTATTGAAGAATGGCAGCATCCTCCGCCAGGGGCATACCGATTTCCATACTACCTTCGGCGAGGCTGCAGTCTGGGCTGACGGCAAGCTGGTCATGAATGACCGGCAGACACTTAGGCTGATCGAGGATGGAACGTGCGCAGTAGCCGAGACGATAGATTTGCCTGAGCTGCTGGGTACTAGCGTAACACGCGATGTCTACTATAATGTTGAAGCGGTCTATCCCGATGTGCTGTTGGTCCGCCCCTCTAACAACGCCTTCCTCACGCTTGTCAACCGTTCGACCGGCGAACAGACTCTGCTGTACAAAGAACTGCTGAATCCCAGCCGCCAGCAGCAGGTAGAGCAGCCGGACTCCATGTTCCCAGGGGATTATCTTTACCTGATCAAGCGGGATGGTGATGTGTTCACCTTCAAGGCCCGCAACATGGTTAACGGCAAGGACGAGGTATATACGTATACTCTTGCGGGTACGGAGTAACCTCCATAATATTAAAAAGCCCGCCGGCCAAGGCCGGTGGGCAAGGAGTTAAAACGCGGTAATATGCGCATAAAAAAAGGCCCTCGAACCGAGCGACCAGCAGCGATGCTACAAACTGTGCAATGCTTCCATAATGTTGTCCTTCAAATACAGATGCTTCTCGGGTAATACGACTTCCTTGGCACCTGACACCTGAACACCTTGAGTACGCGCTTCTGTCTCTACTGCCTCAACAAATGACATCCTGTTGTCTTCCACATTTACCCTGATGTTATGTACATCCAGCAGATCAAGTATCAGAGTATGGTTTGTCTGTTCCATAGCAGATAGCTCCTTTCAGCATTTTCTCTATTGTGTCATAATGCGTCAGCTTTTGCCATGAAATATTTAACAGGATTTTTTATTTTACAAAAGGATACAAAACCCCGTCTGCCCCTAATTATAAAGGGCTGCAGACGGGGTTCTTCACGGTACAGCGTACATTCCGCTACTTGTTCATTCCGCCCAGGCTCGCGCCTGGAGCAAAGATCCGCTGAATATTGTGTTGCACCTCTGGATCTTCAATTAACGGCGGTGCCTGATGCGGCTTCACCCGGGCATCGATAATGACATTATCACAGCCCCAGTGCTTATGCTCCACTGTACTGTTCACCCCGTAGATATCATGGGAAGGGTTACTCCGGGTGAAGGTCGCCCAGAGGAAATTATTATGATGTCCGGACAGGAAACGGCTGTCATCACACACAATAATCATCGGGCAGGAATCCGGCATTCCCTGAGCTGAGAGCGCAGCACTTAAGCCGGCAAATTCCTGCGCTGCTGCTGAGTAATCTTGGAACGGCTTACCCTGCAGCGCCACAATACCCGGCAGAATCAGCGCCGCCGGCCCCCAGTCCTGCTGCGCGTGCAGAAGCTCCGGCACTTCTGTACAGAGGCTCCGTTTTTGCTCTCCAACCGCCGCAAAAATCACCTTGCTCCCGGTATTTATCCCGGTACCGGAATAATCCAGGGTATCAATGGTTGTATTCGTCTGGAAATGTATATCACGGCGCAGATTAATCCGCTCCAGAATATACGCCAGGAATCCGGGAATATCATGCGTGCTTACCGGGCGGTCCTCTTCCGCTGTAATGAACAGATACTTCGCCAGACTAAGCTGTCCTGTTCCGAGAATCCGGTTAGCAATCGTCAGAAGCTCCGCCGGCTGCTTAAGCTGCTGATACGGTGTATACCGTTCACTGCCGATAGCGAAGAGCAGCGGGTGCACACCGGAAGCGTCTACCGCATGCACCTCTTTGACTCCGGGGACCTCCGATTGGATGGCTCCGCCGGTCAGCTCATGAATCAGCTCGCCGAAGGCGGTGTCCTCTTGCGGCGGACGTCCGACAACGGTGAAGGGGAGAATTGCCCCCTGCTTGGCATATACCTTATGCACCCTCAGAACCGGGAAAGGATGGGTCAGGCTGTAATAGCCCAGATGATCGCCGAACGGGCCCTCCGGCTTGGTCTCGCCTGGATGGATCTCCCCTGTAATGACGAAATCCGCATCACTGCTGATACAGTAGCCGTCCACATAGCTGTAGCGGAAATGGCGTCCGGCCAGCAGCCCGGCGAAGGTCATCTCGCTCAAGCCCTCCGGCAGCGGCATTACCGCCGATAAGGTATGCGCCGGAGGTCCGCCGATGAAGATGCTTACCTTGAGCGGCTCTCCGCGCTTGTTCGCGTGACTCTGATGAATTCCGATGCCGCGGTGAATCTGGTAATGTACCCCGGCCTCCTTATTCAGCTCATACTCATTCCCGCTGATCTGGATACGGTACATTCCAAGATTGGAGTTCATAATCCCCGGCTTGTCCGGGTCTTCCGAATACACCTGCGGCAGGGTGATGAAGGCACCGCCGTCATCCTGCCAATGCTTGATCTGGGGAAGATCAGATAGCTTGATTTCCCCGAAGCCGGCAGGCACACCGCCCTGCTTCTTCAGCGGCAGTGCTTTTCTCGCCGCAAGCGCGGTCCCGGCATACCTGAACGGCTGCTTAAGCGCCTTCATAGGATTACTGCGCAGGGCAATAACGGCCTGCGAGGATTCCCAGGTATCCCGGAAAATGAACTTGCTGCGCTCTATAGTGCCGAACAGGTTCGATACCGCACGGTATTTCGAGCCCTTAACCTTTTCGAATAACAGTGCGGGACCACCTGCTTCATAGACCTTCATATGTATTGCCGCCATCTCCAGATGCGGGTCAACTTCCTCATGTATGCGAATTAAATGGCCGTGCTTCTCCAGGTCAATAATACATTCTTCCATTGTGCGATATGACATGCTTCTACCCCGATCCTACAAAGAATATGAACCTCTATATTATCAATGAGAGCGCCGCCCAGGTCAATCGCCGGGAGATACCTGCAATTTTAAGTAATTTCTTGCCTTCCTCTCCAAGGTGCCTATATTATAATTGTAAACCGGACAGCTCCGGATAAACAAACGGCAAAGGAGCCTTGCAAATGGTCATTAAAAAAGTAACCTGGCTGGAGCTCTTCTACGATCTGCTGTTTGTCGCAGCGGTATCCAAAGCCAGCCATGTGCTGCTGCATGTAGAGGATGAGATCCTGTCAATGGAGACACTGGGCAAATTCGTCCTGATTTTCATTCCGATCTGGTGGGCCTGGGTAGGGCAGACGCTGTTTGTGAACCGCTATGGGCAGGATACATTACAGCACCGGATGTTCCTCATCATCCAGCTGTTCTTCGTACTGATCATGACAGCCAGCCTGTCTGTAGATTTCGACACCAATTATTATCCGTTCCTGATCGGCTATCTCGGGCTGCGTGCCATGACTGCGGTACAATATCATTATGCGCATGCCAGGGAGACCGGCCATCTGCGGAACACGGCCCGCTACCTGGGAACACGCTTCTGGATCGGGCTCGTGATCTCCGCGTGCTCGCTGTTCTTCGACTCCTGGCTCCGGTATGCCGTCCTGTACGCCGGGATTGTGCTGGATGTCTTGCTCCCGCTGACCGGACGGAAGATTCTTGTAAAGACTCCCGCCAACACGCATCATCTGCTGGAGCGCTTCTCCCTGTTTGCCCTGATCCTGCTTGGTGAATCTGTAGTCAGCATTCTTGCCGTTCTGCAGTCCAGCACCTGGACCGGACAATCCGTCAGCTTCGCAGCCTTGACCTTTGTGCTGATTATCGCAATGTGGTGGCAGTATTATGACAACCTGGAGAAAAAGGTTGACCAGCATGTGCAAACTGCCGGACAGACGATTATTTACGGGCATCTCTTTATCTACTTGTCGTTATGTATGCTGGCCGCGTCGATCCAGCTGCTCTTCCTTGACCAGCTTCATTACGGGCTGATGCTGAATTTCATCTTCGGGTCTGTCTTGATCTACTTCGCATCTACAACCCTGGTCTTCCATGTCTACAGGCACAAGCAGCACCGGCTGGGCTTCATGCATCTGGCGCTGCTCACCGCCATCCTGGTCTGCTCCTATGTGCTGGATATCGTCATCCATATGCCGAATACGGTGATCATGGGGGAATTGGCCCTGTTCTTTGCGGTGTATGCGAAGATTACTACGTAGCATAATTAAGTGGAAAAACATCATATAATCCTGCGCGAAACACTTCGTCTGAGGATTTAATTGGAAAAACAGCACTTAATTCCACTGAATATCCGGCTTAAGGAAGTAATCAGTGGAATTAAGTGTATTATTTCCAATTAAATTTGTTAATGAGTCTGTTACGGAGAAATTAAATGTACAAAATCCAACTAAACTTGCGGCGCGCGGCTAAGGAAGGTTGGCGGCCGCGGCTGAGCTACCAGTGAATTCAATCTGATCATAGCTGTAGTAAGCTTGCAGAATCTGCTCCCTGCCATCCATGAACAGTTGGTCAGCTACGCCGCCGGCCAGCTTCGGAATCGCATTCCTCAGGCCGGAGATCGCCGAGGCGGATAAGCCGCAGCTGGCCAGTGCGGAGTAATTGAAGACGAACAAGCCGTGCAGGAGACTCCGCCCGGCTTCATCCCGGCTCTGCAGCGCGAACGCGGAGCTGAGATATGGATGGGCATCCAGCAGCGGATTCGCCGCTCCTGCAGGCGCCTGGTAACGGTCACTCCAGCGGGCGATATGACGCTCAAGCCCCTGCAGCTCCGGCCGCAGCGCCGGATCACTGATCAGCCCGGTGCTGATGATCAGGAAGTCGAAGCTGAACTCCCCCTTAGGGGTTGTGACCTGCACCCCTTCCCCTGACCGGGCAACGCTTAGCCAAGGTGAACCGAGATGCAGGCGGAATCCCGGCCAGGCGGCGGCGCGGGCGAAGGTATCATTCGTCGGCGGCTGGTTGCAGCTGAAGAAATGCGAGATTACCGCATATTTGTCCTCATCCGCGAGGGCATGGAACCGATCAATCATACCGGAACCTTCCATCTGGCGGATAGGGTTGATCTTAGGCAGCTGCTCGCGCCGGACAAACACATGCGCTTCAGCCGCACCTTCATTGAGCGCGAAGCTGGCATTGTCGAAGGCCGAGGCCCCGCCGCCGAGGATGGCTATCCGCTTGCCGCGGAGTACGGCGGGATCGATCTTTTGCGAGGTATGTGCGTACAGATGCTCCGGCAGATTGGCTGAGATCATCGGCGGCACATGCCACTCGCCTCCGCCCTGAATACCTGTCGCCAGCACTATTTTACGTGCGAGCAGCTGCCCCTGCACCGCCCCTTTCCCTTCAACATGAAGCCGGAAAATCCCGTCAGAGCCGGGCTCGATCATCCGCAGGCGCACCTCATTTCTGACCGGCAGCTGCAGCACCTCCCGGTACCAGCGCAAGTAATCCATCCATTGCCCGCGCGGAATTTTGTCCACCTGCTCCCAGGCTTCCGCACCATGCTGGGCTTCCCACCAGGAGCGGAAGGTTAGTGAAGGAATTCCGAGATCTATCGAGGTCAAATGCTTCGGAGTGCGCAGCGTCACCATCCGGGCATAGGTAGTCCAAGGGCCTTCCAGTCCACCTGCATTCTCATCAATAATCAGAATGTTGGAGATCCGTTCGCGCAGCAGGCCGAAGGCAGCACCAAGGCCGCTTTGCCCGCCGCCCACAATTACTACATCGTAGACATGCCCTTCAGTATGCTTCAGAGGATGGACCCAGTCTGTGCCGCCATAGGCAAGATAAGACAAATCGGTCTTCACACGTTCATTCAAGGCTTGCAGGCTCATCATTCCTCAGACCTTTCGCTGGCATCTTTAGGCTGCATATTTACGGCTGTCCCGCAGTGTACCACACCTATACCTGTGGCCACATTATAGCTTTTATCCCCGCATTTTTAAATATTCGCGTTATGTTTATTGTCATCAAAACCAATTTACGCGCTTATAATTGTGAATCAAAACAATATTTCAGCTTTTTTAGAGTATATTCCTTGACACGAAACTTTGCACCTGGCTTAAGCAGCTATTTTCATGTCACTAATATTCACTCTGGAAATCATAAAGAAGTGAAGAAGCTTACTGAAACCGCTCGAAGCAATCATAATTCCGCTGGCGGTGAATCAGGTTGTCCTTGAATTCAAAAACACAGCAGAAATACGCCTTCAGCTCCTGACCTGCCTTGAAGGCTCCGGCGTCTACCGCTACAACAGCGCTCCAGACCACCTCGGCGATCAATGTATTCCCGGCTTCATAAGTATGCTGAATATCATACTTCTGTGAGGAGAGCAGCTTGCGGCCACCCGGCATCCGTTTGAATAACAGCTCACGGTCACTCACGGTAAGCTGGGGCGTTAACGCATTCGGAAATTCCGTCTGCTCAATCTCAGGGTGCAGGATTTGCGCGTAATCGGCCTCGTCTGTCTTAAATTGCTCTGTCAGCTCGAAAAATCTGGTAACTGTCTGCAGCTTCATTTTTCCATCTCCTGTCATCACAACTGAGGATAACCCTCTCTGTAGAATTTCGCCGGACAGCTGTCTTTTTCCTACTGTACTTAGAGCTGTTATTCCGCATTTCGTCTTCATACCTTGAGGGGATAGAGATGCTCATGATTATGATCATTGAATACATAAGCTGACCCCGGCTATATACTTCTGCTGTTCCTCATCTGGTATCATATGTCCGGATTGATCGAATTCAACAACAGCACAGAATGGCAGTTCAGTCCTATATATATGCAGCGTCTCATCTGACAGGTCCGAACCGAGCTCTGCCGTCTTGTTCCTGCCTGCAAACAGTGTGACTGGGATCAGAAGCTCAGGCAGCTGTGCGGAGAAGTCCACTTCCCGGGCATCCCGCGCTAACCCTTGAATGGCCTCCAGACGCATATAGTTCAGAATCGGCACCTCTTGATACACCAGGCTGCTCCAGAAATTCACCGCTTCAGCAGACAAGCTGCGGTGAAGTGGTGGCTGGTCTACAAGAATAAGCCCCTTCATCTGCTCCTGATGCTGCAGACTCCAGCCAAGCGCATAAGCGGCACCACGTGAGAACCCAAGAATATAATAGTTCTCCAGCCTGCAATGCCGCACCACCGCCGCAATATCAGACAGATGGTCCTCCAGCCCATAGCCGGTTGCTGGCGTTGAGCTCAGCCCCCGGCCGCGGAAGCTGAATGCTAACACATGTCCCGGTACATTCGCCAGAAGCGGGATTGCCCGTTCTGCCGGCTCCCATAACCCGCCAATGATTAGCAGCGAAGCTTTACCGGAAGACTGTTTTCCGGATTCCAGAACATGTAACGCCAAGGGGCCATTATGTACAAAGTAACTTTTCAACTCTATCTTCATCCTCCCGCAAGAATTAGTATTTTTCCAACACACTATAAATATGTAACTTACTATTTATTATAATGTTAATGGTACAGCAATATCAAAACTCATGCTGTGACAAAAGGCAGCAGAGCGCAACAACGCGCCCCGGCTTAACCGGAGCGCATAATTCCCTTAGAAACGGGCTACGAAGAACTCACGGTTCGAAGGAACAAACTTCTGGGTGCGCTGCACATTATCCGCATCGATGATTCTAAGCGTGTAGCTTACAGTAGTCAGGGTGCTGATCGTATTAAACTGGGCTACGCCAAATTCATCAAACGGTGCGGTGATAACTGTGCCGGAGCTTCTGGTCAGTGTAGCCTTCCAGTCCTGGGTTTCATAAGGAACGTTATTGTTATTTACCGCGAGCACGATGAAATTGCTGAGAACCTGTTTAATTCTCCGTCTCTTGGGTCTGACCGCCGATGCTTTGGCTTTTTGGGACATAACGAGGCGTTTTGCCAGCAATGCCTTCTTCTCTGACTCTTTCAATTGCTTCACCACTTTCTGTTAGGATACAGTAGTAAATGCATGTCAGGAACAAAGCGAAACTTCTAATTGCCTACTGCTCATTGAAATGTGGTAGTGTCCTATATTCATAGTTTCGTACCCGCCAGGCATCCGGCCGCATATTATGCTCCCATAGAGGTGATCACAGTTATGAGTGACAAGTCATGGGTACAGCAGCATGCAGCCAAGCTTAACCATCCCCTGAAGCATATGATACGCAAGTCTTATTCATCTGCAGCTAATTCTGCAGCGATTCCGGTTATTATCCAGTTCAAGCGTCCGCTCACACCAGCCGGAATGCGGTCGCTGCAGACTCATCTGGGACAGCATGCTTTCAAGGTGAAGCATCATCTGCCGCTGCACCAGGCTGTTGCTTCACAGCTTTCGCTGAAATGCCTGGAACGGATGTGCTGCTGGCCCGGTGTCCGCAAGGTATATCTCGATGGAATCAAGAAAGCTAATCTGAATATTGCCACTCCGTCCATTGGAGCAACTGTAGTAAGACAGATCAAAGGGCTTACCGGTAAAGGGATTAACATCGCCGTCCTTGATACAGGGGTGTACCCGCATCCGGATCTGACCCGGCCCGTGAACCGGATCATTGCCTTCAAGGATTATATCAATCACCGGAAATGCCCCTATGATGATAACGGTCACGGTACACATATTACCGGGGATGCAGCCGGGAACGGCTGGTCGAGCAAGGGGAAATACAGAGGTCCGGCACCGGAGGCAGGTATCGCCGGCATCAAGGTGCTGGATAAGAACGGGGACGGCTACGATTCTACCATTATAAAAGGCATTGAATGGTGCATAGCCAACCGCAGGAGACTGAAGCTGCGCATCCTCTCGATGTCCTTCGGCGGTCCGGTAAACCCCTCACCGAAGGATGATATTCTCGTTCAGGCCGTCGAAAAAGCCGTCAAAGCCGGGCTCACTGTAGTCATAGCCGCCGGCAACAGCGGCCCCGGCCGGGGCACCGTGGAATCACCCGGCATCAGTCCTTCAGCTATCACTGTCGGAGCCGTGAATGACCGCCGCACAGTGACGCAGAAGGATGACCGCATCACCTTCTATTCCAGCCGCGGCCCGGCTCCCGGAGGCAAGGTGAAGCCTGACCTGGTTGCCCCCGGAGATGCCGTCGTCTCCCTGCGTGCCCCCGGCTCTGTACTGGTCCGTGAGTTTCCGGGCAACAAGGTCGGCAAGCGGTACTTCAGGCTGTCCGGCACCAGCATCTCTACTCCGATTGTTTCCGGCGCCGCGGCACTGCTGCTGCAGCGCAGTCCCGGCCTGACTCCCGGGCAGGTGAAGGCGCTGCTTAAGCGCAATGCCTTCCCGCTCGGCCTGAAGCCCAATACCGCCGGAAGCGGCGAGGTGAATGTACGGTTCCTGAACCGGAGCTGCCTCTTCCCGCACTCACCAAATAAACCGCTCCGATGAGCGGTTTATTGTTCATTACCCTATCCGTTTAACTGCTTGCGCCAGCTCTCAGCTAAAATATTTCTCATAACAGATGCATTCATGCACCCGTTTGAACCGGCTCCGGACAGCTTCACGGTCCGGGCCAGTGTAATGGGCAAAGGTATAGACAGGCCGCAGCCGGGGCAGATTTGAGCTGATGGTTCCTTCGATTTCTTCGTCCCCCTCCAGATATACATGCAGATAAGAATCCGCCTGGATGAACTGATTCCTTCCGTACCAGTTCCGCACCCACAAATCATCTCTGGTCCAGGCCTCCAGACGGTTCAGCCCTTTCTCCCTGGACATCACTTCAGCTGCTGCCAGCAGCTGATTGCCGGTGCCTTGTCTGCGGTAATCGGGATGAACAGCAATATGCCAGAGCATTCCCCCCAGCCCTGTCCCTCTCGAACAGACGGTCCGTTCCTCCGTTTCATATTCAATATCCAGCAGACCGATGATCTGCCCGTCCGCAACTGCAACCAGCTCAATCGCCGGATAGTCATAGCGTTCTTTTTCCCGGAGGACATTATCATAATAAGCCGTATCCAAAAAAGCCAATGTTCTGCAGCGCACCCAGCCTTGCTCATCCTCGGGTGTATAAGGTCTGATTTCTATTCTGACCGCCTCTTTTCATTTATTCTAACTGCTTATTTTCAGAACCATTTCCTTGTCCAGGTGACTGAACCCCAGCTTCTCATACACCGCTTTTCCATCTGCCGTGTAGTCCAGGAATATTTCAACGATCCCCAGACTGCGTGCTTCTTTGAAATGCCCTTTTTTCCTGAGGGATTTCCTAAGGTAGGCAGAGTCTCGTAAGTGCTCATAAGTGCAATAGAGAGGATAACATTATGTTCAGTGGCGAGATAACCGACAAGCCTGCCGTTTGTAAGGTTTACGAGTAAATAGGAAAGAGTATCCTCTTTTTAAGCTTAGACGTCACTGCGGTGAACATTTGGACTTCCGGCCGCTGTTATATTTGGATTTCCTGATTATATCCGCTGTTCGCGGTAGAAATCCAAATATAAAGGCGATCGCTATCGCTCCTACAGTTCCAAATTTCCCCTTCGCTCCTTTTTACTTTTAGTTAGGTTCTTTTGTGCTTTTTATATAGGCAGCAATATATTACATATTTCTGGATATGTCTATGATAATTAGCAGTTATAATAAGTAATAGATTTCTAACTTTTACTGGGGGAATGTCTATGAACATCCGCAAAGCTGTACCCGATGATGCCGGAAAGCTGGCTGCTTTGATGAAGGAGACTTTTGACACAGAAATGCGGCGCTGGCTGCCCGGTGAAGAGGTACAGGACAGCAACCTGCGGCCGCCCGGTTATGATTCAATAGAGCAGCACAGGTATGCCATAAGAGAATCCGAATATTACGTGCTGGAAGAAGAGGCAGTGATCATCGGCGGAGCGAGCATACAGCAGACAGGCAGGCATGCCAGAGTTGATAAGATTTTTATTGATCCGCTCTGCCAGGGCCGGGGGTACGGTTCGATACTTCTGGCCTACCTGGAAGAGCAATACCCTGAAGCCCGGGCCTGGAAGCTGGAAACCTCCAGCAGGCAGCTAAACAATCACCGATTCTATGAAAAAGCCGGATACACGCGAATCTATGAATCTCACGGAGAATTCGGATATGAAAAGCTTGCTGACCCGCTGCCTGCTGCCGGGGAGCAAGGCCCCAGCTTCATTGATCGGCAGCTCTCACAAGCCGAGTTTGAGAACTGCGTCATGAGCGGAGCTGATTTCTACAATATAAATCTTGCGGAAAGCAGCTTCAATAACAGCAATCTGTCCGGATGCGTCTTTACAGACAGCAATCTTCAGGATGCCAAATTCACAAACCTTAATCTGTGCAATACACTGATTGCCGACTCGAGATTAAGCGGCAGCGAAATCGCTCTGGTCGCCCTTGACGGTGTATATATTCACGATACCAGCCTGGGAACCTCACGCAAGCCAGCCGTATTCGAGCGCTGTGATCTTAGCGGGAGTCATTTTCTCGGCTGTGATCTGACTGGTGTAATTCTCTCACAGTGTGATCTCTCCGGCATGCGGATTAACGGCATACCCGTCGAAGAGCTGCAGGAAGCCTATGTTCGAGTGAACAAGGCTTAAGGGCCCGCGCAGTATCAGTTGCCTGATAAATGCGGCCACAGCACCCGTGCCCATGCCAGCAGTGTCTCATCTTCACCGAAGCTGCCGATACACTGGATGCCAAGCGGCATATTCCCGATCGTTACAGCAGGAAGGCTGATGGACGGCAGACCGGCGAAGCCCCAGACGGCAGGCATGCCGGACCAGCCTGTGTTCATCTCCTCTACTCTAGGAGCAGTCCCGCCTTGAGCGGGTGAGATCCACAGGTCTATTCCCTCCCCGGCCATAAGATCCTTCAGTCCGGCCCGCAGCACCTGCTGCCCATTACGGTAACCGTCCAGCTCCTCCTCAGAAACTTCCTTGCCTCTCAGAATGGCATCATGGACCGGACGGCCGTAGTCCTGTGCATGCTTCCCGAACCACTGCTCATGGCCCCGGGCCAGCTCTCCTTCAATAAAGCGCAGCATTGCATTCCCATAGATGAATTCATCCTCCCAAGGCATCTGGACATTGCGGATTTCATAACCCAGCTGCTCTAGTGCAGCAATCCGGTCGAGAAAGGCCGCTTTGACTTCCGGGCTCATCAGCTCCATATATACTCCCTTGGGGATGCCAAGTACCGGTTTACGAAGGGCATCCTCAGCCCGGGCCTGCCAATCCGGTACCAGCAGGGCAGCAGCATACTCCATCCCGGGCAGATCCTGCGTGAAGAAGCCTATGGTGTCCATTGAAGGTGAGAGCAGCAGCACACCATCCAGCGGAACCCGGCCATAGCTTGGCTTGAAGCCCACGATTCCGCAAAAGGAAGCCGGAGCAATCACCGAACGCAGTGTCTGGGTACCGACCGCCAGCGGACAGATGCCAGCAGCCACCGCTGCGGCAGATCCGGCACTGGACCCGCCGGGAGTATGGTCCGGGTTATGCGGATTCCGGGTAGCAACCGGTCCGTTATAGGCAAATTCCTCGGTCACTGTCTTCCCTGCAATGAACGCGCCCAGTGCCCGGAGCCGTTTGACGAGGCTTCCTTCCTCTCCGGTGATCAGCGCTGGCGGCAATGGCGAACCTGCACGGGTCAGCAGGCCATCTGCATGCAGCAGATCCTTAACAGCAACAGGAACACCGAATAGTGGAGGAAGATCTTCCGCAGAACTGCAGGACTGCAGCAGCAGATTTTTGTCCCGGGCAAGACGTTCTTCCGCATCGGGTTCCGCAACAAAAGCATGAATCTGCGGCTCGACTATTCCGAGGCGCTGCCGGAAACGGTTAAGGGATTCCTCAAGCAGACCGGCGGGTTCACCCCGGCTGTTCAGCATGTCCGTCAGAGAGGCTTGTTTCAATAGCATAAGATCAGCTCCATGGAAGATTATGTATAACACTTTTCTAATTACGGCTGGCAGCATAAAAAGGTGTCAAAAAAGTTAGAAGGCCCCCGGCAGGCGCTTCCGCACCAGGGGACCTTCAGCATCAAGCATCAGCTTCATGAGCGCAGGTTCATTCCTCTCCGCTTTTTTTATACTCCTCCAGCTTCTGGTTCAGCACCTTGGCTTCTCTTTTCCCGTCCATATGCATCATGGCGTACACCATACTTTTGACCACAAGAATTACGATAACAAACGGCACCAGCACACCTTTATCCATCAGCGGACCATCAGCGAAGAACCACAGCCAGAGGATTACAAAAACATCAGCGAGAATGAAGAAAACATAAAAGCTGATCGTTTGTACCCTTTTCTCCACCTCATGTGTATTCACCAAAGCATACCGGAAGCAGGTAAATGCCGAAGCGCCTAAGAACAGCTGCAAGAGCAGCGAGCCGTTAACTGTCTCCTTAGCGTTCAATGCCAGTACAGCCGCCGCCAGAACCATAAGAAATCCGCAAGCTGTTAACAGATCCTTCACGAAAAAAGAGAGATATTTACCGGTCTTGATCATCGTAAGCCCTCCTATAAACCTAATTTTCGCTTCAGCACAGGGACGTATTGTCTGGAGATATAGACCTTCTCACCGTTATGCAGCAGCGCCTCGTATCTTCCATAGAGCACCGGGCTGAGGGATTTGATCTGGGCGATATTCAGGATAACCGATTTGGATGCCCGGAAAAAGCCGCCGTGCCCGTAATCCGTCTCCAGCTCATACAGCTTCAGCCTCGACTCGTACACCAGCTCATGGCAATAAATGAATACCTTATGGTCGACCGCCTCGAAGTAATACACATCCCGGGGATTAATTACATGCAGCTGCGAATCAGTCATACCGATCAGCTTCCTTGTGCCTCCATTCACCGAGTAGATCAGCCTCAGCAAGGATTCATCCGGATCATTACACCTAAGAATAATTTCAGGCTCCCCGCCCTCCGGAACGTTCTCAATGGTAATCTTCATCGTCCATCGCCTCCTGCGCTTCTCCTTACATTTACAGTATATTTTTGTAGGAATCCTTATACAATGGCCTTTGCATAAGCTGCGCTGCAGCGGACCCAACTTACATTTTTGGCGGTTCAGGCTACCGCATTACATACCAAAGAACCCCACAACGTGGGGCCTCAGCTTCGGTATATAGAGTATGACGGCTCCCCTGCACACTATTGTGCCAGCTCTGCCCAAGTCCCGTTCAGCCACTGTGCAAACTTCGCTTTCTCCTCGAATTGCGGATAGTGGGCCGACTGGTCGAATACCACGAACTCCTTCTGCGGCGCCTTCAGCTCCTCCAGGTACCGGCGCGCTTCGTTCACCGGGGTCATAAGGTCATATTTACCCATCACGAAATAAACGGGAATATCGATCTCCTCCACCATCTCCGTGAGGTCACTTTTGGATACTTCCGGCATTAGTATAGTCTCAGACATCATATTCCCCTTGAAAAAGCGGACGGCATCCAGCAGATTATATTCCGTGCCGAATAGCAAACCTTTGAACAGATCGGATACATCGTCAATCTGCCGGGCTGAACCGCCGTATTTCCTGATGGTGTCACGCGGGGTGATCTTCTCGCCAGCAGTAACCGGTCCTCTTAGCAGCTCCAATTGATCCGCCTCAGCATCATTGCCCGCAAGCTTCGCCTGATCTATGACAAATTGCAGACTCTCCAGCTCACTGCTCACCCAACCAGCCATCTGGCCGATTCCAATATAGGCACTGAACTTGTCCGGTGCCTTATCCGCTGCCTGCAGCGCAATGTATGTCCCGAAGGAGTGGCCGATCAGCAGCACCTTCTCCTGGCCGAATTCCTGCTCCAGCTCATCCGTCAAGCTCAGCAGATCCTCCACCAGCACGTCCGCAGACAAATCCGAATAATCCTCCGAGAAATGATAGGATTTGCCGCTGCCCCTCTGGTCATACTGGACAACGGTGAAATTCTGCTCCAGCAGATCCTGATATTTCCGTACATATGGAGTCTCAGGCACCCCCGGCCCGCCATGCACAAAAATCACCAGCGGATTGCTCCGGTCCCGCCCGCGGATCATCACCTCCTGCTTCGTACCATTGATAGTCACTTGCTTAAGCATGCTGACGCTGTTGCTTCCTTTAATGCCCGGAGTCCATGTCGGAAACACCAGCCCGATTCCAATAAGCATTACTATCAGCAGCAGGCCTTACATTAACAGCCTCAGGGCTGTCTTCAGTTTAGTCCTTTTTTTCTTCAAATCCCGAATCCTCCTTCAACGCGAAAAAAAACCAATTTACCCACCTTATCACAAGAGAGGGTAAATCAGGTGTGATTAAGTTCTCTGCGGGGCAGCCAACCCAAGCTCACTGCGGAGATACCTCCCGGTATAGGAGGCCTCCACTTCCGCGACCTGCTCCGGTGTTCCTTCAGCAACCACATAGCCGCCCTGGTCTCCGCCTTCCGGGCCCATATCGATGATGTAATCAGCAGACTTGATCACATCCAGATGGTGCTCAATCACCAGAACGGAATGCCCGGAATCGACCAGTTTGTTCAGCGCCACCAGCAGCTTCTTGATATCCTCCAGATGCAGTCCCGTAGTCGGTTCATCCAGAATATACAGGTTATGTGCGCCTTTCTTAATCTTGGCCAGTTCATATGCAAGCTTCACCCGCTGCGCCTCGCCGCCGGATAAGGTGGTTGAGCTTTGGCCGAGGGTCATATATCCCAACCCCAGTTCATTCATAGTAGCAAGCTTGTGCTTGAGATATTTATGCTCCTGGAAGAACCCGGCCGCCTCTTCTACAGTCATGTCCAGCACATCTGCTATACTTTTGCCGCAGATTTTGATATCCAGGCCTTCTTCCGAGAAGCGTCTGCCTTTGCAGACCGGGCAGAGTGTCTCTATATCGGCCATGAACTGCAGGTTCGTGACCAGAATTCCGTCACCTGCACAATACTCGCAGCGGGTACCGTTCGCATGAGTCAGGCTGAAGTCAACCGGCTGATAGCCGCGGGCATCCGCTTCAGGCTGCATGGCATACAAATCACGGATTTTATCATAGATTCCGATATAGGTCGCCGGGTTAGACTTGCTGTTGCGCCCGATAGCCGTCTGGTCAATGTTGATAAGATGATTCAGCTGGTCCGCCCCGAACAGAAAGTCATGCTCCCCTGCTACAATCCGGGCTGAGGTCTTGTCAATCCGCAGCTGCTTCGCAAGAATCCCGTGAATCAGCGAGCTTTTGCCAGAACCTGAGACGCCTGTAACACAAATCAGTACCCCGAGCGGGATATCAAGGTCCACGTTCTTGAGGTTGTTCTCACGCGCCCCCTGGATGGACAGGAACCCATCACCAAGCTTGCGGCGCTGTGCGGGCACGGGAATGAATGCCTTTCCGGATAAATACCGGCCCGTAACCGATTCCGGTTGCCCCATCATATTGTCCACGCTTCCGCAGGCAACTACATTCCCGCCATGGATGCCCGGGCCGGGGCCGATTTCAATCACATGATCCGCGCTGCGGATTGTATCCATATCATGCTCCACTACAATCACGGTATTTCCGAGATCACGCAGCTTCTTCATCGTACCAATGACCCGGTGGGAGTCCCGCGGATGCAGTCCGATACTCGGCTCATCCATAATATAGAGCATGCCCATCAGCTCGCTGCTGATCTGCGTGGACATTTTGATCCGCTGCATCTCACCGCCCGAAATACTGTCACTTCTCCGGCCAAGACTGATATAATGCAGTCCGATCTCAATCAGCAGCGAGATCCGGGTCTGCAGCTCACGGACAATGGTATCCGCCACCTCACCGACATTTGGGCCGAAGCTTAATGAGTTCAGGAAGCCCAGCAGTTCATGCAGTTGCATCCGGCTAAGCTGGTCAATATTCTTATTCCCTACTGTAATCTGCAGCCGCTGCCGCTTGAGTCTCGCACCGCTGCATTCCGGACAGACCTTCTCGATCATACAATCTTTGATGAATGCCGGCTCAAAGGCTTCCGACGTCGAGGATTTGCGTATGTAATGCTTGTACCAGCTCTCCATCTCCTGGACAAAGCCGCCAAACGGCCGGTCCCGCCCGGTCATCCAGTTCTTTTTGGCGGAGAAGGGCGGCTGAAGCATCGGAACCAGCTCTCCCTTGGTCCCATAGAAAAGCAGGTCATGAATTGAAGACGGAAGCTCATGGAAGGGTGCATCCAGACTGAAGCCGTATTTCACGGACAGGCTGTACATCAGCACTGTACGGTAACTGTCCTTGCCTGCAGGATTGAATACAGTGCTCTTCAGCGCCCCTTTGTTAATGCTTTTCTCCGGGGCTACTACTAGGAACCGGGGCTCCACCACAAAGGACATTCCGACACCGAGGCAGGTGTGGCAGGCACTGGCCGGGGTATTGAAGGAGAAATGGAACGGCTGCATATCACAGAGGAAGAAATGATGCTCCGGGCAGCCGAAATGCTCATAGAACCCCTGCGTTATGCTCTCACCTGCCCCGCCGATAATCTCCACCTTGACCATAATATCCTCATCCAGTGACAGCATTGCCGATTCAATGGATTTGGTCAGCTGTATATAGGTTTCATCCTTTAGGGTGAACCGGTCAATAATCATCTCTATCCGGTATACCCGGCTCTCATCCGGCTCCCAGCCTTCCGCCAGCGATAAAGGCACGCCATCAACCAGCAGATGCTTGAAGCCTTTGTCCCGCAGCTGCTGAAAGGTGTAGCTGTAATCCTCACCATAGATTTTATAGACCGGAGCGCGGAGTTCTACGACGGTCCCTTTCGGCAGCGAGGAAATATGCTCGGCAATCTGGGCAGCGGATAATTGACACAGCAGTTTGCTGCATTCCGGACAATGACCCGTACCCGCCGTAGCGAACAGCAGCCGCAGATAATCGTTGGCATCCGTAACTGTACCTACGGTGGAGCGGGGGTTATGATTGCCTTTTTTCTGCTCAATCGCGATTACCGGAGACAGCCCCCGTACAGAATCCACTTTCGCTTTCTTCAGCTGGCTGATACGGCCCTTGGCGAAATTCGAAATCGAGTCGAGAAATCTCCGCTGGCCTTCTCCATAAATGACATCAAAGGCGAGCGAGGATTTACCCGAGCCGGACACACCTGTAATCACCGTTAACTGGTCACGCGGGATCTCCACAGATACATTCTTAAGGTTGTTCTGCCTGGCCCCGGATACTTCAATCGTTGTGCGGATGCTCACTGGCTGATTCCTCCTTGTTCTTCATCTTTTACGGGATGTATAAGTAGCCGATCTCTTCAACTGCCGGCCTGCTTTTGGGCGTAATACGGATCGTTTGCGATACCTTTTCAATAATCCCCTTATCCGCCAGATACTCCAGAATATTGATTAGTAAATGAGTGTCCAGCTTAAAATGCTTCGCAAGCATCGTCATCGTTCTGATCTCACCATCAGCGAGATAATCCAACACCGGTTCCTTCAGCATATCAAGCTTCCCGTCAATAAACCGGCTAATCCCCCCGATCGCCGTGCCGATATCCTCTTGGCTCATCCGGCGGGACATTGCCTCAGAATACAGCGGGGCCATTAATTCAGGCTTCCTGTCCATTACTGTAAGAATGGATTCTCTTATTGGGGGTTCGCCTTGTGAGCTGAGCTCCATCTTGGCAATCTGATCCGCAGCCTTCAGCAGATAATACTGGGCATAGAGCAGATCCTTCCGCACAGTGAGCCATTTCCGGCTTTTATCGAACAGATCAATCAGTTCACAGGCATCCCTTAATAAGGACAGGGCAATATCATGGCTGCCCAGCTTCTTGAACTCTTCGAAATACTCGTAAAGGCTGTCATCCGCCGAATACACGATCTGTCCCTTGGCAAAATACGATTGAGGAATAGAGCCTCCTACCATTTTCTCAAAGCCTCTCTTAAATTCACTTCTGGCAAACAGCTGCACATTGATTGTAATCCCATCCTCAACAAGGCAGTATCCATGCTGCTGAAGCAGCTGGTCGCGGACAATAACAGCCATATCGATATCGCTCCGCTCCCACACCTGATCGTAAGCAAGGCTGCCGCAGACAATCACGGCTATGACGTTCGGATCACCTTTTACTTTGTCCACAAAGCTCTCCGCTGCGGCTGTATAGCGGCTCTGCAGCTCAGCATGCACACTGGCTTCCATAATGTTGTACCTCCACCTTCAGTGCCCGGATTAACAAGAATATGTTAAGATGTTCTCTGTGGTAAATTATACTGCAAGCGTTCTATCAAAACAGGACAAAAATTGCTGGGGTGGATTTCTGCTCATGGACCATTATTTATTGTCACTTTTAAAGCAGACTACAGCGTACATGGAAGAGCATCTGCTGGATCCGCTGAGTCTGGATGAGATCGCCGGGCAGGTGAATGTCTCCAAGTTCCATCTTTTGCGGATCTGGAAAGGAGCGACGGCAACCGGATTGATGGAGTACGTCCGCAGAAGGCGGATTGCGGTGTCCCTCGGGGATTTGCTCCACTCCAGGAACACCATCGAATTCATCTCAGCGAAATACTCCTTCGGCTCTGAACGGAGCTATAACAGAAACTTCAAAGAGGAGTACCAGACTACTCCGGCAAAATGGCGCAGAAACCCTTCACCGGTAAGCATCTTGGACCGCTTTAATCCGGGACTGCTGAGTTATGCGGGGGAGGGACTGGTGTTCTTCAACTCCATTCGTGTACTGCCGTCCTTTGCGATTGCCGGGCACGAATTTAGAATCCCGGTCATGGAGAATGCCAGTACAATGGAAGCCACGCAGCGGGGCATTCATTTCTTTCAGCATGAACGCACAAGAATTGTGAACCCGCAGCACAAGGATGTGTATATCGGTTTCACCTCAGTTCCAGAACCGTTCGACGGTTCCACGGTATATCAGCCCTCCCTGCTGATCAATGCCGGCAGCCTCGTCCCGCCCGAGATGAAGATCCGGCATCTGCGGCCGCATAA
Source organism: Paenibacillus sp. MMS20-IR301 (assembly GCF_032302195.1). NCBI lineage: Bacteria > Bacillati > Bacillota > Bacilli > Caryophanales > Paenibacillaceae > Paenibacillus > Paenibacillus sp. MMS20-IR301. The sequence goes on from NZ_CP135275.1 coordinate 3,136,408, forward strand.
ATATGGCGTATTCACATATATCGGCCTCCACCGTCCAGAAGAGCTCTCCGCAGCAGCCCTGCAGGAGATCTGGAGATATATTTTTGAGGTCTGGATGCCTTTAGCGGAAATCGATATCCCGGAAACCTTCAGCTTTGAATGGGTTAATTACGCCAAGTGCAGCAAAAGCTACTGTGAATGCGATTTGTATTTTCCGGTTTCAGTGCTGGGCTAAGCGGGCTGCTGATATCATCAATGACTAAGAAATAAATCCCCGAATGCATTGATATCCTTCACCATCCCGATGCCGCCGTTATACTCAATCCAGCCCCGGCGCCCGTTGCCGTCATTGTCGTTGACCAGCAGCGCGAATTTCAGCTTCAGGCCAGCCTGCACCCGGTCAGTCTCGCAGGTCAGCCCGCTCCAGGGGATGGCTGCTTCATAGGCGGTAGTCTGTCCTTTGCGTACGACCGCCGCCTGAAGCGGAAGCGTGTCACCGGCGTCGAAGCCGCGCGGGGCCAGCCAGCGCCATTTCAGCAGCTTCCCCCGGCCGTCTCCGGCAATGCCGGCTTCATGATATCCGCCGGGATTACTTCCGTCAGGGTTGGTAATCCCTAGGGCAAACTGCAGGCTGTCACCGCTCCAGATCGCATCAGCCGCAGCACTCTGTGAATGAACATCATCGGTCACTTCAAGCGCCAGATAGAAATTCTCGGCATCCCAGGAGGTATAACCGGATGTGCTGAGATCCTGTCTGCCGCCCCAGCCCTCCAGCCTGACTCCGCTGATGTCAAACCGCGTCTGTGCTGCCCACTCTTCAAGGTTCCCGTCGATCTGAACCGGCTTAGTAAGCCTCGGACTCTGGGAGGCACGGGACAGCTGTTTCCTCTCCTGCAGCAGCATACCGGCTGAATTATAGCCACGCATCGTCCAGCTTCCGGTAACCAGTTCAGGAATAATAAGCGTTTCCGACTGTTCCGGCTCCAGCCCTTCTATCTTCGTTGCGTAAGAACCTGATGTCTGGCCTGCACCCCCGTAATCTATCTCATACGATCCGCTGAATGGCTGCTTCGATTGATTGGTCAGCACAATCCGGGTCTTAATGGTGCTGGCTGCATCATCATAATACGATTCCATTTCGGTCTTGAGCGGATTGATTACACTCACGTTCACGGCATAACCTGCGGAGACTCCGCTGGCCTGGACTACAGCAATGCGGACATAATAATCGCCTTGCTTAAGCCCGGCGGGAATTTGAATCCGCAGAGACTGATCATCCTGTTCCGCCAGCTTCCACCCGGCCGGCAGGCTGACCTTAAGCATATCGGCGGCCGTATCCGCCTTATAGCCTTCCGGCAGCGCAAGACTGAAATCATCCCCTGAAGCTGCTGTTATGCCCGCATTCTCCGGAAGCCAGCCGGAACCTTGGCGGTTCATAACATTCCAGAGGAACGCAGCCGCCGTATCCATAATCTGCTCTTGAAACCGTTCATCCTTATAGTCATGACCTCCGCCCTCCAGCGTGTAGAGCTCATGAGAGATTCCGCGGGCCTGCAGCATCTCGCTTAACTCCACACTAGTCTCATAAGGAACCGACCTGTCGAGTGTACCATGGATCATCAGCACCGGCGGCAGGCCCGGTTGGACACTGTCGGTTAGTGCTCCGCCATATATATCCACGATTGCAGCTACCGGCTTGATTAAACCGGGATCACTCTTCAGATACTTATTGGCAAAGTTAAGTGAAATCTGTCCTCCGGCAGAGTCGCCGCCCAGAAACAGCCGGCCCCTATCCAGCCCATAGGTGTCCGCATTCTGCCTGATCCAGCCCAGCACATCTGCGATATCCTCGCAGGCATCAAGCAAAGTGTCGTTGAAACGGATCGACGGTTCCTTCTTCAGCCGGTAGTTTACCGCCAGGACGGCGTAGCCCCGCTTGGCCAGACCCGCAGAGAACGCTCCGGCATCCTCTTTGCTCCCTCCGCTATAGCCGCCCCCGTGAATGAATATGAACACCGGGTGAAGCGCGCTTGGGTCTCCTGCCGGCTGATACAGATCGAGCTGAAGAGCTTCTTCAGCAGTACCTTCATTCCGCTTGCCCGCATAGACGATATCCTTCTGTACCTGGACTTCATATTGCGGGTTAAGGTAGAGAAGCGGATTCTGCGCATTATCCACTACTGCACTGACTGGCTCTGCTGCTATTCCTGCCTCCGCTTCCGCTGCTGCCGTCAGCGGAGCGGAAGCCGGAGCAGAATCCGGAGGACCCTGACTGTTCTGCCTTCCTATTAAAAGCCATACCGCGATAATTGCCAGGACAACCGGCAGCACATACAGAAGCCGACGTTTCATAACATAGAACCTCCCGGAATGATTTCTTGGCCTTATTCTAGAATTCCGGGCTTAATTTTACAATTACGCAGTTCATTGTTTATCAGGTGTTATTCTACGGATCAACCGCATAGCAAGTAGGGTAAGACGAGGGATTACTCCCTCGGACTCCCCGTCAAACCGTGCATGCGGATTTCCCGCACACGGCTTTCCTTCGTCAGTTCCCCATCTTCAGGAGTGAGTTTCCTTCATCCGTCGCCGGATTGCCTATTTCACTCCTGAATTAGGAACGTGTGGTGAGTAAGCTTGTTAGAAATACCATTCCCGCTGATTCCAGTACCTTGTTTGGAATCAGCCGGTTTGACACCGTAGATTTCTTTTGGCGCATAAAGGCTCGCACCCTCATTCGCGTCCATTCATCCAGACGTTGAAACTTTTTCTTCACATTCCCTATACCAAAATAATTTCCAAATCCTCGGATGATTTCGTTTAGTGTCTTGAGCATTTCGTTCAGATTGTTCCCTTGCTGCCTACGCGTTGCGTTTCGGATTTTATCCTTATATTTCTTCACTTTCGCGTCCGGCAAGGTCACATACTCTTTCCGATAGTCGAATCCCAGAAAACGAAATCCTTCTTCGAAATCTACTACTTTTGTTTTCTCCGGATGCATCCGCAGCCCTAGGTCCTCTTCCAGGATCTTCTTTGCTGTCAAGTACGCTTCTTTTGCCTGTTCCTTGCTCTTGCATAGGATCACGGCATCGTCCGCGTACCTGACTACAGCGAATCCCTGCTCCTTCATTTCCCAGTCAAACGTATTCAGATAGATGTTCGCCAAGAGCGGCGAGATCACTCCGCCCTGAGGAGACCCGATTTCTGTTTCATGGAACTGATCATCTTCCATGATTCCCGCCGTTAGCCATCCGCGGATGAGCGTCAGCACTTTTCCGTCGGTGATTCTCCCTCGCACCTTCTCCATGAGTCCTTCGTGTGGAATTTCATCGAAGAAAGATACAATATCCAGGTCTACCACATGTTCATATCCGTTTCGTTTGGCTCTCCGAATGGCCCGTATGGCTTGATGCGCCGAGTATCCTGCCCGAAAACCAAAGCTATAATAGTAAAAATCCTCTTCGAAGATAGGCTCAATGATTTGACGGACGGCTTGCTGACAGATTCGATCCCTGACCGTGGGAATGCCTAGCGGTCTTAATTTCCCATTTTCCTTCTCGATATAACGTCTGCGCACCGGATTGGGTACGTAACGACCCTGCTGCAATAACCTCTGGAGTTCCCTTAGGTTTATGTGCAGATTCTTTTCGTACATTTCAATGCTTACGCCGTCCACACCGCCGCTTCCTTGATTCTTCTTCACCGATAGCCACGCTTCGTGCAGATTGTTCATTTGGTATACCTTATCGATTAAGGAGTAGTAACGTCTTTTCGGTTTCATTGGTGTTTCACCACCTTTATCGTTACTCACCAAGCTGGTCTTGTTTTCGCTACAGAGCATCGATTCCTTGCTCGTTCCATCCCGGCAACTGCGTGTTAGAAAAAAAAAACCTTCAATCGCTCCTGCTGCCTTTGGATGTACTCAGGTCGTCAGTTTGCCTCATCCCCAAGCGTTCTTTCGCTCTCGGCGGGACGTACCCTCTCGGTCAAACCCTCGCTGGTTTAAGACGTTTACGATCTCCACTCACGAACACTCACGAGCTTTGACGAAGCACGTTCCCTTCGCCTCTGTCTCTCCTCTTTTGGAGTGAGAGCAGGGTATGCGACACCACTTTTTTTTTTTTTTTCCTCTGGCTACTTGCCGCTAAAAAAAAAAAAATTTGGGCACATACTCATCCGGGTTTTCTCCTCCAGTCTGTTACCAGCTTTCATTGGCCCGAATTTACTCACTACTACGGAACGATCCGCCATCTCGCAGCCCTTCGGCTTGGCTTTCCCTCTCGGTTATACCGCCCCTACCTTATCCGCGTTTGCGCCAAGGAGACTACGAGACTTCCCTCAGTTATCTGCACCTTCTGTTCCATCCATCCTGACCCTAAATACGTCGATGAGTCCTACAGGTCATGTCCCTTTGGTTGTTTTCCTGTAAGATATACGATTTTGTATAGGTTTCCCCGTTTTCTTGGCGGGTCACCCCGCATCGCCGCCACCTCTGGTTCACTGCATTCCGGGCTGGACTTTGCCTGCAGGCCCTTCGGATTCTTCCTCACGGAAGACACCCTGCCAATCCCGCACGTGAGTGCCGGATTTCTACTTCGGCTACGGCACTTTAAAGGGTAAAGTTACCGGGTGGATTTGAACCACCTAGATGATGCGACTGTGAGGCGCACAAAAAAACCGCAGATCAGCTCTGCGGGTTCTTGGAATATACAATTTTGCGGATGCTGTCTGCAGACAAGCCATATTGCTCTGACAAATGGTCGACCGACAAGCCTTCGCGGAAGGACTTCCGGATCTCCCCGTTCCGGAGCAGATAGAACCCTCTTGCCCCGGAGCTTTCGCCCCATTTTCTCCGGTCACTCGGACGGGTGGGGATATATAAAGCTTCCCCTTGAATATATTGCTGAACTTCCTTAAGCAGATGTTCGGGCAACAGCCCGGATGCGTTTACACTTTTCATCTCTGGCCAGCTCCTTAAAATATATTGATCTTTTAAGGGCAAAGCCTGTGGATGAATAACCGTACCAGATTGTTACTTCAGGCGAATAAATCCGCTCCATGCCAAGCTTTCGCCTTAGTTATTCCACAGGCTTTGCATGGAGCTTGCCCAGTACGTATTCGATTCTTTTTAACATCGTCTCTCACCTCCCGGACAGCATCTGCAGCCGCCGTTATAATTACATATCCTGGATTCTACCTTTTCTATTCTAGAGCAATCCTCACAGTGATTCAACGGGAAGCTCCCTCTGCCCGGCACATAATATTAAATATAATTAAACTTTCCGGGGAATAGAATGGTTTTTTGCCGGCTTCAATTATATAATAGGACTTATATGGTAAAGAAAGGGTGCTGATAATCCAATGAAATTCACTGAATACCGTTATGAACGTCCGGATGCGGAGCAATTCAAAACTGACTTCAGGAGTTTGCTGAAGGGCCTGGAGACAGGCAGTCTGGAGGAGCAAAAAGCTGCAATCGCTGCTATGAACGAGCTGCGCAGCAAATTCGACACAATGCAGACACTGGTCAGCGTACGCCACTCCATTAATACTGAAAATGCTTTTTACAAGGCGGAGCAGGACTACATGGATGAGACCGGTCCGGTTATCCAGGAGTACATAACTGACTATTACAAAGCGCTTGTCAATTCCCCGTTCAGAGCTGAATTTGAGCAGGAATGGGGTACACAGCTGATGCAGCTGGCTGAAATTTCACTGCGTACCTTCAGTCCGGAAATCATCAGTGACCTGCAGCTTGAGAATAAGCTGATCTCTGAATACTCCCAGCTGATCGCTTCGGCCAAAATTATGTTCGACGGTGAAGAGCGTACGCTCGCCCAGCTGATTCCTTATGATACCTCAACAGACCGCGAGATACGTAAGGGCGCATTCGACGCCCGGTTCGGTTTCATGGCAGAGCAAGAACCTGAGCTTGACCGCATTTATGACGAGCTCGTTAAAGTGCGGACTGCAATTGCAGTCAAGCTTGGATATAAGAGCTTCGTGGAACTCGGATACGACCGGATGGGCCGTACTGATTACAATGCCGAAATGGTAGCCAATTTCCGTAAGCAGGTGCTGGAGCACATCGTGCCGGTTGCCACTAAGCTGAAACAGCGGCAGAACGGGCGCCTGGGACTCGGGGAATTGAAATTCTTCGATGAAGGCATTAATTTCAACTCCGGCAATGCGGCTCCCAAAGGTGATCCTGACTGGATTGTAGCTAACGGAGCCAAGATGTATAAGGAAATGTCGCCGGAAACAGATGAATTCTTCACGTTCATGCAGGACAACGGGCTGATGGATCTGGTTAGCAAAAAAGGCAAGGAGTTCGGCGGTTACTGCACCTTCTTCAGCGATTATCAGGCGCCGTTCATTTTCTCCAACTTTAACGGCACTTCAGGCGATATTGATGTGCTGACCCACGAGGTCGGCCATGCCTTCCAGGCGTACTCCAGCCGTAATCTGGCTGTGCCGGAATATACTTTCCCGACTTCTGAAGCTGCTGAAATCCACTCTATGAGCATGGAGTTCTTCGCCTGGCCGTGGATGGACCTGTTCTTCAAGGAGGATACCGACAAATACCGGTTCAATCATCTGGGAGACAGCCTGCTGTTCATTCCATATGGTGTCTCCGTGGATGAATTCCAGCATTTCGTCTATGCACATCCGGAAGCGACTCCGCTTGAACGCAAGCAGGCTTGGCGGGAAATCGAGCAGAAGTATTTGCCGCACCGCGATTATGACGGCAACGTATATCTGGAGCAGGGCGGCTTCTGGCAGAAGCAGGCTCATATCTACAAGTATCCGTTCTACTATATTGACTACACGCTGGCCCAGCTGTGCGCTTTCCAGTTCTGGAAACGCTCGAATGAGGATTTTAAATCCGCGTGGTCCGATTATCTGCAGCTCTGCCAGGCAGGCGGCAGCCAGTCCTTCACGAAGCTGGTCGGGCTTGCCGGACTCATCTCACCGTTTGAGGACGGCTGCATCAGCTCCGTCATCGGAGAGATTGACAGCTGGCTGAACGGTATCGACGACAAAGCGCTGTAACAGCAGAATAACATACGCAAACGAGCCTTTAGAATTCTATCTAAGGCTCGTTTGTTTTTTTCAGGACAATTATGTTATAACCATTAAGAAACTCAAGCTCTTGATTTACAAGAAAAGTTGCCCTTAAGGCAGGGAAGGCTAAGCTGCGGTATGAATATCAATGAACTAATCACCCTATGGAATCATGCGAATTGCAAAGTCATAGATGTCCGCCGGATTACAATCAAAGCCGGTGAATCCCTGCTCTCCTATAAAATCCCTTCCAGCCTGTTTCTCATGTCTATCCGCGGCTATGCTACAGCGGAATTGGACCGGCAAATTCACCGCCTGCAGCGCGTTACAGTGCTTCATGCCGGTAAAGGGGCCATATTGAGCATTATTACGGGCAGCGAGGATCTGGAGTACTACTGCGTTTATTACAAAGCCGCCCTTATCCCCCCGGTACCGCCGGAACTTGCCAGATTACCGGGACAGGACCACTCTTGGAATTATTCCTACCATGTAACGCCGGATAATCCTGTATTGCTCCACCGGATATTAAGCGAGCTGTATAAGGATTGGCGGAAGCAGAGACCGCTGATGCATTTACGCGCCCGCACTTCTTTATATCACTTCGTCTACGAACTCCTGGATCAGATGCAGGCACATGCCATCAAACCTGCCACACAGGATCTGGCCGCTCAGGTTGCCGCTATTATCCATGAGCATTATGAGGAGCCGATCAGCCTGGAGTTCCTGGCGGAAAGCGTAAATTACAGCATCCCCCACTTATCCTCCTATTTCAAAACCCGTACCGGCCTCAGTCCTATTGATTATCTGATCAAGGTGCGTATGGATAAAGCAGGTTCCCTGCTGCTGGAAACGGATGCTACGCTGAAGGAGATTGCCGTTGCCGTCGGCTACCAGGATCCGAATTACTTGGGCCGGCTGTTCAAAAAATACAAAGGCGTAGCTCCGATACGCTATAGAGAGGTTCATGCCGGAAGGAGGCAGCCAGAAGATCGTCCTGTCATAACCATTGAATCCTCCATTGTCCCTCCTGAAGCATTTAACTATACTAATATAATTGATAACCATTATCAGTTAGAGAGTATAGAAGAGGGGGATCTATTCATGCCAAAACTTTCAAGACCCGCGCTGGCCTCGTTATGGCTGCTAAGCTTCGTTCTGATTCTGAGCGCGTGCGGTACAAACAGCGCAGCGGAGCAGCCGCAGACCAAAGTTGTAGAAACCGTTAACGGTGAGGTAGAGGTACCCATACATCCGAAACGGATCGTTGCCGGTGAATATCTGGGCAGTCTGATTGCGGTAGGTATTACACCTATCGGAACATCCGATCATCATATTAAGAATCCTTATTTCCAGGAGTACTTAAAGGATGTTGCGAACATTGGGGAAGGCAACGGCAACGTAGAGAAGATTCTCGCGCTTGAACCGGATTTGATCATTATGGATGACATGTATCCTGAACTCAATGAGCAAATGGCAAAAATAGCGCCTACTGTTGTCATTCCGTACGCCTCCTTAAAAACAGTACATGAGGAGGTCACATATTTCGGCGATCTGCTCGGACAGCAGACAGAAGCACAGGCATGGCTCGCTGATTATGACAGCCGCACTGCCAGTGCCAAAGAAAAAGTGCTGCAAGCTGTGCCTGCGGACAGCACATTTTCAGTTATTGAATCAAGTGACAATAGCCTGATGGCTGTCGGTACATCATTCGGCAAAGGCGGCCAGCCGATATACAACGGATTCGGCTTCAAGCCGCCTGCAGATATCGCCGCCGAGCTGGCCGATCCCGGCTGGGCTTCCTTCTCAGCGGAGGTATTACCTAAATATGCGGGGGATTATATTATTCTGACCTCTGATACGGCAACGCTGGATGAACTTAAAGCCGACCCCATCTGGGGATTGCTCCCGGCAGTCAAGAATAATCACGTCTTCTTATGGACAACTGACCGCTCCGGCTATTGGGACCCGATAGCCATTCTGAGCCAGACCGAAGAACTGGCTGCATGGCTGGTTAGCCTGTGAGTTATTTGCGGTCAAGCAGCAGCTCCTGCAGGGCAAACAATGTCTCTACCGGCTTGAAATAGAGGTGTCCATCCGGCCAGGGCTGGAAATGCAGATCCATTCGTGAGTCACTCCATACCTCCGGAGTACCCGAGGTCGCCAGCTTCTTCGGCAGCACAGGTTCTTCCACCACGGCCGGGAACTCCTGGTAGCCGAACAGCAGGTTCTCATGGATTCCGATCACTTCATATTTCGGCCCGTAGAAGGCCTGCTCTTCCTGAAGCTGATAGTGGTAGTACACATAACTGGCCGCCATTTCCGGCTTCAGATGCGCTACCCTTCCAACCTGCTGCTCCGGCTTAGTCTTCCGCCGCCAATGAGCGGCATCGCCCGGTGCATTGAAGTGAAACACATCAATCAGCGGAATCCACTGGCGGGGCTGGTCTTGCCCCGGCCAATCGGCCAGATACTGCGCGGCCTGCGGTAATACTGCTTCCGGCAGGATGGCTTCCTCCATACATTCATAGTAGAGGAATACATTATGCTTCCAGCGGAACCCGGCAGCTGTCATTAATAGGCCTTCCTCAATCAATCTTGCTGCAGCACCGCCAGTCCGCAAATAATGAATGCCTGCTTCGCCTGAATCCTTCAGACAGGCTCTTGCCATTACCCTGATCATCACCTCTGCCTCCACTTCTTACTTCCTGTTTCTTACTTCTTCTTCTTCGGCTTGACCGCAGCCAGCTTCTGATTCTCTTCTACTCTGAATTTTACAATCCGGGTGATCAATTCATACGGGAGCGGCTCATGAATCGGAAACTGTACGGAGCCTTTCGCCCCCTTATACTTTGCAAGTTCCTCTTTGAAGGCTTCAATTCCCTGCGGCGCCGGATAGAAGCCGATGTGATTCTTGAAGGCGGCGAAATGCACCAGATTCTTATGCAGGAAAAAGGTCGGCATCTGGTAGCTGATTTTCTCCACAGCCTCCGGTGCCGCCTCCTGAATGACCTCTCTCACCTTCTGCAGAAGCTCCCGGACTTCAGGCTCAAACGCGGCAATATACTGATCGATAGTCTCCAGTGTGCTTTTGTTATCTTCCATACTCTATTCATCCTCCTAAGTTAATCTATGGCCGCAAGCCATTCTAAGCAGACCGGAATGAATCCGGCATATTCATTCAGCGCTTGCAGCGTAGGCAGCACCTGGCTCGTCCCAAGCTCCCGCTCAGCCTCATCCGGGCCCTCCAGCCCGAGTGACCGCCGGATGCTGTATTCCAGCCAGCCCAGCTTACCCTGATAGCCCCCGCTTAACACTTCCGGCCAGGGATCAAGAATCTCTCCCCCGCGGCTGCGGTAAGCACGGATGATTGCATTGAATGCTTCCTTACGGACATGGCCGCTTTCAAAGTCTGACCAATAGAGCGCTACTTCAATCAGCTCCTGGGCCGGGTTAATCCAGCCGGCTGCCTCCCAGTCAATGATGACGGGCTGGCCGTCAGGCGCCCACAACACATTCTTCGGGTCGAGATCCCGGTGGCTGATCAGCCTGTTGCCCTTCAGCACCGGTACGGCTGCACTCACCTGCGCTTCATAACCGCATAGCTTGTCCGCCGCAGCATGCAGCGCGGCAGCCCACGGATGCCCCATTGCCCGGCCCTGCCCGGCATATTCTTCCCAATCCGTCTGCTGCAGATCAGCCTCCGGCTCCTTAGGGAATTCATTATGAAGCGGAGTGAAATCCGCCAAATGAATGGCAGCAAGAGTTTCCCCTATAAGGATGCAATGCCGGGTACTGGCAGCAGCTGCGCGTATGGATTGGCCTTGAACCCAGGGAAACAGCAGATAGTACTGCCCATCCGCCTCATGCATACAGCCCAGCTCCTGCCGGATGGCCGGAAGGGCGTTAATCCCCTGGCGGAGGGCAAGCACGGCTGCTTTTTCTGCGGCTATCGTATTCAGCATTGCAGCTTCCCGCAGCATGATTTGCGGATTCAGCGCTTTTACCGCGTACTCGGCTTCATCCGTGGTCATCCGGTACATCCGGTGCAGGAATCCGCCGAAGATTTGCTCAGGCTCTGCGCCCAGTGATCCCAATCTATATGTGGCACACAGCTTTTCAAAATTCAATTTATAGTTCATGGTGTCCCCCTTCATAATAACGCTTACTTATACTTTAGCATGAAGGTGGTTATTTATGGTATAACAACACGAATAGACCGCAGCTGCTGCGGCCTATCCTTCAATTATTACAGGGCGCTCACATTTTCCGGTCTGCTATGCGGCGGTATTGATCTGTCACAGCAACCGGCAGACTGCCCTTCAAATAGAACCGGTCCTTGACCTTCCAGGTGTGGCTCCCCTTATCCTTCCTGCGCATATATACATAATTGTAGGGAGTGGTCGCGTATATTCTATACCCTTTAGCCTTACATTTTCTTAGAAAAGCTACATCTTCACCGAGGGACCGGTCGGGAAAAGCAGCCTCCCGCGCCACCTTCCTCTTGAACAGCAGCGTGCCTCCCTGGATAAAATGAACATGTTTATTCTTTTCCCGGGGTGAGCGGATAATCAGCTTCCTGCCCGCTGCGAGGTACACCAGGCAGGCATGCTTGCCGACGATTTCACTGCGGGTGCGGCCAAGCGCCTGAACCTGCTCCTGTAAATAAAACGGTGAATAATAGTCATCATCGTCGAACTTGGCCAGTAACGGATAACGTGAGGCAGCAATTCCGCAGTTCAGGCATTGTCCCAAAGATATCCTCTCAGGAACCTTATAAACTGTGATATTGCTGTACGCACGGGCTGTACGCTGATACGTCTTCAGGTTCATCCTGTCGTTGTTAAGGATAATAATTAACTCTTTATTGGCATACCGCTGATTGTTGAAATTGCGCAGAACATTATTAAAAAACTGCGGGCGGTTAGTACATACAATAACTGATACGCCCGTTCTGCCGGATTTCGTACTCATAGCCAGCCCTCCCCTGTCATCCCTTCAGGATATGAAGTAATCCAGGCGCAGGTTTGGGCCTTTGCTCCTGCCTAGTTAATCTTAGTTAACAGCCATTTCTGGGCATCCGTTCCATTATCGGTCCATTGCTGTACTACCGCTCCGTCCGCTGTTGAGGAATTGGATACATCCATCGCGAGGCCGCTTGCTTTGGAAATAAGCTTGTAGTAGCCGCCGCCTGCATCGACAATGCTCCACCTCTGGGCGTTGCTGCCGTTATCATTGGCCTGTTGCAGCTGCACTCCGCTGGCGGTGGAGGCATTCGGAACATCCAGCAGCTTGCCGCTGTGCATAGCCGTCAGCTTGTAGTAGCCGTCGCCGGTGCTCTCTATTCTGAACTGCTGGTTGCTGGCGGTGTAATTCGTCCATTGATGCATTTTGGCTCCATCGGCGGTGGAGACATCCTTCACATCCAGCACCTTCCCGCTTGCTTTACAGGCTAAAGTGTAAATTCCGCCGCTGACAATGCCGCTTGAAGGCGCACCGGCCTGATATACACGTACATAATCAACGAGCATTTGTGCCGGGAAGCTGGTGGAGCTGTTCGGGGCTCCCGGCCAGTTGCCGCCTACCGCTAGATTCAGCAGCAGAAAGAATGGCCGCTGGAATTCCTCTGTGTTACCTGTTCCGTTCTCGATGTAGAACTGATTGAACTGGTTGCCGTCAACAAACCACTTGATATATTTGGAGTCCCATTCCACGCTGTATACATGATACTGGGAGAAATCCAGGCTGCCCGAGACCTGCCCGTATTCGGCATGGCCGCCTGCATCCCAGTGCACCGTACCGTTGACGAAGGCATTATTGTTGACCCGCTCCATAATATCCAGCTCCCCGGAGCTGGGCCAGCCGACTGTATTAATATTAGAACCGAGCATCCAAAAAGCCGGCCATATCCCCTGTCCGGAAGGCAGCTTGATTCTCGCTTCGATTTTGCCGTAAGTGAAATTCTTCAGCCCCTGCGTCTTGATCCGGGCCGAAGTATAATTCATGCCCCCATAGGATTCTTTAAGTGCAGTGATGACAAGATTGCCTCCGGTCACCTGCAGATTCTGTGTCCGGTTCGTATAGTATTGCAGTTCATTGTTCCCCCAGCCGCCGCTGCCCGTGCCGGTTTCAGCGGTCCAGTTAGACGTATTCAGGGAGGAGCCGTCGAATTCATCGCTCCAGGCCAGATTCCAGCTTGAAGCTGCACTGGAATTCGCCGCAGGCACCAGTGCGATTAATAATGTGAACAGCAGAAACAGGCTTAGGACTTTTCCTCTTCTCAACATCATTGTCCTCCTCTTGGCAATCCGAAGTTGTCAGCTTTATTTCAATGCACGCGTACGTTCGTACAGTTGAAACCTTACCCAACCGGTTTCGAAAGCGGCTACATACCCATATATATCGCTTTTGCCTTTGCTAAGAACCGCGAATTTGTCAATTTACCGAACAACGCGCGGACACTGATTACGGGATTCTGCTGAACAAGTGGAAACGGCTACGCCGTCCTTTCTAAGGACGGTGCCGTTTCAGCGAGAAATAGAAGGATAACTTATCAGGTGCAACATATAAATTCTTATATTTGAACAAATTTGCCCTCCGGGCGAGCTTAACTGCCTGCTCAATTGACCTGGTGAAGACTTTGAATCCCTGACAAGAAGAGTAGACCGCCACACTATACTTTTTCAAGTTAACCGCATCTTGCTGCGGACAGGAGAGACGTTAAATTGTAAAAATCACCTATGTACCAATCCTTAACGGACACCATGAAGTAGACTAATAGGTGGACACGGCAAACCCAACCCATGGATAATAGAATAAATGCCAGAAGAGGTGAACGCCGTGTCAGAACGGAAGCGATATAACCGAAAGTTTAAAGAAGAAACGGTAAAGTACATCCAAGAACAACGGAAGTCCATGGATGAGATTGCCCTCGAGCTCAATATTCCAAAAGGAACACTGAAAGGTTGGATGAGCACGTACCGTCAGTTCCCCGATGAACCGTTTGTAGGCAGTGGCCGGCTGCGTAGCCAAGAACAACAGATTGTGGACCTCGAGCAAAAGAATAAGGATCTGGAAGAGGAGATCGCCATCTTAAAAAAAGCCATGCACATCTTCAGCAAAGACCGGAGCTAGGGTTTCAGTTTATTGAGGAACACCGTTCCATGTTCCGGATTGAGAAGATGTGCAGCGTACTTGGCGTCTCCCGCAGCGGCTACTATAAATGGCGAAAGACCCCTCCCAGTGACCGAAAGAAACGACAGGAGCAGTTGGTGAAGCGCATTGAGTACCACTTTTACGATAACGATAAAATCTATGGCAGTCCGAAAATCACCAAAAAGCTGCAAGAAGAAGGGTTTACGGTGGGTGAAAAAACCGTAGGCCGACTCATGCGGGCGCATAAGTTCCGTTCCGAAGCCATGAGAAAATTCAATGTCCAGACGACGGATTCCAACCATGATTTCCCGATTGCCCCCAACTGGCTAAACCAGCATTTTGATGTGTGTACCCAACCGAACCAGGTATGGGTAACGGATATTACCTACATCCGAACACGCCAAGGCACGGTCTATTTGGCAAGCGTATTAGACTTATTTACGCGTAAGATTGTAGGCTGGAAGCTAGGGAACCGGATGAAAGTGGAACTGGTATCTGGCGCGCTAGCGAGGGCCTACGAGGCTCAGCAGCCGGGGAAGGGACTGATCCACCATTCAGACCGGGGAAGCCAGTACGCCTCTGCAGACTACCGGAAAAAGCTGAAAGAGTACCATATGATTCGTAGCATGAGCCGCCGTGGAAACTGCTACGACAATGCTTGCATTGAATCGTTCCACAGCATTCTGAAACGGGAACTCATTTACCGCAGAAAGTTTGAGACGCAAAAAGAAGCTGAACACCAACTGTTTCAATACATTGAGTTCTTTTACAACCGGAAGCGAATCCACAGTAAACTGGGATACCTGTCTCCGGATCGCTTCGAATCCCTATACTACCGTAATCTAAAACTTGCAAAATGACCTGTTTTTCCGTGTCCACTCTATTGACAGAAGTACACCAGCGCCGTTATTTCGCTGCAAAAGTAGGGTTAGCTACCTGAAAAGTGCTGAATAAGGGCTGTGATGTCCTCAAAGCTGCCAATTGGGCCGATAATCAGCTATTAAAGGCTGTGGTGTCCGCAAGGGTCAGACTTGTCACCTATTCACCCGGAGAAATGGTATTTCTTCACCAATACCTTGCGCAAGCGCAACATTCAGCCTGCATGGTCGGAGTTTGCCCGATTGCTGATCGATATGGCCTCCTTCGTTCTTTAGGCAGCGGCGCTGCTCCATTTCAATGACGGTCACCACACCATCCGCACTCTCTGCCACATTCTTCACCGCCTTAGCCATCTCTTCGCTGTTATCCACTTTTTATTGCGTTGTATCATTTCCTATGAAAAAACCGCCTCCATCCGGAAGCGGTCTAATCATGGCCTGGAAAACAGGCTATACAGCAGTAACAGGTTAGCGCTCCTGCCGTCTTTCGGCTAAAGGGCCGTATTTCTTGAGGCGGCTACTCGAGCCCGTGCTCCTCACGGATTTTGTACAAGCCTTGCAGCAGCAGTTCCGACGGGTCACGGTTTAACTGCAGATGCGTGAGCAGCAGATGGAGCGGAATTGCACATACATTGTTACCTTCAACAATACTTGGGAAGCCGGCTTCGAAGACCGGTCCGTGCTCTTCGTTCCAGGCAAGACCGGCATGGACCTGCTCCGGCGCGAACTCTTCCCGGACAGCCGTGATGCACATGGGAACCAGCACATTGTCTACAACCGCCTTGGCTTCCTCCTCAGTCGGAAGAGGCTTAGGCAGGGCATTACCGCCCTTGGTCTTCATCAGCTCATGGAAGAAGGAGGCCATCCAGATTTCCGGGCTGTTGCCGGTCTGGAATCTGGCTGCCATCTCGCGGAGGAAGAACCCGCAATAATAGTCATCGTTGTCTTTATCCTTCACCCGATACACAAAGACCGGCCCGTAAGTGCCCAAATTGAGCACCTGTCCTTCCACTTCACCAAAGCTCATTTTGAGAGCTACAATGCCATTATGAAAAACAGCCTTCAGCAGCTCGTTCCATTTCTCTTCGGTCATGCCATTCTCGTTGCCCTGCACTTCTTCATTCGTTGTCTCGCTTGTTGTCTCATTTGTCATAATTCAATTCACCCCACTTCCTATCATACCATCCTATTGAACAAGGTAACATATGATATCTCTCAGCTCAAATGGAAAGCGCTGGTGTTACGCTGACTTTTCTCCGGAATTTCCTGAGCTGTCACCAAGCTTATTGCCCTGAAATTGATTGCCACTCAGTTTTGGGATAGCCTCCCGTCCAAGTTGAAGCCCGTAACCGGCATTTCTCTGCAGCACATTAGCATTAAGCTCGGGAGCCGCTCTGCCGTCAACTGAAATTCCACTGTTACTGTTACTTACAGCAATATTTTTCTCAAGCACCGGTGTACTTTCTCCCGTAATGAAGATACCGTCCATGCCGTTATCATGACAATTGTTGCTGACAGCAGTCCCTGACGCCCGCTCAATATAACAAATGCCACTGCCTTTATTCATGAAACACTCATTTTCTCTCAGTATAAAAGAGGTTCGCCCTGCAAGATAGATACCCAGCTCATTTGCACTACACAGATTCTTAGCTGTAGTTCCCTTGGCTTCATCGTACATGTATATACCAAACAACTTGTTATCCTTGCTGGTGTTGGAATACAGCTCCACACGGGTATGTTCCCTTGCGGATATTCCAGCTTCCCCGTTCCGCTTGCAAGTGCTATGCTCCACACTGCCTGATGATTGATCACCAAACACTATGCCATTATACCGGTTGCCGTCTGCCGAACAGTGCTTGATGGCAGCCTGGGCCTCACCGCTTATGGCAATACCGGCTGAATTCGAATTACTTTCGCACCCGGTAACGGTTACCTTCGCAGCCTGCTTTGCATAGATACCGCCGTACAAGTTATGACTGTAATGCCCATCCTGCAGTACCGCCTGAGCCTGTTCAGAGACAAACAGGCCATTCTGATTGTTGCTGCAGTTGCCGTATGTGACCCACACGGTAACAGTGCCCCCTAATGCCATACCAGACTCATGATTATCCCTGCAGTTGTTCCCCTCCAGCTCATGGCTGCCGGCTCCTGCCGCATAGATACCATGCATCAGATTTCCGCTGCACTCGTTGCGGATAACTGCTGCAGCTCTTGCAGCATACTGGGCAATTCCCGCACTCCCATTGAGGTTGCACTGGTTATGCTCGAGGGTTACCTCGTGCTCCGTCTCATAATTAATCCCCGCTGAGAGATTCCGGTTACACCGGTTCGCTGCAAGATAACCTCCCGCAGAATCCAGCAGATGGATTCCATCCAGATTCATTTGGCAGTCATTCGCAACCGCCGTCAGGACCGCCTGACCCTCTCCGCGTATACCATCCCTCTCGTTAAATGCGATATTGTTCTCTTCAGCAATGAGCTCTGCATTTCCGCCGGCATAAAGACCATCCCCGCAGAAGCAAAGCCGGCTGTGTGTACAGCTTCCCTTAGCACTTTCAGCCAGGTGCAAGCCCGTCAGGTTATATGTCAGCTCACTGTTATGGAGTTCAACTGTACCTTGTCCCAAAGCTATAATGCCAGCCCTCTGATGACTGTGGAATACGCTGCTGCGGATGAGCAGCCTGCTCTCATCAAGCGCCGCTGCACCAACTGCGTTATGGATGAACCGGCAATTCTCTGCTTCTGCCTTGGAGTCTCCAAGCAACAGTAATCCTGCCCCCTGGAATAACGCATCTGCGGAATTCACCGGCACAGCGGCATCCTTGAATGAACAGTGTTTGAATAGAGCATGACCACTCTCGATTACAGCTATATTTCCAGCCGTGCCGGACAATTCAAATTGTACATTCTCTATAGACAGCTCCTTCATTGCCGTCAGCCGCAGCAAAGCTTCCAGATTGCCGGTAATTACTGTATTACCGGTGTCAGAACCGCGGATGGTTAGTGATTTTGTAACCACAAGTGTTTCGCTGAGCACATAACAGGCTGGCTCCAGTTGAAGCTCTGCGTTCTCCTCAGCCTCCGAGATCAGCACCAGCAAGCTTGCGGCAGCAGGGAGTGACGGCTCTATGTCCGATACCGCTGCCTCCATTGCCTGGGGACTGTCCAGACTTTCCAGTAAACGTTGCTCCAGCTTCTGCAAATATGCCAGTGACGGCTCCAGCTGCTCTCCTGTAATCTGCACATCCCCCCCGAGAGCAATCGTCTGTTGCAAGACAGCTCCAAATACACTTACCTCCCCGCTCATCAAATGGCTGAGCATAGACTTGGCGGCAGCTGTCCAGGCCAGCTCCTGCTGCATACGCTCAGCTTCAGCCTGGGTTTCCTCATGATTATCCAGCAACTTGTCGAATTCAGCGATACTATGCTTCAGCTTGTCTACAATGAGCTGAACCAATTCGAACCCCTCCTGCTCATTACGGTTCAACCGGTCCAGGAACAGCTTCTGCTGCGAGAGTATTTCCCGCCGGTTCGCATTAAGCTCTTCGGCTTTTTTATCCATTTCAGCAGACCTGGCATTCAGCGCCTTGAGCTTACCGTCCCAGTCCAGCAGAGGTTTTCCTCCAAACATCCCTGATTTATTGTACTCGCCGTAATCATTCTCAAGCCGCCTGTGGGCAATATTATGATCATTGATGTACTGATCGTTAATTCTGAAGCTCTTCTCAATACTGTTATGTTCTGCCTCCAGCTCCTTAAGTACAGCTATCAGCATCTTCATTTGCTTGTTCAGTTTCTGGGAGTCGCTTACAGTCCCCGGAAGTGGATGCAGCTCCTCTAAATTATGCAGTGCAGTCTCCTTGTTCAGAGCGTTGAACTCATTTAGCAGCTGCTGAACCTTCTTCCGGTTATTATTCAGCGTCTGGATCATTTGGCTCTTGTCACCTGCAAGCAGGCAGGCTTCCTCGTATTTTTTATTCTGTTCATGAATATCCTTGTGCAGAGCAGAGATAAGACTATGCAGTCTTGACAGGTGACGGGCGGTTTTCTTCATTGCGGATTTACCATAAAGCTCATCCTGCAGTGCCTGCTCCAGCTGATGCCAGCCGCTCCGGTTCTGTAGTTCCACATCTCCGGTTATCCGTCCTTCACATGCCTGAAGTGTGGATACCGCCTCCAGCCTGCTGATGCTGCTGCCGAGCCGTCTGCGTACCTGCTGCAGGAATGCAGGGAGTTCTCCCTCTTCCGGGTCATGCTCATCAATGCAGTTCACAACCCCGATAGGCTTCCAGCCGCCTGACATTCGACTAAGCCTGGACATTTCCTGCCTGGAACCTGCTTGTCCGTAGGAGAACAGCCACAGCACTTGATCGGCACGTTCTGCAAACCGTTCGGTTGCCCGGGTATGATGCTCATTATCAGAATTCAGTCCCGGAGTATCCACAATAGTCACCTTTCTCAGCAGGTCAACAGGAAGACGGACCTCCAGGTAATCAATGGATGCCCTGAAGGCGGCCGTCCCTTCATCCCCCTCTGCCGATAAAGCATGCAGCTTATCATAAGGATACGACTGTGCACTCCCGTCAAGCAGATGTGCGATAACCTCCCTGGTCTCGCCATAGCTGAGCATCGTAACAACTGCTGTAGCCGGGACATCATCGGTTCTCAGGAAATCCTTGATACCAATCAATTCATTAATAAAGCTCGATTTCCCTGATTTAAAAAGCCCCATCACCGCAAGCAGCAGTGGTTTAACCGCGTCATCAGCCAGCAGCTGAAGCTTACTTCTATACTCCTTCAGCTCCTCAAACCGCTCCAGCATTAGCGCCAGGCGCTCCGCCGTATTCTTCATCAGCTCCTCTGCCGGATAAAAGGTTAACTGATCCGGCAGCTTCACCTGCTGCTGCGGAATCCGGCGCTCCAGTTCCTCCCCGGTTATCCGCTGCACCGTCCTTATAAAGACGGGTTTCGTCAGCTCAGCTTGCAGCTTTGTTTCCGTTGCTTTCTTACGTTTATTCCGCTTCAGCCGGATATACAGCCCTGCAGCAAACAGTAGCAGCAAGGCAACTATAAGACCTGTATACACAATACTATTATTCACCGATTCTAGCATAGCCATAGCTCTATTTCCCTTCTTGCCTCTATCAGCTGTTGCTTCTCCCGGTCCTGCTCCTCCAGAGAACGCTTCACACCGGATATCTCTGTGTCCAGCCGGATTTTATGCATACGCACAATATCTACGTATCGCTGCTCTGCTGCTTCCCGCACCTGCCTGACGTTATTCAGCAGCCACTGCTCTACATGTCCGCTGAACTGCTCCATCACTTGATCAATAGCATTATCAAGCTCCGGGAGCAGCTTTTCTTTCGCTTTTTTCAGCTGATCTTGCAGCATGTGCTTCTGTATGAACGGGAATCCTGCCATCCCCACGATCGGAAGCAGGATCGGTCCACCAAGCAGCATAGCCAGCATCCCGGCGCCACCTGCGATCAGCCCTGCTATAATAGGGGTATTGGAAAGATCGTCACCGGTCAGTGCGAATCCGCTCTCCTCGCTGTGCAGGCCGTCCAGCCTGTTCTTATTCACAAGCGGATACAGGGCAGTATTGAATTCTGCAGCCAGTGCGGAAGCCAGCGCCTGTTCCAGCATCTGCAGCAGCTTCACCATGGGCTGCGAATGCAGCTCAATCCATTGCTTCAGCCGTCGCTTCACCTGCATGGTAATCTGGATTTCGATGAAATCCTTAAGCTGATTGCCGTTAAACTGTAAGACCGCAAATTCCATATCTTCCTTCAGCTGCTGCTCAAAATAGATAAGGGATTTCCGGACAAAGGCCAGTATCTCTGTTTCCCGGTCTCTCGTGTAATTCTCCATCTGCAGGCGGATATGGCTGTGGCGTTGCATCAAGCTCTCAATACTCTCCAGTTTACCTGCCAGCTCTTCCCCGGTCACATCCAGCAGTGCAAGCCGGCCATCAAGCTCACGGGCAATGGAAGCGCTCAGCGTATGCAGCCGCGTCCGGAACCGTTCAAGCTTCATCTCACCCTGTGAGCCGTAGCTGATAAGCTCCCGGATTGCTTGTGTTACAGACAAATACCCGGATGCTTCAAGGAACTCATCATTTCCGGATAGTCTTCCCTCTAAAGCCAGGGTTGCACAGTATGGCAGAACCGCCGGTTTGAACCCGCCCAGGGCAGCAGCCAGACGCTTAGTGATACTCTCCACATGGTCAGCCGGATCCTCATCAATCTGATCCATGAAATTTGCGATGAACAGCATACGGCCCGTTGCTCCGGCGGGAAGATTATCAGCCAGGAATTCCTTCTCGGAACGGGTCACAGGCGAGGTGGCATCCAGGAGAAAAATCACCACATCCGCCCGGGGCACAAACTGGTAGGTTACCTCAACACGCTGCTGATTAAGGTCATTAACCCCCGGGGTATCTACTAGCATTATTTTAGATTCAAGCATTTCCAGCGGCAGAGTCATTCTAAGATAGCGAATTTTATCCGGAATCTCTGCACCCTCGGCGGAAAAAGCGTCGATATTCTCCCGGCTAAGCTCCCGTAGCTCTGATGATCCATCCTGCATATGTACGGTTAAACTGCGCTCCTCGCCATAGTGAATCGCATTAAGGGTGGCTGTTGTCGGGGTTACATCGGCCGGCAGCAGAGCCTCACCCAGCAACCCGTTAATAAATGTAGATTTGCCGCGTTTGAACTCACCCAGGACCACAACTGTACAAAAATTTTCTTCAATCGACTCCTGCAGCTGCTCCAATTCCCGGACAAAGACAGACCCCGGCAGAAGCCCGCCAGTCCACTCCTTTATTTGAGCAATGGACTCAAGCAACTGACTTTTTCCGGCTTCATATTGCTCTGCAATGATCTCATCTGCTGCCAGCTGATTCACTATAACCGCTCCTTCCGATACCGAGCTCACCGCTCATCGCATCCAAATTGCTTATAACATGATCCAGTCGAGTCTCAAGCTTCAACAGATAAGTTCTCTGCTGTTCTACGCTGCCCGCTTCAGTATTACGTTCACGGATTGCTTGTTGCAATTGATCCGCAACAGCTTTAAGCTTGCGTCCTGTTTCCTGCTCGAAATGCCTTATCGTATCCTCAATTGTTTTTTGCCACTGTTTATCAAGGTCAGCGCACATCGCAGGAATCACATCCCTGTACCTCCGCTCCACCTGCACCCGGATTTTAGCCAGTGCATTATCACGGACCTTGTTATCAAAATAGGAATACATGAAGCTTCCTCCGAAAAAAAGCGCTGGTAAAGCAAGCGGCAAAGCGACATGAAGTCCGATAATCGCGCCCAGCATGCCTAGTGAGCCGATTCCAGTTTTGACTATAACCTCATCCTGGTCGTACAGCTTGCCAAATCCGGCACTCTCCTCCATGCTCTTCCCCGGATCCATGATAAATGTATGAAGAATCATCTGCTGAATAGCTTCCCACTCCTGCTCCAGCCGCCGGTTGCTCCGCCCGGTCTCCTCTTCAAGGACAGCAGCTTGTGCCGCATGTATGCGCTCCTGCAATGAGGTCTGTATAGGGGCCACCGCCGATTCAATAGCCCGGGCAATCTCCTCTTGCTGCAGCGGGCCTGTATAGTTCGTAACAGTCTGAACTGCAGCAGTCGCCACCTCATGCAGTCCCGACTCCCAGCGGACGCGAATGCCCAACCCTCCCGCATTCAGTGCCACACTCAGCCGTTGAATAGCATCACTAGCCACACGGGTTACCCGGTCCAGCTCCCCTTGTATCTTCAGCGCCTTCTTCTCCAGTTCGGATAAATGTATCCCCAGCATGGACAGCGGAAGCCGGATTGCATTCTGCTTCAGCTCACTCGCCATGCGAAGGGTGCGCTCCAGCGGTTTGGCCAGCTTCACTCTGCCCCGTTCTTCGGTCAGGAAAAGCCCGACAGCCGCTTCAAGCTCCGGATATCCGCTGTCGGACAGAGGAACAATAGTGCCTGCTACAGCTTCTCCAGAGGCTGCCCTTCGGGCATCAAGCGCCTGCTTGGCAGAGATCAGATAAATCCTCAAATCCTTTACAACCGGAGTAAGCAGATTAACAATCCGGTTCATTACCTTCTCTTGTCCCTCACTTGTGGCGAGTCGGTCCTTAAAGTTGACGACGAAAAATATCTTTTGGATATCTGCCTTGAGGATTCTGTCCTTAAAAAAATCTAGCTCCGTTTCGGTAAGCGGAGGCCGGGTCGATAACACAAAAATTGCCGCGTCTGCTTCCGGAATGAATTTATATGTAATCTCCTCACGGGCAGCATCCAGATCATTCGTGCCCGGTGTATCGATCAGTTCTACTCCGCCTTGGCATAAGGCAGCCGGATAACCGATCTCAGCATAGGAGACAGCTCCGTATTCCTGCAGAGCATGATCACGCTGCTGAAGCATCAGCAGGTCGTCCGGATCAGGCTCCTCCGGTGCAACAATGGACTGAAATTCCGCTTCAGTAACACTCATGATATCTCTTCCGTCACGATAGTGCAGACGATAATACTGCTGCTCTGCATAGACAATTTTGCTGAGCACCGTTGTTGTCGGATTAGCCGAAGAGGGCAGGACCCGCCGCCCCAACAGTCCATTCACAAAAGTAGATTTGCCGCGTGAAAACTCTCCGACAACAACAATTCTGAATACATCATCCGCGAGTCCTTCTTTGGTCACTTGCAGAACCCGCTCTACAGATTCAGCCTTTAGTTCTCTTGCCGTACACCCCACTTCATCAATCGCGTCCATAATCTGCTTGCGGCGTGCGCGGTATGATGACAAATCTATACCCGTCATTTTCACTTGTCCTTTCTGTCCGGGAAATAAAAAAAAGAGACCCGACCTAAGGTTATGGGTCCCTGAAGCGACTAAGTCATTAGATAAATGTGAGCACCGGAAGAGAATAACCCTGAATATGAGCCAGCGGATTAGGGTGCTGCATTACATGCTGGAAGGATGTGTCATATGTACTGAGATAAGCAAGCGGGTCACCTGTGGCAATCTCTCCCGTAAAAGGATTGATATTGCCCGGATAGGAATAATTATTAACCGGGTTGTCATCCGGATGTGAGCGCATATGCGCCTTCACATGTGTTCCGTCACTGCGGAAATAGTCCTCGACAAATACCGGATCATGTGAGGAGTGGGTAGTCTTTCCGAAAGCATGGTCAAGTATATCATGATGATTGAAAGGGTCATGATGATTGAAATAATTGGAATCCATGAAATTCACTCCCTCAAAAATTAGGACTTAATAAGCATAACTTTATAAGCATTATATCATTTCCGTTAATTTTTTCTAGTTTTTTCCCCTGAATTATCCAAGATAGCACTACTTTAGACATAGATACATAGAATAGAAGCCGCCTCTCCCCAACCCCTTACAGGCAGACGGGAAGAAACAGCTTCCAAAAACAATCTAGTATGTTAACTATTCTGCTGCAGCCGGGCAACTTCCGCCCGGACAAGCGGTGCGACCTCGGTGCCGAACAGCCGGATAGCCTGCATGACCTCTGCGTGCGGCATCGTGCCGTGCGGTACATGCAGCAGGAATCTTGTAATGCCTACGTGCTGATAGAGATGGATGATTTTGCGGGCAACGGTCTCCGGATCGCCTACATATAATGCTCCGCCAAAGCTGCTGGCCGCATCATAATCGGCACGGCTGTAAGCGGGCAGCCCCTTCTCTACTGCACGGAAGTTGGTTCTGGCATATGTAGACGGGAAAAACTTCTCGATCGCCGACTCCTTAGTCTCCGCAACGAAACCATGTGAATGCGAGGCAATCGGCAGCTGCGATACATCATGGCCTGCCTTGGCAGCTGCTTCCTTGTATAGGCGCACATGCTCCGCGTAATCCGACGGATTCACATTGCCGATAATCGCCAATGCAAACGGCAGCCCCAAGGTCCCGGCACGGACCGCAGACGCCGGGCTTCCGGCACTCGCAATCCAGACCGGCAGCGGATTCTGCTCCGGACGCGGGTAGATCCCCAGATTACGGATAGCCGGACGGTGTTTGCCGCTCCAGGTCACCTTCTCCGATTCCCGGAGCTTCAGCAGCAAGTCCAGCTTCTCGTCAAACAGCTCTTCATAATCCTTCAGATCATAGCCGAATAACGGAAATGATTCTATGAATGAACCGCGGCCCACCATAATCTCGGCACGGCCGCCGGATATCCCGTCCAGTGTAGCGAAATCCTGATAGACACGTACCGGATCAGCGGAAGAGAGAATCATAACCGCACTGGTCAAGCGGATTCTGCTGGTCAGCGAAGCTGCAGCAGCCATAACTACCGCAGGTGAAGAAGCGGCAAAATCAGGCCGGTGATGCTCACCTACGCCGTATACATCCAGTCCCACCTGATCTGCGAGCACAATCTCCTCCACTACCTCGCGCAGCCGCTGCGCATGGGTCATAGTCTCGCCGGTTACCACATCAGGCGTTGTCTCGACAAAGGTGCTAATTCCTAGTTCCACTTGTTGTTCCTCCTCAAAATTATGTAAGTACCTGCTCCATGGAATCCCCTTCGCAAAACTAGCTTCGAAGACTACGCTTCAGCAGCAATCTATATAGTTTAAATCCAAATAGTTAAATATTCAAAATATAAATTTATGAACAGAACAAACCCGCCCTCCGGGCGAACTTAGCTGCTCGCCGGGTATTAGCTTAGCCGTTACTATTGCTCCTGGCGAAGATTCTTCTGTTTAGTATCCGCTGGTTAAAATGCTGAAGCCGGCCTCTCTTATATATGGAATTAAATGGATAAACGTACTTTAATTTCATCTATTTCTCTAATTTTGGTCTGTTCCCCTAATATTAAGTGCTCTTTTTCCACTTGCTGTTTGACCTTCCCTCCATCGTCTTGTAACAAGTGTACTTTTTCCATCTATTGTTCTGCTGCCACGGCCTCCTGACTCCCTTAAGTACCGATCGACACTGCTCAAGCTACTTTTCCACCCTTATCCACAATGGTTCAGTTTACCTAATTTCCTGGATAATCAAAAAAACGGGATGTCTCCCCGCCCTATTGCGGCAGGGTGACATCCCGTTTATCCATGATTGGTGTAACGGAGCATGAAGCTTACTGCGCAAACCTGCTGTCGTTAAGCTTCTTCAGCACGGCTGTTACTTCAGCACGGGTCGCTGTTCCTTTAGGATCAAACAGGTTACCCGGTTTGCCGCTGATAAGGCCTGATTGCTGAATATTAGCCACAGCAGCCGCTGCCCAGGATGAAATCTCCTCACTGTCTGCGAAGCTTGAAGTCGCAGCCTGCTGCCCCGGCTGCAGCTTCAGATAGCTCAGATAATTGTTCATCAGCACTGCCAGCTCTTCTCTGGACACTGCCTGATCCGGAGCAAACCGGTTATTGCCTGTACCCTGAACAATACCGTTTGCCGCCGCCCAGGCGATGTACGGAGCATAATATTTCTGCGCCTGGACATCTGTGAAGGAAGACGCAGCCGATGTGTCCGCTCCGGACATTTTACCGAGGACCGTAGCAATCATACCCCGGGTTAAGGTCTGGTCCGGAGCAAATTTCCGGTCTCCAAGCCCTGTGAACCAGCCTCTTGCCGCTGCAAAATTAATGCTGTCCTTAGCCCAATGGTCTGCGGTATCCCTAAACCCGGAATCCAGATAACTTACAGCAAATTTGGAGAAGTGGCTGGTCTGGAATTCCACAATTTGCGTTGCCGCATTGTAGCGGCTGAGCACTGAGATGGCATTGCCGCTATTATCAATATAGTAGACGGCAATCGCATTTGGATCTTCTCCGGCGGCCTGGTTATAAGGAATCTGTACTTTGACGGCTTCCCCGCCAAAGCTTGTAATACCGGAAACACCATCGGTGATCGTGAAATCATACACCGGTCTGTTTCCTACCAGCGCCTGGACACTGCCGCCCAGAGCACTTACAGAGGAGCGGTCCACACTAATGCGGAGAGTCTCTCCCTTAGCTGCTTTGCTAATGGCATCAGCTGCCTGGTTCCCCAGGGTAATAACAGCAAAACCGGTATTGATTCTCAGATCAGCCTGTGTTCCCGAAGCCAGCTTGTTCAGGAAATCACTGCTGAATTCTACCGTTACTTTCTTAGCATCATTAACAGCTCCCCCGCGGATCTCAACAGCGGTACGCTGACCGGCTGTACCGCCCGCTGCCGCATTCGCAAGCAGCTTGGCTGCAGCCTCATCTGTAAGCTTGAAGCTTGCCTCTCCTGTCCCGGCATTCAGTGACAATACCGCTGCAGCAACGGTACCGGTAACCGTAATCTGCTGCGCCGAAGATGTTGGCTGTACCGAAGGCGTGGCCGATGGGACCGGAGTTACAGCCGGCACAGAGACCGAAGCCGATGTTGGTGCTGATGTCGGTGCCGGTGTTGCTGTCGGCGTTCCGGTTACCGGCGTTGGTGTTGGTGTTGCTTCCGGCTCCGGCGTTGGTGTTGCTGTCGGCGCTGTTGTTGGCACCGGTGTCGGATCTACCGGCGGTGTGTAATAGCCTTTAGGAATTTCAACAACAGATACGGTTCCAGACACTTCGTTAGCTACTAGCAGCAGCGGGTAACGTGTCGGGCTCTGATCAGCCGGAATGAAATGCTGTCCTTCAGGCGATACATCGCCGGCAATTTTATAAGCAGGCTTCGAACCTGAGTTATCCACTGAATTCGCGAAATCTCTGGTGTTCAGGTAATCATAATACACAGGGCTGCTGACATTTGAGATATCATACATCATGTTGCCGCCGACCCGTTCGAGCCCGATGAATGCATAAGGCTTGCCGTCTACGACACCTACCTTAACATCTTCCGGCTCCGGTCCTTTTTTGGCACTTCTTTTCTCAAAGACATAGTCATCATTGGACCAGTTGAAGTACTCCGGCAGCAGCTTGGCCGTAATCTGTTCGAACTCCGCACCGCTGTCATATACCAGGGACATATCCGCTGCATCCCAGATCGAGAATGAACGGGCACCGAACAGATACATAGTACCGCTGTTAAAGCCTGTTCCGCCGGCACCCACTTCATATTCCGAGGTATCGAAAGCAGTGACTTTCATATCCTTGCTGCTGTCTCCATCCTGGCCTTTGCCAAGTACGACATCCTTCTCGTTAAGATGGCCTTTCCAGTCTCTGGAATCCCCTTCATTGGCGGTAAGGATATAGGTTTTGCCGCCCGCTGTGTAGGTGGTGATCCCATCCGGATTGTACATCCCGAGCACGTTCGCTTCAGTTTGAATCTGTATTTTGCCATCCCGGCGCATATCCAGCTCATTACCGGTAAGACTGTGATCCTTGAATCCGAGGCCTTTGACTGCTGTAAAGATACCTTTCTCAATATCCAGTGTAGCAATCGCATTAGCCTCTTGAAGTGAGATATAGGCCAGCTTGCTGTCCGCAGACACTGCCGCATATTCAGGCTCCAGGTCTACGGATGGTGCAGTTTGTTTCTTGAGAATCACATTGTCTGCGAGAAGCGCATTTCTGGCCGCAGTACTGTCAAAGCCGGTGAAATCAACGATTTTGGCACTTTGAGTCTGCAGATTGATTACTGTAACAGATCCCTTGGGATCCGTTGCCGGAGCTTTGTAGCCTTCTCTCGGCTCGCCTTCATCGGCCGTCAGCACATACTTACTGTCCGGAGTGAAGGTAATCATATCCGGCTGTACACCTGTAGCATAATGTTTCAGGTATTTGCCGTCATAATCGAGCAGCAGAACAGCGCCTGCTTTGCTGTAATCTGCTTCCTGCACCGCAATCGCAATAATATCCAGTTTTGTGTTAATATCCACGCTTGTAATATCCCCGAAAGTAAATCCTTCGATCATTTTGCTGACATCAATCCGGTGATCCAGCGTCAGCTGCGTATCCTGCCCGGACTTCAGCCCTTTCAGGCTGACAATATCAACCTGCTTCTCTTTACCGTTCACCAGATAGAACTTTTGATTGTCACTGTTGTATTTGACGATCTCGGCCACACCGCCGTCCTTACTGGAGTAGCCTGTGGAATAACTGCCGATCTTCTTCATGATGGAGCCGGTAAGATGCTTGATCTCCTTCCGGTCACGTACACGGATTCTCTTGCCCACAGTGTCTACAGATGACAGCCCGATGGCCGAAATCCGTTCCCCAGCCTTAATGGATTCAAGCTGCACATCCGGAGTAATATACCCGTCGATAAATACTCTTACATCGCCGGATCCGTCATTCAGGACGATCGCTCCTACTTTTCCGCTATCCAGTGTTACAGACTTCACAATTCCTTCTACCTTCACCAGGCTTCCGCGGCTGGAGTCAGCTGTAGCTTCTGCAGTAGATACCAGCGCCGGAACAATTTCCTTAACACTGGCGTCCAGGAGCTGGATATCCGTAACCGTCAACTGCTTCTCCCCTTGATATCCGCCTACGGTTCCGGTAACCTCTACCTTCTGTCCGGCTTTGAAGTTGCCCGATACCGGGAACAGGTTAATTCCGGCCGTATCATCCTGTACGTAAATAGAGTCGAAGAACGCAGTGCTCTGGTTATACCCGCTCGCATTGGAGGTAACCGTACCCTGAACCGTAAACTTCGTGCCTTCCGCTGCCGCCTGAACCTCAGCAATCGGGGTTATGGTTCTTGGGGCAATCTCCTTCAGGATATTCTGGCTGATGTTGTAGTTGCTGTATCCAAGCTCAGCCGCATTGTCCAGCGTTGCCTGCACTTCAAAGTTCGACATGAACACTGAACCGGCCACGAACAGCTTGGCTCCCTTATCCAGCGTCTCTACAGTCAGAACTGGAATATTCCCCTTTACTACCGGGTTGCCTTCACCGCCCAGGCCGTCTTTATCCGAATCGAGGCTTTCCGAAGTGGCATGTGAAGCTACGATAGTAGTCACAGCAGCTTTATCCGCATCCGCTACAGTAATCGAAGAGCCGCTATAGAAGCTGTATTCCTGCGCCGGATCTACACCGAACGTATACGGGCTGTCCATATTATAGGCTTTGAAGCGGAGCCGGAAATTCTGGCTCACATAATTTGTATTGTCGATCAGCTCATCATCTACAAGCCGTGCCTTGGCGTTCAGTGCATCCAGAATTAAATTCTGCTGATATGCCGCGTGATAGATCGAAGCGTTTTTTCCGTCGCCATAGTCCGCGAGTCCGGTAACAATCAGAGTTTTACCGCTGTCGGCAAAAGCCTTCACAGCAGCGAGCTCCTCCGCTGTATACTCACCGAAAGCACCTACAGAGGCTTTCCGGTTTGGCGGGGTCAGAATGAACGCCTGCAGTTCAGCAAGCTTCTCCGGCGTAATCCCGTCCTTAACCTCGACCAGGCGGATATCATAATCCTCTGCCAGCCTCGCAAAATTAGTCAGGCTGTTCGCGTAGTTGCCGGCTACATATTCGTTCTTATGCGAGGCATCTACACCGATGTTCACCAGCTTGGCTGCATCCCGGACATTCAGCTGGAGCAGACCGGTAAGCGTCCGGCTGTTGCCGTTCACGAGTGCATGTACAGTAACCTCTACTGTCGCCTGGCCTGCAGCTGACGGGGTATAGGTAATGCTGTCCTTCAATGTTTTGAAGGATTCCAGCGTACTGTTTAACGTTTTATCCTCAGCAGCTGCACCGCCGATACGGTAGCTGATCGACTCAATGGTTGCCGGAGCTGCTTCATTGTTGAAGATTTCCGCAGTAATGTTCAGCGCTTCACCTGTTACAGGCATGCTGGCCGAAGAGGTTACAGCAGTGATGCCGACCTTCTCAACCTCGCCTACCCATACTGGTGCAGTTACTGCAATATTTCCGTCGCCCTGTACTACCCGGATGTAGTAATAGCCTTTAGCCGGGTTATCGATTTTGACCGAATAGTTAGCTTCGTTGGTTGTAAAATTCTGAATATGGGTTTCTGCGCCGCCGCTGCTGATGACCGATACTTGTCCGATCTGGTCCCCTGCATCCGGGTCATGCAGATCGGCGCTGATATTCAGCTCAGCGATGCCTGCCGGCAGGCTTGCTCCCAGAAGTTCGCCGTTTGCTCTATATTTGATCTCCAGATTCTCATCCTCTGTTGCATACACTTGCAGATTACGAAGGGCGGCATATACACCCTCCTTGCTGAAATCATCCGTCACAATTGCCGTTCTGGCTGTGTTGGAGTTGCCCCAGCTGCCTTTGTGGTTATCCTGATTGTTGGTTGGCGCCAGATGCCAGCCTTTATCCAGCGCGTTATTGTAATATTCGTAAGAACGGAAATATCCGCCGGAGGTAACAGCGCCTTCCCCGTTGCCCACTTCAATCAGAGTCATATGCTTATTCAGCTCTGGATCATAGTTCGAGAATGCGTCGAAATCGCCGAAGGTCGTTCCCGGGTGGTTAAACTGGCCGATTGCGCCCGGAGTATCCTTCAGCAGCTTATAGAAATTCGTCATGCCGGATACACCGGAAGCGTATTTAGGATTGTTTCTGCTGACGAACCCTTCTGTATTGAACGTGTTGATATGTCCGGGACCGCCGGTCCAGGTCATTTCATAGCCGTAGAAGGAGACGAAATCAGGTGTTGCCGCAGCTGCGGCCGCTTGTTGCCCCAACTGCCACTTGGCATTATTGAAGCTGTTCTCATATTCGACTGGTGCACTGGTGGTGTCAAAATAATTGGAGTGGTCCGTTACGGCGAAGAAATCAAGTCCGGCCACATCTCTTGCGTAAGTATATGCGTCTGTCAAAGTACCTGATCCGTCGGACTGGGTCGTATGCCCGTGCAGCTGGCCGAAGTAAACCTTCTCCTCCGCACCAATTTCCTTAAGGGTATAATTGAAGGTTGCAGGATTACTGTCCTTATAGGTTGCCATTACCGCAGTGGCTTCGATTCTGGCCGGAAGCATGTCCGCAGTTAATGTGATTGGAGCCGTATACGCTGCTTTGGCATCTGCCTTTTCGCCGGATTCACCAGCCTTCCGGGTCAGAATATAAGTGATTGCAGCCCCTTCCGTTGGTGTAGTCAGCTTAACCTGCGTACCATCGGAGATGGAGCCTGTTACATTAGCCGAGACAGGTCTGACCTGCGCCTGCGTATAGGTGAAGGTTCTTTCCACACTTGCAGTTGCCCCTTTTACAGCTTTAGCTGTAATAACTGCCAGATTTCCCGGCTGGTTGAAGGCATCGATAACGACCTGGCCGGAGGCTGCATTGATCGTCTCAACAGCTCCGCCGTTCAGTGTGTACTCGATAGCGGCATCCGGGGTGAGGGTAGACAGGAACACTGTGCTTCCCAGCGCAATTTGCGTGCCGTGATCCGGGGTGGCCGTAACCGCAGCAACTACTCCTGAGTCAGCCTTCTGCTCACCCTTGATGTAAATATTGAACAGACGGGAGGTACCTCCTGCACCTACTGTTTCAGTAGGAGAATAAGTACCCGTCCCTGATCTGATGGACAGGTCACTTGTCTGCAGGAAGCGCAGATATACTGCTGCACTATCATCTACCGCTGCAGGCAGCTGCAGGTCTGAGAGGGTAGGTACAGAATTATATGCCGATGTATTGGTAAACGCCCCATTCTCCACATCTGTGAAGGTGTGGTTATCTGTGCTGTATTGCAGCTTGAAATCCCGCGGACCTGTACCCGATCCATAGGAATTGAAGGATAATTGCAAATTCTCGTAACCGGCAGTCGAAAGTGCCAGCTTCCAATACTTAATATTAGCGCCGCCATCCCAGCCTGCAACCGAGAATGATTTCTGAGTTGCGTTATACGCCCCAACTGCACCACCCGCCGAGTTCTCCCCCATATATGTAGAGAGAGTTACCGTGGGAGCTGCGGCAAGGCCGCCAGTCGCCGGGAAACTTGTTAATGTCTTAGTAGTATCAGGATCTTTGTCAAAGACCCATTCTGCAACACTTACAGGTGCAGCATTCACAAGAGGGGATACAGGCAGCGTCATCAGCAGCAGCAGGACAGCCATGAACGCGCTTAACATCCGCTTTGAATTTTTGGTATTCATATTAACCTCCCTAGTTTTTATACCTATTACTTTAAGAGGCAACTGTTAATTTACGGCCGCGAAATTGTTAAAATTCCAACTAATTAATGTTAACGATTGCTCATATATTAACATTGTCCTGAATTACCATTAACCTGAAAACCAAATAACCCCGGCCCTGAAGGACCGGAGTTAACAATTTCATTATGATATCAGCGATAAGTTAAGGCTGCGCCTATACTCCACTTAGCTTCTCTACCGCCTGCTGCTCATCATCCAGGAAAAAGATATCCTTCCCGTTATTGCACTCATAAATGAAATCGCGCAGGCTCCGGCTGGAATAGCCGCTGAAATCGCCTACCACTGCCACTTTTACATGATAATTGATGAACTTCTGCAGAATATCGCCTGCAAGCCTGGTCTTCAAATCGAAGAAGCTTTCGCTGAGCAGCGCTTTGTGGATAATGATCCGGTCGCAGTCAGCCTCATAACGGACGGTTGCCATCAGATCCAGCGCGCTCTGCACATCATTGACCACAATCTCATTTCCGTTCACTATGGCTATTAATTTTCCGCTTTTGTCTACTGTTGTTATATTCATAATCAAGCCTCCTGTTAGCAATCCTTCTTAATCTTAATCTTAATATTGTACTACACTGCTGTAATCTTTTCTGTATGCAGGATTCTGCTCCGCCAATAGGGAAGATATCTTACAACCTATATTATTCCAAATGGAGATGAGGCAGAAAGTGGCAGGATTTTTCAGCAGACAGACTATAACCTGGGAGCCTATTGATACAGGAAGAGGAGTGGAGGTTCATGTGAGTTCATCAGAAGGACGTGCTGCCATTTTAGACCCCATTGAGGTCCAGGCGTTTCTTCAGAAGGTGAATTCAGCGTCACCGGTCAAGGTTGTTCCTGCAGCATCCTTTGGCCCAGATCAATATCATATTTTAATCCACACAGGGCCGTACAACGTCTACATCAGTCCTGCTAATAAACAAGGAATGGTCTACGCAGATGTCTCAAAATGGCTGGAAGAGACTAAGAACCGGGATGATCAGAGGGTGTTGCTCCGTTCTGAGGCCCTCTGGAATTGTGTACACCTCTACAGGAACATTAAATTTATGCAGGAGCAAGAACAGCGCTACAAAGCTCACATTCATGCCCTTATACAACAAAATGAGGGGATCCGCCATGTACATTTCAGCATCATTCATGACTATGATCTTGCGGCCTCTATCTATACCCACTGTGTGGATGAAGCGACCTTTCAATTCTTCAACCGTATGGAGCGGGGGCAGACGGGGGCGTTCAAAGGACATACCCTGCTTAGCGTAAGTGATTACTTGGAGGAGGAGGATAACCTGGATGCGAAATGGTACCCTAATCAAAAGGTGGAGGACATCTCTTTTCCCGAGAACCGGATCTTTTTCCTGCGCAAAAGCAAACACGGACGCCACCGGATTGGCGGTCCTCTTCCTGAGGGATACACTAAACCGGTACACCCCGACCTAAAGACTCCTTTTCAATACATTGGAACTATCGATGGAACTGATCCGAAATTCTCCTGGCTCGGAGCAGACAAGCTCCATTTAGCCTTCCCGGTAAATGAATGCCTGAGCCGTGTATTCCTCGACTACTCTAACCCGGCTGCTCCAACCGTTATTAATTTAGTAAATCACTCAGATGCCTGGTTCAGCACTTCCGGCCGTGTCCGTGATATTGAATATCAGCAGGTGAATTACGAGGTATACGAGGATGTAGATGCCGTAAACTTTGAGGATTTGGAAGAGATGAATGTATGTGGAGTACCCGTCTGGTATAATGACCCGGTTTTGCACCGCTGCCCCCGGACAGGCCGGATTATGCGGTTTGTCTGCTCCATTAACTCCGACACGGAGAATCAAATTCTAAATCCGCAGTTCACCTTTCCCGACCGGCGCAACCCTGATACTTTCCTGAACTTTGTTCACCCGGTCCATTTATTTGTCTTCATGTGTCCGGAATCACGGATTCTGTATATTACACGCTGAAGGCTGCAGGTTCGGCCCGCTACAATCCCTCCATCACCTTGCGGACCCATTCATCCTGCTTCAACTCCTCCGGGTCATAACCGGCCGGATAAGCTGTAGGATACCTTGAGCTCTCCAGCAGAACATCCGGCTGCGTTCCATAGATTTCATTAATCTGCCCTTCAGCATTTCTGTTCAGGTCTGTTTCGAGCTTGAACATCAGCCCGCTGTTCGGCAGCGCATACCGGTAAGGCTCCATGTACACACAGGCTCCGCCTCCCGTATTCGTTCCTGCTACCGTACCCAGCCCCAGCTTGCGGACAGCCGCAGTGAAGTTGTCAGCCGCCGAGAAGCTGTCGTTGTCTACAAGCACAACCAGTTTGCCGTTAAAGGGAAAAGAATTCTCCGGCTCCCAATGCTTAGTCACCCTGTAAGTAACCCATTCTGCAGAGTCCAGGTCCGGCAGATACTCTCTGGTTACTCCGGTTACATCATATCTGTCCCTTTGGGTCAGCGTAGAGCTGACCAATTGTTTGTACAGGCGAAACCGCAAGCCATAACGTTCCAGAAAGGATTTCTTTACGCTCGCCGACTGTACATAATCTACGGGTGCTTGTAACAAAGGCTTCACTAAATTATCCGCCCAGTAATCATCTTCCCCGCCGCCGTTTCGTCTTAAATCTATGATCAGCTTGGAGTATTTCCCCGCCGACTGCTGCATGAATTCCTGAATGGCCCGGCCATCCTGCTCCTTATCACCGGCAAAGCTGAAAATCTTAATGTATCCGGTCTGGCCGTCCAACTCCCGGGTAATTACATTACTATCCTGCTGGTCGTCGGGATAAGGCGGCTTATATCCCTGATATACAGGAAAATCGCCTCTGGCTACCGTACCGTCAGGACGGACGGCTTCAATCAGCCAGGCGCCGGTGCCAGGATCGGCACCAAGCAGCGTCTGCAGATAGACCTGATGAAGCTCCGCATCCCAGGCAAGGTGAAGCCGGGTCTGCACCGACTTGGCATAAGCCTCTACAGCAAGGCCGTCCACCCGCTTAATGACAGAGCCTGCCGGAAACAGGGATTCACCGGCATAGTAATCCTGCTTCAGCACATATTTGCCCTGTTCATAATAAATATCAGCTTCGGAATATACATACATCTGGACCCCGGCAGCCAGTTCACGCCAATATTCCCTTGAGCGGTAAGCCTGTTTATCAATATTATAGAAGTAAGCTAATAGCGGTTCATACGGCTCATCGAATACTGCCTGCGCATGTCCCGCCTGTCCCAGGAATGTCATATACTCGAAGAATAGCTCTAGAAATGCTGCATTATCGGGAGTCTTTCCGGCCCGGGTAATGAAATCCTGACTGAGCTCATCCGGATCTGCCAGCCCTTTGTCCGTCTGCAGCACCTGCCCCAGAGGATACGCCTCCTTCACAAGCTTAGCCAGAAACGCGAAATCCTCCCGCTTCTGCGCAGCCGTTAATTCAGGCACAGCTTCCTGAGACCCCTCGCCTCCCAGCAGCCATGCTCCAAATAGTAGTCCTGCAAGCACAAGTAATACCGACAACAATAGAATCTTTTTCATTCTGTAGCCTCCGGCAGTCAACTAACAACCTTCCTAATTAATTGTAGCGTTATCAGGCACAAGACGTCTGTTAAAAAAGACAAACTAATCGTATATAATGGACACAATCAGGATTACATACAAAGGAGCCTAGCCACATGAAGTTAAGCATGAACTGGATTACGCTGAGAGTACGCGATCTGGAGGCTTCCCTGGATTTCTATCACCGGATTTTGGGGCTGCCTATAGAGCGCAGATTTGAGAGCAGAGGGCGGCAGATTGTCATGCTGGGTGCAGCAGGGCAGCCAAAAATCGAGTTAATCCGGGGCAGTGACCCGGATCTGAAGCCGGAATGCGGCGTATCGGTCGGATTTGAGGTAGGTTCACTGGATGAAGCTATAACCGAGCTAAGCAACGAGGGTATCCCTATTGCGCGCGGGCCCGTAAGCCCCAATCCGCATTTGCGTTTCCTGTATATCCTGGACCCGGACGGGTTCGAGGTACAGCTTGCGGAGCATATTTAGTCCAAATTCATCAGCAAAAAGACCGTTATCCGATCACCTTTATAAGATCAGATAACGGTCTTTACTTTTAAAGAATACCAGTCCGGATTATTTCGCAAGCAGCAAAGATACTGCCTTCGCACTTTCTGCCCGGTTCGTGAATGACTGCGGCAGGTAGAAGCCATCCGCGTTTCCATTGATGAAGCCGAGTGATTGAGCAGCACTTACTGCATTCACAGCCCAGTTGTCGATCTTGTCTGAATCGGAAAATTTAGCAAGTGAAACTAACGGTGTTACATTTCCAGTGCGAATCTCGTAAGCCCGCATCAGCATCACAGCCATCTCTTGACGTGTAATGTGCGCTTCAGGCTCGAACCTGCCTGCTGCGTAACCCTTCACCAGACCGGCTTCATAAGCCGCTGCAATCCCGCCCGCATACCATTTTGTATGTTCTACGTCATTAAACGGACTGGCATTAGCGTTCTTCACACCAAGCGCGCGGACGAGCATGGAGACGAATTCTGCCCGGGTCACTTCTTGCTTGGGTGCGAAGCTGCTCTCACTGATGCCTGCAATAATATGTTTGGCTGCAGCTTCTTTAATTACGTTGTATGCCCAATGATCGCTGGCAACATCTGCGAAAGTCTTGTTATATTCGAGTACGGCATACTTGCTGAAATGATTTACCTGAGCGAGCATCACACCCTGATCCATCGTTCCGCCAACATACTCAAGTGTCCCTTCGTCTGCGATATTATACACTCCGAGCAGCTGCACATTTGCGCCAGCCTGCACCTTCAAACGGAGGGTGACCGGTTCTGTGAAGTGTGTCATCGGGGTCTTTGTACCGTCCGGATTAACGATAGACAGATTGAAGCTATACACATCTCCAGCCAGCTTCAGTTCAGCATCACTCTTGTTATCCGCCAGTTGTAACAGCGCGGACTTGTCTTCAGCAGACAAAGACGCCCATTCTAAGGAAATCATTTTATCCTCAGCATTCTCTCCAGCGAGCACTTGAAGCTCCTTAAGAACCTTCCCCGGAATCTCTATAACCGCATCCTTAGCTTCCACTCTTAGGCGATTTGTCCCATTTATTGCAGCTGCGTTTGCAGGCAGCCTTACTTCCTTCACTCCGTCTTGAGCCGAGATTACAATCTTATTCTCAGCATTTGCTTCCGGGGTAGTCAGCACTTTAACATCCGGCTGCGCCGCTGGCTGCGGCGTTGGCTTCAGTGCCGCCTGCGGAGCAGACCACACACTGCTGGAATCCGCGGTTGGACTTGGTGAAGGGCTTGCAGTTGGACTTGCAGCCGGAGATTCTACTGGCGTTTCTGCCGGCGCCTCTCCCGGATCCGGCGTAGGCTCACTTGGAATTTCCGGAGAAGAGTCAGGGTTCCGCACAAATGTCACCTCGTCCAGGTAACCGTAATGATTGTCCGAATTTGTTTTTACCGTGAAGCCCACTTGGGCAATTCCGTCATCCCCGACATGTACATACTTCAGTGTCAGCGTCCGGGGGTTCAGCCAGGCGCTGCCTGAATAGGTGATTGGAACGGAATAAGTCTGTCCCTCCGAAACAATGTACATGACTGATCCGGGATCAGGCTCGCCTTTGTCCCCGAATACTTTAGCATTCAGTGTATAGGTTCCGGGCTCAAGTCCTGTAATCTCGTGGGTAATCGTGAAATCAATTGGCTTATCGTCGCCATAATCAAATCCGCCCGAAGCGTTGCTGTCACCGAATGTTGAAGGCTTGTTCCCTTCCAAATACCAGTCAGCAAGCTTTCCGTTCACTGTAAGATTCGACGTTTGAATGGCTCCGGCTTGCTTAACCAGCTTGAAATCGTCAATATTTCCCCACTGCCCGCCGGAATATTTCAGCTTTGCGCCAATGCTGAGTATTCCATCCGTAACTTCAATATGATCAATCGCCGGATTGGACCAGATCTGCCAGCCTGTATTCTTGAAGCTCTGCTTCTGATCTCCCGCAAAAATCTCAGCGGTCTCTTCCTCACCGCCGCCCGAGACCCAGGCCGATAATTGATAGGTTCCATTCTCAAGCCCTGTAATCGTCTGGGATACCTGGAATTCACCAGCTCCCGCACTCCAGTAATGCAATGCAGCTGATCCTGAATGCTTGTCGGAATCTGTACTTACCGCGCCGGCATCACCTGTAACTGTCCAGTTGTTCAAGCCATCCTCGAAACCGGGATTCTGGATTAAGCTTGTACCCGCAACTACAGTGATTTCAGCAGCATCTGTAAACCCGCCGTCATACGTAACAGCAGTTACTGTAGCTGTCCCGGCAGCAAGGCCGGAAATCGTGCCCTTATACCGGTCTACTTTTACAACTTCGGGATTGGAGCTTGTGAAGGTAACGCCTTTATAGGTTGCATTATCAGGACTTATGACAGCCTTGATACTGCCCGTTCCCCCTTCTTCAATGGAAGCTGTGTGCTTATCCAGCGTAAGTGATTCTACCGGATAGCGGTTAATCTCCGCAGCCCCGTCCTTAAATGCATTCATTGCAAAAGAAGGAGTACCATCCGGATTCCATGCAGACAGCGGATATCCGAAATAAACGC
Organism: Paenibacillus sp. MMS20-IR301; assembly: GCF_032302195.1. Classification (NCBI taxonomy): domain Bacteria; kingdom Bacillati; phylum Bacillota; class Bacilli; order Caryophanales; family Paenibacillaceae; genus Paenibacillus; species Paenibacillus sp. MMS20-IR301. Next base: position 3,176,137 of record NZ_CP135275.1, read on the forward strand.
CTTCAGGCGCCCAATAAAACACGCCTGTTCCCTGCCCGTCCGGCACCGCCTTGGAATGGTTCTGCACAGCTACGAGCATGTTATATACATTGTCTGCATTCGTGCTGACGTTTCCGCCAACCTCTACAATCATAACTTCCTTGCCAAATTTAGCAGCGAGCGTATTCATGTTGGCAGATAATTCATCAATGCTGGAAGTGAAGACCGACTCGGGATAATAGGATAAACCAATAATGTCGTAATCAGTATCCTTGAGCCCTGCCGCAACCAGTCCGTCATAGAAAGAGACTACTCCGTTATCTGCCCCGTTCGCCCGGTGAATGATGATCTTCGTTGCCGGGAAAACCGCTCTGGCCGCACTTGATCCGGCTTGAATCAATTGAACCAGATTCTCAGTGTTGCTGTAGCTCCCGAGCGGGTGCATCATTCCGTTGTTAATCTCATTGCCGATTTGCACCCACTCCGGGGTTACGCCTGCCGTCTTGAGCGCATTCATGACTTCCGAAGTATACTCCGATACATGCACCTTCAACTGCTCCAGATTGTCATTAGCCCAGGCTGCAGGTGTAACCTGCTTCCCCGGGTCCGCCCAGGAATCGCTGTAATGCAAATCAATCATAACCCTGAACCCGAGAGCGCTTACACGGGAGGCCAACTGCACCAGTTCCTCTGTACTGTTATGGCCATTGGAAGGATCATCTGACGGATTCACAAAAGCCCGCAAGCGGATCGAGTCGATTCCGTAATCCTTTAAGATCTGCAGCAGATCCTGCTCTGCTCCTTGTTCATTGTAGAATTTATAACCCAAGGCTTCCAGTTGCGGCAGCCAGCTGACATCGGCGCCTTTGGCGAACGAACCCGGAAGGGTTGAGGCGTTTACCTTGAGCGGCTGACCCAAGGCCGTCATGGATACAAGAATTGCAAGGATAAGCAGCTTAACAAGTATTCGTTGTCCTTTTTTCATTAAATATCCTCCTTTTAGGTATAGCAAACAGCACTTAACAAGATTAATAAGCGCTTTCATAAAATAATGTTCCGCTCGTTTCCGCCTCCTCACTTCCCCCTTCACCGTCTCAGGTTAGTATAGACGAATGTAATGGCCGCCCATAATTAGGCAAAACAACGAAAACATATACTAATTCAATTTTTTTGATATTTTGTAGCTGTTGATTGTGCTATTCAGCACTGTTTATTTTCAGGCGAACTTAGTTGTACAGAGTGCAGCTATCCGATCGAGCAACTTCTTTTCTTTCCATATAATTGCACATAATACAACTATCCCTGAGTTTCCTCTAGGAACTGAAGATGTATATTGCTTCATCCTTGAATGAGTTCACTTCCGTGATAATAAGCGGACTCAGGTATTTTACGGGACCCAAAATCTTATTAATTATATCCAGACAGCAAAAAAACGGCATCTCTGCCGTTTTCTTTAGGATGGACTCTCAGGGACTCGAACCCTGGACAAATTGATTAAGAGTCAACTGCTCTACCAACTGAGCTAAGAGTCCAGATGGTGTCTATGTATGCAATTATACTAGACGAGAATCTCTAAGCTGTGAACTTCCGCTCAAAAGATACTTTCATAGTATACTTTTTAAATCCGCCTCTGTCAACCTTTTCTTTAAAATTAATATATCAGCAGCAGACCGCCGCAGCACAAAGCAGGAACAGCCCTGCACCGCAGCAGATTCCGCAAGCTTGGCTACTCCCGGTTCTTCCGGGCCAGCACATAATATATCGGGAGTCCGGCCAGCGTAATGCCGATGCCTACAAGCGAGCGCAGCGGATCACTGATGATTGTACTGGCCAGAATGTAAATTCCGCCGCCTACCCCGATTATCGGAGTCAGCGGGTATAACGGCACACGGTAGCGCCCCTGAACCGGCGGCAGCTTCCGGCGCAGCAGGAACACGCCGAATACGCCCATCGTAAAGAATATCCACAGCACAAACACCAGCAGATCAGTAAGCGTGTTAAAAGTCCCTGAGAAAATATAGATGACTGCCAGCACACTCTGGAAAATAAGCGCATTGGCCGGTGTCTGGAACTTCGGATGAATGCTGCTCAGCACCCGGGAAAACGGAATCTGCTTCTGCTCCCCCATCGCCTGCGGCACCCGCGCCGCAGTCATCAGATATCCGTTGAGCGCTCCCAGCACAGAGACAATAATCCCTGCTGTAATGAAAGCTCCGCCGCCGCTGCCGAACAGCGCCTCTGCTGCATCCGCACCCGGAGTCGCTGAAGAAATGATCTGCCCGTAGGGCAGCGCCTTGAACACGGCAATGTTAAAGAGTACATATACAGCGATTACGAAGATAACCCCGATTGAAATGACTTTTGGCAGCGTCTTTGCCGGGTCCTTGATTTCTCCTGCCATATTAGTGACGCTGATCCAGCCGTCATACGCCCAGAGCGTGCCCAGCACCGCAGCCCCGAAGCCTGCACCCGCAGCTGATGCGCCAATTCCGCCAAAGCCGGGAGCCAGGTTAGAGAACAGGCCTACACCCACGATCCCTGCCACCGGAATCAGCTTGCCCACCGTTGCCACCGTCTGGATGATTCCGCCGAATTTGGTGGCAATGACATTCATCAGCAGAATGAACCCGAGAATGCCCACCGCCAGCAGCTTCTGCTGCCAGTGATTGAGCGGCAGGAAATACCCCGAGTAGGTAGCAAAAGCAATCGCCAGCGCCGCAACCGATGCCGGATAGGAGATTACCGCCTGCACCCAGCCCAGCAGATAGCCGAATACACCGCCGTATAATTCACTTAAATAGGTATACAGGCCGCCTGACTTCGGAATTGCCGCAGCGATCTCCGCCACGCTCAGGGCCGAAGCCAGCGTAATCAGTCCCCCTACACCCCAGGCCAGGATGCTCATCCATGGGCTTCCCGCGTTATTCAGTACAATCCCCGGCTTCAGGAAAATCCCCGATCCGATAATCATTCCTACCACCAGGGCCAGGGCTTCAAAAAATGTAACAGTTTTCACTAACGGCTTCGTACTCATGATGTCGTTCATTGTCCTTCCAGCTCATATTTATGAATCTGATACAGCTTAAGAGCCAAATGCAAACAGCTTGGTTCCCCAGACATAGACTGTTCCGTCTTTCCCGATGACTACCGGACTGTCCAGGACAGAATCTACCTTCACATACCAGTTTACCTTCCGGGAAATCATATTGATGGATGTAATACCGTTACCGCCGTTCAGGTTATCCATACTGGTGAACAAGATATTCTGCTTGCTGTCTATCGTTAGCCTGTCTTTCGGGTAGAACCGGTATACCTTTTCCTTGAGGGAAGCAGGCAGGAAGCTCCAGATCAGCTTGCCGCTTGGGTCATACACACGTTGTCCAAAAACAATATTCCCCTCCTTGCTGATCGAAGGAGGAAGCTCACTGCCGATAAATCCGCGCTTCACGCTAATCTTCTTGGTAAGCTTGCCGTCCGTATTGATGATATACAGGTTATTATCTTTATTGTATGGCTCACCAACCAGATAGAAATGATTATTATAATAGACCGGAGCATAGGGAACAATTCCT